>JBEKHB010000028.1:0-47326 GCA_050012495.1 Syntrophorhabdales bacterium
GTCGACCAGATGTAGAATCTGGTCACCCAGGGCGTGCCTTCGTAGATCGGCAGCGTCACCGTCTCGATGCCGGGCACTCGCGTCAGTATCTGGCTGTGGACATACTTGCCCGGCTCAGGGTGCAGGGACGCAAGGAGGAGATCAAAGAGATGGGGGAACTTGTAAGGATACTTGATGTGGGCATACCACTTGCTGTTGTACTTGATGT
This sequence comes from Syntrophorhabdales bacterium, assembly GCA_050012495.1. Classification (GTDB taxonomy): domain Bacteria; phylum Desulfobacterota; class Syntrophorhabdia; order Syntrophorhabdales; family WCHB1-27; genus BOG-1155. The sequence continues at coordinate 209 of JBEKHB010000028.1, forward strand.
CCGGATGCTCGAGTGCCTCGGCGATCCTCTCCTTAATGTCGGGAAGACCCATCATAACAGGGGGCACGGGCGTGAAGGGGTAGTTGGGGTAGCAGAAGAAGCTGTCGTTCCCATGCCTGCCTGCCGGAATGTGGTACCAGATGGTATCGAAGATCCCATGGAAGTAGTCGCCCGAGCCGGACATGTTCTCGTCGGGGTGAAGGGCGACGAGATGGGGTGGTTTCAAAGGAGCGGTGAGCATCTGCATGGAGGAGTAGGAGGAGGGTCCGATCATTCCCACCTTGCCGCTGCACCACGGTTGGGCGGCGATCCATTCTATCGTATCATAGACGTCCCACATCCCGAATGTCCCGTATCCTTCCGAGTCGCCTATGCCCCGCGGGTCGGGGATCACGTGAACATACCCCCTGGGAACCAGATAGTTATAGTCCCCGGCCTCCATGTTTCCATCCCAGAATGGGCTGTCGTAGTAAGGCTGTGGTTTATCAGCGAGCCACCCTATCGCCTCCTGCGCATCTTTTCCCCAAATGCCAAAGGCGAGGAGGGCGGGGAACCGCTCCCCCTCGACATCCGGACGGTATACGTCTGTCGCAAGGCGGACGCCGTCGCGCATGGGAACCATGATATTCTTTTCCTTTCTTACCCCGTACGTCGGTTTTGCCTCTTCTTCTTTGACGATCTGAGGATAGCCGTCGAAGAGCATGCCCTCGACCTTCGTCCCGTACGGTACAGGATGGGGAGCGGGTTTATAGCCCTTGACATTGATTCTGATGGAATCACCCGAGTACGTGCTCTGGCCGGCTATCTTGCGAGCCAGTTCTTTATCGCCCTTGAACGAATCCTTTTCTCTCACTCCACTCATAGAATCCTCCTCTCTTGTGAAGCATGGTGGTGGTCCAACCGATAGGCGCCTCAGACCGCCGGCGCCAATATATCTGCCTTTTCGACCCGTGCAATCATCCTCGGGGCTGTCTCTTTCATGAAGATTCCGCAGACACCACCGATTACGAGAAGCGCCCCGCTAAGATACAGGGTCGAGGATAAGCCGATGGTATCGGCAATCCCTCCTCCGACAATGGGAAATACGCCGCCCCCGATCAGCTCACCGAACCCGGTCACCACGCCTATTGCCGTTGCGGCCATGGAAAAGCCGACCGTCTCTGTCGAAACCGACATCATAATCGGGCATACACCTCCGCAGACGCCGCCAGCGATAAACAGGAATGTGAAGAGTACCACGACGCTGGTGCCGGGGGTGAGGGCCCCGAAGATAATGGCCGCAACTCCTGACACGAAAAGGCACAAAACGATGGTCTTCTTCCGTCCCGTGTGGTCGGAAATCAATCCGAGCAAGGGAGAGCCAAAGAATCCCCCTATGCCGATACCCGACATAATCATCCCCACCGTCGTCAACGGCAAACCATGGACTTTGGCCATATAGAGCGTGCCGAAAGAGGTGAAGATCCAAAGAAAGGCCATGACGAAGGACCATATGGCCGTCATGAGGAGTATATTCCGGTACTTGAACACATCCCAGTAGCCGATTTCCTTGCCCTCCCCGTCCAGGCGCTGTGCCCTTTGCTCCCCGGCACGACGTGCGGCGATGGCCAACCGCGTCGATTCAGGTTCCTTCATGACCACCCATATGAGAAGTCCAAGGACTACCGCGGGTATTGCATAAATGTAGAAGGCGAATCTCCAGCCATAATGGGCCATGAGCTGAGTACTGAGGATGGGGCCTATCGCCGCCCCGACCAGGGTAAAAAGCGCCGGCAGCATCCCTGCGTTTCTCGCTCTGGTGAGGGGAGGCGATTCTTCCGTGACGGTAGCCGAGGCAGGCCCGAAGATGCCGCCGTCAGCGAAGCCCATAACGGCCCGGATGATCAGCAGGGCGGCGAAGCTCCAGGCGAGGCCCGTGAGCCAGCTACAAACGCCGCCGAAGATGATCAGGAAGACGAGGACGGGCTTCCTTCCCGCGTAGTCGGATAAGCTTCCCATGGCCCAAGTGCCTATCGCCCAGGCAAGACCAAACATTGCTATTACCATCCCCGCCTGGGTGTAATTGAGTGAGAAATCTTTCTGGATGCCCGTAAGCACGAAACCTGCCACCAACCGCTCCAGACCCACGGCCCCCCACGTCAACATCAGTAGAATGAAGATTTTGTTAAAGTAGCTCATCATAACCCTCCCCTTATTTTTGAATTGAGATTCCCCTCGGTCTCACATGGCTCGGTCCCACCCTGGCCGATGTTTCATTCTCTTATACCCGTGTGGTCGCCGCACTTCGTCACGCCTTTTGTCGCAACACGATCACCTCACACTTATGGCTTTCATATCACCTTATCCCGGCGCAACCTGGCTGCCAGATTCTCCGCCTTCTTCTCCGATGTTTTTCCTTCAATGAAGTGACAGTGTCTCGACGGCGGAGGGGGCGGCGTAAGGGAGCGTATTACCCTTGAGCGCAGCAGTGCAAAATCGAGAGAAAGGTCTGCGGCCCCCCACTTCGTCACGGATTTTTTCTTGGCGTCCTGAATCGCCTTGATGGTTGCCAGCCTGAGATCGCCCACCTCGCTGCTTACCGTGATCAGGGCCGGAAGCGGCGCCATCACTGTCTCGTGACCGGTCCGTGTCAGCCTTTCCGCTATGATTGTACCGCCCTCGATCTCTGCGGACTGGACGAGATTAATGCCGGGAAGCTCCAGTATTCCGGCAAGGAGGAGCCCCACCTGCCCGGCATCCCAGTCGGCAGCCTGCCTTCCTGTCACGACCAGATCGTAGTCCCCGATCTTCCTGATCGCTGCCGAGAGCACCCAGGCGGTCGCATAGCTGGTAAGGTTTCTAAATGCCTGACCCTCAAGGAGGATCAACTCATCAGCCCCCACGCTAAGTGCCTTTTTGAGGACGGGGAGAACGGCCTTCTCGCACATGTTGAGGGCAATTACCCTCCCTCCCCATCGATCTTTGAGCCGCATCGTCAATTCAAGGGCATTCTCGTCATAAGGATTGATGACCGGAGGGATCCCGATGGGGACGACCCTTTTTTCATCGCTGCGGATTTCATAGGCGGAACGCGGCCCCTCGGGATCCGGGATATCTTTTATGCACACAATAATCGTAGGCGGCTTCACGGCAATATCACCAATTTGTTAATAAACGCAGGGATAATTTCCTCATAGGGACCTACGACCCCATAATCGGAGGCCTCAAAGATGGGCGCCCCGGAATCTTTGTTAATGGCGATGATCTTCTTTGATCCTCCTGCCCCGGCCATATGCTGGGCAGCGCCTGAAATTCCGACGGCAATGTAGACCTCGGGGTTCACCTTCTCTCCGGTCTGCCCCACCTGACGGGAGCGGGGCAGCAGCCCGTCTTCCACCAGGGGCCGACTTGCAGCCAGCTCAACCCTGTCAAAATGCCTGCTCAAGGCCTCCACCAGTGCTTCCAGTTCCATTATGCCCTGAGCCGTTTTGACGCCCCTGCCGGCCGCAACGATTGCATCCGCCTTATCGAGGCTCACACTTTCCCCGTGCACAAGACTGATGGTGAGTATCGGAGAGGGGTGGAGTTCGCATGGAAAAGGTATGATTTCACCCCTTACATTGCCTCTTTCCAGAGCACCCATTGCTTTTGGCCTCAAGGTCGCTATCTGAGGCAACTGCTCCACCTCCAACACCACTATGGCATTACCGCCGTATATGGGCTTTGTGCAAAGGAGAGCGCCCGAATCCATATCTCTCTCTATCTTCACACAATCCGTTATCGCATCTTTCCCCATCCTGCACGCCAGCTTCGGCGCTATATCGAGGTTGTCATGGGTGTGTCCCATGAGCACTGTCCGGAAATTTACCGCACGGCACAGGGCTTCTACGGCGGACGCATAGACATCGGGCTGCACATGGGAGAGGAGAGGATTGTCAATCACATATACCTCGGAGGCATACCAGGCGATCTCATCCGCAAGCTCGCCGGCCCCGTCACCGAGCAAACAGGCGCATAGAACCTCTCCTCCCTGTCGCGAAAGCTCCGCGCCCGCATTCAGGAGCTCATAGGAGAGAGGGGCAATCCGCCCCTCCTCCCTCTCTATTATTACAAGAATCCGATCCATTGGTACCTCACCTATGTCATGGGAAGATAGCGGGTATGTAAGCCGACCAATCTCCCACTCCGTTAGGGTCCAACATCCCTTTAATGCTCCTCATCCATTTATCGTAATTATCATAGATGGGGCCAAAGTTCTGGTGCACATGGCTGACCCACTCAATCTGAAGCCCTCCACCAAGGTGGGGAACCCCATAACTCCGGAACTGCCCATTAGGGTCTTCCGATTTGTGCACCATATCCCGTAACGCGTCAAGCGAATCAGGGTCCCAAGGGTCATAGAAAGAAACATTTTCCTCATGGAAACCGATGGAGTTATTCTCACCGGGCATGACAAACATTTCGGGTATGCCGAGTTGTTGAAATAGTCCCTTTTCCATGTAAGGCTTCAACATCTGCTCGGCGTTTTTGCGAAGATTCAGCATAAAGTCCGGGCTCCCATCGCTGGTCGGCGATACGAAGAAATCCCCGGTACGCCGGAAAGCCGCCGTGACAAAGCCAAAGTGCAACATAGCCGCCGCAAACAGCCCTGCCTGGTCGGAAGGGGGTATGGGCACAGGGCCGCCGCCCATTTGCCCGGCAATTTCCATAAGACATTTCTCTTTATATTCCAGCCCCCTTTGAGTGTCGGAGCCTAAGATAAGGGCCACGCCCTGCGAAGCAACCTGCGTGAAAGAGATCCCCGCCGCAGCCATCTGCTGTATTACGGCCCATTGTTCGTCGTTTCCCTCTCCATAGGGAAAGACGAGAGCCCCCATAAGGGCCGAGGCGATTTCAGCCTTCCCTATATTTATCAAAGCCTCAAACATAGCGCTCTGGCTCGGGAACATAATGATCATCGCCTTGTAGTTCGGCGGCACTTCGCTGATCCGTTTTCCCGAGGGAGGCACACCGGGCGCCGCGGTGAATTTTATGTCCGGAGGCCCATACCACGGGTAAAGTTTTACGCTTGCCTTGGTGATGATGCCACTGCCCCCGTTTGAGCCTGAACGGCCCCGCAACACCCCTCTCAGGCTTGGTCCCGGACCGTCAGCGGTAAACCATCCCATTTCCGACTCCGCTGTGCCCATGGACAGCACATCACCTGTCGGCAACACCCATTCTACGCCCAGAACGCTCCGTCCCAAGCCGCCGGTGCTGACCATGGTGGTCCCTCCGCCGAAATGGCAGCAGGAACCGGCGATCACCCCCCCGCTCGGACCGGCCCCGATAGATCCCATGACAAGTCCGTGTTTCATCGCTTCCCTCTGCAGCCTGTATATGTTGACATAGGGTTCAACCACGGCGTGCATGTTCTCCACATCGATTTCAAGAATCCGGTCCATCCTCTTCAGGTCAAGGAGGATGCCCCTTTCATTCGCCAACGCAAAGGCAACAATCTCGAATCCTGAGGAAAAGGGTTTGAAAAGTATGCGGTACCTGTTGCATGCCTTAACTATTGCCTGACATTCCTCGGAGCTTCCGGGCAGAAGGACCGCCGCGGGACGGGTTGAAAATTTCTGATCGAATACTGCTTTATGTCCCCAACACTGGTCGTAAGTATCAAGGATTGCCGGTTCCCTGCTGATATTCTCCGGACCGACGATATCTTCTAACGCCTGATATTCTATATCTGTTAACGCCATGTTCACACCCCCTTTTTACATTGCCTTCTGTACGAGTTCGATGATGTCATAGACCTCGATCCGCGCTGCGCCATCTTCCATGGCATCCATGAAGTTCCTTCGACACCAGCCGCACGCAGAAACAAGGGCCTTTGCCCCTACTGCCTTTGCCTCTCTTATCCTTTCGCCGGCAGTCCAGTTTGCAAACTCAGGGTATGCATCCTTTACGCCGCCGCCCGCACCGCAGCACCAGGCGGACTCCCTGTTCCGGTACATCTCCACAAGTCTGACGCCGGGGATACTCTTTATTACCTCTCTCGGGATATCATAGACCCCTCGCGCACCGCGCCTGAATTGTTTGGGAGGCTCGTGACAGATCATCTGTCCCATGACCTTTACCTCTTTCCCTTCCCAGTGCACCCAGGGCTCCGCAAGGCGGCCCAGGTGGCACGGGTCATGGTAGGTCACGGTCAAGGGGACCTGTTTTGTCAGTTTGATGGTTCCATCTTGTATCAGGCGATGGAGATATTCAGTGATATGCAGGACCTCGACCGGCGGCTTCTTGCCGATCTTGTCGTACTCGACTTTATAGCACTGGTAGCAATCGGAGCAGGGGTTGACAAGGGTCTCCACACCCGCCGCCTTGAGCGCCTCCAGGGTATGGTCCGCATACTTGGTCAACTCGCCCGCGAACCCCATCGACTCGGCACGGCCGCCGCAACAGACTTCATCCTTTCCCCAGATCCCCACGTCAACGCCCGCGTCGATGAGAATTTGAAGTGCTCCCCTGACAATAGGCCAGAGCTCTTCATCGTAGGAGTACCGGCAGCCTGCATGGAAGGCAACCTTAGCCTTCTCCTTGGTGAGGTCCTTTACTTTAATACCTTTCGCCCATTTGCCGCGATCTACCTTTTTGCCCTGCATCATATTGTCCTCTTTCTTGAGGCCATCGATGGTAAGCATATGCTCGGGCAGAATCTGTCCGTCCTCGACGAATTTCTTTCTCAGTTCATACATGAGCTGGAGGGGTTCGATGTCCTGGACGGTCTTGCAGGAGACATCACAGCATCCGTCCATCATGCACCGGTAGACCGCATCCTGAAAGGCGTCGGAATGATCGATCCTCTCGTTCAGGAACGCATAGGACATGTTCCATTTGCCCGATGCCGCATAGGCATGGAAGTTATACCTGGCCGCCGACGGACAGCCCTTTATAAAGTCCATGTTTTGCTGATTCTCAAAGGGTATCCATTTGCAGTACGAACACCTTGAGCACCTTTGCATATCATGTTCGAAATCTTTTAATGCCATTTTTTCACCCCCTGAGTGTTAAAAACATAGTTGCCCGGGATTGAGGACATCCTTCGGGTCGAATATCTTCTTGAGCTTTCTTTGCATGGTGGCAGTCTCAACGGCTCTGCCGTAGGCAACCTTCGCCCACGCCCCGTAAGGTCTGGAGAAGAAGGCACCCATGTTGGCGAGACTTGCGGCCCCTTCGGTAACGAGCCACTTCACCCGCTCCGTCTCGGCAGCGTTGCCCGGATTATAGAAGAGGTCAAACTCACAGTGACAACCTGTGCCCTGCACCACGGGCTGGATGTAGACGCCGATATCGCTGGGAACAAACCGCCGCGATTGCGCCATCCCCGCCATTGCGGCAACGAACTCGGCGGTTTTGCGCAGGGTGGTAAGGAAGAAGATGTCACTGCAACCGCCTTTGTATCTCAGCTTCCAGTAAGGCTCGTCCGATGGCCGGGAAAGCATCCGGGACAGATCCTCGGCGGTCGCACCGGGGATCGTATCGTCCGCGCTCAAATCACCTGTGTGGGCAACAATGTCCCTGAAATCGGCTTCCTGCCATGCCACTTTGTCCTCGGGCAGGTAGCCATTCCCCTCGAAGCTCACTACGAGGACCCATGGGGGCAAGACATCCCGCAGCGCCTTGATCTCTCCGGGGTCACGGGCAAGCAAGGATGCGAGGTTCAAATCGTTCAGGATAAAGCAATGATCACACTGCCTGGTCCTCAAAACCTGGTAGCTCAGATTGAAAAGAGGCGTAATGTTCTCGGAAGGAATCATGAGTATCCGGCTGAACTTGGATGCCATGCGGCATTTCATCGTTGCCCAGGTAATGATGCCTATGGTCCCCTGAGCCCCGGATATTATTTTGTTCTCATCCATCTGGGAAAGCCCGAAGGGGGTCATCTGGGATTTGCCTATCTTCCACTGTTCCTCGGTAGTCTCCGGCCCTGCAGCTTCACCGGTCCTCATCGCATCCCCGGTGCCATAGATGAGTTCCGCGCATAGAAACGGGTCCGTGCTGTCCCAATGATGGGCAGGCATAGTGATGGGCTCTCTTTCAAGCATGCTCCCCACAACCGATTTGGAACCCCTGGGACAGAGAGGCATATACGCTGAAAGCCCGACCTTTTCCAATTCAGGCTGGAGCTCGCTAAAGGTCACCCCCGGCTCCACCATGGCTACTCTGTTCCTGGTATCAATCCGCACGATCTTTTTCATGTGGCTGAGATCAACAATCACGCTCCCACCCATCCGGGGGACCGTATCACCCCGGAAGTGAGGAGGACCCGAGCTGACGGGGACCAGAGGCGTGCCGGTTTCGTTCGCCCACCTTACTATCGATTGTACCTGCTCGGCGTTGCCGGGCCTTACTACACACATGGGCCGCACCCGGGGGACAAAGCTCATGTCGCAGGCATACTCTTCCAAGATGCTTGGACTGTCCAGAACGTTGTTACTCCCGACAATCTTGACCAAATCACTCTTTTCCATAATTCGTGACCTCCTCCTTTATTGAACTCCTGATGTCTACTGGTCAAACTGAGTATCATCGAATGGAGAATCTGTGTTTTTCCGCCACCTTTCTTTAGTGTTCATTAATAGACCCATCTTCGTTCTCTAACTATGTACACTGTTGAAAAATATATGTCAAGAATTTTTTTTCATAAAAATTTCATTTAATAACTTATTACTGTACATATTGATATGTAATAACAACACTTTTTAGGTTGAGACTGTGACGAGTTACGTATTCACATAAATTTCATTGTATATAGAACATAATTCTGCACATATTGACCATTATTAACAAAAACAATTAGCCATGAAAGGGCGAGACTGCAAAAAATCAAGGAAGACAATCAAGGAAGTCTTCCTTGATTTTTTGCATTGTTTTATGCTTATAATTTCATCGTTGGTTGTTGTCTCTTTTTAGGTTTCAGGCAGCATCCATGCGAGAAGGGGCATTCACTTCAACGTTGAACCAAGAAATTGTGTCATGGTGCGAAGGAAGAACAAAAAGAAGGAGAGCATGAGCGAGACGGTGTATCACGCCGTCAAGGAAATGGTCTACCTAAACCGTTTCAAACCTGGTTTGCGTCTTAACATGGAGAGACTATCGCGGGAATTGGGCGTGAGCCGTACACCTGTGTGGGACGCCATCGGAAGGCTGGAACAGGAAGGTATCGTTCGAAAAGTGCCCCATCGGGGTGTATTCATGGTAGAGAGTTCTCTTGAGCGGGTCCGAGAGCAGTTATTGGTCCTGAACGCCCTGGACAAATTGGCAGGCACACTGGCTTGTGAGCGAATGACTGAAAAGATGCTTGAAACGTTGTCCGCCTGCTTGGCCGACCAGTTGCGCGGTATTGAAACTGAAGACCTCGTCCTCTTTGGGACACCCGAAATGCAGTTTCACGGGCACATCTACAAGGCGAGCGGCCTCTTCTACCTGAAGGAATTGTTCGACCTGATTTCGTCACAGATGCTCCCCACTCGCCTCAATTTCCTCCCGGCCCTTCCTGCGATGTACTCGGCCAATGCAGAACTGATCGAAGCCTTGCGTGATCGCGACTTTGACAGGGTGCAGAAGGCTGCAAACGACCACACGCAGGCTATAGTAAATGCGATCGATAAACAGATGAAATCGGAAGCCGAACGAAAAGAAATGGTTCGGCGCGTAAAAGAAAAACGTCCGTCTCCCAACAAAACAGGGATCTAGTCCACGACTGCAAAGCCTCTTTCATTGAGGACGTTGTGGTTGTGGAGAAGTTTGGACAAGGCGGAAAGGCTTACGAATTGTGCAGGATCATAAGACAGAAAAATGACGTAAAGGCGGTCAAAAAGATGACGACGTATATTTTATTTTGTGCAGATATCGGTCACCGTCCACAGCAATATCTGCCCGGTTTCCCCGTTCACCGCACCTCCACTTCATGAATTTCCCCGCCGCAATTGCGAGCGGGATTTGAACCAGCAACCAGATGACGGCCAAGGCGGTGAGGCTCATGCCTTCGCTCGATGCAATTGATATGCCACTAAAGCGGACTCTTCCCTTCAAATTAGGAGACTACCTCCCGATCGCCGGGACCTTAGGGGCATAAGCGCTAACTTAGGCCGTCACCAAGCCTGCCCCGGAAGGTTTGAATCCGGGGGTGAAAACCGGGGTCCAGACACGTTAAATTCCCCTGGATACCGGCTTTCGCCGGTATGACGAATCGTACCAAAGAACTCGCTTTCCTCTTATATTAGCGCTTATGGGCCTTAGGGGAGAGCTGCGCCACTCATCCGGAGGATGCCTTCTCGCTCGTTGCCTTCAGCCTCAAGGCCATGTCCCTGAGGATGGTCGTGACGATACGAGAGTTTTCCCGGAGGATAATCTCGAAATTGCGATGAGAGATGACGATGGCCTGCACGGGTGTCATGCCTGCGATGACGGTAGCCGTATTCGGCGCATCGAGAAGCATCGACATTTCACCGAAATAATCGCCCCTCTGCATCGTGCCGATAGGACGGCCTTTCTTCTCGATGGTGACCGATCCCGAAAGGATGTAGAAGAGGGAATTGCCTCTTTCACCCTCCTGCACGATGACGTCCCCCGCTGCATAGGTCCTCACGAACCTCCTGAAGGTCGATCCCGACTCGCCGAGGCTCGGAGGACCGTCGGTGAAAAGCTTCTTCAGCAGGAGCGCATCCCTCTTGCTCAGGGATACCATGATTTCCGCGCCGAAAAGGATCACCACCAGAGAACAGTACACCCAGAACATGATAACGCCCACAATCTTGAGGGAGCCCATGGCAAGGCCGTACTCCGGGTCCAGGACCAGGAACCACGAGAGGAAGATCTTGAAGCACAGGAGCAGCGCACCGGCAGCGGCCGACGTGGCGAGCAGGTGCATTCTGCTGATTTTGACCGGCACCACTATACCGTAGAAAACAAGCACGAGGATCAGCACGAGCGCAAAGGAGGCGGCGAGGTCGGTGGCGCCGGCGAGAACCGGCGCCTGCCTTGAGATACCGGCCGCGAGCGCGGCATAGACGATCTCTGCCGCGATGAGCAGGGCAAAAAAGCAGAGGGCCGTAAGGACCGCCGAGAGATTGAGCACCTGGGCCCGCAAAAAGGATATCCTGCGGCCTGTCTCGAAAATCTCGAAGAAAGCAGACCTTAGCCCGTCCATGAAGGGGATGATCGAGACCAGGAGCATGAGGAGGCTCACGAGGCCCCAGACCTCCTGCCTCCGGTTCAGAAAGGCGATCTCGTCCATTATGGCCTTGCTCAGGGGAGGGAACATATGGGTCGCAAGGGATTCGACACCCCGGAGCGCGACGTTCGAGGAGACCACATAATTGCCGAGGAGGTAGGTGATGAAGAAGAAAAGGGGGATGCACGAAAAAAAGGCGTAGGAAGAAAGGGCCCCGGCCACCTCGAATCCCCGGTTCCGGCGAAAGGAAAGGATCGATTCACGGATGACGACCGATGCGGTGCTGAAAAAGTCCGCTCTATCCTTCGCGCTGGAGAGCCTACCCCCGGGGCCGTGGAGCCTATACCGCATCATCGATCATTGTCCCCGTCGTTCCTCTCCCTCATGGCCGCCCGTAAGGATGTCACGGGCCGGGACCGCAGTCGTCCGCTCGCATCGATACCGCGCTGCATCGCCGCGGGTAACATTCTTTTCGGATGTGATTCTATTCTTGTACGGTCCGTCATCGATGTCAAGGAAAACGTTCACGAGAAAAAAGTACAGGTCCCGGAAAATAAATGCCTCTCGCTTCCAGATGCCATTCTTCACTCGCCCGAGAAGTCCGCGCGCGAGGATGTAGTGAAGTGAGTAAGGTCGTTTTCGCGGCCGAGGCGATTTTTGATGGATGGGGCGGAAGCCGGCGAGGGCGGGACCCGGAGCATACCCCGTCGTAGGTGAGTGGTCACACCGAGCCGGCGACCGCGCCAGGCGCGAAAAGCGCCCGGCCGCCCGCCTAAGCGCCCAACTCCTGAAGCCTGTCCCGCAGCTCACCCATCGTCTTTCTGATCTCGTCGCTCTTTCCTGCCGCCTGTGAGAGGAGGGCGTCGATGGTTGCGAGCTCCTCCTGCACGTATTTCAGCGCCTGGTCCCTGATCTCCTCGATGGTCCTGTTGATCCGGACCTCCCATTGGTAAGCGAGACGGGAGAGGTGCATCCGGGCGATGCCGGGGACTTTTTTCAAGAAGTGTCTTTCGAAGACGCCTCTGAAGACCGTCATGGGGATCAGAAACCAGAGAAGGTCGAAATGGAAATCGAAGACCTTCGTGAAAGCCACGTCCGGATGGGCGGGCTCGGGTACGCGTATGTCCCATTCTGCGGGGGAAAGCTTTATGCCAAGCAGAGTCTCGATGTTCCTGTCGAGGAGATTTCTAAAGAGATCGAGGGAGCGCGAGGTGGACAGGTAGGTCTTGTTGAGGGTGCCGAAAAAATGGCGGTGCTCTTCTTTGGAGAGCTGATTCAGCTCCCGTGTAAGGTTTTCTTCGAGCCATTCCTCGTATCTGCGTGTCAACTGCCAGAGATTCCCCTTCCAGGTGGGCATCTCCTTCCGCAGCCTCCCGATGAGCCCCCTTGTGAACCCGGCCCTCCCGGCATCAAGCCGGGCGGCAATCGCCGGCCTCGTCCGGAGCATATTCTCACGGGTCACCGCGAACAGCTCCGAGCGGATCAGATCGTAGTTGAGCTTTTCGGTGAGAATGAGCTTTTTCAGGCTTTCGCGGTCTGTGTCTGCCTTTTCGGCGGTTTTGAGGGCGATAGCGAGGTAGGCCAGGCAGCTTTTCGCGAGGGAGGCGGTCTTATGCCGGAGGATGTTGACGAACTCCGTATCGCGGTGTGCCGAAAGACTGACGAGAACGGTGTCGATCCGGCTTTTCAAGGAGCCGGTGTTCGACTTTATGGAATAAGGGTACACGGGAAGAGCCTGATTGATTTCGCGCTGCAGGGTGTTTCTGAAGAAGCGGATCACCTCTTTCTGCTGCGATGGAGAAAGAAGGTCGGCCTTTGTCAAAAGAAGGATGATCTTCGGCGTATAACGGGCAAGCTCCCGGAGGAGGTTAATGTCGTTTTCCGATAACGGCCGATCCGCGCTGACCGCCACGATTGCGGCCCCCACCTCCGGCAGCCACTCCAGGGACGTCTCGGTGTTGTGCCTGAAGACACTGCCCAGACCCGGGGTGTCGACGAGGCGCAGTCCCGGATACCGGGATAGCACAGGCAATCCTATATCCACCGTCTCAATGTTCTTCTCGTTCGCAGGGTTCCGCTCTTCGGATATGAACTGCTCGACCTCATCGATGGCCGCCTCGGTCCTCGTACCATCGAAGCCGGTTATGATGGCCTTCGGCTCCTGATCGTAGTGAAGCCGGGTGATGACCGTAGTCACCGGGACGACGCCGACCGGCAGAATATCCTGGCCGATCAGGCTGTTGATGAACGAACTCTTTCCTGCCTTGAACTGTCCGAGGATCGCAACATCGATTATCTGATCCCGGGCAAAAAGACCCTCACAGGCCGCGATGTCGCGGTGAAGAGAAACGATGTTAAAACAGTCGGAAGCCTCTTGGATCTTGCTGAGAATCAACCGTGCCGTCGGCTGAACGGGGTAAGATCCGGTCGCTTTCCGTTCCATGATGCTCCTCCTGAAAACCCCTGCCGGAGCATCAGCTTTCTCCAGTCGCCGCCCCTGCCGGAGATCGAATCAAGGTAGGAGTCATTAGCCCCCGGAGGGCAGTTAAGGCGAACCCCATCGCCGGTAAGAATATACCTATTCATTTCCTGAAGATCAAGAACACGGCGTCTTTCCGGCAAGCGTGAAAAGATGACCCGAGATACGGTACGAACGTGTGCATTCATGAAGTGTTGCCGTGTATGATCTGGACTGGAATATCCGTCGCGATTATACTGTAGTCTTGCTCTCTCTCGAAGGCGATATCGGTATGGATGACAACGAACGGCTCCTTAATCTTCGCCAAATTCCCTGAAAAGGGCATGGTGAAGACGAGACTTGGCCGCTTGACCGGTGAGGAGACGGCGGCGTGAGGTCTACCGGTGTTTTGTCAGAGACGCGGTCGCCCTCTCCCGAAAAGCCGGTTATGCGCCGTCGATCTTCATCATGCGCGACTACTTTCGCCTCATCGGCGGATACAGGGAGATGCCCCTGATGGAGGATGTGGACCTGATGAGACGGATCAAGAGGGAAGGCCGCGCCATTTTCATAATTCCGGAGAAGCTGAGCACCTCCGGCCGCCGCTGGAACAGGGAAGGGGTGGTGCGATGCTGCGTGCGGAACTGGACGACCATGCTCCTCTATCTCGCAGGAGTCTCCCCCCAAAAGCTCGCGAGGCGGTACCCCCCGCCATGAGTGCCTTGTGCATATCATCACAAGTCTTTGACATAAAAACACATTTGTTGTAAGATGCTTGATTATCGCTAGTGAGAAGTGATTGAAAAGTGTACCTTTAATGGTTTACAAGGCAGAGAGCGCTCACAATATCGATATCAAGGCCGGAAAGTGCCGCAGATGCCTGTACTGCATCCAGCATTGCCCTGTCAAGGCGATTAAGCTCGAAGAGAACAATATCAAGGTTATCCCGGAGCGATGCATTCTCTGCGGAAACTGCATCAAGGCGTGTCCGCACCAGGCCATGGACCACAAGAGCGGCATAAGCCGGGTGAAGGAATACCTCGCCGGCGATTGGAAGACCATCGCGTGCCTCGACTCCTCTTTCCCCGCGGCGGTGGAGAGCGGTGCTCCCCGTCGGTGGGTGACTGCGTTGAAAAACCTCGGATTTACCGAGGTGTGGGAAGGCGCTTTCGGCGCCGAGCTGGTGAGCCGGGCGTATACAAGAATACTCCAGCATGACACGAAGGGGCCGGTGATTTCCTCTGTTTGTCCGGCAATCGTCTTCTACGTGCAGAAATACCTGCCCCAGTTGATACCGAACCTCGCGCCGATCGTGTCGCCCATGATTGCAATCGGAAAGGTCGCGCGACGGGCAAGACCGGGGTGGAAGATGATCTATATCACGCCCTGCCTCACGCAGATAGGGGAGATGGCAGCCCCGGAGGTGGAGGGGTTTATCGATGAGGTGATCACCTTCAGGGACGTAAAGCGGATGATCGATCAGGCAGACATTACCCGGCGGAAGCTGCCGGAGAGCGACTTTGACGGGCCGAGGCCCTATCTTTCGAGAATTGTGCCGGTGATCGGGGGGCTCTACAAGAGCATGGGCATCACCGTTGACGTCCTCATGGACGAGATAAGCGCCATAGGGGGACACAGGCGATGCACGAACGTCCTCAAGCAGCTTGCGTCCGGCCATGCCCATGCCAGGTTTCTCGACGTCGTCTACTGTGAGGGCTGCATCGACGGGCCGTTTATCGACCAGGAGGTCTTTCTCCTCGGGAAGCGGCAGGCAGTGGCACGCTACACCAAGTCGGAGATGATGCGGCGGGATTATGCCTCCGTGATAGACGACGTGAAGAGGTATGGCGATATCGACCTGAGGCGCGAGTTCCGCGCGATGGAGCAGACGCTGCCCATACCCGGGGAGGAACAGGTACGGACGATCCTGAAATCGATCGATAAGGAGCCGCCTCATCATAACCTGGACTGCGGGGCGTGCGGTTATCCGACCTGCCGGGAGAAGGCTATGGCGGTTGCCCAGGGTATGGTGGAAGCCGAATACTGCCTGCCCTACCTGCTCGCCGAAAGCAAGAAGATCTACCAGCAGTTGGAGAAATCGCACCGGGAGCTGCAGCTTTCCCACCAGGAGCTGGAGCAGGCGCAATCGCAGCTCATACGAACGGAGAAGCTCGCGTCCCTCGGGCAGCTCGCTGCCGGGGTTGCCCACGAGATCAATAACCCTTTGGGCACGATAACGATCTATGCCCATGTACTGCTGAAGAGCCTGGAGCGCGACGATCCCCGAAGGGAGGATATGGAGCTGATCATAAAGGAGGCAGGGAGGACCAAGGAGATCGTTCAAGGGCTTCTCAGCTTTGCGAGAGAGACAAAGCTGAGCCCCGGTCCCACCGACATGAATGAGCTGCTGGAGGACGTGCTGGGCCTTGTGGCCAACCAGTCCCTGTTTCACAACATCAAGATTAAGAAACTGTTTGCCCCGGGACTTCCGACCATCACCGCCGACTGGGCGCAGCTCAAGCAGGTTTTCCTCAATATCATCCTCAATGCGGCCGAGGCTATGGAGGGCAGGGGCACGATCACCATTACGACCGTGAGCGGCGCACGCAGGATCAAGGTGAAGGTGCAGGATACGGGTCCCGGTATCCCGCCGGAGATCATGGGCAAGCTTTTTTCCCCTTTCTTTACGACAAAGGAAAAGGGGACCGGTCTCGGGCTCGCCATCTCCTACGGCATCATCGAGCATCATTCGGGCAAGATCGAGGTGGAGACGGCACTGGGAAAAGGCAGTACTTTCACGGTCTCCCTTCCCGTAGATGAGGGGGGCAGGCACGGGACAGAAAAAGGGTGAGGGGCGGCAGACAGGTTTAAGAAACGAAGGTATGGGGAGGAAAAATGGACAAGAAAACTAGAATTTTGCTCGTGGATGACGACGTTGATTTTATCGACTTGAACAAGGCTGTGCTGGAGAACCATGGGTTCGACGTGATGTCCGCGTTTTCAGTCCGGGAGGCACTCGATAAGGTCAGGTTTGAGCAGCCGGACCTTATCGTGCTCGACTTGATGATGGAGAAGCACGATTCGGGTTTTGCCTTTGCGAAGGCGCTCAAAGCCGATCCCTTATACAAGAACATTCCGATCCTCATGCTCACGGCGGTATCGGGGACGACGGGCTACGATTTTTCCCAGGAGCTGGACGGCTACTGGATGAAAACCGATGACTATGCCAGCAAGCCGCTGTTGCCGGAAGATCTGATCAAGCGGGTAAAGGATCTGCTTGCAAGAAGCGAAGAACAGGGATAGACGCGGGTAGTGGATAAGTAAGGCCAGGGGTCGATGGATCAGTCCGTGCACATATTGGTGGTCGATGACGAGCGGGGTATCCGCGAGGGGTGCCGAAGGATTCTGTCAGCCGAAGACTACTCGGTAGAGGTAGCCGGGGACGGTGAAGAGGGGCTCGAAAAGGTCCGCTCGAAGCCGTTTGACTTGCTCCTGGTGGATCTCATGATGCCTCGCATGGGCGGCCTCGAGATGATGGAGCAGGTGAGGGCGTATGACCCGGAGATCATCATGATCGTCATTACCGGGTTTGCGACGGTAGAAACCGCCGTCGATGCGATGAAGCACGGCGCCTACGACTATGTCCCCAAGCCTTTTACCCCGGACCAGCTCCTGGCCGTGGTGAACAGGGGCCTGGAAATGAGGCGGCTTCGCTTTCAGGCCAGGCAGCTTATGGAGGAGCGGGACCTGAAGCTCCTGGAGGTGGCCAATGAGACCTCGAAACTGCATACGATAATCAATTCCCTGGCCGATGGCATATTGGTGTTCAATCGTGAGAAGCAGCTCGCGTTATGGAATCCCGCGGTCGTCGAGATGCTCGACCTGGACGGGCGTCCGGAGGCGGGCAGGGCAATGGGAGATATCATCCCCCATAAAAGGCTGGTGGAGATTATCAGCAAGGCTTATTCCCCTCATTCCGCCCGGTATACCATACAGTCGGAGGAGATCGAGCTGCGCACTCCTGCTCCGCGGACACTGATGGTGAACCTGTCGGTGGTGCGGGATGAAAAAGGCATGGATCTCGGGGTCGTGAGTGTGCTGCGCGACATCACCGGCCTCAAGGAGATTGACCAGATAAAGTCGCAGTTTGTCACCATGGTCGCCCACGAGCTGCGGGCGCCGCTGGCTGCCATCGAGGGGTATCTCTCAGCGTTTCTTTCAGGGGCCGCAGGGTCCGACCCTGAGGTGAACCGGCATATGCTGGATCGGGCAAAGGCGAGGACCCATTCCCTCCTCGACCTGGTGAGCGACCTTCTCCAGTTCATAAAACTCGAAGCAAAAGGGGTAGTGAGAAAGAAGGAGCTTCTTGACGTGAGTAGTATCCTCCGGGGCACCGCAGAGCTGCTCAAGGGTCAGGGCGGGGAGAAAGGGCTGCGATTCAAGGTAGATCTCCCCGAGTCCCTGCCGCTTATAGAGGCCGACCGGTCGGAGATGGAGCAGCTCTTCACGAACCTCATTTCAAACGCTATCAAGTACAACGTGAAGCACGGCAAGGTGACCATCACCGTCAGGCCGAGCAGCCATTTCTTGAATATCAAGGTGGCGGATACGGGCGTCGGCATAGACGAGGAGAATCTCCCTCACATATTTGATGAGTTCTATCGTGTATCCGGTCCACAGACAAGGTATACCCCCGGTACCGGCCTGGGTCTGTCCATCGTCAAAAAGATCGTGGAGTCCCACTTCGGCCGGATAGAGGTGAGCAGCAAAGTAGAGAAAGGCACGACATTCACCGTCAAGCTTCCTTTGAAGCAGGCGAGCGAGGTTTACCGACAGGATAATCTTTAAGAAGGAGAACATATGGCGAAAGCACTTGCAGTGGGCGAGAGACCAAAGCTTAACGAGATAGTGGAAAAACGGCAGTTGGCGCCTTCCCTGATGATGTGGAAGCTCTACGTGCCGGACATAGCCAAACGGGTAAAGCCGGGCCAGTTCGTCGTGCTCAGGGCCGACGACCGTGCAGAGCGGATACCTCTGACGGTTGCCGATTTTGATAGGGAAAAGGGGCAGATAACGGTGATTTTTCAGGAAGTGGGCGCGTCCACGAAAAAGCTCGCCAAGTTCGACCTGGGTCAGACAATCCTCGATGTGGTCGGACCCCTCGGCAAGGCAAGCCACATCGAACAATTCGGCACCGTCGTCTGCATCGGCGGCGGTGTCGGCGTCGCTCCTGTCTATCCTATTGCCAAGGCCCTCCACGAGGCAGGGAACGAGATCATTTCGATCATAGGCAGCCGGAACAAGGAGATGCTCATACTGGAAGAGGAGATGAAGGCGGTCAGCAACCAGCTTTTCGTGACGACCGACGACGGGTCGTATGGCCGCCACGGCTTTGTCACCGACGAGCTGAAGCGGCTGATCCGGGAAAATATCAAGATAGACCTGGTCCTCGCCATCGGTCCGGTCATCATGATGAGGGCGGTCGCGGACGTGACGAGACCCTATAACCTCAAGACCGTCGTGAGCCTCAACTCGATCATGATCGACGGGACGGGTATGTGCGGGGGGTGCCGCACCACGGTCGGGGACCAGACGAAGTTTGTCTGCGTAGACGGGCCCGAGTTCGACGCCCATCAGGTGAACTTCAAGGAGCTGATGCTCCGTCAGCAGATGTACAACCGGGAAGAGCGGCGCGCCATGTGGGATCACACGTGTAAGCTCGATGCCCAGGTGGAGGTAAAGAAGAGCAAGAAGCGGGAGCGGATGCCGGAGCAGGCGCCGAAGCTGAGAATTCAGAATTTCAGCGAGGTGGCCCTCGGCTACACGAGGGAAAATGCCCTGCGGGAGGCGTCGCGCTGCCTCGGCTGCAAGAAGCCTGCCTGCGTCGAAGGCTGTCCGGTCGCCGTCAAGATCCCGGAATTCATCAAGCAGGTCAAGGAGGGCGATTTCATGGGCGCCATCCACATCATAAAAGAGACGAACAGCCTTCCCGCGGTATGCGGTCGCGTCTGCCCTCAGGAGTCGCAGTGTGAGAGCAAATGCGTGCTCGGAAAGAAGGGGGAGCCTATCGCGGTCGGCCGGCTCGAGCGGTTCGTGGCGGACTACGAGCTGGCGGCCGGCGAGGTCAGGACGCCTGAAAAGCCGAAGGCCACAGGCAAAAAGGTGGCAATCATCGGCGCCGGGCCCTCGGGTCTGACCGTGGCGGGGGAGCTGGCGAAATTGGGTCACGAGGTGACGATTTTCGAGGCCCTCCACAAGGCGGGCGGTGTGCTTGTGTATGGCATCCCCGAGTTCCGTCTGCCCAAGGCCATTGTGCAGCGCGAGGTTGACTACGTCCAGAAGCTGGGCGTCGCCATAAAGCCGAACACGATTATCGGCCAGACGGCGACGGTGGATGAGCTTTTCGAGGAAGGCTTCGATGCGATTTTTGTGGGTACGGGCGCGGGCCTTCCGTACTTTCTCGATATCCCCGGGGAAAACCTCAACGGCGTCTATTCCGCCAACGAGTTCCTCACCAGGGCCAACCTCATGAAGGCGTACCTCTTCCCGGAATACGATACCCCGATAAGAATGGCGAAGAAGGTCGCCGTCATCGGAGGCGGCAACGTGGCCATGGACTCGGCAAGGGTGGCCAAAAGGCTTGGGGCCGACCACGTGTACCTCATCTACCGCAGATCGAGGGCGGAGATGCCCGCGAGGGCGGAGGAGTCCCATCACGCCGAGGAAGAGGGCATCGATTTTCGTCTCCTCACGAATCCGATCAGGATCGTCGGTGATGAAAAAAATTGGGTGAGGGGCATAGAGTGTGTGAATATGGAGCTGGGAGAGCCTGACGCGTCGGGCAGGCGGAGACCCGTCGAGATCAAGGGATCGGAACATATCATCGACGTGGAAGTGGTGATCGTGGCCATCGGGCAGGGGCCGAACCCGATACTGACCCAGAGCACGGAGGGGCTGGAGCTGAGGAAGTCCGGCAACATCCAGGCCGATACGGAAACGGGGAAGACCAGCAGGAAGGGTATATTCGCAGGCGGCGATATCGTGACGGGCGCCGCGACCGTCATCCTCGCGATGGGGGCGGGGCGAAAGGCTGCGCAGGCGATCGACGAGTATCTGAAGACGGGTACGTGGTAAGAGCGCTCCCGGTCCGAGGGGTGTTGCAGTTTACGAGTAGAAGGGGCATCCGATTTTGCGTAAAAAGCACGCCGACGCCACAAAACAGGAAATCAGGGACACGGCGGCCCCCGAGAAGCCCTTGAAGTCAGGGGCCGACTATTGTGCGGTTTTCGACGCCCTGGGAGATGCGGTTTTTGTCCTTGAGACCGAAACCGCTGCCATTCGTCAGATCAATCAAAAGATGTGCGAAATGTATGGATACTCTGCGGAGGAGGCAGTTCGAATGACGTGGGGTGACACAAGCGGCGGTTTCCCGCCATACACGGCGGAAGATGCAAATTGCCGTATCGTGAAGGCCGCAAAGGAAGGGCCGCAGCTCTTCGAGTGGCTGACAAGGGACAGGTCAGGGAAACTCTTCTGGGTCGAGGTAAGCGCGAAGCTTGCGGCAATAGGACAAAGCAGTTTCATCGTGGCCACGACCAGGGACATTGCCGACCGCAAGCAGGTCGAGCGCGAGCTTACGACCACCAAGGACTACCTGAATACCGTCTTCAATAACATACACGATGCGGTCTTCGTTCATGATGTCAACGGAAAGGTGATAGACGTGAACGACACAATGCTCGATATGTATCAGTTTAGCCGGGAAGAGGCGATAGGTCTTTCTATCATTCCGGACTATACGACACCCGAGGGACGCCCGGACCTGCCTGCCATCTGGAAGAGGGTCATAGCAGGCGAGCACCAATTTCTGGAGTGCAGGGGCAGACGACCTAAGGACGATTATGAGTTTGACGTTGAAGTATTTCTGACAAAGCTCCCACTTCCTGAGGGGGATAGCATCCTTGCGACGGTCCGTCAGATCTCTGAACGAAAAAGGGTAGAACGAGAACTGCTGGCTACCAAGCACTATTTGAATACAGTCTTCAACAGCATACACGATGCAGTCTTCGTGCACGATCGGACCGGACAGGTTGTGGATGTCAATGACAAGCTGCTTGACATGTATAAGCTTACCCGCGAAGAGGCGATAGGTCTTTCTATCATTCCGGACTATACGGCGCCTGTTGGGCGTCCCGATTTGCCGGCGATCTGGAACAATGTCATGAACGGCCGGGACGAGCTCGTCGAATGCAGAGGCAGACGACCAAAGGATGGTTACGAATTCGACGCCGAAACATTCCTGACGAAGCTGTCTCTTCCCGGAGGAGACTATGTCCTCGCCAATACCCGCGACATTTCGGAACGAAAACGCATTCAAAGACAGCTGCAAGCTGAGGAGCAGAGGTCGAGAGCGCTATCCGAAAGCTCCCCTGTGGGCATGGTGGTGATAGACGGGAGTAGTGAATTCGGATTTAAGTACCTGAACCCTACGTTTGCAGAACTGTTTGGCTGCGACCTGAGGGATACGCCCACTATGCAAAGCTGGCTGGCCCGTGTGTACCCTGACCAGGCTGTCCGTCGAGAAGCAACATCTAAATGGATCGGCATCCTGAAGGCAACAGGATCCGGCCCCGACAAATCGTTCGTGAGAAAGCTGAACAGCAAAGGAAATTTGCAGAAATACATCAGGTTTGTTCCGGTGCAGCTCCAAACCGGGGAAATACTGATGACCTGCTGGGATATCACAAGCAATAGGCTGGCCGAGCGGCGAATTAAGGAGCGGAATCTGGTGCTCGAAGTGCTCAACGAAGTCATGTCGTCCGTCACCGGTTCTCTCCACCTGTCGGAGATCTTGCAGTCCCTCGAACGAGTTTTTGTGAGAAAGCTCAAAATAACTGCGGGCGGTATCTTTTTCAATAGTGAAACCGACAACAGCTCCAGCAAGGAAGTGCGGTGGGGCGTCCCGCCTTCCGGCCGGCATGACCTTAAGGCCTTAGTGCTTAAGTGTTTCGGTGGCGGCGAGGTGATTCATAAGGGCGACGTTACCCTGGTGAGACATGAGCCGAACCGGAGTTCTCCGGAGATAGCGGCAACCTTGAAGAGATACGGGTGGCGAAGCTATCTCTGCATATCCTTGCTTGCGAAAGGCGAGGCGCCGGGGATGATATTCCTGGCGCACAGGAGGCGTGATGCGTTCAACGACGACCAGGTTGCCTTCTACAGAGCTCTGGGACAACAGATCGGCGTAGCGATGCAGAACGCCCACCTTTTCGAACAGGTGCGGCAATCCCATGCGGAAATGAAGGCCCTCTCGCTCCGGTTGGTGCGGGCGCAGGAGGAGCAGCTTCGGTACGTCGGCCGAGAATTGCATGACGAGATCGGACAGCTCCTTACGGGACTGGGTCTTGCAATCGAGATGGCGATGCAGTCGACGGGAGGGCCGGCAACAAACTTGCTGGAAGTAAAATCGCTCGCAAACACCATAACGAGCTTCGTGCGCGAATTGTCTCGCAAGCTTCGCCCATCGATGCTCGACGACCTGGGACTTCTTCCCACGCTTCCGTGGCTGTTCGAGCGGTTTTCATCGCACACGAACATTCAGGTCGTCTTTGAGCACATGCTCGCTGATAACAAGAGATTTAGCCCTGAGGTAGAAACAGCGATCTATAGGATCGTGCAGGAGGCTTTGACAAACGTTGCCCGCCACGCCAAGGTCAATTGCGTTACCGTGCGCCTATGGTCCAACGAGGAAACCCTTGGCGTTCAGATCGAGGACCGCGGCATCGGTTTTGACTTCCACTCCGTCGTTAAGTCAGAAAGCACGAACGGTGTGACCGGTATGCGCGAAAGGGTACTACTGCTAGGGGGTCGATTCACCATCGAAACTCACCCTGGAAATGGTACCCGCCTTACGGCGGAGTTGCCGAAAAAATGAGCGGAGCAACTATGAAAACGATCACCATCGTCCTCGCAGATGACCACCACATCGTTCGACAGGGCTTTAGGTCTTTGCTCGAGAACCAGGAAGGTTTTTCTGTCATCGCTGAAGCCGGCGACGGCCTGGAGGCAGTGAAGACCACGGGGAGTTTGAAACCCGACGTTCTGGTCGTCGACCTCATGATGCCCTGCCTCAACGGACTGGAGGTCACTCGTCAGGTCGGAAAGCTTTCTCCGAACACGAGAGCCATCATTCTCTCCATGTACATGGATGAACCTTACGTGATCGAAGCGCTCCAAAATGGAGCATGGGGCTACGTACTGAAAGAATCGAACATTTCCGATCTCGTCAAAGCCATCCGCGAAGTGGCGGCCGGTCGCCACTACCTTGGCTCGCCGCTTTCCGAACTTGCCATCTCGGCTTACAAGGAGAAGACAAAGGGGGTCTCCCTTGATCCCTACAACACGCTCACCACAAGAGAAAGAGAGGTTCTTCAACTCGTTGTCGAGGGTTACACCAACGCAGATATCGCAGGCAAGCTATTTATAAGTCAGCGCACAGTGGAGTCGCACAGGGCAAGCATGATGCAAAAACTTTCCCTTGCTTCTCGCTCCGATCTCGTGGCATACGCAGTCAAGAGAGGTCTCTGCCGAAGATAGGACCGGGAAGGCCCCGTTCCCTGATAGGGCAATCTCCGTATGGTTTTAGCATACAATCCGTATTTGCTACGGATAGACACTCATCGTTCGACTACAGTAAGTTATCGTAAGGAATGCAACGGGAGCCCGTGGCCATGGGGATATGAGTCCATCCAAAAGAACACAGGAGGAGAATGACCATGAAGATAAAAGCTGCAGTCGTGCGCGAAAAATCAGGCCCGTTTTTGATGGAAGAGATAGAGCTCGATGAGCCGAGGGACGACGAGGTCCTCGTCCGGGTTGTCGGGTGTGGCGTCTGCCACACCGATCTCGTCTGCCGGGATCAGTATCTGCCGGCGCCCTTGCCCGCAGTCTTCGGCCACGAGGGATCGGGGGTGGTGGAGCGGGTGGGATCGCGGGTGAAGAAGGTCGGCCCGGGGGACCATGTCGTCATGAGCTACCTCTCCTGCGGCACGTGCCCCGCGTGCAGCAAGGGAATCCCAAACCATTGCGCCACGTGGTTCCCCCTTCAATTTGGAGGGGCTCGGGCAGACGGCTCCGTGACCATGCGGAAGGGCGGGGAGGCGATCCACGGCTCTCTTTTCGGTCAGTCCAGTTTCGCTTCCTACGCCCTTGCCACCGAACGAAACGTGGTGAAGGTGAGAAAGGACGTCCCTCTCGAGATGGTGGGCCCTCTGGGCTGCGGCATCCAGACGGGAGCGGGAGGGGTAATCAACTCCCTGAAAGCCCGACCGGGCAGCTCAATCGCCATCTTCGGCGCCGGTTCGGTAGGGTTGAGCGCCGTCATGGCCGCCGTGCTGTGCGGCTGCACCACGATCATCGCGGTGGACATCAACGAGGGTCGGCTCACGACCGCGCGAAGCTTCGGCGCGACCCACACCGTGAATTCCTCCCAGGCGGACCCGGTAGAGGAGATTCAGCGAATGACGGGGGGTGGGGTGGAGTATGCCCTGGAGTGCGCGGGTATCCCGAGGGTTCTCCGTCAGGCAGTCGATTCCCTCGCGTGGGGGGGCGTGGCCGGACTGATCGGCGCGGCACCGGCGGGGGTGGAGGTGAGCCTCGACATGCAAACGCTCCTCAACGGCCGCACCGTTCTCGGCGTCGTCGAGGGCGATTCCGTTCCTGAGATATTTATCCCTCAGTTGATCGACCTCTATGCCCAGGGGCGTTTCCCCTTCGACAAAATGCTGAAGTTCTACCCTTTTGACCAGATCAACGCCGCCGCCGAAGACTCGGAAAGGGGAAAGATCATAAAGGCGGTTGTCCGTCCGTAACGGCTTCGTGAGGACGCCGGTATGACAATGGAAAAACGTAATCTCAATATAGCCGAAACGGTTTCGTTCGCAACCAGACTAAAAAGTTTTTCTCAACGGAGGTGTGAAAATGTCACAGCGTGAGGGCGAAACAAACTACAAGTATGAAGACTATGCGTCTGAAATGGCCTTCCACCGTCTTCCTCAGACAGAGGCGCTGGTCAATCGAACAATGAAACTGACGCTCGACTCGGGGTCATCCTTTGATCTCAATTTCGTCGATCGCAACAAGGTTGTGTGGCAGAACGGCAGCAAGGGAGGCACAGACTGGTACGAGGCAGTGGAAGTAGCGCCTCACACATATTTTATCGATATGACGTTTGTTGACGAACCCCGTCAGTCGCAGACCTTTATAGTGAACACCCAGACACGGCGTGTCCTCGGTGTCCGTACTATCATGCGCGAAGGCGACGTCGGGAAAGAACCCAGGGCCGCCCATCATTTCTCGCCAGGCGTCCTCGGCGACCTTGCAATCCCTCCGGTGGGGCGCAAGCCTGCACCGACGCGTGATTTGATAGGTTTGCGGGCTCTCTACACTTACAACTCCAATCAATGCTTTGAACATGTCTATCTCAATACTCAGCGCTACGTGTGGCACTGTGTCGTGGGACCCCTTCGCGGCGAGGCGGATGTCGATTTTCACACCACCTACAAGTTTGATGATAACCAGTATATCTTTGCCTTTCGCGAGTTCGGCCTTCCTGTTTCCACCGTTTTCTTTCATAACTGGGATCAGATGAAAGAGACAGGTAAGTTTTTTGCGATCGGCGAAGATGGCGCTACGGCCAATACGCCTGCCGGCGCCATCATTGCGAAACTATCCGTGAGCTTTTATCCACCGGATGCTCAGCCGCAGTGAAATGGGAGACTATGGAGCGAGATGCTGGCCGACGATGCAGAAGTTTTCTTGTAGACACTTATTTTGCAACGTGGTAACCTCACGTTGAATGTTTTACGCAAGTTCCGGATGCAAAGCGTAAAGACGTTCCGAACGAAGAACGCGTGAGATACGCGAAATCAAGTCAAGGGGTAGAGTCATGAAAAAATTACTCAGAATCGACCTGTCAGGTCTAAGGGCAACGGTGGAAGAGGTCCCGGACAATTTCCGCCATCTGGGGGGGTAGGGGCTTAACGTCATCCATTATTGCGAAAGAGGTTCCTCGCGGCTGTGATCCTTTGGGCGCTGACAATAAACTCATTTTTGCCCCTGGAATTCTTGCCGGAACCATGGTCCCCAACAGTGGGAGGCTCTCCGTAGGGGCGAAAAGCCCCCTGACGAGAGGAATAAAGGAAGCCAATGCGGGAGGAACGGCGGCACAGAAAATCGCACGCCTTGGCATTCAGGCGGTAGTGGTGGAGGGAAAAGCAGAGGAACCGACTCTTCTCAGAATCGACAAAAATGGAACGAGTTTCCTGCCTGCATCATCCCTCGCCGGCCTCGATAACTATGCGCTCATAGAGAAGGTGAAAGCCGAATACGGGGATAAAATCTGCGTGATTTCGATTGGGTCGGCAGGAGAGAAGAAGCTCACCGCCGCTTCCATAGCGGTTACGTCTCCCGATTTTCATATCAGGGTTGCCGGAAGGGGCGGGCTCGGGGCAGTGATGGGATCGAAAAACCTGAAGGCAATCATTGTCGACGACAGCGGCTGCGGCCAGGTGGAAGTAAAGGACGCTCGGAAGCTCAAAGAGGCGGCGGCCGTCCTATCGAAGGGGATTGCTTCAGACGGTTTCGTTGGAGCGTTAAGGCAGTTTGGAACCCCGGTAATAGTGATGATAACGAATAGCGCCGGTGCATTCCCCACAAAGAATTACTCGGCCGGACAGTTTGACAAGGCTGAATCCATTTGCGGCGAATACATGGTCGATCTCATGAAAACGAGGCCAAACTCGCAGGCGACTCATCGGTGTATGGACGGCTGTATTGTCGGCTGCTCGAATGTCTATACGGACGAGAAAGGGGAGCTGGTAGTGTCGGGGCTTGAGTACGAGACAATCGCACTGGCGGGTGCCAACTGCATGATCGGAGACCTTGATGTCATTGCCCGGATCAATCGCGTCTGTAATGACATCGGAGTCGACACGATGGATGTGGGCGGCGCCATCGCGGTTGCCATGGAGGCAGGTCTATTGCCGTGGGGAGATGGAAAAGCAGCGCTGAGTTTGGTCGAGGAAATAGGCAGCGGGACAGATCGAGGCGCTATGATCGGCAACGGGTGCAAGTTCACGGGGGACAAACTGGGGATCAGACGAACCCCCCAGGTCAAGGGGCAGTGCCTGTCTGGATATGACCCGAGGATTCTGAAAGGAACAGGAGTAACTTTTGCGACGTCGCCGATGGGGGCCGATCATACAGCGGGCATTGTCCTTCCCGGCCCGGCCGACCCCGACTACGTGCCGGTGGTCCCGACCGGTCAAGGTCCGAAGTCTCAGGTCATGCAGACCCACATGGCGGCCGTAGATACCCTTGGTCTCTGTATGATGGTCGGCATTCCTATAATGGAGCAACCGGAGCTGCGTTCCCACCTTATCAACTGCGTCTCCGCCGTTACGGGCGAGAACCTTGACGATGCCTATCTGGAGAATCTGGGGTCATCAGTCCTGAAGACCGAAAGAAAATTCAATGATGCTGAAGGATTCACTGACAAAGACGACCGTTTGCCGGCATTCTTTTCTGAAGAGGGTCTTTCCCCGGCAGGTTTTGTCTTTGACGTGCCGGAGGAGGAGATTGACCGGGTTAACAGGTTCGCGTGAATGGAGGCCCTGGTCTGATAAACGTTGTTGCCCCGCCAAAGTCGGATAGGACGGCAACAAGTGGTAAACGGCTATCGATCTCGACAACAATACAAGCATATCAGGTTTAAGGATCGATGGGTAACGAGGGAGAATGTGGTAGCGGAGCCTTCAAAGGCTCAGGGATGGAGGTGGTGAGGGTACGTTGCATCCCGCCTGAACCTCATTGGTCCGAGGCCTTGGGGGACTAATCAAAAAAGGGGAGGTTGTCATGAGAAAGAGAAACGTGTTCTTTGGCCTGATTGCAGTTCTTATGATTGTTGCGTTCATGATTCCTGTTTCTGTTCACGCTGCGGCTGCAAAAGACAAAATCCGGGTCGGCTGGGTCACGTCCCTCTCGGGGGTGAATGCCCCCGGTGTGATGGTCACGAGCGGAAACGTCTACAAAATGTGGGTAGAGGAGGTCAACGCAAAGGGCGGTTTATACATCAAGGAATACGGGAAGAGGCTGCCCCTCGATGTCGTCATGTACGACGACAAGAGCGACATAGGCACCATGACGAAGCTGCTCGAGAAGGCCATAGTGGAGGACAAGGTCGACCTGATATTCTCCCCGTGGGATACGGCCTTTCTCTTTGCAGCCGCACCCATCGCCAACAAGCACAAGATTGTGCTCATGGGAGCGTCGGGAGGAGCCCTGAAGCTCAAATCAGTAATAAGCAAATACCCCTACTACTTCCAGGTATTAAATTTTGCGGACTACCACATGGCTGCCCTTGCCGACGTCTTTGCCGAGATTGGTGTGAAGAGCGCCTACATAGCGTACATCCAGGACCTTCACGGCCTGGAGTATAACGAGGTGGCCCAGAAAGAATTCCCCAAGAAGGGCATCAAGATCGTCGCGGCTAAGAGCTTTCCCCTCGACCAGCAGGACTTCACGCCTCTTCTGAAAGATGCCAAGGCATCCGGCGCCGACGCGTTCTGCGGTTTTCTCTATCCGCAGAACGCATTCCCCGCCACCGGTCAGGCCATGGAGATCGGCTATAACCCGAAAGCCTTCTATATGACCGTCGGGCCCTGCCTGGCGGGGTATCGTGACGCCTTCACCGCGAAAGGCATCGACGGCGTCATGGGCGCCGGTGCGTGGAACGTCAAGACCTCTCCCGGGGCAAAGGAGTTCTTCGAGAAATATACGAAGAGATGGGGATTCGAGCCTGAGGGCTGGGGCACGCTCTTCTACTACTCCTCTCTCCAGTTTTTCGAACAGGCTATTGAAGCGGCAGGGACGCTCGATAACACGAAGATAAGAGACGTCATGGCAGCGAGGACCTTCCAGACGGCCATGGGTCCCTTCAACTTCACAAAAGGGATCAACCTGAACCACCCGGGCGAAGTAGGTCAGTGGCAAAACGGAAAGTGGGAAGTCATAGACGTGGGGGCAAAAAGGACGGCGAAACCGATGTACCCGAAGCCCCAGTGGGCGCCGCCTCCACCCAAGAAGTAGCAAGACTCCAGGATTTGCGACTCAAGCAAGATAGGCCGCCTGGAGGGAGCTTCAGGCGGCCTATCTTGCGGCAAGAGTTCGGGTCTTCGGGCAATAGGCTCGCACCGGTGGTGTGATGCGCCGGAGGCCCGGCGATGCAATGCCCCTCGCTCGGGTCCGGTCGGTGCGGGCAGCAGGCGCGCTGCGGCGCAGGTATCTGCCTTGAGAAGGGCCTGTGAGATACGGTTCAGGAGAGACTTATCATGATTGTGCGGTTCCTCGACATAGCGATCGGCGGCCTGCTCACGGGCGGCATATACGCCCTCATTGCCGTCGGCTTCGGCCTGCAGTACGGCGTGGCCAGGGTTTTGAACATAGCCCACGGCGAGTTTATCATGCTGGGTGCCTTTTGCGCCTGGACGTTCTTCACCAAGGCGGGTATCACCCCACTGGTTTCAATGGTTATCTGCGCCCCTTTCTTCTTTGCCGTCGGCTTTGTCATCTACCGCATACTCTATAAACCTTTGAGGACTTCCTCCGAATCGGCCGCAGTCTTCGAGGGCAATTCCATGCTCGCATCATTTGGCCTTCTTTTCGTCGTCCAGAATATCGCCCTCCTTATCTGGGGGGCTCCGGTCAAGGGCTATACGTACCTCGCTTTTCCGATCAATGTGTTGGGTGCCGTCTTCTCGGCAAACCGTATCGTCACCCTCATTGCCTCGGTGATTCTCGGCTCCGCCTTTTATGTCTTCCTGATGGGCACACGCACCGGGAAGGCCATCAGGGCCGCAGCCCAGGACGCGGACGCCGCCGAGCTCATGGGCGTGCGCATCAACAGGGTTCTGGCCCTCTGCTTCGGTTTCGGCACCATGATGGCGGCATTAGGCGGATTGCTGCTGAGCATGACCTCGATCATGCTTTCACCCGTCATGGGTATGCAATATACCCTGATCGCCATAATAGTGGTGGTCCTTGGCGGACTGGGCAACATAAAGGGCAGTTTCATCGGGGGCTTCATACTCGGTCTTGTCGGTTACGTAGTCAGCTCCGTTCAACCGGGCCTCTCGATGGTTGCCTACTACGTGATCTTCCTGTTCCTGCTTTTGGTAAGGCCCACGGGACTCCTAGGGAAATGAGGTAGCATCGGTCATGAAAAGCACCGGGAAAAGGTACCGCTCACCCATCCTACTCATCGCGCTGCTCGTACTGCTGGTCGGACTTCCTGCATACGTTTCATCGTCATCTTACACGGTCATACTTGTCACGAACATCCTCATGTACGTGGTCATGGCGCTCAGTTGGGCGATCTTCTCCGGTCCCACCGGCTACATATCCCTTGCGCCGGCGGCATTTTTCGGCGTGGGCGTGTATGCCTCAGCCATACTCAGCGAAAGCCTGCCCCTCCCTCTGGTCATCCTTATCGGCGGTCTCGCAAGCTTCGTCCTCGCCTATCTTGTCGGCTCCGCGACCCTGCGATTGAGAGGCATGTACTTTACCATGTTCACCTTCGGCCTTGTCGAGCTTGTGAGAAATCTCGTCCACTGGTGGGAGGTCAATATCACGGGCACGGTCGGCAGATTGGTCGTTTCGGAGGAGCCTATAACCGTCTTTTACGGTATGGTGGTAATCTTCTTTGCGGTTCTCCTCGGCTCCTATCTCATCACGCGCTCCAGGTTCGGCCTGGCCCTACGGAGTATCGGCGAGTCCGAGGAGGCTGCCGCCCATACGGGTGTGAACGTGAACAGGGTAAAAGCCGTTACCTTCGGGGTGAGCGCCTTTTTCATGGGCCTGACGGGAGCGACCATGTGCATGCGGTGGAGCTACATCGACCCGACCACCGCCTTTAGCATCCAGTACTCTTTCATGCCTGTTCTCATGGCCATTTTCGGGGGCATGGGACACCTCTATGCTCCTGTCTTGGGGGCGACCATTTTCTCTCTTCTCGAGGAGCTGCTCACCACGAAATTCCCCTACTACTACATGCTCATTTTCGGCCTCACCATGCTCATCGTTATCGTCTTTATGCCCTACGGCCTGGAAGGGGTTATCGAGAAATGGCGAAAAAGGGGAAAGGGAGGACCTGAAGATGTTGCCTACGACGCGGAGAAGAGATGAACATACTGGAGGTTGAAGGGCTCAACAAACACTTCGGAGGTCTGGCGGCCACATCGGCGGTAGACTTCCACGTGGAGGCGGGCGAGATAGTCGGTCTCATAGGTCCCAACGGCGCCGGCAAGACGACCGTATTCAACCTCGTGTCGGGTGCCATCCTGCCAGATTCGGGGGTGGTGAGGTTCAAAGGCACCAGCATTGCGGGCCTCAAGCCCCACCAGATCGCGCGAATGGGCATCGCACGGACCTTTCAATCGGTCAAGATTTTTTCCAAGATGTCGGTGTCCGAGAATGTGCTTTTGGGCCATCTTTTCGGAAGGGCCAAGGGGTCGGTCATTTCGGACCCGGCAAGGGGAGAGACCGAGGAGATTCTCGATTTTGTCGGGCTCGCAGGATTGAAAGAGGCCCGTGCCATGGATCTGATCCTCGCGAACCAGAAGAGGCTCGAGGTGGCGAGGGCGCTCGCCACTCATCCGGACTTACTCCTTCTCGACGAGCTGATGGCGGGACTCACCCCCACGGAAGTGGCGAAAGCCATGGAGCTGGTGAAGAGCATCCGTGAGAGAGGGGTGACGATTGTGATGATCGAGCACGTGATGAAGGCGATCATGAGCATATGCGACAGAATAATCGTGCTTCATCATGGAGAAAAGATCGCAGAGGGCACACCACAGGAGGTCGTGCAGAATAGAACGGTGATCGAAGTATACCTGGGAGAATGAGCGTATGCTGGCAGTCAAGAACCTGAGCACTTTCTACGGAAAGATTCAAGCCCTGTGGGACGTCAGCTTCGAGGTCCACGAGGGGGAGATCGTAGCCCTGGTCGGAGCGAACGGGGCGGGCAAGACGACGCTCCTCAACACCATATCGGGCATAGTGCGCCGGGCTTCGGGCGTCATCCGGTTCTCGGGCAGGCCGATAGAGGCTGAACAGGCACCGGTGATCGTGGAGCTGGGCATCTCCCAGGTGCCTCAGGAAGGGAGGCTCTTTCCTGACATGTCGGTGCGCGAAAACCTCGAGATGGGCGCGTATCAATTGAGGGCCTGGAGGCACAGGGCAGAGACGTTGAAAGAGGTTTTTGAGGTATTCCCCATGCTCGAGGAGAGGAGCGGACAGATCGTACGCACCCTCAGCGGCGGTGAAAAGCAGATGGTGGCCATCGGCAGGGGCCTCATGTCGAGACCCAAGCTGTGCATGTTTGACGAACCTTCCTACGGCCTCGCACCAAAGGCGGTGGCTGAGATATTCAAGGTGATAAAGTTGCTGCCCGGCCGGGGCATCACGGTACTGCTCGTCGAGCAGAATGTCAAGCAGGCGCTGGAAATGGCCGATCGGGCGTGCGTGCTCGAAAACGGTCGATTGACCCTTGAAGGACCCTCGTCCAATCTCATCGAGCATGAACACGTAAGAAAGGCGTATCTGGGGCTGTAAAGAGTACTGTTTCTCAAAAGGAGATAAAGAGATGAATCTGAATGGAAAAGTAGCGCTCATCACCGGAGGAGGTCAGGGCATAGGTAGTGCGATTGCGCAGCGATTCGTCGCGGATGGCGCGAGAATTTGCATAACGGGGCGAAGCCAGGCAAAGCTCGACAAAATAGCCGGTTCCCTTCCCTCGGGCTCGGCGACAACCTGCGCCGGCGATGTCTCAAAGTATGAAGATGCCGGCCGCATGGTGGAAGCCACAGTCAACTTCGGAGGCAGGGTTGACGTACTGGTAAACAATGCCGGCATAGACCCGGGCGGCAGCGTAGTCGACCTCGACCCCGGACTGTGGCGTGAGGTCATCGAGATCAACCTCACCGGCCCCTTCCTTCTTATGAAAGCCGCAATACCCTCTATGATCAAGAACGGAGGAGGGTCGATTATAAATATCGCCTCCCTCGGGGGCTTGCGCTGCCTCCCGGGTATGCCGGCGTACGCGTCGTCAAAAGCGGGCTTGATCATGCTTACCCAGCAGGTTGCATTAGATTACGGTCCCTACAAAGTGAGAAGTAATGTCGTATGTCCGGGCGGTACCAGGACGGCTATGATAGAACACGCCCTCGGCGGCCTCAAAGAAACGCTCAATACCGATGTGGAGGGCGTATTCAAGATTGTATCATCCGGTGTTCCCCTGCGCCGGTTTGCAGCTCCCGAAGAGATTACGGGCATCTGCAGCTACCTGGCAAGTGATGATTCCGCCTTCATGACGGGGTCGGTCCTCCTGATTGACGGGGGCTCTGCCGTGGTTGATGTGTCGGGTGCCACTCTCACCAACGCGGGCGTGAAGTGGGGGGTGTAGGCCGGGTGTTGCGACCGGCGTTGCGGAGTATGACGCATTTTTCGTTCACTTTGCTCTAAGAGGGGATTTACATGAACATTGCAAATTCATTTTTTTTTGGCGCCCTTTCTTACCCGGATAGAAGGGCCCTGATATTCAACGATAGGGCGTACACATATGCCGAAATGGACAGAATCATCGGCGGCGTAGCGGGGTACCTATCCAGTCTGGGCGTTGCCGGAGGAGACCGCGTTTCCCTTTACATGCCGAACAGACCCGAATGGATCATGTTCTACTATGGCATTGCGCGGATGGGCGCAGCGCCCGTTTGCGTCCCGGCTGCGTACAAAAGAGAAGAGATGGTCGGCTTAGTGAATGACTCACTTTCGTCAGTGCTGGTAACTTCCGCGGACCTCGCATCCGAGCTGCCCCTTTCCCCGGCCATTCCGTCGGTAAAGAAGGTGATCGTTGTTGACGATGATGAGGGGTTCCAGTCAATTGTACGGGACGAAAAGAGGTTTGTGCCCTCCGGCGTCCGGACTTCGGGGGACGATACGGGAGCGATCCTTTATACCGGCGGGACGACGGGCGTGCCGAAGGGCGCCATGCTGAGCCACAGGAGCCTCATCTCCAGCGCACAGAACGTTGCATACCACGAGAGGATGACGCCCGAAGACGTGGGCGTCTGCTTTATGCCTCTTAACCATGTCTTTGCCCAGTGCCACATCATGAATTCCTTTTTTTACAGCTGCGCCACTCTGGTGCTCTTTCAAAACTTCGATATGGACAGGGTGCTCACCGCGGTGACCGAGCACCGGGTAACGCGTTTCTATGCAGTCCCGACAGTGTACATACGTTTTCTTAACGATCCCACGAGCAGGGACCGTCTTAAGAGCCTCAGATATGTTTTTTCGGCAGCGACAAGCATGCCGGCCGAGATCGTGCGTCAGTGGGTAGACGCTTTCGGTATTCCGATTCACGAAGCCTATGGCATGACCGAAACAGCTTCGTGCGTGACCTTCAACCATATCTTTCGCCACAAAATCGGATCTATCGGCACCCCTGCGGGCATTGTCGAGGTAAGGCTTGTCGATGGCGACGACAACGACGTGAATGACGGAGAAAGGGGTGAGATTGTCATCCGCGGACCCAACGTGATGAAAGGCTACTTCAACCGGCCCGAAGAAACAGCCGCAGCGCTCCGCAGCGGATGGCTTCACTCAGGGGACGTTGGCGTCTTTGACGAGGAGGGGTATCTCTACATAGTAGATCGTCTTAAGGACGTCATCATCACCGGTGGAGAGAACGTCTTCCCGAAAGAGGTCGAGGACGTGCTCTACATGCACGAGGGAGTGGCTGAATGTGCCGTTGTCGGTCTGCCCCATCCGGAATATGGAGAGGCGGTGACCGCTTTCGTGACTCTTAAGGAGGGCAAAACAACGGACGAAGCGGCTCTCGTTTCTTTCTGCAAAAGCCGCCTGGCTCGTTACAAAGTGCCCAAAGCGGTTCGTTTCGTGGCCGAGCTGCCGAAGACCCCCCAGGGGAAGATTCTCCGGCGGGCGTTGAAGAAGACGTAAGCAGCGTCGTTAATGTCAAAGGCGGGGAGGTTTCCGTCTCGCACATCGAAGCCGGAACAATGGCAATGATCGAGATTGTCCGCAACACCACTGGAGCGGCCGTAAGTCTATTCTGTCGCCACTACCATCCTTCCGAAAAGAACTGCTTCAACCGCCAAGATAGGCCCTCTTGACAGCCTCACTGCCCTTCAATTCGTCACAGGCGCCCTGCGCAATGATCCTACCGACCTGGAGCACATAACCCATGTCGCTCACCCGTAAGGCTAACGGAACATTCTGCTCCACCAAAACAACACCTACCCCACGTTGATTAATGCCCTTGATGACGGGGCCCAGTTCGTTGACAAGCATTGGCGCCAATCCCAGTGAGGGTTCGTCCATGAGAAGCAACTTCGGGTTGCCCATTAGAGCCCGGCCGATTGCCAGCATCTGCTGCTCACCACCGCTCAGAGTGCCCGCCTTCTGACCGCGCCTCTCCTTCAGTCTCGGGAAGTGTTCGAAGACCCCATCCAGGGCTTTTCTTATGGATACCTTGTCTTTGCAGAGATAGGCGCCCAGTCTGAGGTTGGATAGTACGGTGAGATCGGGGAAGAGTCGTCGGCCCTCCGGAATGTGGATGAGACCCAACCTCACTATATCATGGATTGCCATTCCGTCTATCCTGTTGTCGAGGAACCATATGCGTCCGGAAGTAAGCGGCTTCAATCCCGAAAGGGCCTTCAGAATGGTGCTCTTGCCCGCTCCGTTACTGCCGATAATAGCAACCACAGCTCCCTCAGCCACTTCGAAGGTCACGTCGTCCAGGGCCTTCGCCTTTTCGTAGTGGACCGTAATTCCTTCCACCCTAAGCAGCATAGTCGCCACCAAAGTAGGCCCGGATCACTTCTTCGCTGCATCTCACCTCTTCCGGCGAGCCTTCAGCGATCTTCTTTCCGTAGTTGATCACGATGACCCGGTCACAGAGGTTCATCACTATCGAAATGTTATGTTCAACCAAAAGGATTGTGGTGCCTTGGGCATGCACTTTCCTGATCGCGTTCAGGGCAAGGCCGATCTCATCCTGACTCATCCCGCCTATAGGCTCATCCAATAGCAGCAGTTTCGGCTTCACGGCCAAGGCCCCAGCCAGATCAAGGACTTTCTGGTGCCCGTGCGGCAGGTTTTTGGCCAACTCGTCTCTCACCGCGTCCAGGCCCACAAGCTGCAGGTTCTCCTCCGCCTGGCTCAGAGTATATTCCTCCTTTTTTCGATGGGTGCGGGTATTGAATATGGACCCCCACAAGCTCGTGTCGGCGGAGAGGTAAAAGGAGGCCACTATATTCTTGAAGGTGGTAAATTCGCCAAAGAGCGGCGTGATCTGAAATGTGCGCCCCATCCCCATTCTGGCACGCAGATGGGGCTTCTTCCCAGTTACGTCTTTGCCGTCAAAGATGATTTTCCCGCTCGTGGGCCGCAAGAAGCCACTGATAAGATTGATGACTGTCGTCTTCCCGGCTCCGTTGGGGCCGATGAGGCCTACTATCTGCCCCTCTTCAATATCCAGGTCCACTTGGGAAACGGCTGCCAAACCTCCGAAGTGCTTGGTGAGCCCGACTGTTCTAAGAAGCATACGGCTGTCTCCTGTGCTCCCGCAGTCTCCTTATCCATGAGACGGTCTGACGCGGCAGACTGACCATACCCTCCGGTATCACGAATATGACCGCTATCAGAAGGCCGGCTTGAAAGAAGGGTGCATAACCCTGAAACTCACGCATGATGAAGGGAAGGAGGTAGAGTATCGTTGCTCCCACAATGGGTCCTGCAAAACTGCCTTTTCCGCCCGCGAGCAGGTATACCACCAGGAATATGCTCGGCATCACCCCAAACGTGGCGGGAGCGATGAATCCCGCATAGTGGGCGTAACCTGCTCCGGCTATGCCGGCAAAGAACGTTCCAACGCCCAGGGCGAGGATCCTGATGCCTGCCTCATTGATGCCTCTGCTCGAGGCTGCCAGGTGAGATTGGGAAACGCTCTTGAAGGTCATTCCGATTCGGGAGTGCTCAATCCTATAGAGAATAAGGAGCGTAAGCAGAGTCACAATCAGAAAGAAATAGTAGTAAGGCACCTTAGGAAAACCGAATAGAAGAGGTATCCGTTGGAGGCCCGTATAGTGGCCGGTCAACTCAGGAGCCAAGCCAACGAGAGTCGTCACCATGATCCCGAAGAAGAGGCTCGCCATGGAGAAGTAGATGGCCCTCAGCCGCGAAAACGGAAAACCTATCAAAACGCCGCCGATGGATGCGGCAATCCCCCCGAGCGGCATGGTGCACCAGGGCGTCCAGCCAAGATGCTTCGCCAACATGGCCGAAGTATATGCCCCGATAGCCATGAAAGCCGCATGGCCGAGCGACATCTGTCCCGAAATATATATGGTTCGAAGGCTGCTGGTCAACATGACATAGATGAAGACCAGAACAGCTAGATGAATGTAGTAGTTTTCCAGGAATAGGGGGCCCAGGAAAAGAAGGACGATCAATCCGATGACGCTCAAGCCTCTGATTCGATCTCTCTTCATCACGTGATCAGCCTTCTCCCCTTCGCATAGCTACATCTCGTGTCCGAAGAACCCCTGGGGTCTGATCACCAGTATGAGGACGACCAACGCGAGCCCCAGCGGGTCGGAAACCACGTTCGACAGGAAGTACGGACAGAGTGCATCCAGAGCGCCCATGACCAGCCCCCCTGCCCAGACGCCTCCAATACTCCCAATACCGGCAAGAATAACGACCCCGATTATCTTTACCAGCATGACGTCTGCGATGGAAACATGAAGAACCAAAACCGATCCCACGAGCCCACCTGCCAATCCCGCCAAACCGCACCCTGTCGCACAGACAAGGGCCGAAATGCGGTTCGTGTTGACGCCCATGAGAGAGGCAGCGTCAGGGTCATGGGCGATGGCGAGCATCGCCTGGCCGACGTTCGTCTTTTGAATGATCAGGACGAGTCCGGTCAGGAGAACGCAGGCAATCAGGAGCACCACCAACCTGTCGGCGCCAAATATGACGCCTCCGGCGTTTATGCTGCCGGCTACCAGGGGCGGCATGCTTTTGCCCAAGGGACCAACCGTGAGATCGGCGCCGGTCTTCAAGATGATGACCAGGGCAATGGCCATGACCGTCGCTTTCTCAAAGTCACGCTGGAAAGGGCGAAAACAGAATCTCTCAATGAACAGCCCGAACATACCCATTACGAGCATGGTCAACGCGAGGGAGATCCAGGCGCCCAGACCCACAGGAACCCAGAAATTGTAGCAGACAAAGCCCCCGATCATATAAATGGCGCCATGGGCGAAGTTCATGATCCGCATGACGCCGAAGACGAGGGCAAAGCCGAGAGCGACCAGTACATAGATCGATGAGGTCATCAGCACGTTTATCAGGTGCCCCGCTATCTGAGCCGCCACGCGTCTCTCCTCGGGATCCCTTCTTCATGTCTTACGGCTAACCCGCAGTCGGCCATGAAAACCCTCTCCTTGTGCGGGTTAGCCGGTGCACGCACAACAGGCTTAGGGTACGGAAGTCTCATTCCATCTCACGAATACGGCTTGCCCGCCTTTCGCGACAAAGATCGCCTGGGGCGCACTTATGACGCACTTGCTTCCGAAAGTCTTCTCACCACCAATGGTCGCAGTTCCGAATACGGTTTCTATCTTCTTCATTGTCCGCAGGTTCTTCGCCACAACGACCGGGTCAAGGCTTTGGGCAGATTCTATAGCCTGCTTGAGGATCCAGACCGTGTTCCACCCCCACGGCTGCCACTGGTTGATCTTTCCCAGCCTGGCGGAAGCCCGTGGTACCACTTCCTTTTTCATGATGGGTCGCATGTTCGGATCCATCACGTCCCAGGCGGAGGCAAAGTACCCCTCTCCCGCTTCGGAGCCGGTGAGCTGGAGGACTTCGGACACGATCTCCGAATCCGTGGAGAGTATGGCGCCCTTAAACCCCAGGGCCCGTAGCGCCTTAATCTGCGCGCCTGCGTGATACGCCCAGCCGTCAGTGAAGATGTATGCGTCCGGGTTGGATGCCAGAGCCTTTTTCACCACCGGGGTGAAGTCCACGGTCTCCCCGGGCCACTCCTCACTGTATACAACGGTCATCCCAAGCTCCTGTGCGTACGGCTCGAGATGTGCTCTCCGCCACTTGCCCGCCCCGTCTCCCGGGTGCGAAAGAGCCAGCCTTTTCGCCTCGGGATGGGTCTCTTTCAGATAGACCAACTGAGGCCTCATCGATTGAATGTTGCTGTTCGAAAAGAAGGTGAGTGGGAACTGCGGACCCGACTCCTCAGGGTTCCCACAGGTATAGTTGGAGAGACGAAATACTTTGGCCGGCTCGGTAACCGAACTCGCCGCTATGTTCATCACCGTATTGACCCCGCCAAGAATGAACTTCACCTTGTCTTTTTCCACCAGCTTGGTGCAGGCATCTGCCATGCCCTCAGGGGAACTCTTGGAATCTTCGGTGATCAATTGTATCTTGTATTTGACCCCCTTTACCGTAATCCCCCCCGTTTGATTGATCCAGTCCGCCGCCAGTTTCATCCCGTCATTAGTAGGCTGCTCGCCTGCCGCCATCCAGCCGGTCAACCCGTTGACCGTCCCCACCTTAATTATTTTGGCCTCGGCCGCAAGGCACGGCTGGGCCAGTAACGCGACGATTCCACAAACAAAGACCAAGATAGCAACTACGCCTGTCCGCTTCATTTGATCCCCCTTTTTTAGTTTTTTGAATCTGGCAAAGGCTTCGGTATTTCACCTCCTTTTTGCTGACAAAAAACACGTTGACTTGTTCAATACATGGCGTGTCCGCCATCGACGACAAGAGCCTGGCCGGAGGTGTTGTCCGCCCTGCAGAAATACGCCACTGCCTCGCCGATATCCTGGGGTTGCTGCGGCCTCGCCAATGGCATGTATGCTTTTGCGATCGTCTCCACCAATTGAGACGGATCGACACCGAATACGGGCGCAAGGGCAGGGCTCAGATGATCCTTCCACATGGCGGACTCGATAAACCCCGGGCATACGGCGTTGACCGTGATGTTGTGAGGCCCCAGCTCCTGACACCAGACCTGTGTGAACCCGATGAGCCCGTGTTTCGAGGCGGCATAGGCGCTTTGCAGGGGGCCTGGTCTCTTGGCCGCTACGGATGAAACATTGATTATGCGTCCACTCCTATTTTGGATCATGTGCGGCACTACCGCCTGAGCGCAGAGAAAGGCGCCCTTGAGGTTGACGCTGAGCACCCGGTCGAAATCCTCTTCCTTGTGATCCACAAGGGACGCTACCACTATGACCCCGGCGTTGTTGACGAGGACATCGATTTGACCGAAAGCAGCGAGGACGGTCTGAACCATGCGGCCGACCGACTCGCGAGAGGTCACGTCCAGCGCTACCCCCATCGCCATTCCTCCGAACGTCTTGATTTCATCTGCAAAGCGGTCGCACTGATCCTGCGACAGGTCGGCGACTACCACGCGCATACCCTCACCGGCCAAGGTCCTGCAGATGCCGTGACCGATAGCACCAACCGCACCCGTGACGATTGCCACCCTTCCTTTCAATTCCATCTGCTCCCCCTTTTCTTATCGACGCGTCCCTGGACCGGCCCGTCTATCCTCCCAATTTGTCGATAAAAACCTGCTCCTTCGCTGCCCAGATGGCAGAGCGCGGGAGATCGATGAAGTTCTTCTCATCCTCCATAAAAACTTCCATGGACTTCACCCCTTCGGGAGTGGCAAACCCCGCTGCCAGATCCACCCGATCAAACCATAGTTCCGTATGGCCGTAATAAGTAGCCGCCTCGATGCCGCGCAACTCGGCAAATCGCCGGTTCAACTCATCATGCAGACGGTGCACCTGGATGTAACGAAGGGGCCTGTGGGCATGGGCGTACATGCGGACCTTCGGACCGTGGGAGACACGCCAGTAAAACTGCGCTTCCTCCATGGATTGACCCGGAAGATTGTGCAAGACATAGTAGATCTTAATCAATGGGCTTTTCTCGGTTGCCACGATGTTTTCCGGGACAGGGTTGATCTGGGGTATTTCATAGCCGTACCATCCTGCCGAGCGGCCGAGATCGACAAATCTCTTCTCGTCCTCGACGATTAAACCGACCGCTTCGCGCCCTTCGGGACTTTCCAGCCCATCGAGGATATCCTGGCGCGAATCCCACCACATCTCCTCCACTCCCTCCCACGCCGGCAACGCACCGCGGGAACTCCGGAGATCTTCAGTCAGGGTGTCTTCAATGGTGTAGTTCTGCACGTACTTGCGCATTTTCAGAATCGCCGAATAGGCCATAACCAAAGGCCCGTGCGTGTTGCTCAGGTAACCCCGGAACTCCGAAGACGACATTTCGGGACGCCGCCGAAGGACAAACGTCAGTCTGATCATATCAACACCTCCCTTCTATTTGCTCGCAGGTGCTCACGGGACATCACCGAGAGCCTTCACCATGCGACTCCAATCAAGTTCCATCTCAAAGGTCTGACCTCCCAACTCAAGGAACTTGTTCATGCGCCTTTTTGCCGATGGCAGGGTCAAGGACCGTACTGAAAGGCTGGCCTCCTCGATCAAACCCTCCATGAGCGGCAATTCAGTTGCGGCCAGTATGGCTTTCTTCGCCAAGGCTATCGATTCAGGCGTGTGGGAGGCGATCCGGAAAGCAAGATCATCGACAAAAGGCCCCAGCTCGCCGGCAGGGAGAGCACGGTTGAAATAGCCGTAACGCTCGGCCGTCTCAGCGGTGAGATCACCTCCACCCAGTATTACCTCCATGGCCCGGCCGACACCTATCAGCCGCGGCAATCGCTGAGTTCCACCGGCGCCAGGCGTGATGCCCAGAGGTAACTCGGGCTGACCCACTATTGCCTTTCCGATCGCTCCAAACCTCATGTCGAGCGCCATAAGGAACTCGCTTCCGCCGCCACGCGCGCGCCCCTCGACTTTGGCGATACTTACCTTGGGCATCCTCCGGAAGGCTTCGCAGGCCCTGTTGAGATCGTGGAAATCGACGGTTTTGCGGTCATCCGCCTCGTCCGGCGCCTGCACCAGGAATGCGACATCGTAATGGGCAATGAAGAAGTCCGGATTGGCGCTGTCAAACACAATTACCCGGATCTCTTTATCTGCAGCCGCATCCTGCGACAGACGGAGAAACTCGGTTGCCATTTGAATGGTGAGGAGATTGATGGGCGGGTTGTCTATTGTGACAAACAAGACACCCCGTGAGACCCGGACCCTGAGAAGCTCACCTTTGTCCCCCACCTCATTCCCCCCCTTTTTTGACCGAGAATGCCCCGTACGCTCCCGCTCGCCGAGACGCTGCCTCAAGGCATAGGCTTCCATTGTATCCCCAGCGATAGGATACTGTAGTCAAACAATGAGTGTCTATCCGTGGTAAATACGGATTGTATGCTAAAACCATACGGAGATTGCTCTATTAGGGAACGGGGCCTTCCCGGTCCTATCTTCGGCAGAGACCTCTCCCGCCTCGGCAACCGCCTTCCGGAACTCTTTCGTCACATCAGCGCCGATGGCAAACTTGATCCGGCAAAAGCGCTTGTTCTCCCCTTTTTCACAGTACTTCAGGAGATCGTGCTGATAACCTGCGGTATCGGAACGGAGGCACACCGTGGACACTCCCTCTACCAATCCGTTCACAATCCCCTTTCCCGTCTTATATCCATCGCTATAGCATTATAATTATCAAGGCCGCTCTCACGTGTCACACTCAGTACGACCT
Source organism: Syntrophorhabdales bacterium (assembly GCA_050012495.1). Classification (GTDB taxonomy): domain Bacteria; phylum Desulfobacterota; class Syntrophorhabdia; order Syntrophorhabdales; family WCHB1-27; genus BOG-1155. The sequence goes on from JBEKHB010000028.1 coordinate 43,726, forward strand.
TCAATCCGAGCGCGTCTTCGCCGTCCAGTTCATCTCATAACATAAGCAGACCGGGCGTCTCGATAGTCTCCTGAAAGGTCCTCATGAATTGCTCAGCGCCGTAACCATTGATCGCCCTGTGGTCGGTAGTGAAGCTGTAAGTCATAATAGGCGCCGCCACGATCTCCCCCTTGCGCACAACGGGCTTGTCCATGATTGGTCCCGTTCCCATTATTGCGCATTCCGGCTGGTTTATTATGGGGGTGAAGAAGAGACTTACGCCTATGGGGCCCACGGCGGTGATGGTAAAAGTACCACCCGCCATGTCATCAGGGACGAGCCTTCCGGTCCGTGCCTTCTCCACAAGTTCCTTTACCTTTACCGATATCTCGGTGATGGACAATGTATCGGCATGCCTTACCACGGGCACGAGGAGACCCTCGTTTCCGAGGGCAACGGCTACTCCGATATTGATGTCTTCCCAGATCTTCAGTTCATTATCGACAATGCTGCAGTTTATGTCCGGATGATCCTTGAGCGTCCGCGCCAGCACCGCCACGAGCATCTCGGTGTAGGTGATCTTTTGCACCACGGGACCCTGTTTCTTTTTGAACACCTCCCGGAGCTTCACGATCTCCGTCATATCCGCTTCTCCCAAGAAGGTGAGCTGTGCAGCTGTCGCAAGGCTTCTCACCATATGGTCCGCGATAGCCTTCCTCATTCCCTTCATCGGGATGGATTGCCTGATGGTCTTGCCTTGGAAGAAAACGCCCGCCCCCTTCTCTGGAACCCGTTGCTGCCCTTCCCGCTCCTCCGCAGCTTTTTCGACGTCGTCGGCGGTAATCCTTCCGCCCGGCCCCGTGCCTTTTATGCGGGTGATGTCGAGCATCTTCTCTTCAGCCATCTTCCTCGCAACGGGAGTGATTTTGATGCGGTCACTTACTTCAGCCTGGGTTGCTCTGGACCCGGCGACATCAGGGGAGGGGGCCTCAGCCCTCGTCAGGGAATCAGGTACGGGCGCCATTGAAACCGCAAGTTTGTCCAGCTCTTCCCTTGACTCTGCAAGAATACCCATTACACTGCCAACAGCTGCCTTCTCTCCCTGGACCAAGATTATGTGAAGGTAGCCGGAATCTTCCGCCTCCACGTTCCATTCGACTTTCTGCGTCTCGAGCACGGCAACAACTTCGCCCCTTTCGACCCAGTCACCCTCTTTTGCCTTCCATTCCACGATGGTTGCGTCATCAGTTGCCAGGCCGAGCTTCGGGACGACTATCGGCGTTGCCATGAAAGAACCTCCTCGGTTCTCAGTGAAACCATCTATGGTGTTGTCTTTTTACTAAGCCTACCGTGGAAGGCGGCAAAAAGCAATAGCAACAATTTGCTATTTTTCCGCCCGATTTTCTCCCGCGGCTTTCCGGAATCGTGAAGCACCCCACCCAACAATAGCCATGCGACCCTGCCATAAACAGAACCGTAGCCGGGTACCCGTGGTCCACGGATAGGCGGCCCCGCTACGACAACAACCGTTGCGTCGACAACTGGGCGGCACGGGCCTGCGGGGCACTCCCAGTCAGCTCAAAAGCGGCAGTAAGCATGCCCAGGAACGCTCAGGCTTTCTCGGGATAAACCGCCACCGGTTCTGGAAGCTGGAAATCAGGGGCAATGTCATAGATCTCCGCTATCAACCCCAGATCCTTCCGCAGGTCGAGGTAGGTATAGGTGAGACCGTTCCAACTGCCGCCCTGAAGGACCGGCTCTCCTTTCTTATCGTATGACTCCAGCACCCTTCCGTAATCCTCGACGCCGAAAGCTACGTGGTGTAAACCCTCTCCGTGTTCCCTCAGGAATTCCGCATAAATGCTCTTATCATCCTTTGGCTCAATCAATTCGAGCTGGACTGAGCCCACGGTCGTGGTTGCAAGCCTCATTGCGTATCCCTGGTATTTCCCATGCAGAGTCATTTGGCCAACAGTCTCCGGATTGAACTCGTAGATTTGCCATGGTCCTATGCCGTATTCACCAACCCAGCGTTTCACCGAGGCATCACAGTCTTTAACGACAAGGCCAATCTGCATGACTTGCGTGAACATAGGTTTGTCCGCCATTTCATCCCTCCCCCTGGTTCTGCCCGCTTCCTTCAGGCCTGTACGGTCCCCTCCACGGCGCGAAAAACAGGTGGGGCGGCCGAAGCATTGCCTATACGGCCGAAGGCTCGCGGAAAGCACCAACAATACCGGCCGTCTGACCGCCATCAATCGTCAATTCCGCTCCGGTCATCATTGCAGCCTCATCGGAAGCGAGAAAGAGGATGCCTTGCGCAATATCGTGCGGCGTCGCTAACCTCCCGACCGGGATGAGTCCGGACAGGGCTGCACGCATCGCCTCCCGCCCGCCGAGCATCTCGGCGATGGGGTCAAGCATCTCGGAATCGACGTAGGTCGGATGCACCGAATTGACCCGTATGCCGTAATTCTTACCGGCACAGTAAAGGGCAACGGCCTTGGTAAGGAGCCTCACGGAACCCTTGCTCGCGCAGTAAGCGACCGCATCACCCGACCCGATGTTTCCGTACATTGAGGCGATGTTGATGATCGCGCCGCCGCGCCCGCCCGCCCTGATGCCCTTGATACCGTAGCGACACCCAAGAAAGACACCCGTCGAATTGACGGCAAAGAGACGTTCCCACTCACTCAAGCTCAAATCCTCGAAATCCCCCGCGACACCGATACCGGCGCCATTGACGACCACATCGAGTCTACCTGGGCCCTTTAACGCTTGATCGATCGCGGCGGCCCAATCCGTCTCCTTTGTCACATCCAGGGGCTGGAAACGCGCGCTTTGGCCTATCATTTCAACGGTCGCTAAGGCGCCGGGCCGGTTGACATCCGCAACCAGAACCGTCGCTCCCTCTGCCGCCATGAGTGTGCAGGTCGCGCGACCTATGCCGGAAGAACCTCCGGTGACGAGCGCCACTTTCCCTTTCAATCGTTCCATATTACCCTCCTTTGCATCTTTTTGGCTCCTTTCTCCGGCGCAGCTTAAGGGGCCACGACTTCCTCGATGCTCACGACAGGCACAATGTTCGTGTAATTGGGCGTATCATTGACGATCCTGGCTTCGTGCTGCTGGAAGGCAGCCTGCAAGCCCTCCAGGTCTCGCAGATAGATGTTCCCCGTAGCGGTGTACGGCGCCGGGCTGCCCCCGGCCCCGCTGAGACCCCTGGTGGCTTCCGTGCGCACCGCGCTTGCCCCGATGAGCGAGACAACCATGGGGATATGGCTTTTGACATAGTAGTCGAAGTTGAAATGGCCACCCTCGGCAGCAGGATAGACTACGGTAAAACGAAACATAGTGGACCTCCTCCCAGCCCGATCGAGTTGTTTTGTACAGGCAGACCGACGAGTTCGGTGCTGCCCCTATCGCGGGCATTCTTGAGAATGCCTTCATCTCCAGGCGCCCTTTGCCGCCATTCTGCCCGTCAAAACAGGGACCTGATCGCCGCGACAATCCTGGCTGCATTTGGTATATAAACGCTTTCAAGGGCCGGACTGAAGGGTACTGGCGTGTGAGGCGCCGTTACCGTCACGGGTTGGGCGTCGAGGTAATCGAAACCGAACTG
>JBEKHB010000029.1:0-47283 GCA_050012495.1 Syntrophorhabdales bacterium
ACTACAGACAGTCTGGACCCCGGTTTTCACCGGGGTGACGACTAAAATGGATTTTTCACAGCTTCCGACAGGCGGGCCGCACCCGCGTGTTCTCGCCAGATTCCTGGCCCGCTTCACCGGCCGTGGCCGTTTATTCAACATTTATAATTTATCAATACTGTCCCAACGTTTAGCGCAATAAAGTCAACTGGTTAACCATATCCCCCTCGGATGTTTCGTATTCCACACGAGAGAATGCCCGTAAAATGGGCGTTTTCTCGAATAATGTGCCACTCAAAATCTGTAGAATTGTGTAGAGGTTTCGTTCCAGTTTCAAGAGCTTCTTTACGATGGCCACATCCGTAAGCTGAGCAAAGACGGTTTTCCCCGAGTTCATGCGCCATCTCCTTCTGGTATGATCCAGAAGTATGGTGCCAAGGAGTTTTTAAATTCAAATCGAAAAATGCCATTTGGAGTCTAAAATCCTTGTCGCTGCTCGCTTTATGCTATCTCCTAAAATCAACGTTGGGACACCAGTGATAATTTATAATTCAACATTCTCTTTACCCTACCCCCCCCTAAACCGTAAACTATCGTTCACTTTCGTAACCCCCCCCTTCTGCAAGGCTTGTAAGAGAAGGGAATCCTAAAGGGGGGTGCTGAGACGGTGGGGATAAAACGCAGTAAGAATGCTAAAAAATGACCGTTTTTGCGCTTGTTTGTGCACCCTTCCCTCCCTGCCGGTCGGGTGGGTACCCGGGCGCCCGGCCTGCCTATTACCGATTATCGCCGAGACCCACCGGGAATGACATACGGACGCCCTTCACATTTTCACATTTTCTGGGGAATGACATGAGGGGCGGTAGGGTTGGTTCCTTCTCTACATTCTCATTCACCGGACCAACGTGTCGGCCTTTCCGACTGCCATCTCCTTATCATTCATTATCAGAGAAATAGCGCAAGGTTACAACAACTATTTCAGGCTTTCCGTGGCCCTTCCGCGAAAGTGACCTCAATTTTCAACAACTTGTGGACCGCTCCATACCCGGTTCGGTAACAACGTCAACGGGACTTTGGCCCATGTTTCGTAGTGAAACCCGGCACCCTAGCTAAAGGCAGAAATAGGGTCAACGGCTTGTCCACTGTCTCAAGAAAGCCATGGTGTCGATAAAAGTCCGCAGCTGTGTTGTCCTTGGCATCGACTACGAGTGCATAGGCTGCAATCCCGGAGCGAACCACGCGCATGAGCGCATCGGCCAGCAATGCGCCACCGAGCCCCCGGCCCTTGAACGCCCGATCAACGGCAAGACGCCCCATCCTCACCGCTGGAACGGAGGGGTAACGTGGCAGTTTCTTGATGAGTTTTGCCGGCAAGTCGCCGAGGAAGACGCTTGCCGATGCTAATGTGTAGTAACCCGCAATGCGGCCATTCCTCGAGAGCGCGACAAAACACGCCGTTACCCTACGCCTGATATCCTGTGTGACTCGTTCTCTGAAGTAAGAATCCAGCGTTTCGGAGCCGCTATTGAACGTGCTGCGATCATGAGTACGGTCCATGGGGACCACCCGAAACGGCTTGTCGCTCATTCAACGCTCAACAGTCTACGATGACGGGTAAAAGCGCGCTTTAAGGCGGGTGTAGCTTTGGGTGGTGACAACAGTGCGTGGGCGAAGCATTCCTGATCGGCCAGCGACAGCCTGAGAACCTCCGTTTCCTCGATGGCCTTTTTGGCCGCTTCCTGAACTGCATCAATGACGAAGTCGGTTATGGTACGGTTTTGCAGCTCGGCAGCGCGCTTGAGAGTCGCATGCAGTTCCTTGCTGATACGCGCTTCAAGGCGCGCGGTCGATGTAGCGGGTGAGCCCATGATGCACCTCCTTATGATATTATACGGCAAGAAGCCGTACATATCAAGTAAATCTGGACGGTAGGGACGTGATTTCCCTCTGTACATTCTCATTCACCGGACCGGCATGTCAGCCTTTCCGACTGCCGTCTCCCTGTCCTCCATTATCAGAGAAATGCCGCAAGGCCGATTTCTATCGGTTTCGGTCAGATACTGTTTCGGATTCGATAGCGACGCGGTTCCTCCCTGCGTTTTTTGCCGAATAGAGTGCCTGGTCGGACCGATGGATAAACTCTTTGGACAATTCTCCCGGACAATAACATGCCACCCCTACGGAAACCGTTATGACTCCCAGATTTCTCGCTGTTTCAACCGCCTTCAGAGGCGTTGCCGCGAAGAAACTCCGTATGTTTTCCGCCACGGCTGCGGCTCCTGCAAGGGAAGTGTGGGGAAGAATAACCGCAAATTCCTCTCCACCAAACCGCGCCAGGAAATCCCTGCCCTTCACTATTTCCTTGATCTTCTTCGCCACGAATTTCAGCGCTTCATCTCCGACAAGATGCCCGAATTCGTCGTTGAATCTCTTGAAGTTATCTATGTCGATCAACAGTAAGGACAGGTCTTTGTCGCCGGACGCGGCTTCGCCGATACGTATGGTAAGAGCATCATCGAACGCTTTTCGATTGGGGACTCCTGTGAGGAAATCTATAAACACCTCAGCCTTGACCTGTTCAAAATCCTTCTTTAGTTCGACCAGAGCTTCAGTCGTTTCCTTCAGCTTATGCTGTATGGTCTTTCCGAATCTTCCCAGGGCTTTCGTCTTGTCGATGATTTCGCTGACGACGTTTTTGATCTCCTGAATAGAGGCGTCTTCCGACAGTGTGTTGACCGAATGGGAAACGAAAGACTCATATTCTTGCGTCTGACCGGTCAACTCCGTTACCTCTTTAAGAATGGTCCGCAAAACCTGTTGTAGGTCCTCCCGAACTTTCCTCAGTTCATTCTCATCTCTTTCTGCGCAGAATCGCTGATAAAGAGCTTCGTTTTTTTCCTCGGAAAACTCCTCTCCCTTTTGAAGTATGGCATCGATGGTTCTGCTCAGTTCTCCATCGGCGCCGGAAACATACCTGTACCACACAGCGTAGTTTCTTGGCGTTATGGGTATGTTCTGCTTTGACATAAGAGGCACGGCAAGCCGAATATATCCATGCACTTCTTCTATCAAACTCTTGTTATCCATTATTTTGCTTTTGCCTTTTTCTTCATCGGTTTGTGGTTTTTTAAAAGACCCCCATACTCGGTCTCGGGTTTCAAAAACGCCTCCCTATTCTACGAATATTGACAGAAAAAGCAAGAAATTGTTTAATTGTTTGCCTCCTGTCCAGCCGTACCCACGTGAAACAGCAGGAGAAGGAGGTTGGGCAGGCCGGCGTAAAGGGGAGAGTGGTGTAAGGGCGGCAGGGACATTCTTCTCCTTCATGCTGAAGGGTATTTCCCTCGATCCCTTAACACGGCCGCAATATACTGCACATAATCAATGTCTCCCGAAAGCAAGTCAAGATAATATTTACAATATTTCGCATTTCGCTGCATCTTATACATCGCATATCGCAAAATATATCGATTGAAATAAATCTTCTTCATAAGGCGCGCTTGTCGCAAAATGGGATGAATCTTCGTTCTTATTAGTGAGTTATATCGTTCCGCGGCCTCACCGCCATTTGTCAAAGCCTCGGCCACGTAAGTGCCGCTAAGTATCGCGAAATATATACCTTCTCCAGTCACTGGTTCTACCAATCCGGCAGCATCTCCCGCAAGAAATACATTAACTCGGGCCGGTTTCAGGATAAGGTTGTGGAAAGGGACCGGAAATGCACTAATCTTGTCAAGCAATAACGCTGCGTCATTACTCACCGCCTTCAAGAAAATTCGGAAGAGCTCCCTCGCATTCTGCTCGTTTTGACGCAATGGCCCGCCAAGTCCAACTGTGACTACGCTTTTTTTTGGAAAGACCCAGCCATAGCCGTAATTTATATAACCAAAATATATCCTCGGATAAGATTTATCTCTACTATCGAAACACTTCAGCTCATCATAACTCGCATCAATTTCTAAACCTATAGAATAATCTTTTCTGTTATAGCTCGAAGCTAACAACGGACGTACCACGCTATTGGCGCCGTCGGCACCCACTATGAACTCCCCCGAAACGTGTAACCCTGAATCTGTGATAACAGACTTACCTATCACTCGGACAACTCTTTGCCCGCAGATAACATCGCAGCCCGCGGTCGCCGCCTGGTTTAACAGAACATCATCAAAAACGGACCGATCAACGAAATAGACCTTCTTAGTGGGATGAGAATATTTGCAAATTTTCCCTCCGACAGCGTCAAAGATGCCAAAAGCTGAGTAACTCGAATCAACATAATCTTCTTGCCTGATATTCGGATAGACATGCGCAAGCAGGTTGACGGTCTTCTCCGTGATCATGCCTCCACATAACTTTTTCCGTGGGAACACAGCCTTGTCGATAATAATGACTTTCTTGCCCACCCTGGCAAGCATATATCCAGCGGCGGCCCCTGCACAGCTACCCCCTACGATAACCACGTCATATTTTGTTTCCATAGTGAATTCCACTTCAAAGTGCACCACGTAGAGCCTTACGGTACACCTCGTGGGGTGTCCTTTCCTTTCCTTCCGGTCTCGACGCCCTTGCAGGACGGGGAGAAGTTCGGAAAATAAGGTCCGGACCTATTGCCCCAACTCCTTTTTTAACCGCATAAAATAGCCCGTGATATATTCATAGTCCTCTAATGCAAGCTGTCGCGTCTCCCGGAGAGCAAGCCCCTGCCACCTCTGCTCGATATCGTCGAGCATGTAATCTATCGGTTGTTTCCCATAATAGTGTCGTATATACCTGAGGATGCCTATGACCCCCAGGGTATCTATCTTATCGGCATCGTAGAGTATCCTGGATTCTATGCTCGTCCGCTGATCCGATGTCGCACTCACATCATGCACCCTGATCGCATGGAGAACGCGCTCTCTCTTTTCCGTGGGGAAATGGATCCTCTCCAGCACCGGCTCCGCTTTCCGGGCGCTCAGGGCGCCGTGAGCCGTATCGGGAATGTAGTGCCGACCGAGATCGTGTAGATAGACAGCGGCTATCAGTATCTCGGGGTCCGCGTCGAGTTCTTTTCCCAGATGATCGCAACGTTCCCGTACCCGGAGAATATGATCCAGGGCGTGCACCTCTGACACCGCCGGAGCCTTTTCCATCTCATCAAGGAGTTCTTTTTCAAGCACTGGTATCCAGCTCGTCCAACGGTCCTTCCAATCATCCATGTGTACCTCACGATGCACAATTCTAGTGTAATTCTACGTTTGTGAGGCTGTTGCGTCAAGCATTTCTTACCGTTTTCGCGCTTGGTCGTACATTTCCGAACATGCCGTTGGCCAACGGAACAAGACGAAACATAGAGGCTGAAAGGGGCGTGCCCTACCCTCACCCGTAATCGCTCCTTGAACTTGCGTCGTTTATCGGGTTTAATTATTACGCATGAAGGAAGCGGAGTCGATATATCAGGTTTTTCGCGAGCTGGCCGATCTCATCAGGGGCGACGCTGCCGACCCGGCGGAAGCGCAAGGCACGGCCGCCCCGGTTAAGGCGCCGGAGCCCGAAGCGAGGCAGCCGGACGAAGACGAGGCGTTCCTGGAGGAAATGAAAGATGTAAGGAAGGTGGACCGGGATAACGAAAGGGTCCGGGGACCGGCGAGAGACGCCGCATCAGCCCGCCCCGGCGACGAGGGGATGCGGATCATGGGGGAGATACTGAAGGATTCCTCGCCGTTCAACGTGGTCAACCTCCCTGAGTATATGGAAGGCTACGTGGATGATATAAACCCCCTCATCATGGAGAAGCTGCGGAACGGAGAGTTCTCTATCCAGAAGGTCCTTGACCTCCACGGCCTCTCCGCTCAAGTCGCCTGTGAAGAGTTCCACGCCTTTTTGGGCGAGGCGGTGCAATCGCGGCTGCGCTGCGTCAAGGTCATTCACGGCAGGGGCTTGAGGTCGAGGCAGGGGCCTGTGCTCAAGGAAAAGCTGAAAGAGTGGATCGTCCGGGCAATGCACAGGAAATGGGTGGTCGCCTTTGCAAGCTCCGGGATGGCCGACGGCGGGCCGGGGGCGACAACGATATTGCTGAGGACAAGGGCACAAAAGAAAAAGCTGCACGTTATCGGGTAGACGGTAACGCACCCGCGCGGGTGTCCCAAGAATTGTCTTTATAATCTGCGGCTCATCTGTTATAAGAAAAGCGAGGAGGCTGACCATGAAGAGAGTCGGAATAATGGGTCTGGGAAACATGGGGGAATCGATCACACGCGCCCTCCTCGGCGCCGGCCTTGCAGCGGCCGACATCCTTTCCTTTGAGATAAAGCCGGAAAGAATGCGGACGGTAACCGGTGCGTACGGCATCGGGGGAGCGGCCTCACCCCGGGAGCTGGCGGCAGAATGCCGCTACCTCATACTGGCGGTGAAGCCCCAGGACGCGAAAACCGCAATCGGCGCGCTCGCGCCGTCCATAGACGAGTCGCGGATCATCATTTCCATCATGGCGGGCATCACCACGTCGAGCATCACCTCCATGCTGGAGAAACCGGCCAAGGTAGTCAGGGTTATGCCCAACATCGCCGTGGCGGTGGGGGAAGGCGCGTTGGGCTTCACGGCAAATTACCTGCTCGCGCCTGATGAGCTGGAATCGGTCGCGGCGCTGCTTGCGCCCCTGGGCCGTATCGTCGAGGTCAACGAAGAGCAGATGGACGCGGTGACGGCCCTCGGCGGCAGCGGACCCGCCTTTTTCCTCTCCTTTCTCGAAGCCATGATCGACGGGGGAGTAAAGATGGGGCTCCCCCGGGACAAAGCCTACGCCCTTGCCGTTCAGACCGTCAAAGGCACCGTGGCCCTGCTCGAAAAAGAGCACAGCCACCCGGCCTTGCTGAAAGAGAGGGTCACTTCTCCGGGGGGTACGACCATTGCCGGCCTCATCGTCCTCGAGGAAAAGGGCTTCAAGGGCATTGTCGTGAGGGCGCTGGAAGCCGCCCGGACCCGCGCGGGGGAGCTCTCCGGATAATGGACAACGAATACGCAGGCAAACGGCAGCAAATGGTCCGCATGCTCATGGAACAAGGCATAAGGGACCCAGGGGTGCTCGACGCGTTCCGCAAAGTCCCCCGCCATCTTTTTCTCGATGAGGCACTCCGGCCTCAAGCCTACGACGACCATCCCCTCCCTATCGGCGAGAAGCAGACCATATCGCAGCCCTATATAGTCGGCCTCATGACCGAAGCGCTCCAGCTTAAAAAAACGGAAAAGGTGCTGGAAATCGGCACGGGCTCAGGCTACCAGGCAGCCATACTGGCGGAGCTGGCCGACCGGGTCTTCACGATTGAGCGCGTGCCTGCCCTCGCAAAAAGGGCGCGGCGGACCCTCGATTTGCTCAGGTACACGAACATCGTCACCCGCATCGGGGACGGGACCCAAGGGTGGCGGGAAGAGAGCCCCTTCAGCGCCATCATCGTCACTGCCGCCGCCCCCCAGGCGCCCGACCCGCTCCTGAAGCAGCTCGAAATCGGGGGAAGACTGATCATGCCCATCGGCCATGAACAACTCCAGGACCTGATGCTCTACGTGAAAGACGAGGAGGACCGGTACCACGAGGAAAACTATGGCGGGTGCAGGTTTGTCAAGCTGATCGGCGAGTACGGCTGGACAGCGTAGAATGCCGATATGAAAGAGGCCGGAAGTCCCAGGGCAAATCACCACGCAGCACTGGTGGCATCGGGTATCTTGCTCAGCCGCATCGCTGGTTTGCTGCGGGATCGTGTTTTTGCCTACTATTTCGGAAACTCTGACGCGGCCGACGCCTTCAGGGCTGCGTTCCGCATCCCGAATCTCCTGCAAAACCTCTTTGGTGAGGGGGCGCTCTCGGCTTCCTTCATCCCTGTATACGCCAATCTGCTTGCTCGTAACGCAGAAGATGAGGCGGACGATGTCGCCTGCGCGGTGTTCTGCCTGCTCACCCTGGCAATGTCGTGCCTGGTTCTCGTCGGCATACTCGCCACGCCGCTCTTGACGAGCGTTGTTGCGCCGGGATTCACGGGAGCCAAGCTCCAACTGACCATCAGTCTGGTGCGCATTCTCTTCCCCGGCGCCGGCCTCCTCGCGATCTCGGCCTGGTGCCTTGGCATTCTCAATAGCCATCGGCGGTTCTTCATCTCTTACTCTGCACCGGTCGCGTGGAACGTGATGATGATCATCTCATTGATCGGATTCGGAGGTCGCCTGGACCAGTTCGCGCTCACGAAAGTCCTGGCATGGGGATCCGTGGCGGGCAGCGCCTTGCAGCTTGGGGTACAGTTGCCCCTGGTCCTCCGTCTCATCCATAGATTCCGTCTAGTGATCGGGCTTGCCACGGAAAGCGTTCGGACCGTGGTCCGCAACTTTGCACCGATGCTCGTCAGTCGCGGCGTCGTGCAGATCAGCGCTTACATCGATACGCTGTTGGCAAGCTTCCTCCCGACGGGCGCCCTCGCCGCCCTCGTCTACGCTCAAACCTTGTACACCTTGCCGGTGAGCCTTTTTGGCATGTCCGTGGCTGCCGCCGAATTGCCCGCCTTTTCCAGCGTCGTCGGTGAAGCCCATGAAGTCAGTGCCTACTTACAGGGTCGGCTGAACGCTGCTCTGCGCCGGATCGCCTTTTTTGTCGTCCCCTCCGCCATGGGGTTTCTCGCTCTCGGGGACGTCATTGCCGGGGCAATCTACCAGACAGGGAGGTTCGGGCACCGCGACTCGGTTTACGTGTGGGCGATCCTGGCCGGGTCCGCTATAGGCCTCCTGGCCACCACGTTGGGCAGATTGTACGCGTCCGCGTATTATGCGCTGCGGGATACGCGCACCCCCCTTCGTTTTGCGGTCCTGCGGGTTTTCCTGACCGCTGTGCTGGGATATATAGCGGCCCTGCATCTGCCGCACTTCCTGGGCCTTGACCCACGGTGGGGGGTCGTGGGACTTACCGCATCGGCCGGACTGGCGGGGTGGCTGGAGTTGGCGCTCCTGCGGAATGCGCTAAAAGCACGGGTCGGCAACACCGGTCTGCCCGTTTCGTTCACAGGCAAGCTATGGATCGCGGCTGCAATCGCCGCAGCTTTTGGCTGGGGACCCAAACTGATGATGAGCTGGCGCCATCCGATTACGCGTGCCCTAGCCTGCCTGGCATTGTACGGCGTCGTCTACTTCGCCATGACGGCCGTTTTGCGCGTGCCGGAGATGGGAGGGCTCATCAAGAAGGTCACCGGTTGGGCGAGGGCCCGCCACGGCCGCCGCCGTTGAAGACTTCCACCATCCGCGCCTCGTTGTGCTTTCTTAGTCGGTGAGCTTCATTCTTTGTTCGTGGTGGCCGCGCCGGTCATCCTCGACTGATTCTTGCAGCCTAATTCGACGCCCAAATTGCAGCTTATCTCGTAATCAAGCAGGGCCTCGGCGGTGCGACCGAGCCGTTCATAGGCGAAGCCTTTGTTGTTAAAAGCTAACCCGCAATCGGGATTTATCCTGATGGCGGTGTTGCAATCATCAATGGCCTGCTGCAGCGACCCCTTGTTTGCGTAGGCGCCCCCTCTGTTCGCGTACGCGATATCGTTCTTGGGGTCAAGCGTTATGGCCTTCGAAGTGATCTCGATCACTCTGTCCATCTGGCCGTTATTGAAGCAGGCAATGCTTTCCGCAAGGAGGTCTTTCACTATCCTGGGGATTTCCGCGGGTGGGAATCCCGCGAGGCGCGTGAAATTCTTGCAGGCTATCCCGACGCCGCCACGGCAGGCATCCTCGTAGTCGGCCTTGGCTTTGTCCGTCGCGCCCCGTTTTTCGAGCACAACCCCGCGATTATTGTAATAGCTCATATTTTTCGGAGACAGCTCTATCGCCCGGACCGCGTCGATGAGCGCCTGGTCGGTGAACCCTTTTTCGCAATACGCGAGGGCCCGGTAGCTGTATGCCAGATCGTTGAGAGGGTCCAGCTCCACCGCCCTGTCGCAATCTGACGCCGCGTCGTCATAGAGCGTCCTCTTATAGTAGGCAAAACACCTGTCCGCATAGGGGCCGGAGAGTCCGGGATCGAGGGCGATGGCGGCAGAAGCGGCCCTGATCGCCTCGGCCCACCGCCCTTTCGCGATGTTGTCGCGCGCTTTTTTTGCCCACCCGGTCGCCTCGCGCGTGTCTGCGATTACCACGGCGCCCTTTTGCTGCGCGCCAAATCCCTTCTCCGGAGATTGTTGCTCCCTGCTTTCAGATTTTTCCGGTTTTTCGGACGTGTCCGATGTCTCTATCAAGACGACGGCATCCCTGTATGCGGCAAAGATCTTATCGCCCGTCAGATCCGGCAGGTCCCCGTCTTTCGGCACATCTTCTTCAGCGAAATCCGCCACCATGCTCGACAACAGCGACGATTTGATGGCGAAATTCGTTCCTTCCGGCGCGTTACCGCGGAACTTGAGAAACCAAACCGGATTCAGACCGTAACAGATCACCCCGATGACCCTGCCTTTCGCGTCGAGCAGGGGACCGCCGCTGTTGCCCTGGTTGACCTGCGCGGTAACCCTGAAATGTCTGTTATCCTCTTCTATTCCAACCGTGGACGCGATGATGCCTTTTGTGATGCTCAACCTGTCGCCGAGCTGGCCGCGAAGAGGATAACCCATCACATAGACTTCCTGGCCGGGTTTCACCCCATCCGAGGGGGCGATCGTAAACCGCGCGACCCCTGTGGGGGGCTTTTCGGCAGGCTTGTCAAAGCCGATCAGGGCCAGGTCGTTGTGCATATCGAGGCGGAGCACCTTGCCTTTGGCCGTCCGCCCGTCCCTGAAGGTCATCTTGATCTGTTTTGCGCCGGCCGCGACGTGGTAATTGGTCACCACGACCGGCAATGTGCCGACGAGAAAGCCCGTGCCGCTACCGCTCCATTCTGCGGCACACAAGAGAGAGACCGAAAAGCAGAAAACGAGAGGGGCGAAAAGAAGAACGCGACGCATCGTATATGCGTGAAGCTTCGACATCGGGATCTCCGGCTTTGTAGTCTTTTACTCATAGTACCCCAAAGAAAGAGAATTGAAAACAAAATATTTACTGCATGTCTTCGGCCACCCTCTCCTTCCACCGCGCTATGGCGGAAAGCGCCCTCTCCGCCACTATCTCCTTCTTTCGCTTGTGATACCCCTCAAGGAGCCCGAAGTTCACGTTCATCGGCTGAAAATCCTTCCTCTCCGTCCCTATATACCGGTAGAGCGCCCCGATGCAGGTGGTCGGCTCGGGCGCCGTAAACTTTTTGCCCCGCTCGTAGTAAAGCGCTGCGACCCCTGCGAGCAACCCCATGGCCGTCGATTCCATATACCCTTCCACGCCCGTGATCTGTCCCGCAAAGAAGATCCTCCCGTCCGTCCTGAGCTGAAGGCCGGCTAAGACGGAAGGCGAATTGATGAAGGTATTTCTATGGATGCTGCCGTATCTGAAAAACCTCGCCTCCCGCAGGGCCGGGATGAGGCGGAATACCCTTTCCTGCTCGGGGTACGTGAGCTTCGTCTGGAAGCCCACCATATTGTACATGTTCCCCGGGACATCCTCCCGCCGGAGCTGCAGGACGGCATACGGCTCGCAGCCCGTCCTTTTGTCGCGGAGACCGACGGGCTTCATGGGACCGAAAAGGAGCGTATGCGTCCCCCTCTCGGCCATCACCTCTATGGGCAGGCATCCCTCAAAGTAGGGCGTCTCCTCGAACTCCTTCAGATCGACCCTCTCGGCCAGCCGGAGCGCCTCGTAGAACACCTCGTACTCTTGCCTCGTGAGGGGACAATTGAGGTAGTCATCGCAGCCCGGGGCGTAGCGGGCGCCGAAAAAGGCGCGAGACATGTCGATGCTGTCGCCATCGAGGATAGGCGATATCGCGTCGAAAAAATGGAGGTTCGTCATGCCTGTCGCCGCCCTTATCCGCTCGGAGAGGATAGGCGCGGTGAGAGGACCCGTGGCGACGATCACGATGCCGTCCTGGGGCAGGTCCGTCTTCTCCGCCCTCACCACCCTGATCCGGGGATGAGCCAAGATGGCGGAGGTGACCCTTTCCGCGAACCGGCGCCTGTCGACGACGAGGGCTTTGCCGCCCGGTATGGCGCACTCATCGGCCACCCCTACCATAAGGGCGCCGAGGAGGCGAAGCTCTGCCTTCAGAAGACCGTGCGCGTTCGTCAGCTCCTTCGACTTCAGGGAATTGCTGCAGACAAGCTCGGAGAGATAGTCGGTCTTGTGGGCCGGTGTCCGCGAGACGGGCCGCATCTCGTAGAGCACAGCATGCCCGCCTAACCGGGCGATCTGATAGGCAGCCTCGCTTCCGGCCAGGCCGCCCCCGATTATCCTGATTTCCACTCGCAGCCCTTCCGCAGGCAGCTCGACCTTCCCCTGTAGCCGAAAAGGACAGGCGCCGCGCACACAGGGCATTGACCCTCCTTCGGCTGGAAGCTCGTGGCAAAGTCACAGTCGGGATAACGGGAGCATCCGTAGAATTTCTTTTTCTTCTTGGAGATCCGCTCCACCAGCTCACCCGGGCAGCCCTCCTGAGGGCAGTGGAGACCCGTAGTGAACGGTCTTGTATACTTGCAGTCGGGATAGTTGCCGCACGCGATGAAACGGCCAAAACGGCCGCTCTTTTCCACCAGAGTGCCGCCGCATTGGGGGCACGCGCCGTACGTCGTCTCCTCGACGATAGAGATGTTTCCGTCTTTATCGACGGTGACGTTCTTCTTGTTCTTGCAGGCAGGGCGGCCGCTGCAGACCAGGTATTCCCCATTCTTGCCCCAGCGGAGGATCATGTTTTTGCCGCACCTGTCGCATATGATCGAAGTCTCCTTCTCCTCAGCTTTTAGGTTCTTCATCTTTGTCTTGGCGGAGCCCATCTCCTCCTGCAGGACGCCGTAAAACTCGCTCAGGGACGTGACCCAGTTATTCTCCTCCTCCTCGATGCGGTCGAGGCCCTCCTCCATCCGCGCGGTAAAATCGACGTCGATCACCTTGGGGAAAAACTCCGCGAGGAGGCGGTGGACCGTTCTGCCGAGCGGCACCGGCGCGAGACTCCCTTTTTCCTTGTGGACGTAGCCTCTCTCCTGGATGGTGCTCACTATCGCCGCGTAAGTGGAAGGGCGTCCGATCCCCTTTGCCTCGAGGGTCTTTATGAGGGTGGCTTCCGAGTAGCGCGGAGGCGGGCTTGTAAAATGCTGGCTCGCGTCGAGGTGCGTGAGGGAAAGGATATCCCCCTTTTTCATATCGGGCAGGTAGGCCCGCTCGTCTTCGCTCTTGTCCACCTCAAAAACCCTGGTAAAACCGTCGAACACCACCTTGGAGCCGCGGGCGACAAACATGCAGGTCTGAGGGGGGAGGCTCGGTGAGCTTTGCTCATCGAGGGGGCGCTGAGCCCCAATGGTAGTGCAGCCCTTCGCGGTGATCTCCGCAACCCTGAGATGCAGCCTCTGCCGCGCCATCTGGGACGCCACGAACCGCCGCCATATCAGCTCATAAAGGGCGAACAAGTCCTTATCGAGATGGGCTTTCAGTTTCTCGGGTGTAAGTTTCACGTTCGTCGGCCTGATCCCCTCATGGGCGTCCTGGGCCGTCTTGCTGTTGCTGAAAATATTCGGCTTTCCCGGGACATAGGCCGCCCCGAATGCTGCGTCGATGAGCTTTCTCGCCTCACCCATCGCCTCATTCGAGATGCGCACCGAATCGGTTCTCATGTAGGTAATGAGACCTGTCGTGGTATTCTTGCCGATCTCCACACCCTCAAAGAGTTTTTGGGCCACGAGCATGGTCTTTTTTGGAGAGAACTTGAGCCTGCTCGACGCATCCTGCTGGAGGGTGCTCGTTTTGAAGGGCGGATAGGGGCTCGCAAACCGCTCCTTCTCCTCGACCCCGGCGACGATGAACGGCGTGCCTTTCAGGGAAGACCTGATCTTTTCCGCCTCCTCTTTTGTTCGTATGCGCGCCTTTGCACCGTCAACCTTTTCGAGCTTGGCTTTTATCTTCTCCCCGCTTGAAAGTGTCAGCTCGGCCTCGATATTCCAGTACTCTTCCTTGACAAAAGCCTCTATCTCATCTTCCCTCTCACAGACGAGCTTAAGGGCGACCGACTGCACCCTCCCGGCCGAAAGCCCATACTTTACCCTTTCCCACAATAGCGGGCTTATCTCGTAGCCGACAAGCCGGTCGAGTATGCGCCTCGCCTTCTGCGCGTCATACTTCGACTCGTCAAGGTTCTGCGGCGACGCCATCGCCTCCAGCACCGCCTTCTTGGTAATCTCGTTGAACAACACCCTTTTTACGGGGGTGTTGCGGCCGATCACCTCCGCCACGTGGAACGCGATGGCCTCACCCTCCCTGTCAGGGTCCGAGCCTATATAAATGTTGTCCGCCTCCTTGCTCGCCTTCTTGATCTCGGCCACGATCCGCGCCTTGCTTTTCATGACCGCAAATTGCGGCGTGAAGCCGTGATTCACGTCCACACCCATCGTGCTCTTGGGCAGGTCCTTGATGTGGCCGTAGGTGGCCCTGATTATATAATCTTTCCCCAGGAATTTGGAGAGAGTCTTCATTTTCGTCGGTGACTCAACGACAAGCAGCGATTTCGTCATTACACCTTCCTCACGTAGAATCCTCCGGGTACAGGTCTCACTATATCCTTCATTTCGAGCCTGGTAAGGACCGCCATTACCTTCCGCGCCTCAAACCCGCTCTTCTCGATCAGCTCGTCCACGTGCAGCCTCTCGGAACCCAATAGTGTGTAAATATAATCCTCATCGCCATCCATATCAATAGCCGATTTCGTCCGGAGCTCTATACGGGGGAAACAACAGGTCAGGATATCGTTGACATCCTCCACCAGAAGCGCCCCCTGTTTGATGAGGCTGTTCCCGCCTTTATATGCCTCATCGAAGACCCTGCCGGGTATGGCCATTACCTCCCGCCCATAATCGAGCGCCAGCCGGGCCGTGATGAGAGAGCCGCTTTTTTGAGATGCCTCCACCACGAGCACGCCCTTGGAGAGGCCGGCTATGATCCTGTTCCGCGCGGGAAAATGGCCCAACCACGGTGTTTCTCCAACTCTGTATTCGGTGAGCAGGGCGCCTTCTTGCGCGATGCCCTTAAAGAGCGACCAGTTCTCCGCGGGATAACACCTGTCGATGCCGCATCCCAGCACAGCCACCGTCCCGCCCTTCCCGTGGAGCGCCCCTTTGTGGGCTGCCGCGTCTATCCCCCTCGCGAGACCGCTGACGATAGTGATCCCTGCCGAGGACAATGCATCGGCGATACGCTCGGCGAGAAGCATCCCCTCGAAGCTTGCCTTCCTCGCCCCCACCACGGCGAAGGCCTCATGCGGAAGCGGGAGAGGCCCCTTCTTGTACAACACAAGAGGCGCGTCGGGTATCTCTCTGAGGAACGGCGGGTACGCGCTGTCCCTTATGGTGAGGACGGCAGCGCCCATGTGGGAAAGCCGCGCCAGGTCCTCGTCAATCGTCTCGAATGCGCGAAAGTCGCGTATCGCCTTGTCATCGGCGGCATTTTCAGCCTTTTCCCTCCCCTCGAAGAGGGCGGCGATGCTTTCGTGGTCCTCGACCAGCCTTTTCTTGCGCACGTGACCGATCTTGTCGACTCGTGAAAGCGCCAGAAGGGCCGTCAGTTCTTCCATGGCGAGTGAACGGGAGAGCAGCCCGGGGCTTAGAGCCGCGTGGGTCTCTACTCTTTCCCGCTATCCCCTTTTTCGTCGTGTGTGAAACGCCTTATATAGAATTGACCCATCCGGTAGAACTCCCTTCCCATCAGGGTCCTGGAGAGGTCATCGCTCCACCATTTGTCCGCCTTGAAATACGACACGCTCACCGGTTTGACCAGAACGAGCATAGAATCGTCCGCCTTTGCCGGGCCGTAGAGCAGTTGGTATCTCTTCGAGGCATAGCCGGGCACGACGAGGACGATCTTTTTGATCCCCTGTTTCAAAAGCTCCGCTCGGGCAGCCTGCGCCTTTGCCGCGTCATCCCCTTCGACGGTCAGCGCGTGCACCGCACCCTCTTTTATGCCCCTCTCCCTGGCCATCCTCCCCACAATATCCTTCATGCTGAAACCGAACAGACGGTCGTCTTCCACCCATATGGCCTTGCCATTGCCCGCCCAGTATTCCCTGAAGGCATCGATGTACAGTTCCCCGTTCTTGTCTTCCTGGATGCGCGGGACAAAAATGGCGTCACAAGGGACTACCTTGTCCTCGTGACGAAAACGGCCCGCCATGATCTTCAGTGAAAACGGATGGACCAGGACACCGGCGAGAATCATGCAGGCAATGAGCAGAAAGACCACGCACCCGCAACCCGCCTTTCCCTTTCCGGCTTTACCCATCACTCCTCCTGTATCACCATTGTTCCCGCGATGACATCGTGAAGCGCCCGGCCTCCGGACAGCAATGCCATACAGAAGCCCAGGAACAAGGGAAGGGCCGATAACCAATATGCCAGAGCCCTTACCAGAGACCTCGTCACACCGAGAGGCGCGTTATCTCTCCTCCCCACGACCCTGAGCCTGAAAATACACTTTCCAAAAGTGTTCTCACCAGCCGCGGTGAGATACGTAAAATAGAACAGAAAAAGAAAAATTTCAAAGAAAAAGAAGATGGGGACGAAGGCCCGCAGGGTCGAAAGCAGTTCGTAGAAAGAGGCCCGGCCCACGCCAATGCCCATCACGGCGCCACTCAACCCCGACGCGAAGAGGAGCACGGAGACAGACAGGACAAAGGAGAGGTCCACGAGGAAAGCCAGAAATCTTGCGAACAGGGACGCCCTTTTCATCGCATATTGAATTCGTAAAAGATTACCGACAGGATGACGAGCGGCGTCGTCTCGGTCCTCAGTATGTTTTCACCGAGCGTACAGGGGACAAAGCCGTTATCCGTAAACCATTTGACCTCCTCCTCTTCTATCCCGCCCTCCGGTCCGACAGCGACGCAGACCGCTCCGTTCTTCTGTGCAACCAGCACATCCTTCATGGTCGTGCTCTTCTCGCGCTCATACATAAGCCACCGGTTCTCGAGGCGATCGATATAGGGAAGCACACCGCGAAGCGGGGTCGGTGGAGCCATCTCGGGGACCGAGAACCTGCCTGACTGCCGGGATGCCTCGATCATGATCCGTTTCCATCGCTCGCACTTCTCCGCTTCCCCGTCCTGGAACCTGACGATGGTCCTCCTGAAAATGGTGGGCAGGATCCGATCGACGCCCAGCTCAGTGGCCTTCTCCACCAGCCAATCCATCCTCGGGCCCTTTATCGGGCTGACCAGGAGGGTAACTTTCGTCTTCTTTTCCTCGGGATGGGGTACCGCATCCATGATGTGCAGGTACAATTCCTTGCCTTTGATCGCATAGATCATACAACGATACAAGTACCCTTTGCCGTCCATCACGTCAACCCGGTCGTTCACCACTTTTCTCAGCACCTGAAGAATATATTTGCAGCTCGGTCCCGTGACGAGGACCATCCCATTCTTCATTTTCAGCTTGTCGACAAAAATCCTTCTCACTTCCATGGGTCACCTTTCCGGGATTTTATAAAAACGTGATTCATAAAGCCTGTGGAATTGAGTCCATTTCTCATCTTCCATGCCGGCATCCATATGCTCCTTTACACCCATGACTTTTGCGTCCAGGTTGTCGATATAGTGTACCACCAGTGCTTCCGTGCACATGGGCTTCTTCGGCGAGCCCCATTCCGCCGCGCCGTGGTGGCTCAGAATGATGTGTTTCAGTACATCGGCCAGATAGGCGGGAAAGCCCTCTATTGGCGATACGAGCCTGTCCAGTATCATGATCCCCAGCGTGATATGTCCGAGAAGCCTCCCCTGATCCGAATAACCGAACCCGCCTGCCTTGAAGGTGATCTCGTCGATCTTGCCGATATCATGGAGGAGGCTGCCCGCCGTGACGATGTCCTGGTCCCCTCCAGTAAAGGCAACCGCATGCCTTCCCATCTCGGCTACCGCAACGGAATGCTCGAGGAGACCGCCGATAGAAACGTGGTGGACCCCTACGGACGCGGGTAAGAGAAAGAAGCGGTCGAGCACCTCCTCCCTCTTTTTCAGTTCGTCAAAAAGACGCGTGAGATGGACGTCGGCTATCCCGCCTGTTATCCTGAAAAAGGCCTCTTTCAACCGCTCGGTCCCCGAGCCCGTCTCCGGATAGAACTCACTGACTTCTTTGGCCGACAGCGCGCGCGCCTCTTTCCGAATATCGGTCACGTTCAACTGCAGTTGTTCCTGATAGCTCCTCGCCTTGGCTTCGACATACACGACGTCGTTCCGGTCGAAGCCGGCCGACAGCTCATCGACCCTGTCCCAGATCCTCGCCTCTATCGACCCGGTCTTGTCCTTCAGCCTGACACTCGCGTACCGCGTATTGTTCCTGCTGGAATATATCCCTTTCTTCACCACGAGAAAGAAATCCTTCACGTCGGCATCCTTCGTTATGTCGCTGACAAAGAGCCGCTTCACGCCTGACACCTCCAACATGACGATCCTCCTTATCCGGCCTTTCCTCGCCTTCCTTCCGACTGATGACCCGTCACTGATGACTTGTTGCCTATGCTTCCCGATCCCCCCGGACTTTTCTCGCTTTCTCCAGGAATTCCCTGAGCTTCGTCTCGTATCCCCTGCCTTTCGGCTCGTAGTACCTTCTGCCTTTCAAGCCTTCAGGGAGATATGCCTGGCCGACAAGGGCGTCGTCATAATCGTGGGGGTAAAGATAGTTATCGCCGTAGCCGAGCGCTTTCATAAGTCCGGTAGGGGCATTGCGGATATGCAGGGGGACCGGATATTCCGGGAGGTTTCGCACGTCGGCGACCGCATCGTTGTAGGCGGTATAGACGGCGTTGCTCTTTTCGGCGGCCGAAAGATAGACGCAGACCTGGGCCAGAGCCAGATAGCCTTCCGGAGCGCCGAGAAAGTGGAATGCCTGCATGCCCGCGATGGCTATCGACAGGGCCCCGGGATCCGCGTTCCCCACGTCCTCGGACGCAAAGCGGGCCATACGCCTCGCAATATAAAGCGGGTCTTCACCTGCCTCTATCATTCTCGCAAGCCAGTAGAGGGCCGCATCGGGATCGGAGCCCCTCATGCTCTTATGGAACGCGCTTATGAGGTCGTAATGCATCTCCCCTTTCTTGTCATAGACGAGCACCCTCTTCTGATAGGCCTCCTGCACCGTCTCGTGATCGATTACCGGCTTCAGTCCGTTTCGCCTGGCCGCCATTGCGTGGGAGATCTCCAGCAGGTTGAGCGCCTTGCGCGCGTCGCCGGTGACGAGGGAAGCGATCTCTCGAAGGGCATCCCCCTGAACCCGCGTTGCGGGCGCATTAAGCTCGCTATCCTGCTGCAGCGCCCGCTCCAGTATAAGGAGGACCTCCTCCTCGGTGAGGGGAGAGAGGGTGAGGACTTTCATTCTGGAAAGGAGGGGCGCGATGATCTCGAAGGAAGGGTTCTCGGTTGTCGCCCCGATCAGAATGATATCTCCCCCTTCCACGTGAGGAAGGAACGTATCCTGCTGGAGCTTGTTAAACCGGTGGAATTCGTCGATGAAAAGGATCGTCTTCCGGAGTTTCGATTTCTGGATGATCTCTTTCACTTCCTTTATACCGATATTGACCGCACTCAGGGAGACGAAAGGGAGGTCGAGGTACTTTCCCATGAGCCATCCCAGGCTCGTCTTCCCCACGCCCGATGGGCCCCAGAGGATCATGGAAGGTATCTCTTTCTTATCGAGAAGGATCTTCAGGAACTTGCCTTCACCCAGAAGGTGCTCCTGGCCCACAAACTCTTCGAGCCTCCGAGGGCGCATCCTGTCGGCAAGGGGCTTCCTTGCCTTTTTGCCCAGGGTATCGCTCTTGAAGAGTTCCATGGTGGTATAACTATAGCAGCTTGTGCCGCCGTGTCAACAAGTGGCAGTGAAAGGGGACGGATGGCGGCCGGGTTAATTTCGCGCCATGCACCTGTATCTCGGGGTCGCGCGATCCTCACATACAGCACAGTATGCTCCGGTCGGCGGCCCCTCGATTTCGGCGCCTTGCATCGAAATTTCCTCCGGCCGGGAAACGACCTTGCTCAGTTCGCAAGTCGTGAATTCGCTCGGCGTTTTATGGATTCGACATCCCCGCTGAAATGCTGTAATGCCGGTCTCGGCGAGAGCCCGTTACACTTTACGTCACACAAATAAATGTGTATTCTGTGAGATGACAGGAGGTGTACAATGGCGACAAATCTGGCTATCGATGATGCGTTGATTTCCGAGGCCCAGAAGGCGGGGAAGTTCAAAACAAAAAAGGAAACCGTCACTACGGCGCTCAAGGAGTTTATTCAGCGGCGCAAGCAGGAAGAGATCGTGGACCTCTTCAATACCCTGGAGTATGATCCCGGCTATGACTACAAAGAGCTGAGAAAGCGATCATGAAGGTGCTTGTCGATACTCCCGTCTGGTCCCTGGCATTACGAAAACAATCGAAGACCGAGGCCGACGAGCGAGCGGTAAAGGAACTTACCGAACTGGTGCGTGAGTCGCGGGTGGTCATGATAGGGCCGATTCGTCAGGAGATTCTGTCAGGGATTTCGGATGAGGGGAAATTTGAAACACTGCGGCAGAAACTGCGGGCTTTCGATGACGAGGTGCTGACGACCGAGCACTTTGAGCTGGCCGCTTCACTCTCCAATCGGTGCAGGAGACAAGGGATACAGGGATCACATACGGATTTCCTGTTGTGCGCGGTAAGTGTGAAAGGCAATCACCCCATATTCACGTTGGACAAAGATTTTGACCGTTATCGGGGATACGTCGGCATAGAGCTATATCAGGAAAGAAATGGAGCTGAATAGCGGCCGGCCGGCGGGGCGGCCGGGTTAATTTCGCGCCATGTACCTGTATCTCGGGGTCGCGCGATCCTCACATACAGCGCAGTATGCTGCGGTCCGGACGCCGCCCCGGCTTCGCGTTATCCATCAAAAATCCCCTCGGCCGGAAAAGGTCCTTACTCAGTGTGGCTGTGAAACGCATCCGGCCTGGTAGGCGGAAAATTGGATACTAATTCTCTTGATTATCCGCTCAATAATTTCATTAAATAGTGTATGAGCAACTCTCAAAGGCATACCATCTCAAAAGTCTTCGAGCGGTGTGTCATTGCGATTCGGAAAGGCGTTCTGATCGAACGTGTCAGCAGCACCGACAAGGAATTCCATTTCCAAAACTGGTTCGAGAAACGCCTCCGGGAAAGGGCATTCAATTACGAGATCGGCGGAAGAAATACCTATCCGGACTTTCGGATGGTTGCAACGACCGAGGGGTATGAATTGAAAGGGCTCGCCTATCCCGGCCGGGATGCGAGTTTTGATAGCAACAGCCAGGTGCCGACCGGCTTTCATAACGGAAGAACAATCTATTACGTATTCGGAAGATATCCCAAAAATCCTGACGGCAACAGCTATCCCGTCCTCGATCTCGTCATTTGCCACGGCGACTTTCTGAACGCGGATCACGAATATGTCCACAAAAATAAGAGCGTCAGGGGGTTCGGGAGCTACGGCGACATACTGATACGTGATAGAAAAATGTATGTTGTCCCTACGCCTTTCAGAATTGCCGAAGGCCTGGCGCATCAATTGACGCTCATTCTCCCTGCTGAAACGGAGGCCAAGGCTGGTTTTATTGAAGTCGGCAACCTCTTAAGAAAGGAAGCGGCAGACCTGATTGTCGGATATTCCTTCGATCTGAAGAATAATGAGCTGAATCCTGACAAGCTACCTAACCCGAATGCAGGGCGAGAACATCTTTTTCGTGCCTGGAGGTTGCCGGGCAGCCCGGTTTCGCCTGTGGCCATGCGCCGAATACAAGAAATCGTCATAGATGATAAAGACAGCGAAGATGGAGAAACATCTGAGTAACAACCGCTTAATCGAAACGGATGAATTCCCCTTCGAATTCATTTCCCTGCTTGCCGAAAGGGAGAGCTGGCGCAAAGAGGTTCATCGGCCTATCTACCATATCCATAAGTGGTGGGCAAATAGGCTCGGCTCGGTCTTTCGCGGTATTCTGCTTGGCTGCGTGCTGCGCCCGGACGAGGACCTGAAGCGACTGTTTTATAAGAAACATGCTTTTTCGGGTGTTTCTGTCTTTGACCCTTTTATGGGGTCCGGCACCACTATCGGCGAAGCACACAAGCTCGGTTTTACTGCCTTTGGCAGGGATATAAATCCCGTTGCCGTTGAATCGGTGAAGGCGGCTTTCGGACCATTGAATCAGAAGTCGCTCCACAATGCCCTGACCGGGCTTTCCGAAGGAGTCGGCCGGGAAATCAGGCGGCTCTATCGTTCCAAGGACTCAAGGGGCAATGATTCTGACGTGCTTTATTTGTTTTGGGTGATGCAGGTTGATTGTCCAAACTGCCATGACAAAACCGATCTGTTTCCGTCCTGGATCATTGCACGGAATGCCTACCCTCAACGGAACCCCGAAGTGCAAATCCTTTGTCCTTGTTGTGGGGATATCTTTGAGGGCATTTCCAGTCAAGAGAAGGCCAAATGCAACGCTTGCGGTCATAATTTCTCGCCGGAGGCGGGTAGCGTCAAAGGCCCCAAGGCCACGTGCCGGCACTGCGGAAACACCTTTTCTGTAGTGAAAGCGATTTCCAAAAGAGGAAAGGCGCCTGCGTTTCGCCTCTATGGAAAACTCATGCTCACGGGGGAAGGGACCAAAGAATACTTAAAGGCTACAACAGAAGACATCGACGAATATAGAAAGTGCTCTCAATTATTGAAGAGTGAAATTCAAGAGAAAACAATCTCGCTCCCTGCACTCAAATTGGAGGACGGGTATAATACCCGGCAGGCCATAAATTACGGTTTTTGCGAGTGGAAGGCGTTTTTCAATGATCGGCAGTTGCTTGCCCTTGGTCGGCTCCAGTCAGCAATAAGGAAAATCGAGGATGAATCAACACGGAATGTGCTTCTCGTCCTGTTCTCCGGCCTGCTGGAATTCAATAACATGTTTGCATCATATAAGGGGGAAGGGACAGGAGCGGTTCGCCACATGTTTTCTCATCATATCCTCAAACCCGAACGTCTGCCCATAGAAGCCAATGTCTGGGGCACGTCGAAGAGCTCCGGCTCTTTTTCAACGTTGGTCCGCCAGCGGCTCATCAAGGCAATCGAGTACCGTTTGAACCCCACTGAGGTTAATGCGTCGAAGACCGGAAAAGGCGTCATTTCTGCCTTGCCATTCAGCGGCAAGCTCGAATCGGAATGGTCCTCGAATGGATCTACGGTGAATCGCGGCATCTATATCTCGCAGGGAGACTCCTCTGTTTCCGGATTATCCTATTGCAGCGTCGATCTGGTGGTTACCGATCCACCTTTCTTTGACAACGTGCATTATTCTGAACTGGCTGACTTCTTCTTTGCCTGGCAGCAAACAGGAATCAACGGCGCTTCGCCCGGAACAACCCGCAATCCCGCCGAAGTGCAGGATGCCGATCCCGAAAATTTCTCACACAAGCTGGAAACGGTGTTCCGCGAATGCAACAGGATTCTGAAAGATGATGGCTTACTGGTGTTTTCTTACCATCATTCGCGGGATGACGGGTGGAAGGCCCTATCCAACGCCGTTCTTACCGCCGGCTTCATTGTCGTAAACTCTCACCCGGTTAAATCTGAAATGTCGGTTGCTACGCCCAAGGCACAGGCAAAAGAACCGATCCAACTTGATATCATTATCGTCTGTAAGAAAGCCGACAAGCTCAATGACCGCCATTCCGTTTCCCGGGAAAGAGCTATGGGGATCGCGCTCGACAAAATTCACAAGCTCCAGGCCTCCGGCTTCTCGCTCTCCCTCAATGACAAAAAAATAGTGATATTCGGCCAACTGCTCACCACACTCACGTCGCCAGAGGATATTGATTTAATCGTTGCATTGGTGAGGCGAGAGTTGGAGCAGACACCGGCGAAAAAATCGGCTCTCCCCTCGGCACGAGTGTAAGGGGGGTAGGGAAAGCGGCGAATGCTGAAATGGCACAACATTTTCCTTGTAATTTCACCCATATTGTAACTACTATAAGACTCAGAAGGACAGACGAAGGAATTTGCGACGAACGAAGAAGGCAGTGTGAAAAAAGTGGCCTTTCCCCTTTTCGCTTTTCGAGGAGACAGAGTAAATCACGTTGGTCAACTACGTCCCCGAGGTGCGTGCAGATTCATTTATTCTGCTGGCATTGTCGCAGTATCGTGAGCATCTCACCAGGATCTGAGAGTATATCTACGTTGTAGATACGATGGTACTTGAGGGGTTTCGTACAAAGCAAGCTTTTGAGGGGACCGTCTGTGGTCAAGAAATAGTCGTAATAGGCCAAGGCCGAGGCGGCATGCTCAAAATCATAAAAATCGTCCTCATGGTATTTGCGGCTTCTGGTACATCTCACCGCAGCATATAGTCCTGCCTCTATCTGAATCGATGTTAGATGCTTTCTATCGAGCCTTCCGTGTTTGCTAGTATTGCAAATTAGATTTCGCAGATCCTTTCCACTGGTCTCGAGCTCGTCAGGCTTTGGCAAGTCGGTGTTGCCGTTTTTGTTGTAAAGGCGCAGAAAAACCTGGCTGAGGAGGCCTATTTCATGAAGCCCACTTACGAGACCTTCGAATTCGATGCGATAAGCACTTTTGAAGTCCTTGATTTCGTCAGCATGTTTGAACTTACCTTCTGTAGTTGCCGCTGCTGTTGCTCTGTAGTCCGGTAGTGGCATTTGCGCAGCATTAGGTCCAAGCGTCCTTAACATGTCAACCAGTCGAAGAGAACTATAATAGTCATACCATTGCTTTTGAAGGATAAGCTTCTGATTCTCCGGCGGAACAGGCAGAGAAGGGATAAACTCCCCATCAATACAAGGTATTTTTGTCCACACCAATTGTTTTATTGGCGGTAAATGTCCCTGTCCGAGCAGAGATTCTAGAAAGTGCCCTATTTCAGCATACAGTCGTACAAAACGCGATTGAAGCGCAAACCCGAGACTGAGTTCATCGATTAGCGAAGCGGTTGCGTATCGTCTATCGTCGCTCTGTTGCTTGAAGAGCTCGGTAAAGACCGCAGGGCCAAGAGGACAGACAATCATACCGCGCTGTACCAAATCGAGAAATAGTGTGTAGACACAGTAATAGGGATGACCCGCAGCTTCTTGCTTGGCTTGGCGCAGATGAATCCAGACGCTTTTATCGAGATAAAAGAGCTTCTTCTGTAACAGCTTTTGCCCGTACTGCATCTTTTGTTTCTCGATATATTCCTCTATATTTTCTTCACAGGTCGTTTTCAATTTGCTCCCTAAAGTCCTTGCTAATGACGAGCCCGGATTTAGCTACGCCCGTTCCCGATGGACAATGGCCACACACGCAATCTCGGTCAACTTAGGGGACGTTGGTACAAAGTGAACTTTAGATGTAAGAGTCAAGATCGGTTGCCTCCATATTAGCCATCAGGTTGACCAGAGAGGCACTCACTCCCAGGAAGCGGGCCACAGAGGCGCCGGTATAAAGGAGCCTCTTGACGGCAATCCGACAGGGGAGGGTAAAGGGTCCTCGCTAATAGGAAATTTTGTCACCTTCTCTTTCACCGAAGCCTCACAAACCGGTATTCTTCAGCCTTCGCTATATTCCTTAATGACGGCCTGAAGGTCCGCCTGTCTGTAATCCTCATTGTCAACCATGCCTTCGCTTACCGCTCTATCCCAATATGTTCGAGCCTCTTCATAATAAGGGACGTGCAAGCGACGGATGATTTCAGCAAGTTCGTCTTGATCCACCACCCCTTTTCTCTTGAAAAGATTGAGTAACATAGATAACCCGTCATTTCCGGTGAAATATATTAAGTGATTGTCACTAATCTCGGCGCGCTCAGGGTAATAGCAACGGCGCCCAGAGTGTACGATCCTAAAGCCGTGTGCCGGTTTCTCAAGATCGTCGTACCATTCAAGCCATCCATCGTCAATCTTTTCAATAAGTAGACCGCATTGATCGCATATGAACTGCTCTAACGGTTTTAGGCTCATCTTTCCACCAGGGCTCACTTTTGGCAATGCTACGCCAAGCTCTTTTCACCGACCTCATCACGTATCAAGCATAGTCTATTCGCCGCCCAAAATCCATCTGAGGGGTTGAAAGCTTACCATTCGCAAAAGGCGAGCATGGGGCAAAGGGGGCAGCGATTGACAAGGGACAGAAATCATAGAAAAGACCCACAATATCGCTATCTTGTGTGCCGGCCCTTTCCGATTCGCCCTTATCAGGGGCTGACCCCTTCTGCTCCGTTCGTCCGTGACGAATCGTTCCCGGTTGACGGTTTATCCAAGAGCACTGTGCTGTATCCATTCCTTGCATTGGACGGGAGTATGGGGGACGCCCTTCGGATTTTCACATTTTCTGTCATTGCAGAGAATACCCCCTGTCTTTTGCCACCCTTTCTCCTCGCCGAAGGAATGCATGTGGGGTCTTGCAATCACACTTTCCCCTTTCTTTTCTCAATAGAATGGTAACAGTCCCGGTTCACAACTGAAGGGCGGCGTGACGGCCTGGCGATCGGCCTCGGCTTCCCCTCCATAGATATGCTCCATGGTTATGGTCTCACCCGGGGGGATCAGGATAAAATCCCGGTCCCAGGGGCCGGTCAGGAGCTTTTTGATATAGCGGAGCGTTCCCCGGATCACCTGAGGCGTGAGCCCGAGCTCGCAGCCGATATCCCGGGCCCTTTCAACGATGGGGTCGAGTTCGTAGGCCCCGGTGTCGATGATGCCCAGCCTTTGATAGTGCCGGAGCATCGATTTATAGATCCTGGCGGCTTTTTCTTTTCCAAAGCGCTTTGCCGACGCCTGGTATTCGACCCATATATTCCTCTCGTAGTCGAGCCATCCCTTCGTGAGAAAGTAGGTCCCCGACTCGCGGGATATCTCGCACCGTTTCTCGCACGAGCCCAGCATCAGGGTGATACAATCGTCCACGCGGGGGAACACGAGCCGGAACTCCGGCGCCCTGAGCCCGAGCAGGGCATTGCCGCAATAGCCGAACGCCAGGAGAGCCTGCCCGATATTGCCTACGTGGTCAATCTCGTCCTGTAGACGTTTCTTGAGCGCATCAGGGCTGATGTGCAGGCCCGATTCTATCCAGAGTATGGGGTGCCGGCATCCGGTTTCCCGCACCGCCATGTTCAATTCGTCCGCAATGGTGCGGCACGCGATAATCACGCTATCCATTCTTTCTTTCCTTTTTCTGCTTTATCGACTCCCCGGGTCCGGGGACACACGATGCCTTGGCAGAGATCAAGGCCGACCCAAGGATTTGACATGGGGGACGCGCCCTTCACATTTTCACATTTTCTGTCATTGCAGAGAATACCCCCTGTCTTTTGCCACCGTTTCTCCTCGCCGAAGGAATGCATGTGGGGTCTTGCAATCACACTTTCCCCCTTCTTTCTTCAACAGAATGGTAACAGTTTAGTCCCTTTTCTGTACGGGCGGTAGGGCTTGTTTCCTTCCGTACATTCTCACCGGCCTGCCGCCCTTTCCGCCGCCGTCTCCCTATCCTCCATTATCGGATCTTCTTTGTTCACATCCGGTCCAGAGCTTCAATGTAACGAGACGTAACCGTTTTGAAATCAACCACCGTCTCGGCAAGAAGAATCTCTAGGGACGTTCGTTCCTGGCGTGCATTACTGTTCTCCGGCCCCTCCTTCCATCCTCGTTACCGCCCGGCTCACCGACGAAGTGTTGACCCCGACCTGCCGTGCAATGTCAGCGGCGGAAGCTCCAAGTTCTCGAACACACCTTGCCGCGATGATTGCCCGAGCCTGACTGACCCCCCAAAGGGAACGGCCGATTTTACGTGGCCCTGGAACCGTCTTTCAGCCAGCGAAGAGCATCCTCTCGGGAAGTAAACACTCCGATTTCGAAAGGGAGGTCCGCTGCATCACTTCGATACATGTTTGCAGCCACCCTTTGGAGTTCACGGGAAACGAGAAGGGCAGTCTTGTTTCCGACCATATCCGGGGGGCAAAGGCTCTTTACCGCCCGTACAATTTCCGCATACTCCTCAAGACTCACAATGGCTTCGTTAGAAAAATACCAAAGATCGCACCGTTCTTTCCGGGGATCTTTGCCGGCAATTTCCTGGATTGCCTGGAGGATTTCCCGCCGTGACGTAGGATTCGACACATGAACCTCAAAGATCGAGTCAACTTCTTCTATTCGGTATGGCATTAGACCTCCCTTGAAGTCCTTAGTAATGATTCGGGCGGTAGGAACATTATTTCCTTCTGTACCTTCTCACTCACCTGATCAGCGCGTCAGCCTTTCCGACTGCCATGTCCCTATCCTCCATTATCAGAGAAATACCGCAAAATTACAACAACTATATTCAGGCTTTCCGGGGGGCAAAGGGGTCAGCCGTTGACAAGGGACAGGGCCTCCTCAATCCCTCTCATCTCCTTTCTCAGAATCCCATCCTTCTCCATCCTTGGAGGACGGCGGGGATGTTGTTTCATTCTGGAGTGGGTCATGGGTCAGCCCTTGACTGAGGACAGGAATCTTAGAAACGACCTACAATATCGCTATCTTGTGCGGGGGCCTGGTCGACTGGAGACCTCCAGGCAGCCCCCGTTTTCTCTCAGCTTGCAGCCGCCTCACTTTCGTCGATAGAGGAGAAGTTTGTAATTCTTACCGTACCGTCGGGGAAATGGGCAACGATGTCGAGAGTCCCACCCATTGCCTCAATTGTCGCTCGTAGCGTCGAAATGTAGATATCGGTGCGCTTCTCTATCTTTGCTACATTTGGTTGTTTGATGTGTAGCGCTTTAGCAAGCGTTTCCTGGGACATTCCGCGCGCGCGTCGCAATTCGTGCAGTGGCATCTTCGCAACCATTTCCCGATAGCGCACGTCCGAGCGGGCAACTGCCTCAGCCGACATTTTGGCTTCCAGTTCAGTAAATTTATGAGCCATCTTTCAAGCCCTCCTTGCGCAATGCTTCCAAGTGTTCATTATAGAGCCGATCTGCAATGGGCACATATTCTTCGTACCAGCGATCCTTTCCGGTCTTTTCTCCGCCGATCAGCAAAACCGCGCAGCGACGAGAATCAAAGGCATAGAGCACACGATAAGGTCGGCCGGCGTGCTGAATGCGCAACTCATGCATGTTGCCGTGCTGGGACCTTATGACGCCGCTGGAATGGGGAAACGGAAGATTCGGGCCAAAATCCCTCAAAAGCTTTACGCTGGCGCGCACCGATTCCTGCTCTCCCTCTGTCAGGCCGTCCCACCAACTGCCGAACTCATCGGTGTACTCGATGTCCCATTCCACGTTTAATAATATACCTCATAAGGCATATGCCGTCAAGGGTATAGAAGAGTTTCTTTTTCTGTCTGGAGAGGGAATGCATTCGGTTATCTCGATTGATTCGTAAATCAAGACCAGTTTCAGGACTTTTTCAAAGCCGTTGTAACAGTGATGGATGAAGGTGGCCAGAGCCGCCAGTTCCGGCGTGGAGTAGTCTGACTTCCCGGGAGCCATCAGAGTGACAATCTCCGCGAGAACAGTATCGATGTTTTCATACTCAGCATCGCAATACTCTCTAAGCTGCTCTTTTTTCATATATGAGTTTTCCCTCTCTCGCCACGATGCTCTTGAATTTATTCATCTTGCCGGAAAGGTCTATCAAATCGACGCTTTTGGGCATGGCCATGTACAGCTCGCTATAGAATTTGAAGAAATCCCCCTCGGGGACGCCGTCCACTGCAAAGTCGTAGTCATGGGCCTTTTCGGGCTCTCCGCTAAGGGCGGACCCTAGGAGATACAGTTTCCCGACCCCGTACTTCTCTGCAATTTCGACGACCTTATCAAGTTCCTTCCTTGGCAGCATTTGCCCCCCCTCATCGACTAACCGCTTCACCGCGCCGAGTCCCGTGCGGGCGGTACGTCCGTTGTTTCCTTCTGTACATTCTCATTTACTGGGCAGCCCGTCGGCCTTTCCGACTCCCGTCTCCCCATCCTCCATTGTCAGGGAAATACCACAAAATCACAACAATTATATTCAAGCGTTGCCATGGCCGATCTATTGCACGATCTTTTCGATCTCCGGTTTGATCGCAGGCAACTCTTTCTTGATCACTCCCCAGACAAGCTCGTAGTCGATGCCAAAGTACTGATGTGCGATCTTATCCCTCATCTTCGCCATGTCTTTCCAAGGGATGGATCGATATCTCACCCTGATCGTTTTGGGTAGGTTCTTCGCCGCCTCTCCGATATTCGTAATCTTCCAGACCACAGCACTCTTGGTCTTCTCGTCCATCTGGAAAGCAGCATAGTCCATATCCCCTATGAACGCTTCGATATCGTTGATCGCCTGCAGTATATCTTTGATGAAGAGGCTATAATCCCTGGTCACAAGTAGACGACCTCCCTGAGAATGTGGTCCTTCAGCTCGGGGCGCAAGCCTTCTTTCCTCACCAGATCGACCTTTCTGCCCAGGAGACGGCGCAAGTGCTCCTCTATGCGGACGAACTGCAAAAGACCCGGGACTTCATCAAACTCTACGAGGATGTCTACATCACTTCGGCTACGTTGTTCACCTCTGGCAAAGGAGCCGAATACCCCTAAGCTCCTGATGCCGTAGCTTGCGGCGAGTTTCGGCTTATTCTTCTCAATGACTTCTCTTATTTCATCGAACGATCTTGCCATTTGTTCCTCCCCACATTGGGGTGCCTATGGGGCCACGGGGGCAGTAGGGCTTGTTTCCTTCCGTACATTCTCACCGGGCTGCGCATCAGCCTTTCAGACTGCCATCTCCCCATCCTCCATTATCAGAGAAATACCGCAAAATTACAACAACTATATTCAGGCTTCGAAACGGTAGAAGACAAAACCTGCCGCGAGTATGATGAGTCGGCTGCATCGATTTGTCAGGGCCGTTTCTGATTTCAAAAATGTCCTTGCTTGAGGACTTTGTCCGTTTCCGGGTCGGCCTCATCCACCATGCTCTGGATCTTGTCTATCATTCTCTGGAAAACATCTTCACAGTATATTGCAGTCTGGGGTTGCGGAGAAGCGCTTTCAGCTTGTCCAGATGAGGTGTTGGCAGTTTAGGTTCTGATTTGTGCATCTATCGGTCTCCATTTTCTTTGACCATCATGACACTTGTTCTCGTCTGGTAGTGCGAATACTGTGAACTGTCAAAATACGGCGTCCCTTCGGTCAGGTTTACCCGGTCAAAAGCTTCCTGAAGCAGTGCAGAATTCTTCTCGGGGACGATTGGCAGCGAGGATTCGAGAGCGCCATGGGCAATCGCTCTTCCCAGGGTTAATGCGGTTGTCTCATAGCGCGCACGGGGCACCCTTTGCAGGTTAAGGATATCTTTCCGTATCTTCTGTCCGAAGCGGTTAAGAAAGAGGCGCTGTTGTCGGAGGACAACGTCAAATAGCCCCGACTCCCGGGCTATTCGCTCCAGCATATCGGCATTGTAGAAAGGGACGCCAAGGACCCTTGATTCATGGCCCACGATAAAAACCGCGCGGCCATTTTTCTTGATGACTCTGGAAAGTTCCTGAACCGTGTGAGCCATGTCCACGCAATATTGAACGACTGTGAGAAACCGGTTTCCCCGGTTTGCCCTATTGGACCCGATCTCGGACCTTGCCACACGTAGGGTATCCCATCCGAGAAGCTCAACCGATCGCCGATAGTTTTGGTGGTAGTTGAAGACGTTAATGTACGGTGGAGACGTGATGGCGAAGTCAACTGACCCCGGTTCGAGGGGAAGGGCTCTCGCGTCTTGCAGGTCTGCCTTGATTGGCTGCTCAGAGTATGGAAGCTGCAAAACGAGATCGGAAAGCGCATGAAATTTGCTGTGAACCAGGCTGTTGGTAACGGGATTATTGTAGACATCGAGCAGCACGACAAGGGCATTACACAGGATTTTCGCATAGTCGCTTATGAAATTAGCAATGCAGGCTATTTTTGTCTCTGCGACATTGGGATCGACCTGGTCGTCCGAGAAGAGCACGAACGGGAACTGCCTGTTGAGATGATCTCGCAGCTCGTTGAGTGTGTGCCCCCTGCGCTCCTTGTCAGTGTTCGTGAACTCATAAAGTTTGCTGAAACACCAGGCGGCAGGGTTGATTTCAAACCCATACGCAGGCAAGGACATCAAAGCAGCCTCAAGCAACACTGTCCCGCTTCCGGCGAAGGGATCGAGAACTACGGACCCCGGAAGACAATAGGCGTCAAGAAGGCATTCAACTAATTGGGGGGAGAACTGGCCGCGCCACGCAAAAAGGTTCGACCGGTTTTTCTCCTCAATATTCAAAAGGCCAGATTGCAGTTTTTTTGTGAAATCCTTCATCGGTATTCCTGATTACTCCTGGGAGGGCACAGGGGGACGACCGTAAGTAAGTAGATAACTCCGACCCCCGCAAACAAAAAAAGGACACGCTACTTTTTTTCGCCTTGCCTTCCTCATCTCCGATCCCGCCACATCTGTTAATCATTACCACCTGCATCAATACAGTGCAAGGAAAATGTCTAAATCCTCTCTTCCAGGAAGAAGGTAGGGACAGCTCCGGGTCCGGCCACCGGCCCTCTGGGGCCATGGTGAAGTCATGTTTTCCAAAAAACCGCCTCAAGTGCCTTTTGTCATCTCTGGTTGTCATGCCTCCTTGTCATGCCTGGTTGTCACCCCTCCTTGTCACTTTGACAGGAAGCGGGAAAAGGAGGAAAATCTTAAGAGACCGGGCAGTGATGGGATATAAGCCCGGCCCGTTTCAGCCGGTTCCGGGAGATTCCGGCCCCGTTCTTTGACAATTGAGCCTCGACGGTGCCCGGGTAAGGGTCCTATTCCCTTGCCCGGTTACGCCTTCGGACGTTCGCCCCTAATTGCCGCCGACCCCCTTCGCCGGTCGTGATCGTTCATTCAACGTTAATTTATAATTCACAATTTATAATTCAACATTTCTTTTCCCCCCCTACCCCCCCCTTAAAATCGTGCAGAATCGTGCACTTTCGTGCACCCCCGTTCTGAACATCCTTGCAAGAGAAGGGAATCTAAAGGGGGCGGCGGTGAGGCGGTTGGTGAAAAGTGCACGCTCGGGGCGTAAATAAAGGGCAAAAGGCAATAAAAAATGGCAAAAACCACCGTTTTTGCATTAGTCCGTGCACACGCCCCGGTGGGGCTTGCCCCGGAAGACTTTAGTCCGGAGACCGGGGTCCGGAAATACGTAAAATCCCGGGGGTAAAGGGGTCACCCAAGGCGGTTCAGCGCGTGCAGCCCTTCCCCAAACCGCCTGTCAGGGCCGAACCGACCATAACGATTGTCTTCAGGATGGAATAGGGGCAATCACGCGCAAAACGGGGAAGATCGGCCTCACTCCGCATCGGGATACTGGAGGGCCACGTTCCTGAAATTGGGGAAGGCGGCAAAAAAAGCCTCGACGACCTCGGGGTCGAAGGCCCTTCCCGATTCGGCCCGTATCTCGTCAAGCACCCGTGTTTCTTCGTACGCCTCTTTATAGCATCTCCGGGAGCAGAGGGCATCGTAGACGTCGGATACGCTCACGATGCGGGCAAGGATAGGTATCTCCTGGCCCCGTTTGCCCCTCGGGCGTCCCTTCTCGCTACCCCCCTGGCCGTTTATCGCCTCGCCGGTTAGCAGGTCTATGTGTCCGGGGTACCCGTTTCCATCCCACCGCTCGTGATGATTACCGGCGACGAGGAAGGCCACCTCGTCGAAATCCGACTGCTTCTCGAAAAAGAGGCTCGCGCCCAGCCTCGCGTGTTCCTTGATGGTCCTGAATTCCGATTCATCCAACCGGCCCGGCTTTTTCAGGATGGTATCGGGGATGCCTATCTTTCCAACGTCATGGAGCATCGAGGCCATTCTGAGGACGTCCTTGGTTTTCTCGACGCTCGCCTTGTCGACGTCTCTTGCCTTCGCCCATGCCTCGTAGATCTCGACAGCGTAGCCCGCTACCCGGTTTACGTGGGCCCCGGTCTCTTTTGGGTCGTGCATCTCGGCCATCTTGATCATCCTGAGAATGATGGAGCGGGTCAACTGGGCACGCTCCAAGGCGGTCGCGGCAATATTCGCGAAATAGCGGAGATGGAACTCGACGTCACCGGGGAAGGGCACGGTCTCGCCCTCCGGGCTCTTCGCGTTGATGAGCTGCAGCACGCCCACGATCTCGTTGTTGCTCTCCAGGGGAAGGGACAGGACGGAAGTCGTCCGGTAGTTCGATATCCTGTCGAATTCGGCGTTGAAGACATAGGGGGAACCGGGCTGCAGCGCGTACGCGTCCGGGATGTTGAGCGCCTTGCCCGTCGTTGCCACGTAGCCGACGATGGAAGAAATGCTGAGCGGCACTGTAAGGCGCGTATGTACGAGCTTTCTTCCAGGCCCCAGCCGTTTCTGGAGCGTCTCGTTCTGTACGCACTTGAAGGTGAGCCTGTCGTCCTCTTTCACGTAAATCGATCCCCCATCGGCATTGGTGAAGGCCCGTGCCTTCGCGAGGATGCTGTCGAGGAGCATATCGATATCCTTCGTCCGGTTGATCTCTGTGCTGAGGTCTATGATCTCCTTCAGTCCTGTATCCTCTTTACTCATGGAGTGGTAAGTTGATACCTCACCGGCGCCCCAAAGTCAACATCAAAGTCCCGATTGGGCAGGGCAAACGCATTTGGGAATCCCAATTTAGACTGGAGCGTATTGCGCCCTTCCTGAGCACGTATGCGGAACGACAGTGCGCACAATCCGATGACAAGACGGGTTTGCGCCTTTATAATAGAGAGAGACGTCAAGAACGACGAGAAGGAGGCGGTGCAATGGTCATCGGTGTACCCAAAGAGGTCAAAGTTGAAGAAAAGCGGGTCGCCCTTGTGCCCGGGGGAGCGGAAGCGCTTGCGGCCCGTGGGCATAAAGTGCTCATTGAGACGGGCGCAGGTCTCGGAAGCGGCTTCGATGACGCGGAATACGTGCAGGCAGGGGCAGAGATCGTGCAAGGGCCATCGGTCCTCTACAGCCGATCCGACATGGTCCTGAAGGTGAAGGAACCGCTTCCCGCCGAATGCGACATGCTGAGAGAAGGTCAGATCCTCTTTACCTATCTCCACCTTGCCGCGGCCGAAAGCCTCACCCTCAGCCTGCTCCGGAAAAAGGTGACCGCCATAGCCTATGAAACAGTAGAGACCGACGAAGGTTTTCTGCCCCTCCTGCGGCCGATGAGCGAGATCGCCGGCCGGATGGCGCCGATGGAGGGCGCTAAATACCTCGAAGAGCATTTCGGTGGTCGCGGCGTGCTGCTCGGCGGCGTCCCCGGCGTCCCTCCCGCGAACGTCGTCATCTTCGGCGCGGGGACAGTGGGGTCTCAGGCGGCCCGCATTGCCCTCGGCATGGGCGCCTCCGTCACGGTCCTCGACATCGTGCCGCAGCAGCTCCGGGTGATCGACGACACGTACCAGGGCCGGGTCGTCACGATGATTGCGGACAATTACAACATCAGATTGGCCATCACCTTTGCCGACCTCCTTGTCGGCGCGGTCCTGGTCCCCGGGGCGAAAGCCCCCCGTCTGATCACGAAATCCATGCTCAAAACCATGAAGACCGGGGCGGTATTCGTCGACGTGGCTATCGACCAGGGAGGCTGCGCCGAGACCTCAAGGCCCACGACACACGATGATCCCATCTACATCGAGGAAGGAATTGTTCACTATACGGTGGCGAACATGCCCGGCGCCGTCCCGCGGACGGCGACCAGGGCGCTCACGCTCAATACCCTACCCTATGTGCTCGCAATAGCGCAAAAAGGCTGGCAAAACGCGGTAAAACAGGACAAGGTCCTCGGGAGGGGCGTGAACCTGGTGAATGGGGCCGTTACCCACAAAGCAGTCGCGGAGGCTTTCAATCTCCCCCACCGCCCGCTCGATGACGTGCTTTCCTAGAGGGCGTCACTTTTTTGCCCGTCAGTAGCCGCTCACATGTCCGCGGGCGCATTGTGCGGACATGTGATGAAACGTCTCCCCTCACATGTCCGCAAAGCATCTCAGCCGCCTTGCCCTCGTGGGATGCCTCAGCTTCCTCAACGCCTTTGCTTCTATCTGCCGTATCCTCTCCCTCGTCACCTCAAACACCTGACCTACCTCTTCCAGGGTATGGTCACATTTTTCCCCGATGCCGAACCTCATCCTGATCACCTTTTCCTCTTTCGGCGTAAGGGTGGAGAGCGTCCTGTCGAGGTGCTCGGTGAGATCATGAAATATGACAGAGTCCTGCGGCACGGTCGCGTTCTTGTCTTCTATCAGATCAGAGAGATGTGTGTCTTCGTCATCGCTCACCGGCGTTTCGAGCGAGATGGGCTCCTTCGTGATGCGAAGGACTTTTCTGATCTTATCAACGGAAAACCCGATCCTTTCTGCGATTTCATCAGGAAAGGGCTCCCTTCCCAGGTCCTGAACCAGCTCCCGCGAGACCCTGATGATCTTGTTGATGGTCTCGATCATATGAACCGGAATCCTTATGGTTCGTGCCTGATCGGCAATCGACCTGGTCATCGCCTGCTTTATCCACCATGTGGCGTACGTGCTGAACTTGTAGCCCCTTCTGTGCTCAAACTTCTCCACCGCCCTCATAAGGCCGATATTCCCCTCCTGCACGAGATCGAGGAGAGATAAGCCCCGGTTACTATACCTCTTCGCAATACTGACCACCAGCCTCAGGTTCGCCCTTATCAGCTCGTTCTTTGCAGCGACGCATTCTTTGTCGGCCTTCTCGATGCGCCGGAAAAGCTGCGTCAACTCTGCCGCTGCGACGCCTGCTTCCTTCTCGATCCTCTCGAACCTTTTATACAGCATCTCACGGCCCTTGCTCCCGCCAAAGCCGGCCGCCTGACTTAGCCGCTCAATCTCTCTCTCAACCTTTTCGATTCTTTCGACAGAGGCCTGCATCCTGCCCTTTATCCGCTCCACCAGTTGTCTGCTGAACCTTATATCGCCGGCGATCTGCCTCATTTCAGCCCGGCACCGGTCTTTTTCTTCCTTGTTTTCAGCCCGCTTTAACCGATTGTGGACCTGCTTCAGCGCTTCCAGCAGACGGACGATCCTTTCCCTCTGTGCCCCTTCCTCGCCCATCCCTTCCTCGTCTTCCGCATCCGTTGCTATCTCCGAAAGACTCAGCTCGGACATCTTGAGACCGGAATATACATTGAAAAGCTCCCTCACCGTTCCCGGATACGACAAAAGGACATCCTTGATCTCCTCCTTCGCTTCCTCGATGCGCACGGCGATTTCTTTTTCCCCTTCCCGCGTAAGAAGCCCGGAGGACCCCATCTCCTTGATGTAATGTTTGATGGGGCTTGTCAGCTCCTCGTCGTAGATACTCTCCAGCCCGTCTTCAAAACTATACCTCTCCGTCCGGATTACGCTATCCTCTCCTTCCGCGTCCATATCGAAGAGGTCCATGTCATCGAAAAAACCTGTCTGATCCTCGCCTGCCGGCGCCATCAAGAGGTAGAGTTCACCGACTTCCCGGCCTTCATCGTAGGGGAAAAACAGCTCTGTCCTGTTGAAACCAAGCATTTTCATCCTGCTGTCCGTATCGTCAGACATACCTACCTCACTTGGCGGATTTATTCTTCATGGCTGTCAACACGTTTTTCTTTCTTTCGAGCAGCTCTCGAAGCGCCTCTTCGTCGCCCCTCTTCTCAGCCTCTACCAATTTTTCAGTAATTTCCCTGCCTTGTTCGCGGATAAGCTTGTTTTCCCTATGGCAGAGGTAGTCCGATACGATCCTCCCCACCTCCTGCTCATCACACTCGGCCCCACCAAGCGCCGCAGCCACCGCCTTTTCCCGCAGCTCCGGCCTTTCGAGCACGTTCAGGAAAAGCTTGATATCCGGATCCGGATGCTCTTCTTCGTATTTAAGCAGCCTGGACAGCACTTCCCCCAGGTCTCTATCCCCGATAGTTGCTTCCACCCCCGTTCCTTTCACAAGTCTTAAAAGCTCCGGCCTGTTCATCACAATGCCAACAACCTTTTCTTCTATAGCGCTCCCGGTTTCCTCCCCTTCGCACCTTTCTGTTTCTCTGCGACCATCCCTGAAGGTGTCCCAAAAGCGATATTCCTCCACACCCGTCAGCTCGGCCAGCCGCTGAATGTACAACCTCTTTTTGACAGCGTCCCTCATTCCTTCAATGTAGGGGACAACCGACCTGATAAAGGCCATCCTGCCCTCAAGCGTTCCCATGCCGTGTTTCTTCACGTGCAAATCAAAAAAATAATCGAGGAGCGCCTTCTTCTCGCCCATCACCCTCTGGAAGCCCGGTAAACCGTGCAGCCGTATGAAGCTGTCCGGGTCGTGCCCTTCAGGCAGCACCACCATGGTCCCGTTGATCCCCATTTCGGCAAAAAGCGTAATAAGACGGAGCGCACTCTTGACACCTGCTTCATCGCCGTCCAGCATGAGCGTGATATTCTCGGTGTAATTCCTCAAACGCGAGATCTGTTCCTCCGTGACCGAGGTCCCGAGGGTTGCCACGCTATTTTTTATCCCCGCCGCATGGAGCGCAATGAGGTCGAAGTAACCCTCCACGATGATCGCCTCGTCCTTTTCGGTAATCTCTCGCTTGGCCTTATCGACGCCGTAGAGCACGGACCGCTTGGAAAAAACAGGCGATTCCGGCGAGTTGATATATTTTGGCAGAGCATCTCTCACGATGGCGCGTCCTCCGAAGCCTATGACCTTTCCGCGCATGTCCGAGATAGGCACCACTACCCTGCCCCGGAATATGTCATACACCTCGCCGCCGTCCCTCATCTTGAGTATGCCTGTGCTGAGAAGCAAATCCATAGGGATGCCGAGACGCTTCGCAAACTCCTTCCCATAGATGCTTCTTTCACTGTAACCCAGCTTGAATTCAGCAATAACGGGACCCTTGATCTGCCGGTCGTCGAGATATTTCACGGCAGGGGCGTAACGCAACAGGCTCTCGTGATAATAGTCGGCCAGTTTGGAAAGGGCATCGATTACCGGCGTTCTCCTGGCGCTCAACCTGCCGGCGGCTTCGATACCCACCTCGTGCGCCAGCGTCTCAAGGGCTTCCGAAAAGCTCGATCGCTCGTATTTGGCGAGGAAGTTGACCGCGTTGCCGCCTTCATGACAGCCGAAGCAATAGTATATTTGTTTTTCGGTATTTACGGTGAATGACGGTGTTTT
Organism: Syntrophorhabdales bacterium; assembly: GCA_050012495.1. Taxonomy (GTDB): domain Bacteria; phylum Desulfobacterota; class Syntrophorhabdia; order Syntrophorhabdales; family WCHB1-27; genus BOG-1155. The sequence goes on from JBEKHB010000029.1 coordinate 39,220, forward strand.
CTCTTTATGAAACGGGCAGAGCCCTACGAAATTCCTGCCTGTTCTTCTCAATTTCACGTACTGGGACACGATGTCCAGGATGTTCACCTTCTCCAGTACTTCATCAAGAACGGAAATCATAGTAGTTCTACAGTTACTGGGGCTCAGCGCCCCCTCCACGAGCAAGGCTCGCGGAGCCTCCCCGCTCATAAAAGCTCTACAATTACTGGGGCTCAGCGCCCCCTCCACGAGCAAGGCTCGCGGAGCCTCCCCGCTCATAAAAGCTCTACTATTGTCACACCCGAGTTTGCTTCGTCCTTTTTCACATCCTTTACGTAGCCCGCTTCCGAAAGATGCGTTCTGATCGCCTGCATCAGCCTCCCTGTGCCGATGCCGTGGAGTATCTTCAGCCGGGGCGTGCCGTGCACGATTGCCCTGTCCACGAACCTGTCGACCTCAACGAGTGCATCTTCCACTCTGAGGCCCCGCACATTGATCTCGGGCACCGCGATATCGGTCACGTTCACCTGGATAGACCTTTCGTGAGGGGGAACGACCCGCGAGCGGGTGCCCGGCGAGCTTTGCTCGTGGAGGGGGCGCTGAGCCCCAGTAACTGCGCGCCCCTCATTCGCCGCGACCCCCCGGCTTACCCGCTCTACGTAATCCTTTCCTATGCGCATCCGCATATTGCCGATAACGATCTCCGCCATCCCCTTCTGTCCGTCCATATCGGCAACATAGCCCTCTTTTCCGATAGTCCTTACCCTGACATAGTCCCCGACCGCGATCTCGGCCTGCACCGCGGCAATCCGTCCGGGAACGACCCTCCGTCTCACCTCGGACACCTTTTCCCGGGCCTTAGCCAACGACTGCCGGTCCTTTGCGGCTAACCCTTTCCGTATCTCGTCAAGCTCCGCCTCAAGGTCCGTCACCTGCCGCCGGCAGCGCTCTTCCGCTTCTTTCAGGTAGGCGTCTCTTTTCTCCTTGAGGACCTCCAGTCTCTGCCGCATTCCCTCTCTGTAAAGACCCGCCTTCTTCCGGTCGGCCTCCGCCGCCTTCTTCTCGTTTTCAAGGTCCCTGATAAGATCGTTGAGCACATACTCCTGCTTTCCCAGATAGGCGGAGCTTTTCTCCACGATCTCCCGGGGCATGCCGCACGTCTCGGCGACCTTGAGGGCGTTGCTCACGCCTGCCACACCATAGAGGAGCGTGTAAAGCGGCTTCATTGTGCGGGGGTCGAAATCGGTCGCCACGTTCAAGGCAAAGGGGCGGCTGGAACCGTACGCCTTGAGCAGATTGAGATGGGTCGTCACCACGATCTTGCACCCCTTTTCGACAAAGGCGTCGATAGTACCCATGGCCAGGGCCGACGCCTCCTGCGGCTCGGTGCCGCCCCCGATCTCGTCGATCAGCACGAGCTCCCCGCCGGATGCGTGCTCGTACACATGCGTGATCGCCTCCACGTGGGCCGTGAAGGTCGAAAGCTCCATGGAAATATCCTGCTCGTCCCCCATTACCGCATAAATGCCGGGGAAAAGAGAGACCCTCGGGGTAGCCCTGGCCGGAATGAACATGCCCGTCGACGCCATGAGCAAGAGGAGACCCGTTGTCTTCAACGCAACGGTCTTCCCGTCCGCATTTGGCCCGCTGATGATGGTCGCCCGCTTCTCTTCGCCGATAACGATATCGATGGGTACGGCCTTTTCCCCTTTGGAGAGCAGGATAAAAGGGTTGACAGCCCCTCGTATCTCGATCGACCCGCCCATCTCTATCCGGGGCCTTACGCAATTGAACGCGGAGGCGAAAAGGGCAAGACTTTGATGCAGGTCAAGGTCGGCGATGAGCGAAAAAGTCGTCTTCATCTCCGGCACATACCGGCGGACCCATCGGGTCAAATCCCGGAGTATCCTCTTTTCCTCTTCCTTTTCCTCATTCTCCAGCACGCTGATCGTGTTGTTGACTTCCATGACCTCGACAGGCTCTACGAAGGATGTTTTCAGGGAATGAGAGTAATCGTGGACAATGCCCTGAAAAAACTGATTGTAGTTAGGCTTGAGCGGTATCACATATCTGCCGTTGCGGACGGCAATATACGTATCCTGCACTACAGGCCGCACCTCATCCCTCTCCATTATCCGCTCGAGGGATCTCTTCGCCTTTTCCTTCAACTGGTAAAGGTCGGACCTGATCTTGGACAACTCGTAAGAGGCGCTGTCCTCAATGAATCCCTCCTCGTTTATGGTCTTCTTGATCCTGGCGCTCACTTCCGGCAGGCCCTTTATGCCCTCCATAACCGACTCGATATAAGGGCTCTCTTTCACGGCTTTTTTGAGGAACGCCAAGACCCCCCTGCAGCTCGACAGGAACTGTGCGACAGCGAGGAAATCGGCTATCTCCAGGGTAAATTCCGGAAGCGACAGCCCGGCCGCCTGCTTCCTTATGTCGGGAATGTCACCCAAAGGGATCGGGCCGTACCACTTGATAATCTCAAGGGCGCCATCTATCCGCTCCTGGCGCTCTTCGATCTCATGAAGTGTCGAAAGAGGTCTTAGATTACGCAGTTCTTCGCTGATAAAGCCGGTTGATGAATAACGTTGTACAACTTCGAGGAGTTTGAGGTAGTCTACATACTCTAACGTCTTATCTGCCATAAATGGCTTCACGACGGTCTTTGAGAAGACAGTCTATTTCTCACCATTTGACTCAATACCTTTCCATCCACACGGGATGCAAGTTTTTCCATCAGGACTTTCATCACTCTACCCATGTCCTTCTGGTCCCTGGCCCCAAGCGTCTCTATGACGTTGTCAACTTCTTGCGCCACCTCCTCTTCGCACATCTGGGCGGGCTCGAACTCCTTCAATATCTGAAGCTCGTTTTCTTCCTTCTCCACGAGGTCCTGCCGCTGACCTTTCTTGAAGCTCTCGATAGATTCGGCATGCTGCTTCATCATGGTCTTCACGACCCCGTAAAACTCCTCCTGCGTCAGCGGCTTCCTCTTCTCGACCTCTTTATAACCAAGGGCAGACAAAAGCATCCGCAGCACGGACACCCTGAGCGCATCCTTTTCTTTAAGCGCCCTTTTGAGACTTTCACTTATTTCGTCTTTGTAGGCCATTCCCCTAGTAAAGACCCTTCTCCGTCATTCTTCTCAACTTCTTCAAGGCCCTTTTCTTTGCGGCAAGAATTTTTTTCTTTCTTTTGACGCTCGGCTTTTCGTAGTGTTCTCTTCTTTTGATCTCGGAAAGAATCCCGGTTCTTTCACACTGCTTTTTGAACCTTCTCAAGGCGCTTTCAAAAGATTCTCCGTCTCTTATAATAACTGCCGTCATGCATTGTTCCCCTCCCTCCGTCTTGTATTTTTGTATAAAAGTGGTATAGTATGCTCCAAAAAGGCCCATAAAGTCAATATAATTGTAGAATAGGCGGGCGGGCGCCTAGCTTTGTCATCCTCGGCTCGGCCGGGCTAATTTCGCGTCTAACTTTGTCGCCGGGGCGTGTCCGGGTCCTCACTTGCCACCCAGCCAAGGCAATGTGGAGGCTGGTTCTACCCGGCCCATGTATGCACCGGCCCGGACGCCGCCCCGGTTCACAATGCATCCTTCACCCCAGGCAGCGTGTTCCAGTAAACCTCATCCGGGGTCCTGTCGTCAAGCCCCTGGTGGCCGCAACTCAGGAATACTCATCAGCTCTGGATCCTGGCCCATGCCGCCAGCGTCTCTTCCCGCATCTCATAGAGGGTGTCCAGGAGCGCGATCTGGAAGCTGCCGGGCCCGGTCGTCCTGGCAGCGGCCTTTTCGCCGGCAAGCCCGAAATAGGCCAGACCTGCGGTAGCCGCATACAGCGGATCGGGATCAACAGTGAGGAATGCCCCAATAATGGCCGTAGCCGTACAACCCGTCCCCGTTACATGGCTCATCATCTCGTGCCCATTCATGACGCGGCAAGTCCGCTCACCGTCAGTGATCAGATCCACGGGGCCCGTGATGGCAAGGGTTGTCTTAAGTTCCCTTGCAAGGGCCACGGCCGTGTCTGTGGCCTGGTCCACCGTATGGACTGAGTCCACGCCCTTTGTGGCAGACTCCGGTTTCTCCGGGGATAGTGCCAGGATCTCCGAGGCATTCCCTCGAATCACCCGGACTGATATCTCTCCAATGAGCCTCTTGGCAGATTCGGTACGCAAGGAAGTGGCACCGGCGCCTACGGGATCGAGGATCACGGGCACCGAAAGGGCGTTGGCCCGTTTCCCGGCCTTCACCATCGCTTCAATCCAGGGGGAACTCAAGGTCCCGATGTTGAGTACCAGGGCCCCTGCGAAAGCAACCATCTCCTCCACCTCTTCGATGGCATGGGCCATTACGGGGGAAGCACCGCACGCGAGCAGCGCATTGGCTGTATAGTTCATGGCCACATAATTGGTGATGTTGTGAACGAGCGGTTTACGTTCACGTATCTGTCTCAGGTCCTCTGCGGCCCTCCGGGCCAAGGCCTCGTCAAACATGCTACACCTTCCTCATGTGCTTCCGAAATGATCCCAGCCTAAGGGCTTGACCGGACGAATTTCTCCGTCAGGGAGGACGAGGGCGATCCCATAACCGGGAGCCGTAATCCTCCCTACTTCTGTCAACAGGGCACCACAGCACTCTGCAGCTACAGAACGAAGAGAGTCTACATGCTCCGGGCGGCATGTGATTACCAGCTCGTAGTCATCGCTCTCGCCGAGAAAAAACGCGTGAGGGTCCCTGCCAAGCAGGAGGGCAGCTTCTCGAACACCTTTGCTGACAGGTATCTTCTCGCTGAGAATCTCGGCCCCTACCCCACTCTCCTCGCAGATATGGCCCAGGTCCCCCAGGAATCCATCGCTCGTGTCTATCATGGCCGCGGCGTAACCGGTTTGGGCGATGGCCTCACCGAGTTGCGCCCTGTGCGAGGGCGTATTGTAGATCTTCACCAGGGCATGGCGCAGTAACGCTGCGTCATCGGGCGAGTGAAGCAAAAGTTGCAGCCCGGCTGCCGCCTGACCCGGGTACCCGGTAACCAGTATGGCATCTCCCTCTCGTGCCCCCGAACGGCGCACGCCCTTACCCTCCTGCACTTCCCCTATGAGGGTAATGTCGATGAACATACCGTTACCTGATCCGGTAAGGTTTCCGCCGATGATGGAGCCGCCGAAGGGGTTCAATTCCGCAAGAAATCCCCGGTACATCTCCTCCACCTCCCGGACAAGCATCTCAGCTTTCAGCCCGAGGGAGATGAGGGCATAGAGGGGTTTCCCTCCCATGGCGCCAATGTCGCTGATGTTCAAGGTCATGGCGCGCCGCCCCAGATCAAAAGGGGTGATATATCTCGAAAGGTAGTGACGGTCCTCAACCATGCAGTCGCAGGTGACCAGAAGTTCATATCCGGGGCGAGGGAGAAAGGAGGCTGTATCGTCACCGATCCCGAGGCTTACCCTCTCTGATTTGACGCCCTCTCTTTCGAGGAGATCCTTGATCCTCCGGATGAGCCCGAACTCTCCGACGTCACCTATCTTTTCAGGCATGGCGCTTTAGCCTCCAGCAAGCCTCGAAGACATCTGGCTGCGTCCAGAGGGTCGCTCTGACAGCAGACCGCAGAGATCACGGCAACACCGTAGGCTCCCGCCTCCATCACCAGAGGGATATTATCCGTGGTGATGCCACCGATGGCGATGATAGGAAGCGGGATCTCACTCACAATCTGCCCGAGAAGCCCAAGGCCGCTCGCAGGACCGGCGTCATTTTTGGATGCCGTAGCATAGACAGGGCCAAAACCTACATAGTCTGCCCCTTCCGCGAGGCACTTCCGGGCCTCCTCGAGGTTTCCGGCTGACCCGCCAATAACAGCCTCATCCCCCAGAAGCTTCCTGGCAAGGGGAATAGGGAAATCACTCTGCCCAAGATGAACGCCGTCCGCATGGGCTGCTATGGCCACATCCACACGATCGTTGACCAGGAAGGCGACGCCCGCTCTTCTGCACAGACCCTGCATCTCTTCGGCCACACAGATCATTTCCCTTGTGCTCCCTTCCTTCTGGCGAAACTGGATGGTATCGGCACCGCCGGCAATGGCAAGCCCGGCAAGCTCCAGGTGAGAGTACCGGGTCTGAAGGATGGTGTCAGTTAGTACGTGAAGTTTTCCAATCTTCTTCATGGTTTATTATGGGGATTTGCAGTTGATCGACTAATCATACCAAATTCATGGCCCGGCCGTGGAAAAAAAAGCGCCTAAGTGCTGACACCATATGGCCTTTGTTTATTTTCGTATATTTTGCTGTATAGCTTTGCACCGAAGCCTCCAAAAACCTTCGTTGATTCCTACATTTTATAGCATAACATCAAATCGGAAATCGCGAAAGAGTTGCAGTAACTTCGCGGTCGGAAAGTTACCTTGCGGTTGTAACTCCTTCACTCACCCTGAAAACCGTTCTCAGCAAGGTCTCTTCGTCATGGATCGGGTTCGATAGAGCTGGAGAAGGGAATATATGGCAGGTAGGCTCTTGAGACGGTCCATGCACAACACACCCCGAACCGGGCATGCGTGGCGGCACGTGTATAGCTATCGCTGAAAAGGGTTCTGCAATATAAGCGTGCTGTCTCGCCGCGGGCCTGTCGATATAATGCCCATGGGCACCCCTATCAACTCTTCAAGGCGCTTTATGTATCTTTTTGCGTTGTCGGGAAGGTCTTCAACAGAAGCCGCATGCCCTATCGGCTTCTTCCATCCGTCCATGCCCTCGTACACCGGCTCACAGACGCTTAAGTCTTTCATCCCCAGAGGTGGATCGGCATATACCTTCCTTCCGATCCTGTATTTGACGCAGACGTTGATCGTATCGAACGCGTCCAGGACATCGAGCTTCATGAGGGCGATCGCTTTGACGCCATTCATGACCACGGCCCGTCTGACGATCACGGCATCGAACCAGCCGCATCTCCTCGGTCTGCCTGTGGTCGCTCCATATTCTCCGCCCTTCTCTCTCATCAGCTCGCCTTCCGCACCCCGTAGCTCGGTGGGAAAAGGACCCTCCCCCACGCGCGTCGTATATGCCTTGCAGACGCCCTGGACATGATCGATCGCGTTTGGGGCCACCCCTGCCCCGCATGAGGCGTTGCCGGCCAGTGTGTTCGATGAGGTCACGAAGGGATAGGTCCCATGGTCGATATCAAGATGGGCACCCTGAGCGCCTTCGAAAAGCAGCGATTTGCCCTCCTCCATGCTCTTATGGAGAAACTGCACATTGTCCCCCGCATACCTTTTAAGCAGGTCCCGATACGCATCGTACTCTTTAATCACGTCCCGCAGCTTGAACGGCTCGGCCTTGTAATATCGTTGAATGAGGAAATTTTTGAGCTTGAGGTTCTCCCTCACTCGCTCCCTGAACACCCTCTTGTCAAGGAGATCGATGACGCGTATCCCCATCCTCGAAGCCCGATCCTCGTAAGCCGGTCCTATGCCCCTTCCGGTCGTGCCCAACTTCTGCTTCTTTTCACCCTCCCTCAACATGTCGAGCTTCTTATGATACGGCATGATCAGGTGGCTGCGAGCGCTGATCAGCAGCCTGCTGTCGTCCACCACGTGCCCGGCGGCCTTCAGGCCGTTGATCTCCTCCTCAAGCGTCGCCGGATCGAGCACCACGCCGTTGCCTATCACGCAGCACGTGTTCTTGCGCAGTATGCCCGAAGGCATGAGGTGAAGCACTATTCTTTCCTCGCCTACGACGATGGTGTGACCGGCGTTGGCCCCGCCCTGATACCGGACGACTACATCGGCAAATTCGCTCAGTATGTCAATGATCTTCCCTTTGCCCTCGTCGCCCCACTGGAGACCTACGGCCACTACATTCGACATAAACTGGTTCCCCCTTCCCGAACGGAAAAACGCTTAACTGCGCGGCATTATCATAATGCTTTTTCTCAGAGAGGTCAAACAAAAGCCTTCCGGCACAGCAATTCCCGGCGAATCGCTTTCCCATTCACCCAACCCTTCAATTCTTAGGGAGTCCCCGCTCCCGCCGGCTGATTCGCACTTGCATGGGCCTTTTATGATCGATTTTTGACTGTCGTT
>JBEKHB010000030.1:0-46448 GCA_050012495.1 Syntrophorhabdales bacterium
TCACGTGCGACAGCTTCAGCGGCTCTTTCAGCAGCGGATTGTCGTACAGATAAATCTGCCCGACCGAGAGGTAGTTCGCCGCCCTCCAATAGGCGTTCATCAATCGCTGCAGATCGTCCGGCGGCGGCCTGTCCGCTTTATTCATCTTCTCCGTTTCCATGGCGATGTGCCCCTTAATCCCGTTTTTTGCCTTCATCACTATGCTCCTTATCAGACACCTTCTTTGTTTTTATGGTTCCTTCTCACTTCAAATGGGTAACCCAGTTTTAGTGTAGTCAAGTTTCCCCGTGAGCATGTAGATCATGGTCTTGAGGTTCTTGAAGGTTCTGTAGCCCCGCGCCTTCGCCTTGGCCGCCTGGACCAAGCTGTTGAGTCCTTCCAGAATACCGTTGTTGATCTTGCTGTCATACCACCGGAGCACGCCGGCGATAGAGGCGTCGCGGGAATGCCCGCCATATCCGGCCACGCGCTCCGTGCGAGCGCCAGGTGTTCTTTCCGCGTTCACACTATGGGCCCCGAGCTCGCTCATGCGCCTTTGCTCGGAAGCCGTTGCGACGACGACGGGCAGATTCGCGCATTTGCTCCAAGGACCGCGTCGCGCGATCTGCGACAACACGAACTACTGAGTCTAAATCTACTACGGCCTCGCAGGCCTTGCAGCAAATTGCAGTATTTTTTATTGAAACTAGAAGAAGGTCATATGGCCGCTGCGCTCAAAAACTCAAAAACGAGAAAAACCTATGGGCAGTGGAAAAGCCGGAATTGCTGGCAAGAGGTGGGGGCGTAGTACCGAAGCAGCAGCGCCGAAACGTACGTTTACCCGGCCGCGCTCTTCGCCCCTGGCCTATTACTCTTGCCGCTGCAACCCATAACTGCCTTCTTTCCGATCACCGCCGCGTGGCGTCCCGCGACGCTTTGCGACGACGTCCACGATGGCCTCCTCGAGGAGTTCCGAGAGCGGGATGTGCTCATCGACTGCCAGGTGACGTAGACTGTCAATCACGCCCTCCTGAATCCGCACGGAATAAGTTTTTCTCTGAGGGGCCCCTTTTCTCATACATAATTAATACTTTATTGCTGAATTTAATGCAATATTTTTCTTGCAATGAGTATGACTGTATGATATATTACATTATATAATATAACTATATGGGAAAGGAGGTTCAACAACCAGATGGAAGGATCGGATGATACGGGGTGCCGAAATGAGGAGGATTGCGAGCTCTGCAAGCGCGCATGGCGAGGATGCAAAGAAAGATTATGCGTAGTGTGGTACGGGCCTCGCAATCTGCTCGATAGGCAGGACGAAAAACAATGAAAAAGGGATTGCAGGAAACCTGCAACCCCTTGATATCATTAAGCTGGGGGAGAGGGGGTCGAACCCCCATTCACGGAGTCAGAGTCCGTTGTCCTGCCATTGAACGATCCCCCAAAACCTTCGATTCCCGGTTAAAAGAGCGCTTTCACGCGCCCTATCATCCTTTGCATTAAAGAAGTATCAGAATCTCTTCTGCATGTCAACCGTTTTGCAGCCGGATCCGCACGAATTCTGCTTGACATTTGCCCGTATTGCCTTTATTTTTCTTATCATTCGGGAGTGCTGCCGGGAATGATGAGGAAGGCGACATGACGAGAGGGAAAGCGCAGATGTCCGGCGGGGAAGAGCGTGAAGTCCTGCGCCGTTTTATCGCCCTCTTCACGGACAAGGGATGGCTGAACCGGAAACTGAAAATCAGATACCGGGGTGTGGGCTACCGGATCTTCTGCAGTGACACGGAGTTCCTCGTCTATCGGATAAACGATAATGCATGCGTTTCGCCGGGGGTACCCGGTTGGCCCGTCTGCATGGTGAGACAGGATGAGGTCTTTCACGATTCGGAAATGTGCCCGTTCCCGTCGCCGGAACCCGATGCCAGCGACTGGCTCCACTGCATGGCACAAGGGGATTTCGAGGTGATTTGAGGGTTATGAAAAAGACTATTATTATTTCCGGCTCGTTGGCCTATGACAGGATCATGGATTTTCCGGGATACTTTTCCCAACACATCCTGCCTGATAAGATACACGTGTTGAATGTCTGTTTTCAGGTGAACGGGGTGCGGGAGAAATTCGGAGGAACTGCGGGCAACATCGCTTACTCCCTCGCGCTCATGGGTGAGAACCCCCTTATCTCCGCATCCGTGGGCGGCCATGACTACCACCGCTATTTTCTTTGGCTCGAGAAAAACGGCATCTCCACCGAGCAGGTCAGGATCATCGAGGATGAATTTACGGCAAGCGCCTACATCACTACCGACCAGGCCGACAATCAAATCACCGGATTCCACCCGGGGGCCATGAAATATACATCCGGACTCGATTTCGACAGGCTGAACCCGGAGGAGACCTTATGCATCGTCTCTCCGGGCAATCTCGACGATATGATCAACTATCCACGCATATGTAAAGAGCGGGGCATCGACTATATCTTTGACCCGGGACAATCGCTGCCCATGCTGAATGGGGAAGACCTGATCGAGGCCGCCTCAGGGTGCAGGGTCCTGATCTGCAACGATTACGAGCTCGACCTCATCATAAAGAAAACCGGCCTGGTGAAAGAAGCCTTGCTCGAACGGACGGGTACCCTCATCACCACCTTGGGAGACCTCGGCTCAAGGGTCAATACGACACACGGCGAGATAAGTATCCCCCTTGTAAAGGCGAGACAAGTGCTCGACCCTACCGGGGCGGGAGACTCCTATCGGGGCGGGCTGGTGACCGGTCTCGCCCAGGGATTGGAAATCGAACACTGCGCGCGGATGGGCAGTGTCTGTGCCTCCTTTGCCGTTGAGTGCTACGGGACACAGGAATACCGATTCAGCGCCGACGAATTCAACGAAAGGCTAAAAGCGTGCTCCCTGTAGCGACAGTGTCTCGCCACGTCTACCCCACCGGTATAGCGGCCGGAGCGATTTTTGATGCAGAGCGCGAAATCGCGTTCGGCCCGCACCGGAGTGTACTCTTTTGTACATGAGGATGAGGGGCGAACGCGATCACAAAGCTATGCGCAAAAAGCACCCGGCCGCCCCCACCCTACGGATTGTGGCGCTTGTCCGACCTGTAGCAGCTCCCCCTCGTCCGCTTTGCGTACTGCTTCATTTCTGAAACAGCCTCCGTAACCTCTCCAAAGTGAGAAAACGGATGATTTCTGTTGCTGGTAATCCCGATTGAGAGGGACATGAGGGGGAATGATCTCGGGTTGCCTTGCCTGTCGATGGCGACAATACCCCCCGCTTCTTTTTCGTCGCCGTCGTAAAAGGTGGCGATGATCCGATCGAAGGCGGCGACCATCTCGGAAGCGGCCGCGTCTACCAGGTCGGCATCTATGACAAAGATGAAGTCATCCCCTCCGATATGTCCTACAAAGCTCCCGGCCGGCTGCTTGTTCTTGACGATATTCAGGATGAGCCTGCCCGTCATCTTGATCACCTCGTCGCCCCGTGTGAAGCCGTAGTGGTCATTGAATGGCTTGAAGTTGTCGAGATCCCCATAGCCGACGGCAAATACGACGCCTTTGTCGATGAGCTGCTGAATCGTCCTGTTGATCGAGGTATTGCCCGGCAGCCTGGTAAGGGGGTTTACCTCCACCACGCGCTCGGCCCTGAGGACGCAGAGTTGGGCGCGGGCCGAGAGGTCTTTATCCACCTGTGACCGCCAGACATAGTCCTCGATAAAGACCGCATCCCAGCGTGGCGGCGGGATCGATTCATCGATCACCGCAAGCACGGGCAAGTGGGTGAAGATCGGGTCGTTCTTCAGTGTATTGAGTATATTGACCGCGCTTGCATCGTTGACGATGAGATCGATGATGAGAATGTCCGGAATGAGAGAATAGATGTAGTCGAGGCCTGACCCGATGTTGCTGAAGGAAATGATGCGGCACGATCCTTCAAGGAGCTTTTCCGTTATAGCGATCAGCGCGGTATCACGGGAAATGAGCACACCGGTTTTCATTACAGCACCCTAAAACTCCGTTATAACGAAAGGTCCGCGGCCTCTTCCAGCAGATCCTCGGCCTCTCCTAAGATAGACTTGATGTCGGGTTCCGATAGCCCGACCAACTCCCATGAGGAGGGATGCAGCGGTGGAACAGTGGAGTCTCCTGCAAACCCGAACCCCCTGCCGCGGAGAAGGACATCGGCAAAATGCACGATTGCCGTCTCCATGGGCGCCACCTTTGAAAGATGGGGCTTGTGGTGATACTGAATGACATCGATAAGAGGCTTCGGAAACCTCCATTGTTCGGCGACCCAGGCCCCTACAGTTGCGTGGGTCGTTGAAAAATAGCCGGCCTCCACTTCGTATACCGTAAGGTCTTTCTCCCGGGCCTCACCCATTACCTTCTCGTACTCATCGGGGAACTTGAGCACGAGGACGACCTTGCCGATGTCGTGGAGCAGCCCGTGGATTGACGCTTCCTCCGGGTCCTTTAACCCCTTCTTCGCGGCCATAAGGCGCGAAAGGATCGCGCAGCCCATGGAGTGCTCCCAGAGACCGATCATCGTCTGTTGCATCAGGTCGAAGACGGTAACGCCGAAAAGGAGACCCCGTACCACGTTCAGGCCAAGGAGAAGCACGGCCTGGTTTACGGACGAAATCCTTCCCGGAAAGCCATAAATCGGCGAATTTACCATCCTGAGCACCCTGCTGGTCAGTACCGGATCCTGCGAGATGAAGCGGCTGATTTCAGCGAGTGAAACCGTCGGGTCCCCTAGTAGCTCCAGCACATGCTTGGCGACCGCAGGGATCGTGGCAAGCGTCTGAATGCTCTCGATTCTATCTTTCAGGGTTTTCAGATCCATGCGCTTCGTAAAGACCTTCTATATGCTCTCTCAGCAGCTTTTTGAGCACATCCATATGGGGAGCGGTTTCCACGTTCCTGAAGCGCCCCTCGAGCCGGGCCAGCTCCTCGTCGAGAGGAGGAAGCGCTTTGCATGGCCCGTGCACGTGAATCACCTGAACGTCCATCTTCTGTATCTTTTCAACGAGGATCCCCGTAAGCTCGGTATCCGCCCCGATCATCATGAGGCCGTTCTTATTCAGTACCGGACGCTCCAGTTTCATTCCCGGGGTGATATTCTTAGCCGAAATCTTCATGATCTAAGCTTTCCTGAAATTGTTCGATCACCACACCGTGCGGCGGCATGATGGCCGGTCATAGAAGTATAGCATGCTTTGCGTATGCCCGACCAGCAAAACCATGCCGTTGCCGTCCTGGGCATTGCAAAAAACTTCCGTACGTACAGAGTCCTACAAATCCGGCCCATTATAAGATTGTGGGGCAGAATAATCAACGATATTATTTTCCGCCCCGCAGCTATCCCGGTATTTCTGGCCTGAAGATTGCGCAGATATACTTATAGGCGGAATAAAGACTGAAACAGAGCGAAACATAGATGATGACAAGACCGGGCACATAAAATGACCGGCTAAAAAGCACACAGGCTATCCCCACGATCTGAAGCGTTGTCTTCAGCTTTCCCGCAAAGGACGAATAAATGATGATGCCCTCTCCCGCATAAAACGATCTCAGCCCGTTTATTACAAATTCGCGGCTCACCATTACGACCGTGACCCATAGGGGCACAAGCCGGTAACAGGAAAGGGTGATCAGGACAGTCGATATGAGAAGCTTATCCGCGATAGGGTCGAGGTACACGCCGAGTTTCGTCTTCATGCTCATACGACGCGCGATCAGGCCGTCGAGACCGTCGGTAATTCCGGCGATAATAAAGAGAATGCACGAGGCAAAGCGAAGCTGCTCGTTCTGTGTCGATATCAGGTAGAGTATTGCCGGTATGAAAAGTATCCTTACAAGACTTAAGCTGTTCGGAAGCGTCCAAACAGAGGTTGTTTCATCCCGGCTCTTCATTGGGAATCTTTTAGTTTGTCGTAGTAAAGCTTGACCCTTTTGATGTAGCTGATCGTTTCGCTTATGGGAGGGACAGACATGTTCTGTATGACCCTTTGCGGCCCGGCATTATATGCAGCAAGAACAAGCTCAAGATTTCCTTTGAAAAGCTCATGCAGCAGCTTTAGATACCTCGCCCCGGCCTGAATGTTTTCCTCCGGATCGAAGGGGTTGTGGAGCTCCAGGTCGCGGCCCGTATCAGGCATGATCTGCATGAGACCCCGTGCGCCTTTCTGTGAAACCGCCGTGGGGTTCCCGTTCGATTCGGCTAACATCACCGCTTTTACCAGACGATAGTCGAGACCGTTCGCCTCGGAATGGCGTTTGATAAGGTGGTCGTACGTGTTCCTGTCGAGAGCCGAGACGGAAGGGAGCGCAGAGCCGTCTCCGCCACGTTCCCCGATGATGATGTGATACCCTTTGCCGGGCGGCCTGATATTGGTAAGGTGATAGACGCCCCCCGCATCGACATAGCCATAGATAGCCGCGATACCGGAGAGGGGCGCCAGGATCATGACGGCAAGAAGAAAGAGGAGCTTAAGCATACTGCTCTTATTGTCGTCGAATAATCCGTAATTGTCAAGCCTTTTGCCGTTTGGTATAGGTCCTATAGGACTTATACGACCTATAATTAAGAACGAATCGCGGCCGGTCGCCGCCTCCCCCTTTTCCGTTCTTGCCCTGACGCGTTCGCTCGCGGTATTATATGCGGCCAGGAGGATTGCTGCGCATGGCGGGTCTTCTCTACGTCGTTGCCACACCGATAGGGAACCTGAAGGACATAACCCTTCGGGCCATAGAGGTGCTCCGGGAGGTCGATTTCGTTGTTGCCGAGGATCGTCAAAGGGCCCTCAAGCTATTGAGCCATCTCGATATCAGGAAACCGATTACCACGATTAACAGCTATAATGAAAAACATCGGGCCCGGATGATCGTCGGACAACTCGCGGAAGGGGCAAAGGCCGCCCTCATTACCGCCGCCGGTACCCCATGCATCTCGGACCCCGGCGACGTCGTGGTGAGGGCGAGCTGCGACGCAGGCATCGAGGTGCAGGCTGTGCCCGGGCCCTCCGCCGCCCTTGCGGCCCTTTCCATATCGGGCCTGTCCCCCGACAGGTTCCTTTTTTACGGCTTTCTTCCCCAGAAAAAGGGAAAAAAGAAGAAGGTGCTCCGGGAGATCCTTGCAGGCCCTTTCCCGGTGGTAGTATTCGAGTCGCCCCGAAGGATAACGGAAACCCTCGGCGTCATCAAGGAAGAGACACCGGAAAGGCGAGTCGTCATCTGCAGGGAGATCACGAAGCTTTACGAGGAAGTCATACGGGGCCCTATCGAAGAGGTGCTGGAAGAGATCGCAGCACACGAGACGAGGGGCGAATATACGGTTATCGTCGAGGGGAAAGGAAAGCGGACAACGCCTTGAAGGTATAGAGCACAAGGAAAAACGCGAGGTTGAGGAGCACGATCGTCGCCCCTGTGGGCAGATTCATGAGGAAAGAGAGGAAAATGCCGACCCATACGGAAACGACCGCGGTGAACGCGGCAAAGAACAGCGTGCCTCTGAAGCTTTTCGCGATTTGAAAGGCGCTGACCGCGGGGATTATAAGAAGGGCTGAAGTGAGCATTATCCCGACAAGCTTCATGGCGAGGACGACTGTCACCGCCGCCAGCACGGCGAGAAGCGCATTGATGCGGCCCGCGTTGATGCCGGATGTCCGGGCAAACTCCTCATCGAACGACAGGGAGAGGAGTTCGCTGTACCGGAAGACGATGACGGAGAGCACGATCACGGAGAGCACGATGGACACCACCATTTCCCCCCTCGTAATCGACAGTATGTTGCCGAAGAGATAGCTGAAGAGGTCTACATTGAAGCCTGCGGCCAGACCGGCCAGCATCACTCCCCCTGAAACACCGAAGGCGGACACGATCCCGATGGCGGCATCGCTGTACACGCGCGCTCTCTCGGTCAGCTTGAGGATCGCGAGCGAGCTGAGAGCAACAACCGGCACCGAGATGTAGATGGGCTGAACCTTGAGGAGAAGCCCCAGGGCAACACTCCCGAAGGTGACGTGAGCAAGCCCGTCTCCGAGCAGGGAAAGCCGCCTCAGCACAAGGAGCACCCCGAGGTTGGCGCAGAGAAGGGCGATAAAGGAGCCGGCTATCAACGCCCGGAGGACGAATGCATACTCAAAAAACCGGAGCACTTCCATAAGAAAACCTCAAGACCGGACCCCAGGTTGTCCGGGGGAATCACTCGTGTCTGTGGCAGATAAGATGCTGGGCAAAAGAGCCGAAGACCTTTGTCATCTCCGCCGAGAGGCAGAAGTCATCGAACCCCCCGTAAAAGATTATTTCCGTTTCCAGATAGAGAAGTTTTTTTGCATACTTGCCGATGCTGGCCGTATCGTGGGTTACCAAAAGCACCGTGACCTGTCTCTTCTGATTCAGCTCCATGAGGACGTTGAGGAACCTCTCCCTTATTTCCGGATCTACGGCGATGGTCGGCTCGTCAAGGATGAGCAGCTCCGGTTCCTTGATCAGGGCCCTTGCCAGGAGGACCCGCTGTTGCTGCCCCCCCGAAAGCTCGCCTATCAGCTTGTCCCGTAGGTCGGTGATGTCCATCAGGTCAAGCGCCTTCCCCAGGGCATCCCGGCTGTCCCCCTCGGGGATGCCCGCCCTTTTCGGGACAAGTCCGAGCGCCACGATCTCCTGCACTGTGGCGGGGAAAAACCGGCTGAGGGCGGCGTTCTTTTGAGGCAGATACCCTATTTTGCGCCAATCGCGAAAACGCGACGGCGCCTGGCCGAATAGCGAGACCGAGCCGTCAACCGGGGTTTCGAGGCCGAGAATCAGCCGTATGAGGGTGCTCTTGCCGGAGCCGTTCGAGCCCACAAGGCCCACATAATCGCCCGCCTCGATGGAAAAGGAGATATTGCGCAGGACATCCCTGGTCTCATAAGTGAACACCAGGTTCCGGACAGAAACGACTTCTACCGGCATTGAAGGCCCACCCTCAGGTTATCAAGGTCATGCTCCAGAAGGGAAATGAAGGTCACCCCTTTTTGCAGCTCCTCCTTGGTCACGTTATGACCGCCATTGAGCGGGAGCAGTCGAGCGCCCGTCTCTTGCGCGATGGTTTCGGCCATTCTCGGCTGCAGCAGCTCCTCATAGAAGACATATCTTATATTGTGCCGCCTTATCTCTTGAACGATATCCGCCAGATGTCCGGGGCTGGGCTCCGCGTCGGGAGAAAAACCGTATACCGAAACATAACTCAGGTTGTACCTGCGGGCAAGGTAATTGAAGGCGTAGTGGCCGCCGTGCACAAAGAGCCGCGTTTCGCAGGACGCCAGGCCCCTCCTGAACTTTTCATCAAGCTCACGCAGTTTCGCCTTGTAGGCTGCCGCGTTCTTTTCATAGAATGACCTGTTTCCGGGATCCTTCTTGATGAATCCCGCAAGGATGTTCTCGACCATGACCTGCGCATTGCCAAGGTCCAGCCAGATATGGGGATCTACGGACTCTGAGGCTGCCCCGTCGCGCCTTATGGCCGTGTCCTGACCCCGGCCGGGTGGTCCCTGGTTTTCCGATTCTTGCCTGAGCCTTGTGCCCCGGCTTGAGTCGACGACGACCAGATCGCGCCGCAGCGCGCCTTTAATGATTGCCGCGGCCCACGGCTCCATAAAATCGCCCGTGTAGACAAAGATGTCCGCCTTGTGTATCTTCATGACGTCCCCCGGCTTGGGGTCGAAGCTGTGGGGCTCCACGCCGGGGGGGAGGAGCAGGTCGACATCCCCCTTCGGGCCGCACACATTCTTTGCAAAATCGTAGAGGGGAAAAAGCGTCGTCACTACCAGGAGCCGGCCCGCGCGCCCGGCCTGGTCCCCGGAAGGCCGGCACGAGTTGAGGGCAACCGACACAAGGAAGAACAGGCAGGAGAGGAAAACGGCGCCCCTTCTCATTGCCTTCTCCCCTTCTCGCGGCATTCGCGGCAGAGCCCCTGAAGCTGAAGGATATGAGAGAAAAGCGCGCCCTTGATCCGCTGCGCTACTTCCTGTTCGAGGGCCTCCCCGAGACAAAGGCCGATGTCCTCGACCTTACGGCACGAGAGGCAGACAAAGTGATGGTGATGGCCCTTGTTTGCGCAAAGATAATAATAGAGCTGGCGGTTGTCATGGAGGACCCTGGTCACCACACCGCCATTGGCAAGCTCATCCAGGATGCGGTATACCGTGGGAAGACCGACGTTTCTGCCGCGCTCGCTCACCTTCCTCTGCAGCTCCTCGGGGCTCAGGAAGGTCGATTCAGCCGCCATGACTTCGAGAATTACACGTCTCCCCGGGGTCACCTTCAGTTTGAGCCCTCTCAGCAATCCTTCGAAGTCCTGCACGCCGGACACCTCATTAAATAGAAATCATTTCTATTTAAACAGACGATCCGCTCAAAGTCAATCATTGGCTACTGCTTACCCATGCCGATGAGATATACCTCATCGCTGACCGACCTGGAGGCTTTGGGCTTAAAAGTCGTGACCTTCGAAAAGCGCGGCTTGAGCGTGGCTGCCATATCGGCGAAATCCGGGCTGAAGAAAAGCTTGATGAGGAAGTTTCCTCCCCTTCTCAGACCTTCATCCGTGACCCTGAGCACCGCCACATAAAGCTCGTGTATCCGGGCGATGTCGGCCTCCCTGATGCCTGAGAGGTTCGGGGCGATATCGGAGGCAATCACATCGAAGGCGGGGATTTCTACCTCTCCCAGCAGGGCCTGCACATCGACCTCCCGTATATCGGCCTTTTTCAGCACTACATTGGAGGCGGGTACGGGTGTTATGGGCAGGATGTCGAGGCCGACGACCAGGCCGCGAGCGCCCACGAGCGTCGATTCGAGCTGCACCCAGCTCCCTGGCGCCGCCCCCAGGTCGAGTACCCTGTCGCCTTTCTTTATTATGGTGAACCTGTGCTGTATCTCTTCGAGCTTGTACGCGCTCCTCGCCCGGTATCCTTCTTTTTTCGCCTTTTTGTAGAAGGTATCTTTTACTATATAGCGGGCGTGCATGGGCTGTGTAAGGAGACTACCTCCTCATGAGCGAATGGGGATCGATGATGATGCCGTCCTGCGGCCGGTCCGCCCCCTCCGGCTCCTCGAAAGCCTCCTGCACAAACCGCAGAAAAGCCCTTTTCACCGCCGCCGGTTCTCCAAGCTGGGCAAGAAGCCCTTTATAACAATCAAAGTTCTCAAGGCAGTAAAAGAGATAGGCATAATCCTCGAGCATCCGCTTGAAAAGGGGCAGTCTCGCCGCCAGCCTTTCTTCCTCGACGAGCTCGTTCAGGAATGCCTGCCTTCTTTCCTCTATTATATAGGGCGGAAGAACGATGGTGGGATTACGCACGTCGTTCAGCTTTTTCAGGTCTTCCTCCATGCCCGGCCATCCGAGCGAAAAGGGATCGAAGATCGCATCGGCGAAAACGGCCTCGGCTGAAGCCTCAGACGCCGCATCCGCCCCCGGGAGCAGATAGATGTCGTTGGGCCTTCCAACGTCGCTCTTTGTCGCCGGAAGCATACGGTGGAGGCTCGCCGCCTCCTCAGCCTCTTTTCCGGAGAGGCCGGAGGCCTCTTCGATCAAATATCCCGCATAGGCGGCAGAAATGGATGGAAGCACCATAAGCGGAGGCATCCGCAGCAAGAAGTCTTTCAGGAAATCGTCAAGCTCGTCCCTGGATATAGGGAAGCTCTTCAGTTCCTCGAGGCCGTTGGAAAAATGGAGCACCGCCTGGCTCAGGAGGAACTGGTTCTTTTTCATCTCGACAGCGACCAGGACCACCCTTGTCATCTCGGGGTCGTAATTCGACAGGAAAGCGCGTGCCTCCCGGCCGGTCTCCACCTTTCTCAACGCGGACTCTCCCGGCATTCTCGGCTCCTCCACGGGTATGCCTTGTGTTTTCAGCCGGAAAAGCGCCTTTTTAACCAGTTTCTGCAGCGTCTTGTCGACAAGGGACGGATAAAGGAGGCTCAGGAATCTGGCGGCGCCCTCGCTCTTCAGGCTGCCGATGGCATGAATCAGCAATTCCTGCTCTTCCCCGGGCAGACCGAGCACCTGATCGACTGTTTCTCCCGCGGCGGCGCCGTCGGCGATAGACTTGAGGATATCGTCCATGTGTCAATTCTGTCATAAGCCCTCTCCACTTGTCAACGCTTCCGGGTGGCCGGCCGAGAGTATGTTTCGGAAAGAATCGAGGCAGAGTAGAGAGCTGGCTTTTGGCTGGAGCCGCTTCTGATCTTCTGCAGACTCCTCGTCCGCCCTTTCCAGGGACGGCGGTCTTACTGCTTGTCTTGACAAGGACCGTTTTTTTTTCTATAACGTAGTGGCCTTTCCAGATAGGATGAAACAAGACCGTTCTGGACATCCGCCAAGGAGGTGTGAGATGAAAAAAGGGATCGTGCCGTGTGTCCTTTCCGTCGTCTTTTTCTTTGTGGGCGTCTTCTCTTGTTCTGCCGCCGACGTGATCAAGCTGAAGGCCGCCAATTATCTCCCTACCACCCACAAAATGTCGCTCCTCACCGAGAGGTTCTGCCAGGAGATCAAGAAGCGGACAAACGGTCGGGTGGAGATCACCTACTATCCGGGCGGCACGCTCCTGTCGCCGGTGAAGATGTTCAACGGGATCACGACGGGCATTGCAGACATCGGTGTTTCCCATATCCAGTATACCCGGGGGCGCTTCCCGGTGACGGAGGTCTTCGACCTGCCTCTGGGCTTCCCCAGCGGATGGGTCGCGACCCACGTGAGCAGTGATTTCTACGACAAGTTCAAGCCGACCGAGTGGGACGGCGTCCACATGCTCTACATAAACACCTCGGGACCCCTCATCCTTCAGACGATCAGCAAGCCGGTCAGGACGCTCGCCGACCTGAAAGGTCTCAAGATCAGGGGCGCGGGGCGGATGACCGAGACCCTGAAGGCATTAGGGGCAGTCCCCATGCCCCTGGAGATGCCGGACGTCTACGAGGCCTTGAGGCGGGCTGTCCTCGACGGCATCATGGTCGATCTCTCCACGCTGAAGTACTGGAAGTTCGCCGAGGTGGTCAACTACGTCACGCCTACGTGGCAGCTCGGCACAGGCATTACCTTCTACTGCGTGATGAACAAGAACAAATGGAACGCCCTGCCCGCCGATATCCAGAAGATCTTTACCGAGACGGCAGCAGACGCAAAAGAGTGGCAGGCAGCCCTGTGGAATGAGATGGATATAGACGGGAGGGACGTCTTTAAGGCAAAGGGCGGTCAGATCATACCCCTGTCGGAAGCGGAAGCGGCAAAGTGGATAAAGGCCGTCGATCCCGTGATAGGGACCTACAAGAAAGAGATGGTCTCCCAGGGGTTCAAGGCCGCCGATGTGGACAAATGGATCGATTTCATCAAGGGGCGCATCGCGTACTGGAAGGCAGAGGAGCTACAGAGGAAGATCCCCACGCCCTTCTAGACCGCATACGCGGTGCCTTTCAAGGAAGAGGATGGAGGGGCGGACTATTCGCTCATGGAAAGATTTGGAGGGAGGCGGGTATGCGAGCGGGTGAGGCTATGGAAGATGGGGGAAGACAGGTGAAAGCGCGCCTCGAGCACCTGTCGCTCCGTTTCGGTGGGGTCAACGCCCTCACCGACGTGAGTCTCGACATCAGGGACAACGAAATCCTGGCCGTCATCGGACCGAACGGCGCCGGCAAGACGGCCCTGCTCAACTGCCTGAGCGGCTTCTATAAGCCACAAGAGGGTGAGATATACTACGAGGGGCGGACCATTACCCGCATGCGTCCCCACAAGCTGGCCCGACTCGGCATGGCGAGGACCTTTCAGAACATTGCGCTCTACACGGGCCTCAGCACGGAAGATAACCTTATGGCGGCACGGCACGTGCTCATGAGGCAGAGCTTTATCGCCGGTGCCCTCTATTTCGGACCGGCGCGTAAAGAGGAAATCGCGCACCGCCGGATCGTGGAAGAGATCATAGACTTCCTGGAGATAGCGCCGGTGAGAAAGAAGAT
Organism: Syntrophorhabdales bacterium; assembly: GCA_050012495.1. Classification (GTDB taxonomy): domain Bacteria; phylum Desulfobacterota; class Syntrophorhabdia; order Syntrophorhabdales; family WCHB1-27; genus BOG-1155. Next base: position 13,991 of record JBEKHB010000030.1, read on the forward strand.
AGTCGGCCTTCTGCCCTACGGCCTGCGTAAAAGGGTCGAGCTGGGGCGGGCCCTCGCCCTGGAGCCGAAAATCCTCCTTCTTGACGAGCCGATGGCGGGGATGAACCTCGAAGAAAAGGCGGACATCGCGCGATTCATCATCGACGTGTTCGAGGGACAGGGCGCTACCTATCCGGATACCCCGGTCTTGAGGGACGGGATCAGCTCAATTATCCTCGTGGAGCACGATATGGGTGTGGTGATGGAGATGGCGGACAGGATTGCCGTCCTCGATTTCGGCAAGAAGATCGCGGAGGGAACTCCCAGGAAGATCTGTATGGACCAGGAGGTGATCAGCGCCTACCTGGGGAAAGCTCCCGAGGGCGGGTAGGCACTGATGCTGGAAGTCAACAGTATCGACGTTGTGTACGGCCACGTGATTCAGGTGCTGAGAGGCGTATCGCTCGAGGTGGGCGACGGCCGGATCGTGGCGCTCCTCGGCGCGAATGGGGCGGGCAAGACCACCACCCTGAAGGCGGTTTCGGGCATGCTCAAGACGGAAGAGGGGGAGGTCACGGAGGGCTCTATCCTTTTTGACGGCAAAAGGATAGAGCGGCACGAGCCGGAAGATATCGCCGCCATGGGCCTGAGCCAGGCCATGGAGGGGAGAAGGGTCCTCGAGCACCTGAGCGTCGAGGAGAATCTGCTCGTGGGGGCTTACTGCCGCAAAGACAGGGCCGGGATTAAAAGGGACCTGGAAATGGTCTTCGACTACATCCCCAGGGTGGAACCCCTGCGCCGCCGCGTGAGCGGCTACCTGTCGGGCGGCGAGCAGCAGATGCTGGTGATAGGGCGGGCCTTGATGGCGCGGCCGAAGCTCATGCTCCTCGATGAGCCCTCCCTCGGCCTCGCCCCGTTGATGGTGGAGGACATCTTTCGCATCATCCGGAGGATCAACGCCGAGCAAGAGATGTCGATACTGCTCGTTGAACAAAACGCCCGCGCCGCCCTCGGCGTCGCCCATTACGGCTACGTCATGGAAAACGGCCGGGTGGTCTTGAGCGGCCCTGCCGATAGCTTGCGGGATAATGAGGATGTCCGGGAATGCTATTTGGGGCTGTCGGCCGGCGACGCAAGGAAGAGCTACCGCGACATGAAGCACTACCGGCGAAAAAAGAGATGGCTCGCGTGACGAGGGAAGAAGTACTGAGTGACGAGTGAGGAGTTGGGAAGAGCCGATGGACGAGGGAAGGAAGGGCGACACCTGGCCCAAGGTACTCAGGTTTAACTACGAAAAGTACGGGATAAGCCGGAAGGCCATGCGCTACAAGCACTATGGCATCTGGCTGGCCTACACGTGGAAGGATTACTATCTCGACGTCAAGTACCTTACCCTTGGTTTATCGGCCCTCGGCTTCGTGCCGGGGGACACGCTGCTCATTGTCGGGGATAATGCGCCGCAATGGTACGGCGCGGAGTTGGCGGCCCAGGCCGGTCACGGGGCCTCCCTAGGGGTCGATCCCGATCTGACGCCGGCTGAGATCGCCCATATTGCCGAAAGCGGCCGGGCTCGGTTTGCGGTTGTCCAGGATCAGGAGCAGGTAGATAAGCTCCTCGAGGTCAGGAGCCGACTCCCGCGCCTTTTGAAGATCATTTACTGGACCTATAAAGGTTTGGCCCACTATGACGACGATATGCTGATGGGGTACGGGGAGGTGCTCGAACTGGGAAAGAGCTATGAGGCGGAACACCCCGGGCTCTTTGAGAAAAATGTGGAAATAGGCAAGGCAGACGATGTCTGCGCCCTCGTCTGCACGTCGGGGACCACCGGGAGCCCAAGGACGGCCGTCCACACCCACGGGACGATACGGGCGGGCGCCGATCATCTCCTGCGCCTCCACCCATGGAAAGAGCACGACAATGTCGTTCCCCTTCTGCCGCCCGCGTGGATAACGGGCCAGTGGTCCGCCGTCGGCTGCCACCTGCTCTCGGGCTGCACCCTCAACTTCGCGGAGGAGCCGGAGACAGCCCAGCGGGATACCAGGGAGATAGGGCCGACCATCGCGTGGCACGGGGCCCGCCTCTGGGAGCGCCAGGCAGCCGGCCTGCAGGCGCGGATCAGCGACGTCGATGCCCTGACGCGGCTCGTTTTCCGCGTGCTGATGCCGATCGGCTACAGGATGGCCGATCTCAGGCGTGAGGGGAAAGAACCGCACCGGGTCCTCAAACTTCTCTTCACGCTCGCCGATGCCGTGCTCTTCAGACGCATAAGGGCGACCCTGGGTCTGCAAGACGCACGGATCTGCTACAGCACCGGCGCGCTCTTGAGCCCTGAAGCCGCGCGCCTCTATCACACCCTGGGCGTGCCCCTCAAAAGCCTCTATTTTACCACGGAGGGCGGCGTCCTGACGAACGTTGCGGCAAACGGCTTCCCCGGGCAGACCGGCAGTTCCCCTGAAGACGGCTCGGGAGTGAGGATCACTGATGCTGGCGAAATCGTCTCCCGCTCACCAGGCATGTTCGCCGGTTATTACGAGGACCCGCAAGCGACCGCCGCGGCGCTGAAAGACGGGTGGTTCCATAGCGGAGACCGGGGTCTCATCGGTGATGACGGCGCCGTCCATTTTCTCGACCGCACAGGGAGCGTCGTGGCGCTGTCGACGGGCGATACACTGGCCCCCCAGGCTGTGGAGAGCCGTCTCAGGTTCAGCCCCTACATCAGGGACGCCTGGGTCCTGGCAGGTCCGCAATCGGCCTACGCCTCGGCGGTCATCGTCATCGACTACCGTACCGTGAGCAAGTGGGCCGGACAGAGGAGGATCGCCCACCGCACGTGTGCCGAGCTCTGCCAGAGGCCGGAGGTCTACGCCCTCGTCGGACGCGAGATAGACAGGGTAAACAGGAGCCTGCCCCCGGGTGGCAGGGTGAAAAGATACGTGCATCTCCACAGGGAATTCGATCCGGACGAGGGCGAGCTGACGAGGACGGGAAACCTGAGAAGGGCGGTCCTGGAGGAGCGTTACCGGGGGATCATCGACGCGATCTATGCCGGCAAGGCTGAGGCGGCCGTCGTCGACGCGGGTCGCCAGGATGATCGTGTGGAGGCGAGGGAGACACGTGTGGCGATAGCGTCTGCCGGGGAGACCACCTCATGACCTTCTTTGCCCAATTAGTGGTGACCGGTTTTGCTCTCGGTATGATGTATGCCCTCGTGGCCATAGGGTTTGTCATCATCCTGAAGTGCTCCAATGCGTTTAACATCGCCCAGGGACACTTCGTGCTCATCGGCGGATATCTCGGCTACACGTTCCTCGTGACGTTCCACCTGCCCTTATGGGCTGCCCTGTTTTTGGCGATGGCGGTGGCCGCCCTCCTCGGCCTCGTCATAGAGCGTCTGGCCCTGCGCCCCCTCGTGGGTCAGTCCGAGCTCGCCCTCATTATGATGACCATAGCCCTGGCGACCGTGCTCGAAGGGCTCGTCACGCTGATATGGGGCGGGGAGTATAAGACCTACCACGGCGTGCTCCCGAGCCTGACCCTGAAAGTCGGCCAAATATCGGTGCCTTCCGAATCGCTTATCGGGCTCATGGTCTCCATGGTCGTGGTGGGCGGCCTCATGGGTCTCTTTCGCTATACGCGGATCGGACTGGCCATGCGGGCCACCGCCGAGGATCTGCAGGTAGTGCGGAGTCTCGGTATCAGGGCGACCACCGTCTATGCCGTCTCATGGGTTATCGCTTCCATCGTCGGCGTGGTGGGCGGCATCCTTCTGGGGGGTGTATCGGGCGTGATGATACCGCTCGCCGAGATCGGCTTGAAGGCGTTTGCCGTCGTCTTGCTCGGAGGGGCGGACTCGATCGGCGGAGCCATTGTCGCGGGCATCATACTGGGTATTCTGGAGAACGTGGCCGCCGGCTATCTGGACCCGCTCCTGCCCGGGGGCGGCTTTGCCCAGATATTCCCCTTCGTCGTGATGATCATCGTGCTCATCTTCAGGCCCTACGGACTATTCGGCCTGAAAAGGATAGAAAGGATCTAAAAGCATATGGGACGGGGTACCTTTCAGGAAAACTACGGTCAGGACATGGCCATCTTCCGCACGAAGCAGGAGTGGGGGACGCTGCTCGCCTTCCTCATCCTCCTCTTCATTTGCCCCCTGTTCCTGGGCGACAGGGTCCTCACCATCATGACCATGATCGGCATTGCCGCCATCAGCGTGCTCGGGCTCAATATACTCACCGGGTACTGCGGCCAGATATCCATAGGCCACGTGGGCTTCATGGCAGTAGGCGCCTACACATCGGCTATCCTCACGGCCACGCTTGGCTGGCCCTTCCTGGCGGCGCTCCCGGCCGCAGGCCTCGCGGCAGGACTCGCGGGTCTGCTCTTCGGCCTGCCTTCCCTGAAGATCAGGGGCTTCTACCTGATCATGGCCACCATAGCGGCCCATTTCATCATCATCTGGTCGGTCCTCCAGTTCAGGGGCCTCACGGGCGGCCCGGACGGCATGCCGGTACCTAAACCGCAGATAGGCTTCCTGGTCTTCAATTCGAAGGCGAGCTACTATTATCTGGTGATGGTAATCGCCTGCCTGGCCGCGTACGGGGCGGTCAACATCACGAGGACCAGGGCGGGCAGGGCCTTTGTCGCCATCAGGGATAACGACCTCGCGGCCGAGGTCATGGGCGTCAACCTGTGGACCTACAAGCTCCAGGCATTTTTTATCGGCTGCGTCTATGCGGGCGTTGCCGGTTCTTTGCTGGTTCACTACTACGGGTTCGCCAGCGTCGATGAGTTTCCCTTCATGGATTCCGTCTGGTATCTGGGGATGCTCATCGTCGGGGGAATGGGGAGTATTGCGGGCGCTATCCTCGGCGCCGTCTCCCTCAAACTCCTCGACGAGCTCGTGACCATCATGGGACCCGTCCTCTCCGCGGCCGTTGCGGCCCAGGCTGCCGCCTCTCTGGCCCTGGTGACCAGGGGACTGGTAATCATCCTCTTCCTCATCTTTGAGCCGAGGGGCCTCGCCCACCTGTGGCGAATTATCGAGGCATATTACCGCCTGTGGCCTTTCTCTCGCGAGGAAGCGGAGTGAAAGAAGTGAGATCAAAAAAGGAGGAGCATATGACAAGGATCGGATTCGGTCTGGTAGTGTGCGTACTGATGATTTTGGTGGGATTGTTGCTTGTTCCTATGGACGCGGGGGCGAAGACCGTCTACATCGGCGGCACCATGTCCCTCACGGGACCCTATGCCGAGGATTCGGCGGCAATCCTGGCTGCCTTTCAGGACTACGTGAAATACGTGAATGAGACGAAGCGCATGGCGCCGTGGCGGAAGGAGACGTGGCCGGCAGACATCACCGTGGAGCTCTTGTGGCGCGACGACGAGCTGAAGCCGGCCAAGGCGCTTTCCATCTACGAGGAGCTCAAGGCCAAAGGCATGCTTGTTTACAGGATATCGGGCTCGCCCATCGCGCTCGCCCTGAAAGACAGGTTAAAACAGGATGGCTTCGGCGCCACGAGCATGGCGACCGGACCTTACCTGCTGACGCCGCCCGGGACCATCTTCACTTATTACCCCATTTATACGGATGACCTTGCGGCCGTCGCCGATTGGTACAAGGCGAAGTGGAAGGAGTCGAGAAAACCGAGGGTGGCTTATCTCACCTCGGATAACGCCATGGGGAGGTCGATAGAGATACCAGAGATGGAGGCGTACCTGAAGAAGGAGGGGTATGACTTCGCTGGCACCCAGTACGTGCCGCTCATCCCTACCTCCCCGCCGACCACCCAGCTCATGTGGCTCAAGGAGAAAGGAGTCGATCTCGCCTTCGGCATCATGGTAAACCCCGGTTCGCAGCCGACGGTAAAAGAGATGGTGAGGCTGGGCATGGGGCCCTATCAGCCCTACAAGATGACGTTCGCCTGTGGCACGCCGAGCCACCTCCCCGTCTTCGCGGCGGCCATGGGCACGCTGGGCGACGGTTTCGTGGTTGCCGGCGGCTTCCCCCCGTGGGACGAGCTTGTTCCCGGTGTGAAGTTCATGACCGAGGCACAGAAGAAGTACCATCCGGACAAATGGGCGGCCCATTCTCAGTATATGGGGGGCATGCTTGAGGCTATGATCCAGCTAGAGGCGATAAGGCTTGCGATGGAAAAAACGCCTCTTGAGAAGCTGAAACCTGCCGACGTGCTGCAGAACGGTTTCTACAAAATCGCGAACCTCGACACGGGCGGCATCAGCAGTACTCCCATCACCTACGGCCCGGCGAAGATAGAGGGCGTCGACGCCGTCCGCGTCGACCAGTTGCAGAAGGGCAAGGTGGTGAAGCAGGGCGTCTATCCGTGCCGCCACCTTTACAAGCATTAGGCGCGGGAAGAGCCGAGGGACGAGGGAAGAAAGAATGAAGGAGCGGTCTGAGATAACATGAAAACCTATGTGCGAGGTCCCAGGGGAAAGGAAGTCGTGATCGGGGGTGGCCTGCCCACGGTCCTTCTCGGAGAGCGGATCAATCCCTTCGCCAAGGGTCCGGTCAAGGAGGGCATGGTAGCGGGCAATATGGAACCCATCCGAAGGGAGGCACTCAGCCAGGTCGAGGCAGGCGCCGATATCCTGATCGTGAGCGTCGCTGCCTTCGGCATCGACGAGGTCCGGGTCCTGCCCCTGGCGATGGAGGCCGTCATGGACGTAGTCGACGTACCGCTGTGCATCGAGAGCAGGAATCCGGAAGCCCTGGAAAAGGCACTGCGCCTCGGCTGCGGGAAACCGATTGTCAGCTCCGTCACAGGCGAGAGCCGAGTGCTTGAAGCCCTGCTGCCCCTCGTAAAGGCGCATGGCACGGCCCTTGTGGCACTGGCTTCCGATGCCTCGGGCATCCCCAGGGAACCGGCCGGCAGGATGGAGGTCGTCAGGCGCATCCTCGAGCAGACGGACGCCGCGGGGATCCCCCGGGAGGATATCCTCGTCGACTGCGTCGCGGAAGCGAGTGCAGTGAACGATAAGGCCGTCGCGGTGACCCTCGGGAGCATGGAACTGGTGCAGGCTGAGTGGGGGCTCAACGTCGTGCTGGGGGCAAGCAACGTCTCCTTCGGGCTCCCCGACAGGACGACCGTCAATGCGGCTTTCCTCGCCCTCGCGATAAAGGCGGGCCTCAACGCAGCCATTGTCAACCCCGCAGCCATGTTGCCATACGCCGTGGCGGCTGACCTGCTCGTGGGGCGCGATCCCAGGGCGAGGCGGTTTACGACATACTACAGAAAGCGAAAGGCGAGAGAGCAGCGGGGTCAACCTTGACAGAGGACAACCCCGAAAGAGAGAAATGCCTTGATAAGTCTTAGCGATGACGGATGAGACCTCCCGCATCCTCTTTGCCCCTTCCTCGAAGGAGGCGACAGGAGCGGAAGGGACAACAATCCTTGAAGCGGCCAGGGAGGCAGGCGTCTATATAGACGCCCCGTGCAGCGGCAAGGGTCTCTGCGGCGGATGCAGGGTACGCGTCATGGAAGGCGAGGCAGAAGCCCCCTCAGAGCAGGAATCCGGCCTGCTAAGACCCGGCGACGGGGAGCTCGGGTACAGGCTGGCCTGCATGGCCCGTATCAGGGGCGATATGACCGTCTTCGTGCCGCAGGAGAGCGTCCTCGGCCAGGGGGAAAAGCCCTTTACCGGGCGGTCGGGGGTGATCGACCCCGTTGTGAGGGGCTATCGCATCGACCTTGCGGAAGGGGATGGCGACCAGGCGCGTGTCGAGCGCGTCGCCCGGCTCATGGCACAGCAGTACGACATCCGCGACCTTATCACTGACGTGACGGTCCTTAAGGACCTCGGAAGGACGGGGGGAGACCTCGAAGGAAGGGTGACCGTCCTCGTCCGGACGGGGAAGGAGATCATCGGGGTCCTGCCCGGATGGGATGCAAGGTACCTCGGCCTTGCCCTCGATATCGGCACCACGACGATAGCGGCCTACGTGGGTGATTTGAGGGACGGGCAGCTCATCGCGACGGGCTCCGCCACCAATCCCCAGGTGCTTTTCGGGTCCGACATCATGTCGCGCATCTCTTACTCATCTCGCCATCCCGACGGCGCTCGCAGGATGCAGACGGCCCTCATCGCCTCTATCGACGCGCTGGTGCGCCGTATGGCAGAGAGCAGGGGCTTCGATGCTCACGAGATCGTGGACGCGACGGTCGTCGGCAACACGGTGATGCACCACATCTTTCTCGGTATACCGCCCGACCGCCTCGGCCTGTGGCCCTTCATGCCTACCCTGCGGCAGTCCCTGGACGTGTTGGCCCGCGACCTCGGGATCGGCCTCGGCCGCGCCTCTTACCTGCACATCCTCCCCCTGGAAGCAGGTTTTGTGGGGGCCGACAATGTAGGCGTCCTCCTCTCGGACGAGCCGCATAGGCGGGCGGAGATCTCGCTGATCATGGACCTCGGTACGAATGGGGAGATCGTCCTCGGAAACAGAGAGCGTCTTCTCTGCTGTTCCTGCGCTACCGGCCCGGCCCTTGAAGGGGCCCACATATCGAGTGGGATGAGGGCGATAGAGGGCGCCATAGAGAAAGTGCGGATAGACGCGGCCACCTTTGAAGTCGATTATGCCGTGGTCGGAAAAGAGGGCTGGGCGCGTGATCACGGGGCCGGCCTTGAGCCGGCGGGTCTCTGCGGCTCCGGCATCATCGATGCCGTCGCCCATCTCTACACCACGGGACTGATAGGGGAGGACGGCGCCTTTTCTCAAGACCGGCGCACCGCGAGGCTGAGAAAGGGGGAGGCGGGCATGATGGAGTTCGTCGTGGCCTGGAGGGCTGAAACGCGAACGGGGCGCGACATCGTCCTGACCCAGAAAGACATCAGAGAGGTCCAGCTCGCGAAGGCGGCCCTCTACGCGGGATGCAGGGTCCTGATGGACCGCCTGAAAGTGGCCTCGATCTCCCGGATGGTTATTGCCGGGGCCTTCGGCATGCACATAGACAAGGCGAGCGCCCTCACCCTGGGTCTTTTTCCCCCATGCGACCCCGCAGCCATCGCCATGGTGGGCAACGCGGCGGGCCATGGCGCCTACCTGGCCCTCATGGACAAGGAAAAACGGAAAGAGGCGGACAGGGTCGCGCCTTTCGTGACCCACGTCGAGCTGGCCCGTGAGGAGGCGTTCCAGAGGGAGTTCATGAACGGCCTCTCCATACCCTTTAAGAGATCCTGACGGTTCGGCTCTTCCGAACTCGTCCCTCGCCTCTCACGTAGCCGCCGGCGTCCCCTCTATGGTATACTATGCGGCAGCCCATGAGAACGGACATCACCGCCCGCCTGAAGCGGATCATCCTTATCATCGTCGCCATTATCCTCGTCGGGACCGTGGGATACAAGCTGGTCGGGGTGGAGAAGACCTCCTGGCTCGACGCCCTGTACATGACGGCGATCACCATTACCACGGTCGGCTACCAGGACGTCGTCGGGGCCGGCAGCACCACGACGGGAAAGGTTTTTACCATTACCTACCTCTTTCTCAGCGTGGGCACGATCTTTTACCTGTTCACGGCCCTCGCGTCGTACATGGTCGAGGGCGAGGTGCGCAGGGTTTTCCGGAGGAGAAGCATGGAAAAGCGCATCGAAAAGATGAAGGGCCATTATATCGTCTGCGGCATCGGCATGGTGGGCCTCTATATCGTCCACGAGCTACACGAAACGAAAAGGCCGCAGATAGCCATCGATTCCAACGCGGTCCAGCTCGACCTCCTGAAAAGCCGCAACATCGACGTACCCATGCTCCTGGGGGACGCGACCGAGAACGAGCTGCTCGAAAAGGCGATGGTGAGAGAAGCCAAAGGCCTTTTCGCCACGACGAACTCGGACAACGACAACATCGTCATCGCCCTGACCGCCAAGCAACTGAACCCTTCCCTACGGGTGGTGTGCAGGTGCAATGACACGAAGAATATCGACAAGATAAAGCGGGCCGGCGCCGATACGGTCGTGGCCCTCAACTATATCGGGGGTTTGCGGATGGCCGCCGAGATGACAAGGCCCCATGCGACCGATTTCCTGGAATCGATGCTCCGCGACAAGGAACAGGCGATGCGGGTGGAAGAGGTGGTCATGCCCGCCGGGTCCCAGTACGTGGGGCAAAAGGTCGAGGCGCTGGAGCTTCCGAGCATGGGGAACATCCTGCTCCTCGCGGTGAGAAACGGTCACGGCGAATGGACATACAACCCGCCCGCGAGCTTGTTGCTGGAGCAAGGTATGCACCTCATCGTGCTCGCCACGCCGGAAGAAAGGCGGCTGCTTCAGTACACGGTGAAATCAGCACCCGACGCGCAGGAGCAAGCCTTGACACGGAGCGAGGTCGAATGATAAAGACAATGTTGAATGGCGGGGCAGAAGCTGTGAAAAAATTGGCCAGGTGTCGTTTCCCGTCATTCCGGCGGAAGCCGGAATCCAGTAACCTCAGGAAGTTACGAACAGCCTGGACCCCTGTTTTCACCGGGGTGACAGCCAAGATGGGATTATTTCACAGCTTCGCGCCCGCTTGCGGGTCGCTTGAATGTTGAATGAAAAGAGAAGCCGGGATAGAAGTGCGCCTTTTTACCGGCGGGGAATCTCAGTGAAAGAAAGGGAAAGAAAATGAAGATAGCAATATCAGGCAAGGGAGGCGTGGGAAAAACAACGCTGGCAGGCGTGATGGCGCGCGTGCTCGCGAGCCGCGGCCACAAGGTGCTCGCTATCGACGCCGACCCCGACGCGAACCTCGCAAGCGCCGTCGGCATCTCTCAGGAGGAGCTAAAAAACCTCAAGCCTCTGGCCAAAATGAGGGAGTTGATAGAGGAGCGGACGGGTGCGACCAAGGGTGGTTATGGCGCGTATTTCAAGCTGAACCCCCAGGTCGAGGACCTTCCCGACCGGTTTTCTCTCAACAAGGACGGCGTGAAGCTGATGGTCCTCGGCACCATCCCCCAGGGTGGAGGGGGTTGTTTCTGTCCGGAAAACGTCGTCCTGAAGAGCCTGCTCGCCCACGTGTTCATCGAGAGGGCGGAGTACCTCATCGTCGATATGGAGGCGGGCCTGGAGCACCTCGGGCGCGGGACAACGGCATATATGGACGCCCTGATCGTCGTGGTGGAGCCGGGCCGGCGCAGCTTCCAAACGGCGCGCCAGGTAAAGGAGCTGGCAGGCGACCTTGGGATAAAACGGGTCTATGCGGTGGTGAACAAGGTGACCGGCGACGCCGACATTGCCATGGTCCGGGAGCACCTGTCCGAAATTCCCCTCCTCGGCGTTATGAGCTATAACGAGAAAGTCATGGAGGCGGACAAGACGGGCGTCTCTCCCTATGATATCGACCCGACGATCGGGATTGAGGTAGAGGAGATCATCGCAGCGCTTGAGAAAGAAGCGTAGATGAGGCGGGTCCTCTCATATCTGAACCTGGTATGCGCCACCCTGTTCCTCGCCGGCGTCGCCTTCGCAATCGCGCCGTTCGACCCGAAAGGCGAGCGGGTGCACCGGATCGCAGCCCTATGGGCGCGGACCCTGCTTTGGGCAGCGGGTATCTCCGTTTCCGTTGAAGGTGGGGAGCATATCGCGGCGCCCCCCTATCTTTTCATGTCGAACCACCAGAGCGCCCTCGACATTTCCGTGCTCCTCTCTCACCTGCCGGTTCCGTTCAAGTTCGTCGCAAAACGGGAGCTTTTTCGCATACCCGTCTTTGGCCGGGCCATGAAGAAGGCGGGCTACATCAATATCGACAGGGAAAACCCGCGGGAGGCCCTGAAGGCCATCGAAGATGCGGTGGCCAGGATCAAAGGCGGGACCTCCGTGCTCATCTTCCCCGAGGGGACGAGGAGTGCGGACGGAAACCTCCTCCCCTTCATGAAGGGCGCTTTCTCCCTCGCCACGCGCGCGGGCGTGCCCGTCGTACCCGTTGCGGTGATTGGGACGAACCCCCTGCAGCCGCCCGGATGCGCCGTGGCAGCGCAGAAGGGGCGCGTGACCGTCCGGATGGGAAAACCTATACCGATGGAGGGAAAAGGTTTATCCTATAAGGCCGGGCTGATGGAAGAGGTCCGTGCCGCAATCGAGAGGCTGATGCAATGTCCGACGCGCTGAAGAAAGAGATCATCGGTATCGCCCTGCTCGGCCTCTTTCTTTTTATTTTTGTCAGCCTGCTCTCGTACCACCCCTTCGACCCGTCGCCCAACAGCGCCACATCCGACACCGTGATGAACTTTTGCGGCAGGGCCGGTTCTTACACCGCGGACTTCCTCGTCCAGTACTTCGGCTTCATGAGCTATGCGCTGGCCGGCTTCATCCTCTTCTTTTCCGTGATCTCCTTACGGAAGAAGACCGTCAGCCATCTGGACCTGCTCGGCGCCGGCTTCATCCTCTTCTTTTTCTCCTTATCGGCGCTTCTTCAGATAACGATAGGGCGGATACAAATGAAGGCCGTGGTCATCCCCTTCTCCGGGCTCACCGGGGTGCTCCTGGAGCGGGGGCTCATCCACGCGCTCAGCTACTTCGGCAGCCTCCTCCTCTCCGTCGTGCTCTTTCTCATATCCCTTTTTCTCATCGTCCAGGCGCCGCTCCTCTCGATTGCCGGCGCCATTGCCGGCTCGCGTCTCTCCAGAAGGCGGGACGCGCACGTCCCAAAACCCGCCAGGGTTGTGGAGGAGAGAGGGGAAGAGAAGGAAAAAGAGCGGAAAGAGAAGAAGGTGGTGCAGGAGTCGTTCGATTTTCTGAAAGAGATCGGCCCCTATAAGCTGCCGCCCGTTTCATTGCTCGACCCTGTTGAAAAGAGGGAGATCAAGATCGATAAAGAGAGCGCCCAGCTCAACGCGCGGATACTCGAAAAGAAGCTCAAGGATTACGGGATAGACGGCAAAGTCGTCGAGGTCAGGCCGGGGCCCGTGATCACCATGTACGAGTTCGAGCCGGCGCCGGGCGTCAAGGTGAGCCGCATCGCAAACCTGTCGGACGACCTGGCCATGGCGCTCTCCGCCGTCTCCATCAGGATCATCGCCCCCATCCCCGGCAAGGCGGTGGTGGGCATCGAGATACCGAACAAGATCCGGCAGACGGTCTATCTCCGCGAGATCATCGAATCGGGTCCCTTCGCCGAGTCGAGGAACCTGCTCACCCTTTCCCTGGGGAAGAACATAGCAGGGGAGCCTTTTGTGGCCGACCTAGCCAAGATGCCGCACCTTCTGGTCGCCGGCTCCACCGGTTCGGGAAAGAGCGTCTCCCTTAACACCATGATATGCAGCATCCTCTTCAAAGCGACCCCCATGAACGTCCGCTTCATGATGATCGACCTGAAGATGCTCGAGCTCTCCTTTTACGAAGGCATACCCCATCTGCTGCTTCCCGTGATGACCAACGCCAAGAGCGCCAAGACCGCCCTGCGGTGGCTCATCGACGAGATGGAGCGGCGGTACCAGATAATGGCCGAGAAGAGCGTGCGGAACATCGAAAAATACAACCAGAAGATGGCGAAGGAAGAGGGCGAAAGCATCCCCTATATCGTCGTGGTGATCGACGAGCTGGCGGACCTGATGATGGTCTCGTCGAGGGAAGTGGAGGAGTATATCGCGAGGCTGGCCCAGATGGCGCGCGCCTCCGGCATACACCTGATCCTCGCGACCCAGCGGCCCTCCGTCGACGTGCTCACGGGCATCATCAAGGCCAATTTCCCTGCCCGCGTCTCCTTCCAGGTCACCTCCAAAGTGGATTCCCGCACCATCCTCGACATGAACGGCGCGGAGAGCCTCCTGGGCGCCGGGGATATGCTCCTCATGAGCCCGGGCCTCGGCAGGATCCAGCGCATACACGGACCGTTCGTGTCGGAAGGAGAGATCAAGAGGATCGTCGAATTCCTGAAAAACCAGGGCATCCCCGAGTACAACGAGGAGATACTGGAGGAGCCGCAAGAAGCGGAAGAAGGCGAAGAAATGAACGACGAAAAGTACGAAGAGGCCGTCAGGTTCGTCTCCGAGAAGGGCGAGGCCTCCATCAGCATGATACAAAGGCGGTTCAGGATAGGGTATAACCGCTCCGCGAGGATGGTGGAGAGGATGGAGAGGGAAGGCCTGGTCGGTCCGTCGACGGGCATCAAGCCGAGGGAAGTGCTGAGAAAAAAGGAGTAAGGATGGACGAGTTCGGAAGAGCCGGATGCATGGGCGCGACGCTGACGCTCGCGGTCCTCGCGCTTGTGGGACTTGCGGGCGCGGCCCGGGCGGAGACCCTCGATGCCCTGAAAAAGACTTACGCGGAGATCACCACCGTAGAGGCCCACTTTCACCAGAGTATCCTCATAAAGGCGCTGAAACGGGAGAGGGAGATGGAAGGAGACTTCTTCTATAAACGGTCGAAGGGCTTCCTCTGGAGATACACGGCCCCGAAGGAAAAGGTCTTTCTCTATGACGGCGCAGCGATGTGGCAGGCGGAGGAAGGCACGTCTTTCGTGACGAGGGAGCGGGTCGACAGGGGGCGCATGGAAGGCAGTTTCCTCGACCTCGTCGACGACGTGACGCGGCTCGACGCGCTCTTTACGCTCGTCCGGTCGACCAGGGAGGGGGAGCTGGAGGTCCTCGATCTTGCGCCGAAGAAGGAAGGCACCCTGCAGGAGGCCCGCATCGGGGTGGACAGCCGCTCTCTTATCACTCGCGTCGAGATCACCGAGATCACAGGCAACGTCAACGTGATCGACTTCTCGAAGATAGTGGTGAACAAGCCCGTGCCCGACAACCTCTTTGTCTTCAAGCCGGGCAAGAGGGAGATCATAGAATCCGGCAGGAAAGAATAAGGAAGAATAAGACCCATAGGACGTATAAGACTTATTAAATACGTCCTATGGGTCTTATAAGTCCTATTATTAGGGGCATTACCCATGGCTTTGCACAAGGACCAGGCAATCATCCTCTCCTCCAGGGTATTCGGCGAATCGGACAAGATCCTCCGCTTTCTGACGCTCCGTTCGGGAAAGCTTACCGGTATCGCCAAAGGGGGCAAGAAGAGCCAGAAGAGGTTTATGAATACCCTGGAGCTTTTCAACCATATCGACATCGAGTATTTCGAGAAGTCGGAGAAGGGCATGGTGCGCATCGACAACGCAGACCTCAGGGAAGCCAACAGCGGCATCGAGTCGAGCTTCAGGCGTATGTGCATCGCGAGCTTTTTTGCCGAGTTCGTCGACAGACTGACCAGGGAGAAGGAGCCCCACGCCGACCTCTTCGAGGTGCTCAAAGAGGCGCTCGACAAGGTCAAATATGTTGAATTTACCTATTTCGATATACTATATTATCAACTTGGGCTGCTTCACTGCCTTGGCTACATGCCCAATTTCACCACCTGTGTGCAATGCGGAAAGGACGTCAGCAACGATTCCCCGACCTCCTTTTCCCACGAGAGGGGGGGAGTCGTCTGCGGCGCATGCGCCTCGTCGGTCCCCCACAGGAGATACCCCGAGGGCCTCCTTTCCCGGCTCGCCGATCCCGCAGCCCTGAAGGGAACCGATAGCGCCGCCTACGGGCGACCCAGCCGGGAGCTGATGGAGGCTTTCATGCATTTTCACCTGAATGTGGAGTTCAAGTCGTACAGGCTGCTCAAAAGCGCCATAGGATAGCGTCATGTACTTCCAGGACCTGATCATGGAGCTGCAAAAATTCTGGGCGGGCCGGGGGTGCGTGATACGGCAGCCCTACGACATGGAAGTGGGGGCGGGCACCTTCCACCCGGCCACGTTCCTCAAGGTCCTCGGCCCCGAGTCCTGGAATGCCGCCTATGTGCAGCCGTCGAGGAGGCCCACCGACGGCCGGTACGGCGAGAACCCGAACAGGCTTCAGCATTACTACCAGTTCCAGGTGATCATGAAGCCTTCGCCCCTCGATATCCAGGACATGTATCTGGCGAGCCTCGTGAGCCTCGGCATCGATCCCGCGTACCACGACATACGGTTCGTGGAAGACGACTGGGAATCGCCCACGCTGGGCGCATGGGGGCTCGGCTGGGAGGTGTGGCTCGACGGCATGGAGATCACCCAGTTCACCTACTTTCAGCAGGTGGGAGGGATCGACCTTTCCCCCATCAGCGTCGAGATCACTTACGGCATCGAGCGGATAGCCATGTATTTACAGGACGTGGACAATGTCTACCGCATCAAGTGGAACGACTCGGTCCTCTACGGGGACATCTACCTGGAGCCGGAGCGGGAATACTCGGTCTACAACTTCGAGGAGGCGGACGCCGCCATGCTGCGCCGGCTTTTCGACAGCTTTGAAGCGGAAGGGGAGCGGCTGCTCAAGGAAAGGGAGCTTGTCTATCCCGCCTACGATTTCTGCCTGAAATGCTCCCATGCCTTTAATATCCTCGACGCAAGGGGGGCCTTGAGCGTGGCCGAGCGGACCAACTATATCGCCCG
Source organism: Syntrophorhabdales bacterium (assembly GCA_050012495.1). GTDB lineage: Bacteria > Desulfobacterota > Syntrophorhabdia > Syntrophorhabdales > WCHB1-27 > BOG-1155. The sequence continues at coordinate 30,381 of JBEKHB010000030.1, forward strand.
CGTCAGGAACCTCGCCAAGATGTCGGCCGAGCTGTATGTGAAAAAGCAAGACCAGAGCACAGTTTCATGAGAAGCGAGATACGAACATGAATCACCCAACAGGGTCTTTCTTTGAGGGGGCGACGCTAGCCCCAGTAATTGGGGCAGGCGGCCAATGAAACCTTTCCTGCTTGAGATAGGCTGCGAGGAGCTGCCCAGCCGCTTCATCGGGCCCGCAAAGGACGGCCTCGCAAAGGCGCTCAAAGAGGGCCTGGCTGCCCTGCGCATCGGCTATGGGCACTCTCACATCAGGGTCTACGGCACGCCCAGGCGCCTAGCCGTGCTCATCGACGACGTTGCGGAAAAACAGCAGGAGAGCGTGACGATAAAATTCGGTCCGCCTGCCGACCGCGCCTTTGACGGGCAAGGCGTGCCGCTGCCCCCGGCACTGGGGTTCGCCCGGTCTCAGGGCGTCGACGTCGGCGAGCTGAAGATCCGGCGGAAAGAGGCGGCCGACCTCATCTGTGTGGAAAAGATCGAAAAAGGCGGCCCCACTGTGGAAGTGCTCGCCGGTTTTCTTCCCGACGCCATCGCCCGCATCCCCTTCCGGAAGAAAATGCGCTGGGGACGGTCCACGTTCGAATTCGGCAGGCCCGTCCACTGGATCGTCGCCCTCTTCGGCGACGAGGTGATCCATTTCAACGCCGCAGGGGGGGTATCGAGCGGGAACGCATCGATTGGGCACCGCTTCCTGTCGGCCGGCCGCGTCGTTATTACGCACATCCCCCGCTACCTGGAGGAGATGAGGGCAGCCTACGTCATCGTGGACGACGCGGAGCGGATGCAGGTGATGAAGGCAGCGATACACGCCATCGAGGCAAAGACCGGCGCGACCGCCATCGCGGACGCGGACCTCCTTGAAGAGATTTGCTACATCACGGAATATCCCCACGGCCTCATGGGCGCTTTTGACGCAGCCTACCTGGAGCTGCCCCGGGCCGTGCTCGTCAACGTCATGAAAGGGCATCAGCGCTACATCCCGCTGGAGAGGGAGGACGGCGCCCTCGCCGCTGCCTTCATCTTCTTTGCCAACACCCTTCCGGCCGATCCCGCCCAGGTAATAAGGGGGAACGAAAAGGTGCTCAGGGCCCGCCTCGCCGACGCCCGGTTCTTTTTCGACGAGGACAAAAAGACAAGGCTTCCCGCGTTGTATGAGAAGCTCGAAGCCGTCATGTTCCACAAACGGCTGGGGAGCCTGAAGGATAAGGCGGGGCGGGTAGCCGCCCTGGCCGCCTTTTTCGCACCTGCCCTCGGGGTGACCGACCGGGCAAAAGTCGTGAGGGCGGCAATGCTGATCAAGGCCGACCTCCTCACCCACATGGTGGGGGAGTTCCCTGAGCTTCAGGGGACAATGGGCAGGATCTACGCCGGGTATCAGGGTGAGGACGCAGACGTCTCCCGGTCGATCGAAGAGCACTACTACCCGTCCGGCACCGACGGAAGGCTGCCCGAGACCGCGCTTGGCGCCCTCATGGCCCTTGGCGACAAGATGGATTCACTCATCTCCTTCTTTTCCGTCGGCATCACCCCCACGGGGAACCTCGACCCCTTCGCCCTCCGGCGCCAGGCCCTTGGCTGCATAAAGATCGTGATCGACAGGGCCTGTCACGTGCCGCTGCCGCAGCTCATCGAGGCCGGCTTCGATGCCCTTGGCGGCATAGCAGGGAAAATCTCCCTTGAGACGCTTAGGGATGCGCTCTCCGAGTTCATCGCGACGAGGTTTAAATTCCTCATGGTGGAGGAAGGGCACAACCAGGAGTTCGTGGGCGCCGTCCTGCCCTGCGTCATCATCGATATTTATGACGGCTACATGAGGCTCCGCGCCCTTGAGACACAAAGCTCCATCGAGGCGTTCCGCCGGCTTATGGTCGGCTTCAAGCGGGTCTATAATATCACGAAGACCCTGCACGACGTGCTTCCCCCCGACCCCGCTCTTTTTACTCAGCAAGAGGAGCGGGCGCTCTACGACCTGTTCGAGGCAGAGGAAGGCGAATTCCTGCGTGATATGCAGGAGCGGCGCTACCCCGAGGCGATCGGCGTTCTCGTCGGATTCAAGGAGACCATAGACAACTATTTCGACAAGGTCTTCGTCATGGTAGAGGACGAGACAGTAAAGAACAACCGGCTGAGCCTGCTCACAAGGATCAGGGATATGTTTTTGCAGTACGGTGATTTCTCCAGGATCCGCGTGGAAGAGGTCGGCTAAGCGTTACACATCTAACCACATAAGGAGGAACTATGGCCAAATACGTCTATTTTTTTGGAGGAGAGAAAGCCGAGGGAGGGGAGCAATTAAGAAACCTCCTCGGAGGGAAAGGCGCAGGTCTTGCCGAGATGGTCAACATCGGCATCCCCGTGCCCCCCGGCTTCACCATCACCACGGAAGTCTGCACGTTCTTTTATCAGCATCAGATGCAGCTCCCCGAAGGGCTTACGGATCAAGTCCTTGTAAGCCTGAAGCGGGTGGAAGAGCTGATGGGCATGAGATTCGGCGACCCCAAAAACCCGCTCCTTCTCTCGATCAGATCGGGGGCAAGGGCGAGTATGCCCGGCATGATGGATACGGTCCTGAACCTCGGCCTCAACGCGCAGACGGTGAAAGGGCTCGCCGAGCTGACGGGGAACGAGTGGTTCGCCTGGGACTGCTTCCGCCGCTTCGTCGCCATGTACGGGGACGTGGTGCTCGGGCTCAAGCCGGAGAGCAAGGAAGAGGAGGACCCCTTTGAGGTGCTCATCGATGAAAAGAAGAAGGCCAGAGGCATCAAGCTCGACATAGAGTTTACCGTCGAGGACCTGAAAGACCTCGTGGCACGCTTCATGTCGCTCATCAAGGCAAAATTGAACGTCGATTTCCCCGAAGACCCTCTAGAGCAGTTATGGGGCGCCATCGGGGCCGTCTTCCAATCCTGGAACAACGCGAGGGCCGAGGCGTACAGGAGGCTGAACAACATACCCGCCTCCTGGGGGACGGCGGTCAACGTCCAGAGCATGGTCTTCGGCAACATCGGCCAGGATTCCGGCACGGGTGTCGCCTTCACGAGAAACCCCTCCACCGGGGAAAACGTCTTCTACGGCGAATACCTCCTGAATGCCCAGGGTGAGGACGTCGTGGCCGGGACAAGGACGCCTTTGCCCATCAACAAGGCGCAGAAGACCGACCCTTCCACCCCTTCCCTCGAAGAAGAGATGCCGCAGGTGTACAAGCAGATTCTGGAGATCCGCTCCATCCTGGAGCGCCGCTTCAGGGATATGCAGGACGTCGAGTTTACGATCCAGCGCGGAAAGCTCTGGATGCTCCAGACGAGGACAGGCAAGCGGACCTCCTTCGCCGAATTCAAGATCGCCGTCGACGCGGTAAAGGAAGGCCTGATCGACAAGGAAGAGGCGCTCATGCGGGTAAGCCCCGACGGGCTCAACCAGATCCTCCGGCCTATATTCGACCCGAAGGAGATCCAGAAGGCCCTCAAAGAAGGGAGGCTGGTGGCGAAGGGTCTGAACGCGGGGCCGGGCGCGGCAACGGGCAAGGTTGTCTACAACGCGGAAGACGCGGAAAGCTGGGCGGCCCGGGGAGAACAGGTGATCCTCGTGAGGGCCGAGACGTCGCCCGAAGACATCAGGGGCATGAACGCGGCCCAGGGCATCCTCACGTCCCGGGGCGGCATGACGAGCCATGCGGCCCTTGTGGCGCGGCAGATGGGGAAGGTCTGCGTCGCCGGCTGCGGCGAGCTCGACATCAGCTACCGGACGAAAACGATCAAGATAAAGGGCACGACCATCAAGGAAGGCGATTACATCTCGATAAACGGGAGCACCGGCGAAGTCTTTGCGGGACAGGTGAAGACCATCCCATCGGAAGTGCTCCGCGTCCTCGTCGACAAGACCCTGAAAGCCGACGAATCCCCGATCTACCAGGATTTCGACTCCCTTATGAAGTGGGCCGATGAGGCGCGGCGTCTCGGCGTGAGGACGAACGCGGACCAGCCCGACCAGGCTCAGGTCGCCATCGCCTTCGGGGCTGAGGGTATCGGTCTCTGCAGGACGGAGCACATGTTCTTCGAGGGTGAGCGCATCGATGCGGTGAGGGAGATGATTGTCGCCGAAGACCTGGAGGGGCGCAAGAAGGCCCTTGCCAAGGTCCTCCCCATGCAGAAAGGCGACTTCGCCGGGCTTTTCAGGGTGATGAACGGCCTGCCGGTGACCATCAGGACCCTCGACCCGCCGCTCCATGAGTTCCTGCCCCACAGCGAGAAGGAGCTGAAAGACCTGGCCGCCAAAATGGGCATCACCTTTGAGCGGCTCGCGACGATTGTGGCGGGCCTGAAAGAGGAGAACCCCATGCTCGGCTTGCGCGGCTGCAGGCTCGGCATCCTCTATCCCGAGATCACCGAGATGCAGGCGCGTGCGATTTTCGAGGCTGCCTGCGAGGTAAAGAAGTCGGGGGTCGAGGTAAAGCCGGAGATCATGATACCCCTTGTGGGCGACGTAAACGAGCTGAAGCTCCAGAAGGACGTGGTGGACCGGGTCGCCGCAGAGGTATTCGCATTGAGCGGCATGAGCGTCGACTACAAGGTGGGGACCATGATCGAGATACCGAGGGCGGCCCTCACGGCCGACGAGATCGCGACGGTGGCGGAGTTTTTCTCCTTCGGCACGAACGACCTCACCCAGACGACCTTCGGTATGAGCAGGGACGACGCGGGAAAAATCCTGCGCCTCTACGTGGAGCGGGACGTGCTTCCTTATGACCCGTTCCAGCGGCTCGACGAGGGGGGCGTGGGGAGGCTCATGAAAACAGGGGTCGAGCTGGGCAGAAAGGCGAGGCCCAAGCTCAAGCTGGGCATCTGCGGCGAGCACGGCGGCGAGCCGTACTCGGTCAAGTTCTGCCACAAGCTGGGCCTCGACTACGTGAGCTGCTCGCCCTACCGGGTCACGGTGGCGCGTCTGGCCGCGGCACAGGCAGCGATAGAGGAGAAAAGGGGGAAGAAAGAAGCCGATTGAAAGTGCTCCTCCACATCTGCTGCGCCCCCTGCGCCATCTACCCTTTGAAGGTGCTGCGGGGCGAGGGACACGAGGCAACGGGTTTTTTCTACAACCCTAACATCCACCCTTACACCGAATTTCAAAAGAGGCGGGAGGCGCTCGCGGCATATGCGCGGGTCAGCCTCCTGCCTTTGATCGTGGACGAGGCTTACGACCTGGAGGCGTTCCTCAAAGCGGCGCTGGAGGCGGGGAATGAGAGGTGTAAGTCCTGCTACCATATGCGCCTTGAGGCCGCGTTCCGCAGGGCCGTCGACGAAAAGGCCGACGCGGTGACGACGACCCTGCTCTACAGCATCTACCAGCAACACGAGACCATCGCCGCCGTGGCGGAGGACCTCTCGGGGCGCTATAAGGTGCCCTTTCTCTACAAGGACTTTCGCGAGGGATGGAAGGAAGGGCAGGCTAAGGCGCGCTCCCTCGGCATCTACCGCCAGAACTACTGCGGCTGCATCTTCAGCGAGTATGAGCGGTTTGCAGCCCGGCCGGAAAAGAGGGGGGAGAAGAGATGATGGCCCCCCTCGGCAAGATGCTCATCCTTCTGGGCATCGTCATCATCCTCATCGGCCTGGGCCTGCTCTTTGCCCAGAAGATACCCTACATCGGCCGCCTTCCCGGCGACATCTACGTGAAGAAGGACAACTTCACCTTCTATTTTCCCCTGGGCACGTGCATTCTTATCAGCGTGCTGCTGAGCATCATATTCTGGCTGTTCCGCAAATAACGCGGGGGGCAGCCGGGCCATTTTTGCGCCTGGCGCGGTCGCCGGCTCGGCGTGACTCCTCACATACGACCGGAGTATGCTCCGGGTCCCGCCCTCGCCGGCTTCCACCCCATCCGTCAAAAATCCCTCCGGCCGCCCAAAACAGGCCGATTAACACCAACTCATGCATTTCCTCATATTCACGGGGAGTGAAGATCAGCCATATGAAACGGACGAATAACGGCAGCGGCCACCAGAAGCAGATGAGGCGGAAGTGCATGGGAATCGAACCCACCCACCAGCCCGTCACCGGTGCACTGGTTTTGAAGAGCATAAAAGTTGAATTTTGAAGCCCTTGATATTCGGTCTGATTTCCTATAACTCGTTGAAAGAGATAACTTTTTTGTCTTCCATGTAGTTCTGTTTTTTCTGTCTGTTTCGATTTTTTTGAATCTGTTTTATCACAACTTTATCACAGGAAAACTCCCCGTGGACGCCCGCCAATCCTCGTCCGCGTCTTCTTCCTCCTTCGTGATTTTTCTATCATAAAATTGACCCTGGCTGGCTGATGCGAGGTCTAGTCCCGGAAGATCGCAGGACTTGCTGCCGCATATTGCCTTTTGTTAACAAAATTGTTATCATTATACATGTGGACGGTCAGCTACGATGAGAGACTTGAGGAGTGGCTGCAGGAAATACCATCTGACATAAAGGCAAGGGTGTTGCGTATCGTTGACATGCTGGTGCAGTTCGGCCCCGGCAATGCGCGGGAACCCTATGTGAGACCCGTTAAGGGGTATAAGAAACTGTTCGAGATACGGGCAAAAGGAAAAGACGGAATAGCAAGGGTCTTCTATTTCACCCATCAGAGCAAGACCATAGTCTTATTGCACGGGTTTACCAAGAAGACCACAAAAACGCCACAAAGAGAGACCGAGGTGGCGATTCGTAGGATGAAGGAGTACCCGGAATGGCACGAGTGAAGAGCTTTGACAAGATCAAGGAACAGTGGCTGGAAGACCCTGAAGTCAGGAAAGAATACGACGCCCTTGGCCCTGAATTCCAAATAGCGGCAGAAATCATCAAAGCCCGGATGAAAGCCAAGATGACTCAGGCTGAATTGGCAGAAAGAATCGGAACAAAGCCGACAGCAGTTTCTCGACTTGAGTCGCCTCATTACGGAAAGGTGTCTATCTCAACACTTCGTAAGGTGGCAAACGCTCTCGGCTGCGAACTTCACGTTCAACTGCTGCCGAAGAAACGCCGTACGTCGTAGACGGGGCAACCGTACGGTCAGGTTTTGGGCCTCATTCGGGCCGGATAGCCTTGGGAGAGACGTCGCCAAAACGGAGACGAGGAGTGAGCGAATACCAGTACTACGAATTCCAAGCCGTTGACCGGCCGCTGACGCGGCAGCAGATGTCGGAGCTGAGAGGATACTCGACCCGCGCCGAGATCACCCCCACCCGCTTCGTCAATTCCTACAACTGGGGCAGCTTCAAAGGAAATGCAGAGCAGTGGATGGAAAGGTATTTCGATGCCCATCTCTACTTTGCCAACTGGGGCACCCGCATCCTGATGCTGCGAATTCCGGAGAGACTGCTCGACAAGGAGGTCCTGGAGGAGTACTGCGCGGATGAGACCGGTCTCTCTTTTCACCTCGCGGCCGGCTCGTTTATCCTGTCCTTCACGTCTGAAGTCGAAGACCACGATCCCTCTCAGGATGAAGGCGCGCTGTCCTCCATCCTGCCAGTGCGCTCCGGCCTGATGCGGGGCGATCACCGCGCCTTGTATCTCGGTTGGCTCCTTGCCGTTCAGTCTGGAGAGGTGGATGACGAGACCCCCGAGCCGCGCCTGCCGTCGGGCCTCCGGCATCTGGACGCCTCCCTTGAGGCTCTGGCCGATTTTCTCCGCATTGACCGGGATCTCTTGTGGGTGCGGCAGCGGAAGGGATCCCCGACGGGCGTACGGAAGGCCTTTCCGGGGAGGAGATCGGGGCGTGGGTGCGAAGTCTTTCGGCCGAGGAGAAGGACTCGTACCTCACACGCCTTATCGAAGGAGAGGATTCTCACCTCGCGGCTGAGCTTTTCCAGCGTGTTGCAAGGAAGAGGAAATGCGTGCCTGCGGCGGACAGCCGGTCAGATTCGCGCCCGCGCCGAAATCATTGCCGAGGCGCGGAAGAGAGAAGAAGCCGAACGGCGGGCACGGGAAAAGGCTAGGCATGAGCGGGAGGCGGCGGAAAAGCGCCTGAAATATTTGCAATCGCTCGCCGGAAGGGAAAGCGACCTTTGGGCAAAAGCGGACGGGCTCATTGCCACGAGGCAACCGGGACCATACGACGAGGCGGTCTCTCTTACAGGATTTGAGCGATCTTGCCGATATGGCTGGAACGGGCGCCGATTTCCACGCTCGCATGGTCGCCCTCCGCAATGAGCATTCGAGAAAACCGTCCCTTTTGGAGAGGTTCCGCAAGGCGAAGCTCTCTTGACGGCGCGTGAGGTGGGTTTTTAGGGAAGCGAAGGTGAGCGAGCAAACATGACTGCTATAAGAAGCAAAGAAACCGACCAGCTGGAACGGGCCATTGAAGCCGTCCTTGCTCCCGGACGTTCTGTCTCCTATCATGCCGCTTCGTCTTTTGTAAAGGATGTTCAGACAATCGCGGACCGGGTCGGCAGCCTCATCAAGGGGGAGCCGGAGCGCGCCGCCCGCCTCTACGAGACGTTCATTGCCGCCTGCCACGAGAAAGCCGACGAAGTCGATGACTCCGGCGGCGGCTTCGGGGCCCTCGTGCAATGCCTCTTCTGCAGCTGGATTGAAGCCTGCCAGGCTGCCGGCATGGACCGCGACGAGCTGGCCAGGTCGCTCCTCGCCTGGATGGAAGACGATCCCTATGGCTACTGCTACCGCCTGGAGCGGGAAGTGGTCAAGGTGTTTGACTGTGAAGGGCTCGAAGCCTTTGGCTGCCTCGTCAATGACAGATACCAGACTGCGCAAGAGCGGAGGAACACCGAAAAAGGGGACGGTTCCTCCGACCATGCTGGCCGTCGTTGGGCTTCGGTGCTCAAGATCGTTCTCGCCGCGCAGCATGACATCGATGCCTATACCCGACTCTCTCGGGAGAGCGGACTTGGAGCGGAGGAGTGCCGGGTCATCGCCGACATGTATCGAACCGAGAAGCGCTTCGAGGAGGCCCTTGACTGGGCCGAGCGCGGATTGAAGATCGGCCGGGACGGTCCTTCTCGCTCGTTTGCAGCGTTCGATTTAGGCGAGATGAAGCGGGCACTCCTGGTCAAGCTCGGCCGCCGCCGGGAAGCCCTGGAATCGGCCTGGGCCGAATTCCAACAGTGTCCATCAGCAGTCTTTTATAAAGTTCTCATGCGCCATGTGTCTCCCAAGGAGAAAAAGTCATGGCACGGGAAAGCCATGGAGGCAGCGGAGAAAAGCGATCTTTCCTCCCAGATCGAGCTTTGGCTTGAGTTAAAAGAGCTTGACAGGCTCGCTTCCCGGCTCGGCAGGGCCACCAATGATGAGCTGGAGGGCTTGAGCCATTACAAGAGCGAGCCCGCTGCCCGCGCATTCGAGCGATCCCGCCCTGAGTTGGCTGCCAGGCTGTACCGCGCCAGTGCCATGCGGGTTGTGAACGCCGGCAAGAGCAAGTACTATGATGCGGCACTCGCCAATATCGAGCGTGCAAAGAAGTGTTACACAAAGGCCGATCTTCATGCAGAATGGGAGGCTCTGGCTGGCGATATTCGCGTACGTCACCGGCTCAAAAGGGGGTTCATCACTGCTTTCGAGCAGATCGCGTCCGGCAACACAAGGGACAAGGAACCCGCTTTCATGGAGCGTGCGAAACGGCGATGGCCGGGAAAGGGCAGAAAAAAAGGCTGATGAGGCTCAATGTGCACCCGGCAACAGGGGCTTTTTGTGGGTAAGACCGTGGAGACGATCGCGCAGGATAGCCCCATTCCGCGATCTCTTTCATGAAAGAGAAAAGCGTATCCCTGCCGCTTTAAAAGCCTGTTTCTCTTTCTTTCCAGCCATCCTACTTTACTTCCACGTGAAAACGAACTATACCGGCCAGGAGCGGCCGTTTTCTCACCCGGTACTGCCGGTCGTATCCATCCTCGCCAACGGGTTCCACGTCGGCAAGGCCGTAAAAACCGGCGAAATTGAGCAGGGTGCGCCACGTGTAGCACAAACGAACCGTACGCTCAGGCGTGGAAAACGGATGCGGCTCCACCTGCGCAAGAACCTTCGGAAAGGCCCGGAGGAAGGCGTCCTCATAAAAGACATGGGGTTTCCACTCATCCCCGTAAATGGCGAGAAGGTAGAGCGTGAAGAGGAAGGCGTGCTGGATAAAAGGTACTTCCTGACGGCGGTCCCGGTAGGCCCAGTTGAACCTCGTGACGTAAGCCCGCAGCAGTCTCGGATAGATCTCTGCCATCCCCGGCCCGTCGAGCAGCTTCCGCCCCTCTCTGGTAAGGGTGAACCGCCCGTGGTATTTGTGCACGAGCCCTGCAAGTTTGGCAATCAACCTGGTCACGTGCATATCGAAGAAATCGGTTTCCTTGTTGATGCCGCAAAACCGGGTATGCTCACGATAGGCTTCTTCTCCCCAGAAGCGCAACGCGGCCTCCCGACAAAAGCTCCGAGGCAGATTGCCAGTCGCCGTCGCTTTCAGCCCCTGGTCGCCGATTACCGTAGCGAGCAGGCGGAACAGAGTGGCAACCGGAGCCTCGGGCTGCGTTTCCAAAGGGGACATAAAGCTGACCAGTCCGGGCGAGTCAAAGGGGAAAGCGAGCAACCGGTGCATCTGTTCGGGCGACAGCCCATGAAACTCAGAAAGGGGCGTGCTGTTTTGCTCCCGCATGAAGTTGTCTGCGAAGGCTTGCGCCTCCGCGATTGAGGCGAATTCCTTCCCCTGGATGGCCTCACGCAATTCCGAGAATATGTCGTCCCTATCCATAACCTTTCCCCTGATCGGCTTGCGGGTGACAACCGTTGTAAGCCAGATCGGGTCCCCCTCCTTTAATCCATAAAGAGGCTCTCGAAATCCCTTGGGGCAAGTATTTTTGTGCCGCCATACTGTTTAATCACGAGGAGGTCCTCGTCGCCGGTCACAAGATAGTCGGCCCCGCTCGCCGAGGCGCAGGCGAGAATCTTGTCATCGTCCGGGTCCCTGCTCGTCGGGTCGATTGGGTCAACCTCCCGGCATATTTCACTTATTGCCTCGACCAAAAGGTTGCGGACATCGGATAATTCTGATTGCGAAAGAGAAAACTTCCGGAGAAGGACCCCTTCAAATTCCGCGATGATGTCGGGGCTGAGAACAAGGTCGTATTCCTTCTTCCTGGCCCTCAACAGAAGTTTATAACAGACGCCCTCGGAAAGGAACGCGGCCACAAGGACGTTCGTGTCAAGAACGACCTTCACGACACCACTTTGAACACATCTTCCTCGGTGACAACCCCGGCGGCCTTTGCCTTTTTGACGAGCCGGCCCTTTACCTGTTTGAACTTGGTCTCCCAAAGGAAAAAGCTCAGCGACTCTTTCACGATGTCGCTCTTGTTCCGCCCCGTGGCCTTCGCCAGTGCGTCAAGTTCCGCCGCCATCTCACCAGACAGACTCACCGACAATACCGTTCTCATCAACCTCACCTCCTTTATACTACAATACACTACATAGGTGATGTTGTCAACCTCGGCAAATCCGTGGAAGGCCCGTGGAGAGTCACCTTTATCCTTTTCGCAGTCGATCCCCCCGCATCCTGGAAACCCGAACCGCTCGAAGGGATTCCTTGTCGTGACGCCCCGATGGCTGCATTTGCAGTATCGCCGATCGTCATACCCACAGAAACAAGGGCAGTGGTCAATCCCCACTCTTGCAGATCAGAAAGGCCGGTCGCTGACTCGTCTCCCCCTTTACTAATGGTCGCCTATTCTAAAGCCACATGATTCCCGATTACCCGTTGATAATTCAGCCATGAAGGTGGATGCGCAACAGCTTGCTATATTGTAGTTGATGGTTGAGCCCAATAAGGGTTAAGAATATCCTCCTTCATTGCAGCTATTTATTCCGGTCAGAATCCAAAGGAGGAGAACTACGATGAGAGGACTGAGGGCGAAAAGGGTAAGGGCAGTGAAGGAAGGTACGTTGATCGCGACCGTAGACATTGGCGCGACAAGCAACACCGGGTACTGCACTGCGATAGATGGAAGAGACATAAAGGTCTTCAAGTTCGGGAACACGAGGGAAGGGTTCGATAAATTCTGGAACCTGGTTGTGGCGAGCAAGAACAGATTCCACTGTGACGAGGTTGTGGTCGGCTACGAATCTACCGGCCCCTATGCAGAACCCCTCGTCCATTACCTGATGGATAAGCCTGTGAGAATCGTCCAGGTGAATCCGATGCATACGAAGAGACTGAAAGAGGTAAACGATAATTCTCCCGGCAAGACGGACGACAAGGACCCACGGGTTATCGCTGACATAATTAAGCTCGGCCGGGCCCTCAGTATTGTCGTTCCCGAGGGAGATGCAGCCTATCTCCGGAGGCTCAACAACGCGAGGGAACGGCACATCGGGGAACGCACTGCATTGCTCAACCAGATGCAGCAATTGGTTTTCCTCCTCTTCCCCGAGTTCAAAACGGTCATCAAGCAAATGAAGGGCAAGACCGTTAGGTTCATCCTCAACAAGTATACGACCCCGGACAAGATAGGCGCCCTGGGTAAAGAAGTGCTTGGTGAAGAGATGCGCAGGCGGAGCAGGGGTAGGTTTGGTATAAAGGATGCGGAGCTCTTGATCGGCCTCGCCCAGGGAACGGTCGGGATAAAGGAAGGAGTGGCCGGCATTGTCCTGGATATAAAGCACATCATCGCCCAGATCGGTGTCGTGGATGGCTTTATTGCCGAGATAGAAGCTGAGATGGCAGTAACACTGGAGCGGATACCCTCAAGTCCCAGGTTATTGTCGATAAAGGGGCTCGGGATAGTCTCCGTGGCGGGCCTCATCGGGGAGGTGGGAGATTTTTCGAAGTTCAGGACCCAGTCGGAGATCATGAAGCTCGCCGGCCTCGATCTCTACGAGATCAGCTCGGGAAAGAGAAAGGGACAGCGGAGGATATCGAAGAGGGGGAGAAGTCTTATCCGGAAGATCCTTTACTATGCCGCTATCCAGATGGTCAGAAAGAACGGCATCATGTACGATTATTATGAAAGGCTCACCGGCAGGGGCATGTTGCCAATGAGGGCGCTCGTGGCTGTATCGAGGAAGCTCCTGTGCATCATCCATGCGATCATGAGGGATAACCGAGACTACGTGGGTAAATACGGCCCTCCAAAAAGGAAGGTGATAAAAAAAGCTGCGTGAGGTAGACTGACGGCAGGCGGGGAGATCATCGTTTTCTTCCATTGAGGCGCTTAAGTGACCTCCCGTTACAGAATACATGACTCCCCGTCGATATCCTAACCCCAATTAAGCAAGGTAAAAGCGCTGACACAGTGCGGCTTTCGAATTATAAGGGTTGGGTAGGATGTCGCAGTATGATGGGGAACCCGCCTACCACCAAAAACCTACGGCGCCTAAAAACTGATAAGAAAACTCTTGACTGGAATAAATAAGCTTGCTATTGGGAGCAAGGGACGAGGAATATAGAGGGCTTCGCCACCGCGGAGCGGTTTAGTTCTGCACGCGGCATTCCCTCGTTCCTATTTCCGGGCAGGCTAAGGGAGGACCCAGCCGATACCGGTCCATTCTGTTAGCCATAGTGCGTCCCATTCTTCATGTTGGGCCGGCGCGAAAAACAGGGGCTGTTTTCAACGCGTTTCCACCTTGACTTGTCTGGGGCTGATTATTACACTTCCATTATAGGCTATCCACAGCGCAGCGGTAGTAAATCGGTTGCGTTGCGATTCGGAACCCCTTCGCAGGAAAAGAGGTTCCCAACGGATTGTAGCAAAGTCGGTAAAGAGAACTCCGGCAACATCGTGCTTTGCTACAAGGACTGGGGCACGGGACGGCCCATCGTCTTCAGCCACGTATATCATTTGTTTGGACGACGACGATCTATTAAAAAGTACAACGTGGAGACCACAATGCATCCGCAACGCAGCTCAAACCTGATTGACTCAATAATACCAAATCAAATCAGTCCGCAAAGGATGCAGCCTGATCGAGCCAGACATTTTTTTAGGCAAGGGTTGCTCGCCATACTTCTAGGCGTTGCGTGTGCTGTGCCGGTCATGGCCGCACCGATCCGGCTGCCGGCGATTGTTGAACCCGCAAGCCAAGAGCATCACCTTGGCAAACTTATATTTATTCAATTGGTGACGCCGGACCTCGCCGCCGCCAAGCAGTTCTATGGGGGACTGTTTGGCTGGACATTTCGCGACATTCAGGCCGGTGGGACAAAGTACTCCGAGGCATTTCTCGACGGTCGTCCAGTCGCAGAAATGATTCACAAGAATGTACCCGCGAACGAGCATCGACAGCCAGCGTGGTTGAGCTTCTTCGCCGTGGGCGATGTCGACGCAGCAAAAAAGGTTGCGTTGAAAAATGGCGCGAAGGTGCTGTTCGAGCCGCATAGCATCCCCGACCGCGGCCGGGAAGCAGTCTTCGCGGATCCGCAGGGAGCCGTTTTTGCGGTCCTCGCTTCCAGTAGCGGTGATCCGCCCGATGTTCTGGCCGCACCCGGAGAATGGATTTGGATCTCGTTAATCACGAGAGATCCGGACACCGCCACTGCTTTCTACCAGGGGCTATTCGACTATGAAGTCTTCGAGTTGCCCGCTAGCGAGGGCGTCCAACATCTCTTGCTCGCGTCCGACAACTATGCTCGTGCGAGCGTAAATACGCTGCCCGCGAATAGGCCCAATGCCCATCCCCACTGGCTCAATTACGTACGCGTCGAAGATACGGTCAAGATGACTGCAAAGGTCGTGGCGCTCGGTGGCCGCGTGCTGGTCGAGCCGCGGATCGATCGCCACGGCGGCAAAGTCGCGGTAGTTGCCGACCCTTTGGGGGCACCCTTCGGATTGCTCGAATGGCCGGACACTGAGAGTAAAGAGGTGCCCAAGTGAATATCTCACTCTTACGCTGGTTAGCGCTCGTCTTCGTGGGCTGGACGTTGACGGTCCTGTTGTCCGGCTGCGTCTTTCCTGGTGGCGGATACGAATACGGCGGCGGCGCTTACTATGAACCCTACGGTGTCGACTACGGTGGCTGGGGATCTGGCTACCAAGTGGCGCCGTATCGCGGCGGTGACCATCGTCCAACCGGTGGAGGTGGCTCCGCGTCTGCGCGAGCTTACAGATCGGCGCCTGCCTCCCACTCGATGCCGTCTATTCCGTCGCGGTCGCGTTCTGGTGGCTCGCGATCACGTTGAAGTGCGGCCCGACAAAGATCCGATCATAGGCCTGTGGTACCGTCAGAACTGGGTGTAGTCTATGATGACGCCTAGAGCAAGCTAAGGGTAGAAAGAACGAGGTGCGTGAAATTGAGGGATGCCGAATTTGTTCACCCGGTTCGCCAGGCCGTCATCATCCGCGATGATAACCAGCGCGATCTGAAGTCCGTCTCCTGAAACTTGCCGCAGCTTTCGGGATCGTAACCCTCTTTTGGATACGACATGGTACCACCGATAGTGTACTGGCGCAGGGGGCGAAGGTCGACTTCAAGGTCAATGACCGATTTCAGAAGATGATCGACGTGGTGGCCGGTTGCAAAACGCGCGATAAAGGACAATCATATAGCCATGGAAAAGATGACGTGGTAGTCGACAACCGGTTCGCCTCGCGCGCGCCGTTAGCAGTCGGCTTTCTGGCAGCGCTCTTTCTCGTTTTGACCATTCTGGGGGACTTCGGCTACGGCCCCGGAGTTGCCCACGCCCAGGTACTTCCGAAACCACAGCCAGGCGCGGCGCCTGTGATGGAACCGCCGAAGCCGGAAGGCCGACAGGTCCAGAAACCCGTCCCGATCGCCGTGGCCGACATCGCCCAGGCGGCGGAGGAAACAGCGGCGAAACTGAACCTCCTGCACTCGGCAAGGCTGGTCCCCGACCCCCTCGTTGAGGAGATCAGGACAGACCTCGACCCCGTCTCACGCTCGGTTGATGCGTTGCGAACCTATGCTGAGCAGAGAAGTTTTGAGCAATTGAGCGGCACCGCTCTCTTCAACCTTCGGCAACAGGGGTCGTTCTACAACGCCAAAGTCGGTAATTGGCAGAATACCCTGAATGAGCGAGCCGCCATTCTCGAAGGCGTCCTGGGTCAGCTCGACGAAACGGA
>JBEKHB010000031.1:0-45745 GCA_050012495.1 Syntrophorhabdales bacterium
TTCGTCTGGAGCTATTCGGCCCGGTTAAGACATCCTTTTTTCAAAGAACGACGTTTTGTCTATGCTTTTAACAAATCAATCGTTTCAGAAAAGGGGTTTGCTTCTCAGGAATCAAATGTTGAAATGGGGCAGCGTCGGGGCCGTAGCTCCGTGTATTCCGTTATTCCGGCAGAATAGTGCGTTGCGGAGCGATCAGGTTGAGAGTGGGAAAATAGTTTCCGTACCGTTTACTGTCCCGGGTGAGAAGAGGCATGCCTCGCACCGCAGCGTGAACCCCGATAAAGAAGTCGGGGAGGGGCGTAACTTTTCTGCCGCCTTTCCTTCTGTACTTGAGAAAGACTTTTCCGGCGAGAAAGGCGGCCTCCCAGGGGAGCGGGTCTTTCCGGAAGAACAGGGGATCGAGGACTTCCTCCAGATCCTCGATAGAGGCAAAGCGTATCGATATCTCTGCATAGATGATGGGATTGATGACGAGAGTGTTCCTGTCTGCCTCAAAAGCCAGCTTCTCGGAGGACCATGCGAACCACGCGGCATCGTTCGTAAGGACATCGAGAATAACGTTACTGTCGACAAGGACTTCCAATTCAACCCCTTGTGAGGGCCATGATCTCGTCGGTCGTCATCCGGACCGAACCCTTGCCGCGCATGCGCTCGATAAGCTCTTTGCCGCGGCCACCTGGTTTGCTTTTCAACACACACACGTTGTCCCCTTCCAGGGTGAACTCTACCTCCACACCTGGCAGCAAACCGGCCTTATCCCTGATTTCCTGTGGAATTGTCACCTGGCCCTTGCTGGTGATACGCATATGATCCCTCTGCTTAGTCTTACTCTTACCAATATTACTATATATTGAGATAGAAGCCATGTCAAGGAGCCTACACGGGCGGCATCCAACATATGGCGGATACGGACGAGGTCATCCTTCAGCATACTGGACCCCGGCGTTTTCCAACACCTCTTGTCTGAAACAGCGGCTCAGATCTAGCGGCGTCCGAAGGTCGACCTTCCGTCCCATCAAATCGGAGAGCTCCCTTTCCATGTGAGCGATCTTGAACAGGCCGATCTTTTTCCCCGACTCGAATTCGACGAGGACGTCGATGTCGCTCGCCGGTGTGAAATCATCACGAAGGACCGATCCGAAGAGGGAGTGGCACGCTTTTATTGCGAATTGACTGAAAACGATATATTGTTTTGAGAAGAGAGCCGATCGGGCATATACACCCGGGACATGTGATGGAAGTCGGGAGACTGGCAGGAAGTATTGCAAATTTGCTTGCGCCGATCCTGGCGGCGTTGGCGGGGGACAATGAAGGGGCGGGTGTGGCCCCTCGTGCAAAGGTTATCTGGTCGAAGCTTTCCGCCGAACTGGAAAGGGAGCCGCGCCTCAGAGAAAGTGTGGATGAGCTCATCCTGGCCCCCGGTGACCCGGACGCCCTTACCCTCTTCAGGGTGCGCCTCAAGGAATTCCTCGCAAAAAACGATGGGCTTGCGAGAGGGCTAGACGAGATAATAGGACCAAGACAGGAAGGTTTTCCCGAAAACCGCACAGGCGGATGGCGCGACCTGCTCGGGAAAGATGACAAGGTCCTCGAGCGGCTGGAGATGGTCTACCTCCTTCGGTCGGGTATCGCGCCGGAGGAGATCGCGAAGCAATTGCACGTAGACGTGAACTACCTGTTCCTGGTGAACGCGCGGTTTTCGCTTGCCGGCGTGGCGGGGCTTTTGTCCGGGGAGGGCATGAAGGGCTGGCTCGACCGGCTCGACAGGAACGACCCGGTCCTGAGAAGGCTTGACATGGTCAGGCTTGTCAGGTCAGGGACGCCTGCCTCTGTTGTCGCACGGGAATATAGCGCTCTTGACGAATACGTCGAGAGGATTTGCGACAGGTTTGCACGCAGCGGGGTCGCAGGCATACTGACAGAGGACGACTTCGACCATTTCCGCGCTGTCTATCCCGCGACTATCCGCGTCTGCTCTTACAACCTGCACGGGACACACAATGACGGCAATGGAGGGCAAAGGCTCAGACGCATCGCCCGGGAGCTTGCCCGCCTGGACCCGCACGCTGCGGCATTCCAGGAGGCAGTGAGGGGCGAGGGGTTCGAGGACACGAGCGCGCAAATAGCACGCTGGATCTCGTCTATCACCGGTTACCACTACCGGTCCCGGTTCTCGTACTGCCACGATTTCATGGAGAAGTACCCGGAGGGTATCGCCCTGTCACTCCGTTGTCGGGCACAGAACGTGAGGAGTGTCGATCTTACCCATCTCCCCCGCGGACTGAACCCCTCGCTGCCGCGGAACGCCCTTGTCGCAGAGGCGGAGGTCTACGGGCGCAAGGTTGTTTTCGTCTCGGTCCACCTGGACCACAGCGCCGATTCGGAGGTACGGCTCGCCCAGGCGGAAAAGCTCGTCCAAGAGTTGACCGCCGGAGCCGTGGATGTCTCATGCTCGATCCTTGCCGGCGACTTCAACGACACGGAAGACTCCCCTGTCGTCCGTTATCTCAGCTCCGTCGGCTATGTGGATGCCTACAGGGCATGCCACAAGGCCGCGGGCAACACGTACCCCGCCGGCGACCCGGCCACGAGGATCGACTACATTTTTGTGAAAGGGCACACCGCAATCGTTTCGTCAGGGTTGCTGGTGAACGATCCCGAGCTGAGCGACCATATCGGCATTTTTGCAGAAGTACGATAGTCTGGAGCACTCTATGCCGCACCGGGCAGGCTATTTCGTTCTCGCGTACTCGTGGGACCATCACTGCCAGGTACTCTTTGAATCGCTGGAGAAAAAATTCCAACAGGTGGAACGCGCGGTCTCGGAGCTTAAAAAAGACGGCGCCGGCGAGATGGAGACGCTTCTCGACTATTACAAAAAATGGCACTACAACAACGAGCTCTATCACCTCACGATGGGGGAGATCAAAAACAGGCAGTTTGTCATCAATTCGATGGGGTACAGGGGTTACGGCGTTAACCACGATCTCCTTAAGACGCTGGGCGCGCTTGCGGGCCGGTATGGAGGGCTGGAGCGGTCCCTGACCGAGCGGTTTTACCGTAAAGCAAAAGCCGTGGAGGAGACGCTCTCCCCGCCCCGGGAGATACTCGATCAGCGCCGGTCGGACCGCATCATCGCGGAGCTGGCCCGGAAGTTGGGCAAAAGTCCCGGCGACGAGATACCGCGACCGGGGCAAGGGGTCGTTCTCGACCTCGATCATTATTTCCGGGTGATGTCCAAAGAGACATCATGGCAAGCCAATACGGCGATCTTCCAAAAGATGTTCTTCTCCGCGGGATCGTCCTCCATGACCATCATGAAGGGAAGCACCGGGCTTTACGACCGCCGGTCGTGCCGGGAATTGAAGCTCCTGGCGAACAGGAACTTCGTCGACACGGGCCGCGAGCTGTTCTCTGCGCTCCACGACTTCACGGAGATCCGGGTCGATCTCTTGAAGAGAATCCACTATGGGCTGTCGAGAGACCTCGATTCCGAAGGCGGAAGCTTCCGCCGGATCGATTTCCCCGACAGGAACGGCGTTACCTTTGAATTCGACAACTTCCGGCGGGAAACAGCGGACCTGGCCATCGTCCTGGGTGAAACAGCGCACAGCTTCCGCCGCCTTCATGAATTCATTTACAACCTGGCCCGCTCCTACTACATGTTCATCGGGATCCACCCTTTTTGGGACGGCAACGGCAGAGCGGGGAGATGTTTCCTCAATTTTCTGTTTATGAAAAAGGGTCTCCCCCCGGTCGTCATCGATGACCGGGAAGAAGTCTCCGCCCTTCCCCGCTACGGGGGATCGATGGAGGACATGCACAATTATCTGAAAGGCAGGCTGCAGCGGGCATGCGAGACCTATTTCTACGAGAGAGGGAAACTTGAATCCTTCGGCTTCCTGCGAAAGAGGGTCTACAGCATGGCATTCGATTCCGGTTTCCATTTCAGGCAGATAGAGGATTCGCCGCCCAGGATCGAGGTAAACTTCCAGGCGTATGTGTGCGACGACCGGCATCTCCGCGAAGTCCTGGCGGATCAGTGCAGGGTCGTCTTTCCCGATACCCCCCTCCTCTACGACATGACCGTCTATTGCGGCTTCTGCAGCGGTCCTTTCACGAAGTGGCGCTATTCCTTCAGTCTGAAAGAGTTTCACGTACAAGAGCTCACCCCGGAGATCGGCGGCGTCAGGACCTTCGATGTGGACTTTGTCGTCGACATTCCGGGGCAGGTAAAACACGGCGAGTATTTCAGCTGCTCCGTCGCCGGCGGGGAGGCGGGTCTCATCTTCACTAACAAAGGGTTGAATTACTCGTATCGTCTCAATCTCTCATGAGGACCCGCGAGATGCTGTCGGCCGAGGAATTTGCGCAGCCTTCGTACAAGTGGATAGGGGAGAGACATTTTGTCGAGAACCTTCAGGGTTGGAACATATCTTTATTCCCCGGCGGCATAGGCTTTTCTTTTTTCAACTATTCCGATGAGAAGGCATTGAGAGTACAGTTATCGGTGGAGAGAGAAGACGGGGCGGCCGAGTTCTATCTTTCGGATGCCTACTACTGCGGCGAATGGGGAGGGGGCCGGCAGAAGTGGCAGACGCACCGGCTGCCGCTTTTTCCTTACGAGGGTTTGCACGGCCCCATGACCTGCATGACCTTCTCTTACAGCATACTGAAGGATGGCGTTATCATCCCCTCCCGCTATCACTACCGTTTCGCGACCCTCCATGACTTTTACCGGGGCAGGCTGAGTTTCGACGATTTTCACGACCCTGCAATCAAAACGGAAAACGACGAGCCCGTCGCAATGGCTGACGCCCCACTCTTTCAGGCAGCATACGAGCGGCTGAACGCCCCGGAAACGGATCGGTTCATCACGCCCTTTTTCACGAGGGGCAACACGGGCCGGGCAGAGCATCCCATCCACGAGATCCACCGGGCCATCGACCGGGTGGTGGAGCGGAAGCGCAGCGAGCCGTGGCGTACGGCCTCGATCTATCTCGCCATGTTCGATTTCGACAACGAGCACGTCGCCAGGCATCTGGCCTACGCAAAGGAGAAAGGGGTGGAGGTTGAGTGCATCGGCGACTGGGCCCAGGTAAGCTCTATGAACGCCTCGGAGCACATCGCATGCTTGCGCCGGGCGGGAGTGCGGGTTTACGGAATCAGCCGTAACGACCCCTGCCGGCGGCGGGAAAACATATCGAGCATGCACACGAAATTCATCCTTTTTGACGACGACGTTGTCCACTCGGGGTCGTATAACCTTCACTTTCACCTCTGGGGCGGCAACTGGGAGAATAGTCTCGTCTACCGGTCAAGGGATGCTTGCCTGCTCTATAAGGCCGTGTACCGTGCCCTAAGGAGCGGGCAAAGGGTGGGGCTGCGCATAGACCCTTCGGCCCGCCACAACCTCTATTATAGTTTCGGGTCATACAACGCCGGTTCTACGAGGTTCCGCGCCCAGGATGCGATCATCTCCGAGATCACCAGCGCGACCCATTCAATTGTCGTCTGTATGTTCGACCTATCCGCTATCAGAGGCATCGCCTTTGGCGCCGGCCGGGAGACAGACGTGATCGAGGCCCTCATCCGGGCGAGGGACAGGGGGGTGCGGGTGCGGATCATCCTGAACGGCATGATCACCCACACCGGACCAATGCCTGCGCCGTGGGACAAGGCATTCCCCAGACCTCTCAAGGGGTGCCTCAGCCGCCTCAAAGAGGCCTGGATGGAGCTCTACTACGTCTACTATTGGGAAAGCATCTATTCCCCGCTCCATCACAAATTCGCTGTCTTCGACGGGTGTACCGTGATTACCGGCTCCTATAACTGGTACGAGCCGAGTCTTTCTTCCGATGAGGTCCTCTCAGTGACGAGGGATGGAGCGATTGCCGCGGCATTCCTTGAGGAAGCGGAATTCATGCTCAGGTCTTTCAGAATAGAGCGGCAGTAAGTGCTTACTCCTGATAATACGCGCACATGAAGAAGCTGATAAAGAGCACTGCGCGGAAAATGACCGCGATGAACGCGCATCAGCCGGGCTTAAGCACAAGGCCCCCAAGGGGCGGAAGGTCGAGGCTCAGGGAACAGGGACGTCCGTGCCAGGAGACGGGTTCGGTGTGGCGGCCCCCAAGGTTGCCCATGTTGCTTCCCCAGTAGAGTGCGGAGTCGCTATTCAATATCTCCCGGTAAAAACCCCATTTCGGCACACCCACGCGATAGTTGTATCTCGGCACGGGGGTGAAGTTGAAGACGAAGACAAGAAAATCGTCAGGGTCTTTGGCCTTTCTGATGAAGGAGACGATGCTCCTCTCATAGTCACCGAAATCAATCCATTCGAAGCCCCGGTTATTGAAGTCAACCTCGTGCATCGCGGGCTCTTTCCGATAGAGCACGTTGAGGTCTCTGACAAAGACCTGGAGCTTCCTGTGGGGTTCATACTCAAGGAGATGCCAGTCGAGGCTGGCATTCCAGTTCCACTCCCACCACTGCCCTATGTCTCCTCCCATGAAGAGGAGCTTCTTGCCGGGCTGGGCGTACATATAGGAAAAGAGGAGCCGGAGGTTGGCAAACTTCTGCCAGAAGTCGCCGGGCATCTTATCAAGAAGCGAGCGCTTCCCGTAGACTACCTCGTCGTGAGAGAGCACGAGAATAAAGTTCTCGGTGAAGGCGTACAGAAGCGCAAAAGTAAGATTATTCTGATGATATTTGCGAAAGACGGGGTCGTCGGCGAAATACCTCAGGATATCGTTCATCCATCCCATGTTCCATTTCATGCTGAAGCCGAGCCCGCCGAGATACGTAGGACTGGAGACCGCGGGCCAGGCGGTGGACTCTTCAGCGACGGTGAGTATGCCGGGATGGCGGCCGTGCACAATTTCATTGAACCGCTTTATGAAAGCAACTGCCTCCAGGTTCTCGTTGCCGCCGTACTTGTTGGGAATCCACTCGCCGGATTTTCTTGAGTAGTCGAGGTAAAGCATGGAGGCGACGGCATCGACCCGCAAGCCGTCAATGTGGTATTTATCGAGCCAGAAGAGGGCGTTGGAAATGAGGAAATTCGCTACCTCACTCCTTCCGTAATTGAATATGAGCGTGCCCCACTCCCGGTGTTCCCCCTGGAGGGGGTCGGCGTGCTCGTAAAGGGCGGTCCCGTCAAAATAGGCGAGACCGTGGCCGTCCTTCGGGAAGTGGGCGGGCACCCAGTCTATGATGACCCCTATGCCCGCCTGGTGGAAGCGGTCGACCAGGTACATGAAATCATCAGGAGTCCCATGCCGGCCCGTACACGAAAAGTACCCTACCGTCTGATAGCCCCAGGACTCGTCAAGGGGATGCTCGCTCACCGGCATCAGCTCGACGTGCGTGTAACCCATTTCCTTTACATAGGGCACAAGCGATTCGGCGAGCTCCCGGTATGTCAGCCACCGCCCGTCCTCTTCGGACACCCTGCGCCATGAACCGAGATGGACCTCGTAAATGGATACGGGCGACTCAAACCAGTTTCTTTTTTGCCGCGCCCCCATCCATCCATCATCAGACCAGCGGTACTTGTTCAGGTCCCATACCACGGACGCGCTCTTCGGCCGGAGCTCGGAATGGAAGGCAAAGGGATCGGCCTTCTGCGCGAGAAATCCCTTATACCGCGATTTCACCTCGAACTTGTAAGTGGTCCCTTCCTTGAGACCGGGAATGAAGAGTTCCCAGATGCCCGTCGAGCCCCTCACGCGCATCGGGTGCCGTCTTCCGTCCCAATAGTTGAAATCACCGATAACACTTACGCTGAGAGCGTTAGGCGCCCAGACCGCGAAAAAGACCCCTTCGATGCCTTCAACAGTCATTTCATGGGCGCCCAGTTTCTCGTACTGGCTGTAGTGGGTCCCCTCCGCCATAAGATGGAGGTCGAAATCGGACAGAACCGGCAAAAAGATATAGGGGTCGATAATGATATCCGCGCCGCCCGACTCATCAGTTTTCTTCAGCCGGTAGGGAAATACCTCGCTCTCATTCCGAATGACGGCTTCAAAAAACCCATCCTTGTGAAGCCTCTTCATGGGATATTCCCGGCTCGACCGGGAATCGACCACGGCCACCCCGGCGGCGTCGGGAAGAAAAGCGCGGACAACCACGCACTCCTTGCCGGCCCACTTTATCACATGAGCGCCGAGGATCTCGAAGGGGTCCTGGTGGGCCGAGTGGACAATTTTCTCTATCTCTTCCTTCAAGGCCATCTTTTACGCGCTCTCCCCCTTTTCACACATTATACCTTTTGCGCTATTTCCGCAAGGGTCACGGCCGATTTACAAAAGCAGCACATCCGTCCTGTTTTAGCATCAGAGGAGGTAACGAGCCGGGATGAGAAAAAGGCAGCGAAAACTACCGGCATACGATGTCGTAGGCGTCTCCTCATGCACCCGCCTGATTTTTGAAAACGTTTAGGAAAACAGTTATATCGGTGACTATCTCAACATCCATTATGCGACAACGAGCAAAGCGGTGAAACGGATCATTGAAGAAAGAAAAGGGAATGTGTGATTGCAAGACCTGACCCCATATGCGGTCCAAAAAACGCCCGGACGCCCCATTCGCGACCCAGATTGCACCGCTCCCCGTTTAATGCTATACTCCCTCTCATGACATGCCCGACACTAACCGGACTTCCGGTACGTCCTTTGAGCTCCCTGATCTAATGTAATTCCAAGGAGGAAAAACATGTTCGGACTCGGTTTCCCTGAACTGATCGTGATCATGGTTATTGTATTGATCATCTTCGGCGCCGGCAAGCTTCCCGAGATAGGGGGCGCCATCGGCAAGGGGATAAACAGCTTCAAGAAATCGATGAAGGAGCCTGACGAGATTGACGTGACCCCGAAGAACGACGAGGAGAAGCCAAAGGCGCCTTAAGTCGCATGGCGGGGGTCGCGTATATCGGCGTAGGATCCAATCTTGGTGATGCCTTCGAAAACTGCCTGCAAGGCGTGATAGCTGTAATCGGCAACGAGAGGGCGACATTTGTCGCCCTCTCGTCTTTATATCGCACCTCACCGGTCTCCCCTGTAGCCCAGGCTGACTTCTTGAACTGCGCCCTCAAAATAGCATGGCGGTCCACCCCCCGGGAGCTGCTCTCTTTCCTCAGGGAAGTGGAGACGGGGCTGGGCAGGGACCGTGCTGTCAGGTTCGGGCCCCGCACCCTCGACCTGGACATCCTTTTCTTTGACGACCTGGTCCTCGACGCCCCGGGGCTTACCATTCCTCACCCGAGGCTGCACCAAAGGAAGTTCGCCCTCGTTCCCTGCCTGGAGATCGACCCAAATCTGATCCATCCGCGCTTCAGGCGGCCCCTCGTCGAGTATCTGAATGAGATAGGCGATGAGCAGAAAATCGCCTCCTTCGGGCGGATACCGGCAGACCGGATCGGGGTGGCAGGGGCGGTGAACACGGAAGGAAACACCTCGGGATGAGCAAGGAAAAGGCCGGCGACGCGCCTCCATCCTCTCGACGAGAAGGTCGCCGGGGAATATATCGGAGGAAGGGGCGTCACAATTCGGATGCTCTTCGATATGGGTTACACGATACGGCAGGAGAGGAAAGAGCTGTTGCATCTCCTGGAGAGAAATGCTATTCTCACAGGGTTTTCGCGCGCACCCGAGGATACGGACCCACATGCTTGAAGAGAACAGTTTCGCTTTGCTCCGCGATATCGGAAGGGACCTGTTCCTGCGCGGGCTTATCAGCTCCCACGCGGGGAATATCAGCCTCAGGATAGGGCAAACGATCTGCATTACGAGAAAGGGCTTGATGCTCGGCAGGATCACTCCGGACGACCTGGTGGATGTCGACCTCGAAAAGCCCCACTCCCACGTGCTGCGCGCCTCTTCCGAATTGGTCGTCCACAGGGCTGTCTACCGGAGCACAAGCGCCCTCGCGATCGTCCATGCGCACCCGCCCTATGCGACCCTCCTGTCAATGCTTTTCGACGAGCTGATCCCCGTTGATTCGGAAGGATCCTATCTCTTCAAGCGGGTGCCGGTGGTAAGCGTCGAGAAAACCATCGGCTCCCCGGAGGCCGCCGGGCTGATCAGCGAGTCTCTCAAAGACTACAAAATAGTGATGATGAGGGGACACGGCAGCTTCGCGAGGGGAGACATGCTGGAAGAAGCATATATGCTGACGAGCAGCCTGGAAGCCTCTGCCTTTTTCCTTTATCACCTGGAGGCCGGCAAGGAATACAGAAAGTTTTCCGATAACTACAAGACGTGGTAGGAGGCAAGGAATGAAGTTCTTTATCGACACGGCTAATGTGGAGGAAATAAAGAAGGGGCTTGAAATGGGACTGGTGGACGGCGTCACCACGAACCCCACCCTGCTTGCCAGGGAAAAGAGGAACCCCGAAGAGACGATCAGGGAAATCCTCTCCCTCGTTCCCGGCCCCGTGAACCTTGAAGTGCTCTCGACTCAGGGCAAGGAGATGGTAGGGGAAGCGGGCCGGCTCGCATCCCTTGGGGATCAGGTGGTCGTGAAAATCCCCATGACCGAAGAAGGCATGAAGGCGGTGAAGATATTGTCGGCCCAAAAGATCAGGACAAACGTGACCCTCGTATTCCAGCCCCTCCAGGCCCTGATCGCCGCGAAGGCAGGCGCCGGCTATGTGAGCCCCTTCGTCGGGCGCCTGGACGACATCTCGGCGCCGGGCATGGAGGTGGTCGAGCAGATTGTCGCCATTTACACCAATTACGGCTTCGAAACGGAGGTTATCGTGGCGAGCGTAAGGAACCCCCTGCACGTGCTCCACGCGGCAATGATGGGGGCGGATATCGCGACTATCCCTTTCACTGTCCTTACACAGCTTATGAGCCACCCCCTCACCGATAGAGGGATCGAGCGATTCCTGAAAGATTACGGGACGCTGAAAGAATAAGTGCGGCGTATGTGGGGCCTCATCGGAACGGGCGCCCCAACAAAAACCCGAGCCTCTTCAAAACGGGCCGTCAACTCTGTTTTCCATTGCGAACGGTCCCCGGCGTTTGTCGTTGACTATTCACCTTTAATCCATTATCTTATTAACATATGTTCGAGAAATTACAGGAAAGACTCGATGTAATATTCAAAAAAGTGAAGGGTTACGGCAAGCTCAGCGAGGGCAACGTCAAGGACTCTTTGCGCGAGGTGAGGGTAGCCCTCCTTGAGGCGGACGTCAACTACAAGGTGGCGAAGGACTTCCTCGAAAGGGTGAAAGAGAAGGCCCTGGGGGAAGAGGTGATGACGAGCATCACCCCCGGCCAGAAGTTCATCAAGGTCGTCTATGACGAGATGTGCGGCCTTCTTGGCGAGACGAATAAACCCCTCGATGTCGCCGGTTCCCCGCCTGTCCCGGTAATGCTCCTCGGCCTTCAGGGCTCCGGCAAAACGACCACCGCCGGGAAGCTGGCGCTTTACCTGAGAAAAAAGGGGCGGAAACCCCTCCTTGTGCCGACGGATGTCTACAGGCCGGCGGCCATCCAGCAGCTCGCCAAAATAGGCAGCCAGCTGGGGATCGAGGCTTACGTGCCGGCAGAAGGGGCCGATCCGGTCGAGATCTGCCGGGGTGCAAGGGCCTACGCCATGAAAAAGGGGTTCGACACCCTTATAGTCGATACCGCGGGCCGGCTGCACATCGATGAAGAGATGGTGCAGGAGCTTGTCAGACAGAAGAAGCTGCTCAACCCACGGGAGACGCTCCTCGTTGTCGACGCCATGACAGGGCAGGACGCGGTGAACATCGCAAAGGCCTTCGATGAGAAGGTGGCGATTGACGGGATTATCCTCACGAAGCTCGACGGCGACGCAAGGGGTGGCGCAGCCCTTTCCGTCCGGGCCTCAACAGGCAAGTATATCAAGTTCATCGGCATAGGCGAGAAGCTCGATGCCCTTGAGGTGTTTCACCCGGACAGGATGGCCTCCCGCATCCTCGGCATGGGCGACGTGGTCTCCCTGGTCGAGAAGGCCCAGGAGGTCTTTGATGAGAAGAAGGCAAAAGAATTCGAGCGCAAGCTGAGAAAGGACGAGTTTACCCTCGAAGACTTCAAGGAGCAGATCAAACAGATCAAAAAGCTCGGGAGCATGGAATCGGTCATCGGAATGATCCCGGGACTGGGCAAGCTGAAAGGGGCGGTAGATTTTTCGGAAACTGAAAAGGAGATCAGGCGCACCGAGGCAATCATCAATTCCATGACCCAGAAGGAGCGGCTCTATCCCCACCTCCTCGACGGCTCCCGCAGGATGAGAATAGCGAAGGGGAGCGGTCACCGCGTCCAGGACGTGAACGAGCTTCTGAAACGATACATGGACACGAAGAAGATGATCAAGACATTTACGAAGGGAGGCATGAAAGGTCTTCCAAAACACTTATTCAAATGAGGAGGCAAGATTGGCGGTAAAATTCAGACTTACACGACGCGGTGCAAAGAAGCAGCCCTTTTATCGGATCGTCGTGGCAGACGAGAGATACCCGAGGGACGGAAGATTTATCGAGATGGTGGGCACGTACAATTGCCTGGCGGACCCTTTCGAGGTACATCTCGACAAAGACAAAATAACAGCCTGGTATCAGAAAGGCGCAAGGCCGACGAAGACGGTTGAGAAGCTCTTCAAGCGGGAAGGGGTTTTGAGCGAGGCAACACATTAATCCTCCGGAGGTGGAGCTATGCTGAAAGAACTGATCGAGTACATCGCGAGGGCACTGGTAGATAACCCTGATCAGGTGAAGGTTTCCGAAATCGAAGGGGAAAAGACATCAGTTATCGAGCTCAGCGTAGCCAAGGATGATTTGGGAAAGGTCATCGGCAAACAAGGGCGGACTGCCCGAGCTATGAGGACGATACTGAGCGCAGCTTCAACCAAGGTAAAGAAGAGGGCCGTGCTCGAAATAATCGAGTAATGAACTTTATCCCGGTGGGGCGGGTCGTATCCGCCTGTGGAGTAAGAGGAGAGATAAAATTCCGGTACTACAACGAAGGTAGCGCGGCTTCCTTGCAGTACCCCTCGTTTTTCGCTGACGACAACGGCACGAAGCGAGAGCTGAAGCCTGTGCAGGTTCGCCTCCAGAGAGACCTTTTCATCATAAAATTCAGGGGCTTGGAGACCGCGGAGGATGCGCGCTTTCTCTTCAAGAGGGAGCTTTTTGTGAGAGAAGAGGACCTTGCGCCCCTTGGGGAGGACGAGTATTACGATTATCAGCTTATCGGTCTCACCGCAGTCACGGAGCAGGACCGCAAGGTGGGGACGGTGGTGGACGTCATGCACACCAAGGCGGGCGATATCCTGGTTATCGGGGGCGCGAGGGAAGTGCTCGTGCCGATGACCGGGGCCCATATCGCAGCCATCAGCAGGGAAGACGGGCTCGTGCGCGTCAGAGAGGGCGGGCTCGTTGAATGATTTTCACGATCCTGACCCTGTTCCCCGGCATATTTGAATCCCCCCTCAACGAGAGTCTTATAAAGAAGGCGCGGGAGAAAGGCCTTCTCGAATTCAATATCGTCGACATAAGGGCGTTCGCAGCCGATATCCACCATACCGCCGATGACGCCCCTTTTGGCGGTGGAGCGGGTATGGTGATGAAGGTGGAGCCCGTCCATTACGCCATGGAGCAGGTGAGAAAGGATCAGCCGCGGCCACATTTTGTCCTCCTCACACCCCACGGCAGGCGCTTCGATCAGGAGTCGGCCGCCGGGTTCTCTCACATCCCCCATCTCGCCCTCCTTTGCGGGCGCTACGAGGGCGTTGACGAACGCATACACTCCCTGGTGGATGACGAGGTGTCGATTGGCGATTATGTCCTCTCGGGCGGCGAGACGGCGGCCCTTGTGGTGGTCGATGCCGTTTCCCGGCTGGTTCCCGGTGTGCTCGGCAACGAGGCATCTCCGGCGGACGAGAGCTTCAGCCGGGGCCTTCTCGAATATCCTCAGTATACGAGGCCGAGGGAGTTCATGGAGATGCAGGTGCCGGAGGTGCTCTTGTCCGGAAACCATGAGGAGATCCGCAGGTGGAGAAGAAAGCAGTCGCTCAAAAGGACTATCTTGCGGAGGCCCGACCTGATGGAGCGTTTTCAGCCTACCCGTGAGGACGAGATCATGATGCGACAGGTTCTGGAGGAGATAGAGTAGACATGGGCGCTGTCTCCCTCGCCATTATCCATTATCCGGTCCTCGATAAACAGGGCGATATCGTCTCGACGAGCATCACCAACCTTGAATTACACGACACGGCGAGAAGTTGCATGACATTCGGCGTGGGATTATGCTATATTGTGACTCCCCTGGAAAAACAAAAGGGGATAGCGGAGCAGCTTGTCGACCATTGGCGGACGGGCTACGGGCGGCAGTACAACCCGCATAGGGCGAAAGCCCTTGAAAAGATTTGCATAAAAAAGAGCATCGGCGACGTAATGTCCGCATTTCAGGGGAGCGCGCCGATACTGATCGGGACCTCGTCGACGAAAAGGGACGGCTCCATCGGCTACGGCCAATTGAGAAGATGGATTGAAGCCGACCCCAGGCCGTTCCTGCTGCTTTTCGGTACCGGATGGGGTCTGCCCCCCGATATAGTGGGAAGCTGCGAAAGAGTATTGTTGCCGATCAGGGGGCAGGGGGCGTATAACCACCTGTCGCTGCGCGTCGCCATCGGTATCATTCTTGATAGACTGTTCGGCGCGAGAGGAGGAGAAGATGAACGAGACGATTGACTTGATTGAAAAGGAACATATGAGGCTCGACCTCATCGAGGTGGGCGTCGGCGACAGCGTCAAGGTCTTCACGAAGATCTATGAAGGCGACAAGGAACGGGTTCAGGTGTTCGAAGGCGTGGTCATCGGAAAAAGGGGCGGCAACACCAGGGCAACTTTCACTGTCCGGAAGGTCTCCTATGGCGTAGGGATCGAGAAGACCTTTCCCAAGCATTCACCCCTGATCGAGCACATCGAGGTAATGAGCAAGGCAAAGGTGCGCAGAGGCAAGCTCTATTACCTCAGAAACCTGAAAGGGAAAGCGGCAAAGCTTAAAGAAAAAAGGGATTAGTGTGCTGTTGTGAGCGGGGAGGCCGGGGCACCCGCGAAGCGGGTCGCGGCTTTGCCCATCGAGGGGGTGCTGAACCCCAATGGTTGTGCTGTTGTGAGCGGGGAGGCTCGATGGGCTTAGCCCATCGAGGGGGTGCTGAACCCCAACGGCTGCGCTGCCGGCTGACAGACCTCGTGGCAGGTCTTGACGAGGCCGGGCGAGGCCCGCTGGCCGGCCCTGTCGTCTCCTCGTGCGTCGTCTGGGAGGGTCTGCCGGCTCTCAAAGAAAAGGTCAACGATTCAAAGCTGCTCAGCGAAAAGGAAAGAGAGTATCTTTTCGGATGGATACTGGAAAACGCGTACAAGGTGACGGTAGGGGTGGCAAGCCCTGAAGAGATCGAGCGGCTGAACATCCATTATGCCTCGCTCCTCTCCATGGAGAGAGCAGTGAGAAACACCGCCCTCCGGCCCCGTCTCCTGCTTGTTGACGGGCTCTTTCCCCTCAAAGGGATGGACCAATCGAAGGCGGTCGTCAAGGGCGACCGCAAGTGCTTCTTCATCGCCTGCGCCTCCATAGTGGCGAAGGTGGTGAGGGACCGGCTGATGGCTATCTACGATGCTGCCTATCCGCATTACAACTGGAAGAAGAACAAGGGGTATCCCACTTGGGAGCACAAGCTGGCCATTGAGAGGTTCGGCATCTCGCCCCTCCACAGGCGGACCTTTAGGGGCGTGAAGGAGTATTGCGGTGACTAGCCGGGAAGAGGGTTTACGCGGCGAAGAGACCGCCGTCGAAACCCTGAAGCGCAGGGGATACAAGATAGTCGAGAGGAACCATCGAAACAGACTGGGCGAGATAGACGTCATCGCCGAAGAAGGAGGCTTTCTCGTTTTTGTGGAGGTAAAGAAGAGAAACACGCCGTCCTTTGGAGAGGCGGTCTGCTCCATAGACGAGAGGAAAAAGCGGCATCTCGTGAGGGCCGCCCTCTTTTATCTGAAGACGCATCGCTGCACGGACAGGAGGGTCCGCTTCGACGTGATCGGCATCGACTACGATAAGATCAAGCTTGTCAAGAACGCTTTTTTGGTGGAAGAACATGGATGAACGCATCCTCGCCCTCCTTTCCGCGGTCGCCGGCGGCACGGTTTCCGTGCAGGCCGCCTTCGAGGAACTGAAGGACGTGCCGTTCCAGGACCTGACGCACACGAAGATCGATCTTCACCGGCAGCTCAGGAAAGGCATTCAGGAGGTCATTTTCGGCGAAGGCAAGACATTCGAGCAGATTGAGGAGATCGTCAGGTCCATGACGGAGAAAGGGATCGACGTGCTCGCCACGAGGATCGATCCGGAGAAGGGCGGCCGGCTCACCGAGTCCTTTCCGGAAAGCAGCTATCACAAGGCAGCCCGCTGCTTCACCATCAGGAAGGACACGTCCGTAAAGGGGAAAGGCACAATCCTGGTCGTCTCCGCCGGGACAAGCGATATCCCCGTTGCCGAGGAAGCCTGCACGACCTCCGTGTTCTTCGGCAACGCGACGGAAACGCTCTACGACGTGGGTATCGCCGGCATTCACCGCCTCCTCCGGAACCTGGACCTCCTCAAAAAGGCCCGGGTCGTCATAGTGGCCGCAGGCATGGAAGGCGCGCTCCCGTCCATTGTGGCAGGGATCGTGGCCGCGCCCGTCATCGCGGTCCCGACGAGCATCGGTTACGGCGCGAGCTTCGGAGGCGTTTCAGCCCTCCTCGCCATGCTCAACTCCTGTTCCACCGTCGCCACCTTCAACATCGATAACGGCTTCGGCGCAGCCTATTTCGCCACCCTCATCAACCGCCTATGAACATCCTCTACATAGACCCTGTCCTTGGCATAAGCGGCGATATGACGATCAGCGCCCTCCTCGACGCGGGATGCCCGTTTTCGGTGTTGACGGATCTGCTCGGGCAGCTCCCCGTCAGCATGCCTTCCATCGAACCCGAAAAAAAGCGCCGGGGGGCGATCGTCGGGACCCATCTGTTGATGGGTCCGAGCGATATCCACCTGTCCGTCACACAAATGCGGCAGATGATAGAGGGCCTGGATACGCAAACGCGCGTCAAGACGGACGCGGGGGCCATCCTCGACGTCATCGTCGACGCCGAATCGAAGGTGCACGGCGTACCCACGGAGGAGATACACTTCCATGAGCTCTCCCATATAGATACGATTATCGACGTGCTCTGCGTGGCCCGGGCAGTCGCCTACTTCGATATAGACACGGTGTTCTGCGGACCTGTGCCGGTCGGCAGGGGCTTCGTGAAAACGGCCCACGGCATGATGCCCAACCCGCCGCCCGCAACCACGGAACTCCTCTCCGGTTTTCACGTGGTCTTCCTCGACGAAGAGCTTGAGCTGACCACTCCGACAGGAGCGGCAATTGTCAGGCACTACGTAAAACACCAGGCAAGACCGGCGTTCAGGATCGTCCGCCACGGCTGCGGGTTCGGCACCTTCGAGACGGCGAGGCCGAATGTCCTGCGCGTCTTTATCGGTGAGACGGAAGGGCCGGCAGTCGATGAAGAGATATGGGTCATGGAAGCGGACATGGACGATATGGAGACCGAATATATGGGGGTCGCGGCAGAGAGGATCCGTCGTGAAGGCGCCCTCGATGTGCTTTATTTCCCCGTGCAGATGAAAAAGGGCAGGTCGGGCATACGCCTCTCGATCCTTGCCCCGGCATCCCGCGTCGCCTCCTTGACGGAAGCGGTCTTTCAGGAGACGTCGACCTTTGGCCTGCGGCTCAGGTCGGAGTTTCGGATAATCCTTGCCAGAGAGGAAGAGGTGCGCCAGACGTCGTTCGGCCCGGTAAAGGTCAAAAAAGGGTACGACAGGTCGGGAAGGCTCGTGAAGACCCACATCGAGTTCGAAGAGGTAAGACGGATTGCCGACGAGCTGGGGTTGCCGTACCGCAGCCTACTGGACGCTCTTAAGAAAGAACTTTAAATCCTTGAAGAGACCGGGCTTTATCGCGCGGTCTATCTTTCTCAACATATCCGTTTTCATATATTTCAGTTGGGCAAGCCATAGGTGATCGTCCACTTCCACGTAGAGGAGCTTATCGCCCAGGCGCACAGGTCTGGTATGGCCCGCCACCTTCTGCCCCACAATCTCCGCCCATTCGGAGAAAACCCTGTACGCCTCGATGTCGCCCTTGAAGTCCTGCTCCCGCAGGACCCTTTCCAGGATCTGCTTTAGAATGGTGAAAGACATACTTTAGCGTTCTCTCCGCGGAAACAGGGGCGCTATCCTCTCTATGGGGGAGAGGTCGCCGGCATGGTAGAATACTCTTTCCTCGTCAAAGGCCGCCTTCCCGATGTCCCGGTTGATCCCCAGCGCCTTCCAGGCAGCGGCCGTCTTTGACGGCATGAAGGGATAGAGGAGGAGCGTGCAGATCCTGACGCCGTTCCAGATATTATAGAGCACGGTGGAAAGCCGGGCCGGGTCCTCTTTGGCGAGCTTCCATGGTGCTTCCGTGTCTATATACTTGTTCACGAGGGCGGTAAGCTCAAAGACGCTGTTCAAGGCCTTGTAGAAGCCGAAGACATCCATTTTCTTTCGGTACT
The DNA here is from genome assembly GCA_050012495.1 of Syntrophorhabdales bacterium. Taxonomy (GTDB): domain Bacteria; phylum Desulfobacterota; class Syntrophorhabdia; order Syntrophorhabdales; family WCHB1-27; genus BOG-1155. The sequence goes on from JBEKHB010000031.1 coordinate 18,635, forward strand.
CGGTCAAGAGGCCTTGCGTTTTCTCTATCAGGGCCGCGTCCGTGCCCCCCGACCGACCGGGCAAATCCAGCCTGCCGGCCAGGAACCGCCCGACCATGTTCGCGCTCCTCGACACGAGGTTGCCGTAATCGTTCGCGAGATCCCCATTGATGCGGGCCACGATGGCGTCCCGCGAAAAATCGCCGTCGAGACCGAAGGGCACCTCCCGGAACAGGAAGAACCTGAATTCATCGACGCCGTAAGTGTTCGCCATTTCGAAGGGGTCTACCACGTTGCCCAGGGATTTGGACATCTTCCGGCCCTCGACCGTCCACCAGCCGTGGGCAAAGACGTGCTCAGGCAGCGGGATATCCGCAGACATAAGAAAGGAGGGCCAGTAGACGGCGTGGAACCTGAGAATGTCTTTGCCGATGAGGTGCGCATCGGCCGGCCAGAACTGTTCGAACCGGTCCATGTCGCTCAAAAACCCGGCGCCGGTCAGGTAATTCGCCAGGGCGTCGAACCAGACATAGATCACGTGGACAGGGTTGCCGGGAACGGGGATGCCCCAGTCGAAGGTGGTTCTGCTTATAGACAGGTCGTGGAGCCCGCTTTTCACGAAACTTGTCACTTCGTTGTGCCGCACCTCGGGCATGACGAAGGTCTTGTGCTGTTCCAGGTAGCGGAGCAGGGGCTCGCCGTAGCGCGACATCCTGAAGAAGTAGCTCTCCTCCTTGAGCCGCTCCACGCCTCGGCCGCAATCGGGGCAGTTGCCCTCTTTGAGCTGCACCTCGGTAAAATAGCCTTCACAGGGGATACAGTACCAGTCCTCGTATTCCCCAAGGTAGATGTCGCCTTTCTCGTAAATCTTTTCGAAAAGGTACCGGACTACCTTTCTGTGGGCGGCGTCCGTCGTCCTGACGAACCCTGTGTTCGTGATGGAGAGGAGCTTCCAGAGATCGACGAACCTGGGCAGCATCCTGTCCGCCAGCTCCTGCGGCCGGATGCCCTGCTCAAGGGCGGTCTTTTGGGCCTTCTGACCGTGCTCGTCGACCCCGGTGAGGAAAAAGACCCGGTAGCCGCAGATTCTTTTGTAACGCGCCATCACGTCGGCGGCGCAGGTGGTGTAGGCATGGCCTATATGCGGCACGTCGTTGATATAGTAGATAGGCGTGGTAATATAGTAATGCTTGTTCACTTACGTCTCCCCGCTCTTCAACTGTCTCACATCCTTTACCGGGAACGTCACCTCTTTCCCGTCGCCGGTCTCGACCGTGACGGTCTGGGTCAGCACGTTGTTCTTTATGACTTTGGCCTCGCCCTGCGGCGTCGTCACCCGTTTGCCCACCTTGGGGAAGTCCTTCTTCAGCTCCACGTACATACCGTACTCATAGCCCAGGCAGCACATGAGCCTCCCACAGACGCCGGAGATCTTGGATGGGTTGAGGAGGAGGTTCTGCTCCTTCATCATCTTTATGGAGACTATGGAGAAGCTGTTCAAAAAACGTTTGCAGCAGACCACGTTCCCGCAGTTTCCGATGCCCCCGATGATCTTGGCCTCGTCCCTGACGCCGACCTGCCGCATCTCTATCCGCACCTTGAACTCCTTCGCCAGCTCTTTGACCAGGTCCCGGAAATCAACCCTGTCCTCGGAAAAAAAATAGAAGAGGAGCTTGGCGGACCTGAGCAGATATTCGGCCCGCAGGAGCTTCATGGGCAGCCTCATCTCCGCGATCTTCCGCTTGCACAGATCGAAAGCGTAGCCCTCTTTTCTCTTCAGGACCTGGTAGTCGGCAACCTCTTCGGGAGACGCCTTCCTCACCACCTTGCGCAGCCCCTCCTTCAAGGTCTCCGCCGGTTCCGTCGCCACAACCCCGAGGCATTCGCCCTTGTCGAGGTCAGCCACAACCTGGTCGCCGATCTTCAAATCGTCAACCGCCTCCAGCTCGACGGTCCCTGTCAGATAGTCAAATTTTACCCGGCATGACTTCATGCCGGCCTCACGAGGTGAAGCATCAGCGTTTCCATGGCGAGCCACCTGTTTATGTTGTAGCGAAGCGTTTTTGACATCTCCTGGATCCTTAGTATGGACGATTCCGCCCATGCGACGCCCCCGGCTGCGGCGCCGCTCATGATCCCTGCCAGGTCTTTATTGAGCAGGCCGCCTGAGTCGCCGGTGCGGCAGAGCCACCAGATGTCCCTGAAAAAGGAGAGGAGGAAGGAGAGGTATTCCATCTCGTCCTCCTTCGCCGTCATTCTTTCCGCCAGAAGGGCCGCATGTATGGACGTCTCCTTCGCGCCCGTCAGCAGCTCCGCGATCCGTTGCCTCATCCGGTAGTGTTCTTCTTCCATCCAGAAAAGCCCGGACGCGATGCTGCCGTTGCTCATGGCGGCAAGGAGCTGCGCTTTTTGCCCGTCCAGCTTCAGCACCCCCTCGAAGTACGCGCACAGGTTTTCCGTTGAAAGCGGGCCGAACCCGAGACGCATGCAGCGGGACCTCACGGTCAGCGGTATCTCCTGCTCTCTTGAGGAGACGAGCACAAAGAGGTTGGAAGGCGGAGGCTCTTCCAGTGTTTTCAGGAGGGCGTTTGCCGCCTCATGCGTCATAAGCTCCGCATTGTCGATGAGGATCACCCTTACCGGAGCCTCAAAGGGAGACTCGTAGACCTCTTTCATAATCGCGCGCAGCTCATCTATTTTGATCGATGTCTCTCCGCTCACGAGGGTGAAATCAGGATGGAGACCGGAGTCGACGTTCCGGCATGCGCGGCACATTGCGCAGGCGCTGCCTTTCTCACAAAAAAGGTTCTTTACCAGCTCGACGGCTATCGTCCGTTTCCCTACGCCCCTGGGTCCGGCAAAGAGCAGTGCATGGGGGAGTTTCCCCTTTTCTACGAGCGACGAAAGCACATGCTTCTGATGGTCATGACCGGCGGCGCTAAACTCCATGGCTTTCCAACAGCCTTTCCACCCTGTCTCGTATCGCGATATGGGTCGCCTCGATATCCCGCTTCCCGTTGATCACATAAAATCTTTTTTCGTCCTCTTCCACCAGCTTGAGGTAGCCCCGCTTGACCTGTTCGTGGAACGCGGCCTCTTCCTGCTCGAACCTGTCCAGCCGGGGGTTATGGACCAGCTTCCTCGCGAGTCCCACATCCACCTCGCAGTCGAGAAGGATGGTGAGGTTCGGCGTGACGCCTTTTGTGACGAGGCGGTTAAGGGTAGCGATAATCCCCAGGTCGACGCCCCTGCCGTATCCCTGGTAGGCATAGGTAGCATCGACAAACCGGTCGCAGACAACGACAGCCCCCCTGGCGAGGGCCGGCGTGATTACTTCCTCCATATGCTGCGACCTGACGGCCATAAATATGAGCAGCTCCGAGAGGGGAAGCAGATGGAGGTCCTTCTGCAGCAGGACCTTGCGCAGCGCCTCGCCGAGCGCGGTGCCGCCCGGCTCCCGCGTTCTTATTACCTGGTAGCCCTTTTCCTGCAGGTACTTGCAAAGAAGCTCAACCTGTGTAGTCTTTCCACTCCCTTCGATCCCCTCGAACGTCACGAGCATAAGCCACCTATTTGGAAACCCTTGTGATGTACTCCCCCGACCTGGTGTCGATTTTTATCACTTCCCCCTCTTCCAGGAAGAGAGGCACCTGGAGCACGTGGCCCGATTCCAGCTCGGCCGGCTTGGTCGCATTTTGAGCCGTGTCCCCTTTGATGCCGGGTTCCGTTTTCGCCACCTTCAGATCGACGAAGTTGGGAAGCTCCACCCCGATGGCCTTCCCCTTGTAAAAAGAGACGTTTATCACCAACCCCTCCTTCAGATAGTTCTTCGCATCGCCCAGGTTTTCCTCTTCGACAAAAAGCTGGTCGTAGGTGTTCACGTCCATGAAGTAGTAGTTTACCCCCTCTTTGTACATGTATTGCATCTGTTTCTCTTCCATTTCGGGGATCTCGATCTTGTCGCCCGACCTGAACGTCCTGTCGAGCACATTTCCCGTCACCAGGCTCTTCATCCTCGTCCTGACGAAAGCACCGCCCTTTCCCGGTTTGACGTGCTGAAAATCGACTATGATAAAAGGTTCGTTATCCAAAAGCACTTTCAAGCCCTTCCTGAATTCACTCGTCGCTGCCATCATCGCAAGCCCCCTTGTGTCTCGAATAGGTCTTTCCGCAAACGGGTGAGGACCTCTCCCCCGTTCTCTTTCACAAGCACCATGTCCTCCAGGCGTACTCCACCCACATGGGGTATGTAAATACCGGGCTCAATGGTAATAACCATATACTCTTCCAGGAGCCCTTCGCCCCTGTTCGTCACCGCCGGCGGCTCGTGGACCGCTATGCCCACGCCGTGGCCGGTCCCGTGACCGAAAAACTCCCCGTAGCCCTTCTCCTCGATGAACCCCCGCACGATCATGTCCAGCTCCCGCACCGGCAGACCGGCCCTCACCGCATCGAGGCCCTTCTGCTTCGCGTCACGGACCACGTCGTGGATCTCCTGTAGTTGCTTACTCGTTTTTCCCAGAGAAATAGTGCACGTTTCATCGGAGCAATACCCGTCGACCCGGCACCCGAAATCTATGATCACCACTTCCCCCGCCTTCAGGGCCTTGTCGGTCGGTTGTCCGTGGGGGAGCGCAGACCTCGGCCCCGAGGCGACGATGGTCTCGAACGACGCCCCCTCCGCGCCAAAGCTCCGCATCGCATACTCCAGGTCGTTCGCTATCGCCTTTTCGGTCCTTCCCGGCGCGATCTTCTCAAAGACGGCGGTAAAGGCCTCCGTCGCTATGCTTATGGCCTTTTGCAGCGCGAGGACCTCTTCCGGCTCCTTGCATTGTCTCACCGACTCCAGGTCATTCGCGAGAGGCACAAATTCGACGGACGGGCTGCCGTCCCTCAACGACCGGTAGGTCTCAAACGTCGTATGATGGCTGTCAAAACCCGTTCTCGTAATGCCGTACCTCTGGAAAAGACTCTCCATAGTCCCGTCCTTTCCCTTTGTCTCAAGCACGACACAGCCCTTCGCAGCCTCGCGGGCATAGGTGATATACCTGCTGTCTACCACGAGGAGAACATCGCCCCTGGTGACAACCGCCGTCCCCTCCGAACCCCGGAAGCCGGTGAGGTAGAAGATATTCTCCATGCCCTTGATAATGCAGGCGTGGAGTCCCTGCCGTTCCAGGATCTCGACAATTCTACTTATCCGCTTCTCTCTCATCACGCCTTTCTTCAATCTTTCCCAGGATCCGGGAGAGCAGCTTGAGCTTCTTTGTGCCCGGCGATTCCTCTGAAAGGAGCGAAAATCTCCTCCGGTAAAGCACATTCTCGCCGTCCTTCAGCAAAAGCTTCTCGTACACTTCCCTCGCCTTGTCGAAGTGGCCCTGGCGCATATATATCTCTGCCAACGTCGAAGAAAGTATCCTCAGTTTTTCCTGAGCCACGCTGCAAACCCCTCCCCGCCGTTACCGGATCCGATCTCGATGCACTTTTTGCCCTTATTTGCCCGATAATATAGCACAAAAAACGTGCGGCGTGCAGAAATGGTGAAAGATCGGCCGTTTCAAAAGCAATTGACAAACGCTGCGGATGTTGGTAAAAGCTGCTTCAATACCCGTCAGTTGAATCAGGCAGGATTATGAGCAGTCGTTCCTTTTCCTTTGTTCACGTTGCGGACCTTCACCTCGACAGTCCGTTTAAAGGGATCACGGCAAAGAACCCCGCAATCTCGGACCCCTTGCGCTCTGCAACCTTTCAGGCCTTCGACGCCCTCATCGACCTCTGCATCGAAAGAGCGGTCCAGTTTCTTGTGGTGGCCGGCGACATATATGATGGGGAGGACCGAAGCCTTCGCGCCCAGCTCCGGTTTCACGACGGACTGGTCCGGCTCGCGGAAAAGAACATCGCCTCCTACGTGGTCCACGGCAACCACGACCCTTACGACAGCCGGTCTTCGGCACTCTCCTTTCCGGCCAAGGTCCACATATTCGGCTACCGCGCAGTAGAATCGATGCCTTTTCAAAGGGAAGGGGCGACCGTGGCAGTCATATCGGGTATCAGCCACGCAAGGAGAAATGAAACGGAGAATCTGGCGAAGAGATTCAGGCGCCGCGCATCCGAGCCCTTCCACATCGGCCTGCTCCATTGCACCGTCGGCTCGAATACGGGTCATGACCCCTATGCCCCGTGCCAGCTCAGTGAGCTGCTTGAAGTGGAATTTGACTATTGGGCCCTGGGGCACGTCCATGAGAAGAGCGTTTTGGACAACCGGTCCTCCGTACTCTACCCGGGCAACACGCAAGGCAGGAGCTTTCGTGAGAAAGGCAAAAGAGGTTGCCATATCGTGACGGTTGAAGACGGCGCCGTCAGCAATGTGGAGTTTTATGCCCTCGACGCCATACGCTGGGCCGAGATCGACGTCGGCATCGAGTCCATTCCGACTCTTGACCGGCTTTGCCTCGCACTCCACACGAGGGTCCAGAACCTGGCGGGAGAGTCCGACGGGAGGGCAGTGATCTGCCGCACCCGACTGACAGGGAGGGGGGCTTTATACCAGGAGCTGCGTAAGGGAAATAATATGGAGGAGCTGCTTCAACGCGTACAGGAGTCGCTTGCGTCCGAGGACCCCTTTGTGTGGGTGCAGGAGATCGACTTTCGCTGCCGTCCGGAAATAGATCCGGAAGAAAGACGGAAAGGCGCCGATTTCCTTGCCCAGGTCTTGCGCATATCCCGGGAGCTGCGCGACGAGCCGACGAAAGCGCGGCAAAGAGAGCTTTCCGATATCCTCTCGAACAGGGCAGTCCGCGGCGCAGTTGAGGGGTTTACCGACGATGAAATCCGCGCGATGGTGGAAAGGGCCGAGTTGATCTGTATCGACGCGCTTGAGGCGGACGAATGAGGATATCGGATATGTTTGTGGATGGGTTCGGCATATTCCATAACCTGTCCGTGGAAGGCCTTCCACCTGGATTTATCCTCTTTTCGGGCGACAATGAGGCAGGCAAATCGACGTGTCTCTGGTTCATACGGGACATGTTGTTCGGCTTCAGGGACAAGAGATCGAAAGACAACGAGTACCCACCGCTCTCGGGCGGGACCCAGGGTGGCCGCCTCACCTTCGTGAGCCGGCGATTCGGGGAGATCTCTCTTGAAAGAAGGGCAGGAAAAAAAGGCGGTCTGGTAAGCGTCACCCACCCCGACGGCAGAAAAGCGGGTGAAGAGGCGCTGGCTGAGCTACTCGGCGGCACGACCCGCGAGCTCTATCGAAACGTCTACGCCTTCAGCTTGAGCGAGCTCCAGAGCATGGAGACCCTCGATAACGACGCGGTGAAGTCCGCTCTTTACGGGGCCGGCATGGGCACAGGCGTGCGCGCGTTGTCGACGGCGATGACAACCATAGGCAAGAAGCTCGATGAGCTTTTTAAGCCGGGCGGCAGGACCCCGGAGATCAACCGAAGGCTGCGCGACCTCGAAGACATCCGGAACAGATTGCGCGACAGCCGGCAGGAGCTGAAAAGATACGATGAGGCGTTTCAGGGGCTTCGCCGCACGGCGGGGGTCATAGAAGAGTACAGGGCGGCGATACGCTCGTCAAACCGGGAGAAGGAGCGGATCGACACCTACCTCAAGGTGTGGGATGATGCGGTGCTGCTCAAGACCCTTGAACGGGAACTGGCAGACCTGCCCCTCAAAATAGAAAGTTTCCCCGCCAAGGGTGTTGACCGTCTGGACCGGCTGGGTGAAAAGATCGAGGCACAAGTTGCGCTGTGCGCCACACTGGCCGGTGAGCACGACGCGGCCTTGCGGGAGCTGCAAAACCTCCATGCAGACGAGCGCCTCCTGGAACAGTCCGAGCCGGTCCGCGAGCTGCTCTCCAGGAAGGCAACCTACGTCGCCGACCGCGCCGCCATACCCGCATTGAGACAGCGGATCGCGGTCATCGGCAAGAGCGTCGGCACCACCCTTTCCGAGCTTGGCAAGGACTGGACAGAGGAAAAAGTGCTCTCTCCGGACAGGTCGCTTTTTGCCCGTGAGGAAATAGAGAGGCAGCGACAGATCCTCGAAGACCTGAGAGCCGGCCGCGTCAATGCTGAAAACAGCTTTGCCGCAAGGAAGGCGGACCTCGCGTCGGCACTCAGGGACGAGGAGGAGGCGGGGAAAGAGCTGGAAAGGACGCCCGCGGTGGAAAGAGCAGCGGACGAGGAGACCATCGCGCAACTGCAAAAAGGGAGGGACCAATTTGCTTCCACTATCGCCGATCTGCCGGGGATCCGAAAAGAGCGCGAGAAAGAGAGGGAGCGGCTGAAAGATGCTATTCGGGAAATCAGCGCGGACTGGAGCGAGGAGGAGATCGCCTCATTCGATTGTTCCATAGCTGCCCGGGAAAAAGTCCAGACCTTCGAGCGGATCTTTGCCGACCTCGAAGGAGAGGTCCGAAACGCGGAAAGCCGGATCGACGCGGCATCCGGGGACCTTGAGGACGCGCGAAGGATGGTAGAGCAGAAAACCCGTGAAATCGGGGAGATAGGACCCGTTGCCCTCACCCGTGAGGAGCTGGCCGCCCGCAAGACTTCCTTGCGGATGCTGCGGGCCCTTGTCGCCACTCGTGACAAACTCTCATTAAAGATCGACTATGAGAGACAGCGACTTGCGGACAGGGAAGAGGAGAAGAAGCACTATACCGCCGGCCTCCGGACGCCGCCGGGAAAGACCGCAAAACTCGTCTCTTTTGCCGCCATTCTTCTTGGCGCCGTGATCCTTATGCTCTCTCTGCCGCGCGGATCGCATGCGTGGTCCGCTCTCGCCGCATGCGTTGTGCTTGCGGGCATGCTCGGCTGTGCGCTCTATGCGGCTGCCCTCAAGGCGTCATCGGCCCGAGCCGCCACCGCCGGGCTGCGGCTCGCGGAGCTGGATGCCGGGATCTCCGCCGCCGCGTCCGTCCTGGATGAGGCCGGCGGCAGCCGCAGCGCGGTCGACCGGAAAATTGAGGAACTCACCCGGGCGCCGGAGACGCAAGGGCAGCACGTGGTTGAGGCCCTCGACCTCCAGGAGGCTGCGGTCGATGAAGAGATGAGACGATGCGAGCGGATACTAAGCCTGGTTGAGGACCGGAAGACATGGATCGGCAGGACCGAAAAGGCCATGGAGGCCATGGAGGAGGGGAGGACAAAAAAAGAGGCGGAGGAGACGCGCTTACGGACGGCCGGAAAGGAGTGGGAAGCGTATCTGCGGGGCGCACACCTCGCGTCGGGAATGACGCCGAGGACGGTCCATCAGGTCTTTCCCATGGTAGAGAACATCAGAAGCCGGCTCACGACGTTGGCGGAAAACGCGGAGCGGATCAGGCGCATGGAGAAGCATCAAAGTGATTACCTTTCCGTTGCGGCCGGGGTGCGCTCTTTCGGCGGTCTGTCGGACCCCGATGCCGCGAGCTTCCTGCCCCTTCTGGACGCGCAGCTCAGGCGGGACCTGGAGATTGTCGCTCGTCTCCACGAGAGGGAAAAGGCGGAAGCGCGGTATAAGGACCGGTCCGACAGGGTAGGCATCACAAAAAAGGCGCGTGATGATGCCAAAGCAATTATGGACAAGGCGGCCGAGGACGAAGAAAAAGGGTGGCGGCTGTGGCGCGACTGGCTCTTAGCCGCGGGGTTCGATCAGCCCTTATCGCCTTCCACGACAATGGAGGCCCTGCACAAAATAGACGAGTGCGTCCGCAGCATTGACGAAAGAGCCGATTTGACGGCCCAGCTCGGGAATTGCGAGCACCATATCCGGGCATATCAGGAATTGGCGGCCGGCCTGTGCGAAGCTCTCACGATGCCGGTCCCCGCCGACGAAAGGCTTGTAGCGGCCGTGGAAGCGCTGGAGAATGCGTATGAGGAGGCAAAGACCGAGAGGACGCGGAAGGAGGGTCTGCGGAAGCACCTTGAAGATATCGAGTTCAGGACGAGCCGGGCTCGCGGCGAGCCGGCCCGGCTGAGGGAGGATGTGGCCGCGCTCCTGACCGAAGCAGGAGCAGGTTCCGAGGAGGCATTCCGCGAGCGAGCGGCCCTCTATGAAAAAAGAAGCGCCCTCTTAGCCGACAAAGAAAAGACGGAAAGGGACATAGAGAAGCTGTCCGGACGTGAGGAGACCTCCGCGCTCAAGGAAGAGTTACACCACTACAGCAAGGACGAGCTTAAGACGACGAGTGATGAGTGTGCGAGCCGGCTGGCGGACATCGAGGAGAAGCTTCAGCAGGCATACCAGGAAAAGGCAGCGCTGAGCCAGGAAATGAGCTCCCTTGCTTCCGCGGACGATATATCCGGGTTGAGGTTGGAAGAGGAAAAGATCATCGAGGAGATCCGTCTTCAGGCATTGGAGTGGGGGAGCTACGCGATTGCAAAGCATCTTCTGGCGGACGCAACAAAGCGGTTTCAGGAGGAACGGCAGCCGAAGGTCATCAGTGACGCAAGCAGGTTTTTCAGAAGTCTCACCGGGGGCCGATACGAAAGGATCGTGGCGCCCATCGGAGAGGACACGATTGAAATCGCCTCCCCCCAGGGGCAGACGAAGAGACCGGAGCACCTGAGCAGGGGCACCGCGGAACAGCTCTATCTTGCTCTCCGGTTCGGCTACATCACGAATTTCACGGCCGGCGGCGAAAGCCTTCCCGTCATCATGGATGAGATACTCGTCAACTTCGATGCGGTCCGCGCTGCACAAGCCGCCGCCGCGATTCTCGCCCTCGCCGACACGCATCAGGTGATCTATTTCACCTGTCACCCGGAGATAGCCGGCCTGTTTCGAAGCAGGAAGAAGGATATCCCGGTTTATTCCATGCACGACGGGCAGATAACCCGCGACTGATTGGGGGCGGCCGGGGGCGATGAGCTACCGGGGACGCTGCAGCAGGCGCGTATGTTCCTGTTTCACACACTTATCCATGACGAACATGATCTTCTCTGCGTCGGCGACGTTCTTTGCCTCCTCATTGACGATGCCGAGCTGCAGCCATATTGCCGAGGGACGCAACGTTATTGCATCCCGGACAAAAGGAAGGACTTTTTCAGCCTTCATAAATATATCGACGATATCGACCTTTTCATCGATATCCGCGAGCGACTTGTACGATTTTTGGCCCAGTATGGTCTCTTGCCCCGGGTTTACGGGAATGACCTTGTAGCCCTTGTCCATAAGGTACCGGGCAACGACATTGCTCGGTTTATCCTCGTCGGCGGACAAGCCGACCACGGCGATGACGCGGCTCGTCCGAAGAAGCTCCTTGATCGCGTTATCCTGATTCATTGTATCCCCCCCCGTCCCTCGGCACTCGTAGTTTCATTCTATTTCCCGTCATCACCTCCTGTCAAGACGCTTTTCCCGCCTGACCTCCAGGTAAAACTTTTCATCGCCCCCCATCTGTGTTACCTTTATGGTATGTTCGGCATTGGTTTACCTGAGCTTGTCATCATCATCATCGTGGCCCTCCTTGTCGTCGGCCCCGCCAGGCTGCCCGAGGTTGCCCGGTCTCTCGGAAAGGCGCTGGGGGAGTTCAGGCGCCTCGCCGATGACGTGAAGGAGACCATCGAGCACGAGATGACCGCGGAAGAAGAGAAAAAGGCGGAGCCGGGAGGGCAGAAGGAAGAAGAGAAAGAACAACCGGGCGCGATCGGGGAAAAGGAAGAGGAAAAGGAGACGCCCGAAACGCAGGAAGAGGGGCCGGCCGGAGTTGGACCTCCGCCGGGCAAAGGCCCTGAAGGGCTTGAGAAAGAACCCCCGGAAGGCACGAGTCCCGATGAACGACAGAAGCAGGTATGATAGACGAGAAGAAGCCCTTCATCGCTCATCTGAAAGAGCTGAGAGACAGGCTGGTGATCAGCCTTGCCGGCCTTGGCCTCGCCTTTATCGCTACCTATAGCTTCAAAGAAAGAATCTTTCATTTCCTCATGCAACCTTTCGTCAAGGTGATGCCGGCCGGAAGCTCCTTCATATTCACGAGCATCACCGAGGCATTCATGACCTATTTCAAGGTAGCCCTCGTTGCCGCTCTTTTTCTCGCCGCGCCCGTCATCCTCTATGAAGTCTGGATGTTCGTCGCGCCGGGTCTCTATGAGAAGGAGAAGAAATATATCGCGCCCTTTATTATCTTCGGCAGCTTTTTTTTTGTTGGCGGCGCCCTTTTCTGCTATTACGTGACCATGCCCGTGGTCTACCGCTTTTTCGTGAGCTATGCGGGGACCATGATCATTCCCATGCCCTCCCTGAAGGAGTACATGAGCCTCACCCTGAAGATGCTGGTCATCTTCGGCCTCATATTCCAGATGCCCCTCGTCGCCTATTATCTTGCGAAGGCGGGCATCATCAACTACAAAGGACTGGCAAAGAAGAGAAGATACGCCATCCTCGGCATCGCGGTGCTGAGCGCCATCATTACGCCCCCGGAGGTATCGAGCCAGCTCCTCATGGCGCTGCCCATGTACGGCCTCTTCGAGCTGAGCGTGGTGATCGCGAGAGTCTTTGGAAAAAAGGAGAGCATCGATGGAGCGGCTTAACTGTGTGATACTGGCGGCAGGCAAAGGCACGAGGATGCGGTCGAAGATACCGAAGGTCGCCCACCCCATCATGGGTAGACCCATGGTCCGCTACGTGGTGGAGGCGGCGCGGTCGCTTGCGCCGGAGAGGGTCATCGTGGCGACCGGCTACGGGAAGGCGCTCGTGGAGAGCTGCCTGGAAGGGGCGGAGGTGACTTTTGCGCACCAGCAGCAACAGAAGGGGACGGCCCACGCCCTCCTCGCCACTGTTGCGCTTCTCGCGCCCGGAGACATCCTCGTGCTCTACGGTGATGTCCCCCTCATCAAGACATCGACCCTGCACGCGTTTATACAGTTTTTCAGGCGGTCGGAGGGCATTGCCTTCATGACCACCGTGGTGGAGGATCCTTCGGGCTACGGCAGGGTCATCGTGGACGACCGGGACGGGATTGTCGATATCGTCGAGGAGAGCGAGGCGACGGGGGTCGTGTTGGGGATAAAGGTGATCAATACGGGCATATGCATGATCCGGCGCGAACTCGTCTCCCTGGTAGAAGCCGTGACCCCGGATAACAGGAAGGGCGAGTACTACCTCACGGACATCTGCAAGACGGCCGGCCGGCAAGGCATCAAGGCCAGGGCCTTTTTTCATAAGGACGCAGCCGAGGTCCTCGGCATCAATACGCGCAAAGACCTGCTCGAGGCAACCCTCGCCTTCAGGAACGCCATTCTCGACCGCCACATGGAGAACGGCGTCACCATCACCGACAGGAGCACCTATATCGAGGCTGACGTGACGATCGGCCCTGACACGGTCATCTCTCCTTACTGCTGCCTCATGGGGCGGACCGAGATCGGACAGGACGTCTTCATCGGCCCCCATGTGGTGATCAAAGACTCAATTATTGAAAACGGCGTCTCCATCGAAGGCTTCACCTCCCTTGACGGAGCACGGGCAGGGGAAGGCGCCAGGATAGGGCCGTTCTCGCGCATGAGGCCAAAGACGGTCCTCAAGCGGAATGTGAAGATAGGCAACTTCGTCGAATTGAAGAACACGACCATGGGGGAGGGCTCCAAGGCGAACCACCTCTCCTATATCGGGGATGCCGAAGTGGGGTCAGGGGTTAACATAGGCGCAGGCACTATTACTTGTAATTATGACGGCAGGCTGAAGTACCGGACCACCATAGGAGACGGCGCCTTTATCGGCAGCAACACGGAGATCGTGGCGCCCGTCACCATAGGAAAGGACGCGTACATCGGAGCGGGTTCGACCATCACCCGCGATGTCCCGGAGGGGGCCCTCGCAGTGACGCGGACGAAGCAGAGGCACATCGAAGACTACTCAAGGAGGAAGAAGAAATGTGCGGAATAGTCGGCTACCTGGGGGAAGACGAGGCTTATCCGATACTGATCGAGGCACTGAAGAGGCTCGAATACCGGGGCTATGACTCCGCCGGGATCGCCGTCTCCTGCGACGGGCGGATCGAGATCGCGCGCCGGAAAGGCAAGGTTGACGAGCTGAGGAAGGTGTGCGAAGGGGGCTTCAAGGGGAGCCTCGGCCTTGCCCATACGAGGTGGGCTACCCACGGCACGCCCTCCGAGCGGAATGCTCATCCCCACAGGGCCGGGGATATCGTCGTCGTCCACAACGGCATCGTTGAAAACTACGTCGAGCTGAAAGAGCGCCTGCGCTCGAAGGGGCACAAATTTCTCTCCGACACGGACACGGAGGTAATACCTCATCTCATCTCGGAGCATATGGAAGAAGGGGCCGGGTTCGTGGAAGCCGTACGGCTCTCCCTGGCGGAGATGCACGGCTCCTATGCCCTCGGTATTATCAGGGAAGGCGAGCAGACGCTCATTGCCGCAAAAAAGGAGAGTCCCCTCGTCCTCGGCATAGGCGAAGGGGAGTTCTTCATCGCGAGCGATGCGCCCGCCCTCATCGGAAAGACAAACAGGTTCATCTTCCTCGAGGATAAGGACATAGCCGTCATGAAGGGGAGTGAGCTCTTTATCCTGGACGCCGACGGGAACCGGGCGGAGCGGCAGGTGCACACCATCAACTGGAGCGGCGCCATGGCGGAGAAGGGCGGCTACAAACATTTCATGCTGAAGGAGATCTTCGAGCAGCCCACGGCCATCTCCGATACGCTCCTCGGCAGGGTGAAGGAAGAGCGCGGCGAGGTCGACTTCGAGGACCTGAAGCTCCCTCCCATGAGCAAGGTCAAACGCATATGGATGATCGCCTGCGGCACCTCGTACCATGCATGCCTCATAGGCAAGCACATGTTTGAGGAAAACCTGCGCATACCCGTCGACGTCGATATCGCGTCCGAGTTCCGGTACCGGAACCCGATCATGGGACGGAACGACATGCTCGTCCTCGTCTCCCAGTCGGGCGAGACCGCTGACACCATCGCGGTCATGAAAGAGGCGAAAAAAAGGGGCGTCTTTACCCTCGCCATCTGCAATGTCCTGGGAAGCACCCTGGCCCGTGGATCGGACGGCGTCATTTTCACCCACGCGGGGCCGGAGATCGGCGTCGCATCGACCAAGGCTTTTACCACCCAGGTATCGGTGCTCTTCCTCCTCATGCTTTACCTGGGAAGGAAGCTGGGGGCCATGGACCATGACGCGCTCCGGCAGAAGATAAGCGAGATCAGGCGGATACCGCACAAGGTCCAGCTCGCCCTCGACCAGGCCGGGAACATGGAAGACCTCGCCCGCAAGTATATGCATTACAAGAATTTTCTCTATCTCGGCCGGGGCATCAGCTACCCCGTCTCCCTCGAAGGGGCCCTCAAGCTCAAGGAGATATCCTATATCCACGCCGAGGCGTATGCCGCGGGAGAGATGAAGCACGGCCCCATTGCCCTCATCGACGAGCAGATGCCGGTCGTCGTCGTCGCCCCCGACGACAGCACCTACAAGAAGACGTGCAGCAACGTGGAAGAGGTCGTCTCCAGGCGGGGCAACATCATACTCTGCACGGACCATGACAACCACGAGATGGCGGCGAAGGCATCGAGCATCTTCAAGGTGCCGTCTACGCTTTATGAGCTGCAGCCCCTGGTCTTCATCGTGCCGCTCCAGTTGTTTGCCTACCATATCGCCAATCTGCTGGGGACGGACGTGGATCAGCCGAGGAATTTGGCGAAGAGTGTTACCGTCGAGTAGGCCGGCCGGGTGCTTTTTGCGCATAGCTTTGTCATCGCGTTCGCCCCGCATCCTCATGTACGCAAAATGTACACTCCGGTGCGGGCCGAACACGATTTCGCGCTCTGCATCAAAATTCTCTCCGGCCGGGAAAAAGACGTTGCCACGGCATCCCGCGCGCCCATCCCTCGCAAGAAGGAGCTACCTGGGACGGGGGTGGCAATATCCGTCAGACATCGCCTCATGTTGACATGGAAACTTACCGTGCTATAATCACTATAGGAGCGATAAGTCCGTTGCGGGCTTCCAGGATGTTTCCATCCGTCGGTTGGCCGGAAGTCTTAGCAGCACGAGCCCGTGAGGCACGCTCTTTTAAGAGGTTTTCATAGGTGATGGATAAGACGACGTCAAAAGACCTTCGCTATCAACCGTTATACTCCTCAACGGAGATCGGCCGTTATGCCCGGGTTCACCCTGGCGCCGTGCGGTCCTGGACTCGATCAAATGATGGGAGCGCCGTAGTGGCGCCGGCGACAAGGAACAGCGTGGCGCCTCTCAGCTTTATCAACCTTGTCGAGTTTCACGTGCTGGTCGCGCTGCGGCGAACACACAGAGTCCCAATGCAGAAGATTCGCAAAGCCCTGGAGTGGGCGAAGGAGACATTCCAGGTGGAGCACCCCCTGGCAGAGCTTGACCTTGAGACTGACGGATCGGAGGTGTTCGTTCGTGAACTCGGGCTTTCCATTAACGCGTCAGCCAGAGGACAGATAGCTCTCCCCAAGGTCCTTTCTCAGTATCTCCACCGAATAGAGCGAGACCCGAAGCACATACCTATCAGATTCTATCCGCTAACCTACGAGGCTTCTCCCAAGATTATTGTAATGAATCCTGCGGTCGCCTACGGCCGCCCTGTCATCGAGGGTACCAGGATAACAACGCTCATGGTATTCGAGCGTTACAGCGGGGGAGAGAGCCTTTCAGACATAGCTTCCGATTATGATTTGGGGACTGTTGTCGTGGAAGAGGCTCTGCGTTGCGAGATCGAGCAGCGCGCGGCCTGACTCTCGTCCTGGACGAAAACCTTTCCGGCCACCGCATCATTGACGCCCTGGCGTCGCATGGTATTCCCGTCAAACGAAAATATGATCCGCCATTCGTCGCGAAAATCCTCGCGGATGGTAAGATAACAATGATCGAATTATCTCCTCCAAAAAATGCATGACTGCGCGGCGTTAC
This sequence comes from Syntrophorhabdales bacterium, assembly GCA_050012495.1. Lineage (GTDB taxonomy): Bacteria > Desulfobacterota > Syntrophorhabdia > Syntrophorhabdales > WCHB1-27 > BOG-1155. The sequence continues at coordinate 35,515 of JBEKHB010000031.1, forward strand.
GTGCGTTGCCACACCTTTATATGCCCCCGTAAACCTCCTTTCTGTGTCCGACTCTCACCACGAGAAGGACGAGTTCTTCATCACCGAAGGTGTAAATAATTCTATAGGAGCCTACGCGGTAGCTCCACATCACGCCCTCTTTCCCTTTTAGCCGCTTCCCTGCTCTCGGGTTCGTCAACAGGTCTTTCCTGATCGCGTCCAGGACTATTTTGGCTGCTTCCCGGCCGACTCTTTTGAGATCCCCTTGCACACTCCTCTTGAATTTCAGGGTATACATCAAATGTCCCAGCCGAGCTCCGCTAAGAATTCTTCTTCTGTCTGTATTTCATCGGCGGGGTCTTTCAGACGGTCGATGGCAATCCGGTAATCGGCCACCGTATCGATATAAAAACTCAGGGCCTCTCGCACGATCTCACCCCGTTTTCTGTTTCGCAATACCGCGATTTCATCGATACTCACAAGCAGGTCGTCTGGCACCTTTGCGCTGATGCCTTTCAAGTGCTGTTTATTCATGGAATATCTCCTTGTATACTTGGTATTCTTAGTATACTTATTTGAAATGTGATTATCAATACGCGTCTGCATCCGGCCGGGTGAATTTCGCGCCATGCGCTTGTATCTCGGGGCCGCACGTCCTCGACGTACGGAAGAGTACGCCTCCGGGCGGCGACCCCTCGCTTTCGGCGCCTATCATCGAAATTTCCTCCGGCCGGGAAAGACAAAGGATCAACCCCCAAAATCCCATTTTAGTCGTCACCCCGGTGAAAACCGGGGTCCAGGCTGTTCGTAACCGGATGGGATTACAATGATGACGTATGACGCCGGGCGACTCCGTGTGGTGATCGCAAAAGTCGTGTATAATACTCATAAGATGGAATTCGATGAGGTGAAGCATGGATGAGGACAGACTATTGGAGAGGATTACTATTAATCCGGGGATATTCGGTGGAAAACCAATAATTAGGGGACGACGGCTGGCTGTTGAGCACGTGTGAGGAATGCTGGCTGCCGGAGACTCGCCGGAAACCATACTCGACGGTTACCCATGGCTCGAAATGGAAGACATCCAGGCATGCATCGCCTATGCTCATAAGATCGTTGCCCACGAGAGAGTCGAGCCGCTCTACGGTTGAACCGAACAGGGTAAGAATCAGACCCTCCCCATGACCTTTCCTTCTCACACGGCTTGCTTTTGCTCGGTATGCGGCGCTCAAGGGCAAAGGAGGTAAGATTATATGAAGAAAAAACGGCCGGCTGAAGGGGCGGCTGAATTCGATGGGAGATTCGACGAGGGGGAAGACATTCACGACATGATCGATCTCTCAAAGGCGAGGATAACTCACCCTGGCAGGAAAGTCCGCATTACCCTGGATATTCCGGAAGCCCTCGTGGCTGATATAGACGAGGTGCGAGCACGTATAGGCGTGGACGGGGTGCGCTGATTAAAGTCTGGCTGCATGAGAGGGTTGAGAAGGAGAAGGTGGGGTAGAGTAGTCGTTTTCTCGGCTGTATGCTGTACGACAGGGCGCTTTTTTGCGGCAAACTTTGTTGCCCTTCGGCCCGTGCTGCGTCGACGTACAACACAGTACGCCTTTGCACCCCGGGCCTCGGGACGCCTCGTTATCCATCAAAAATCGCCTCGGCCGGGAAAGCCATTGCCAACCATTGAAGCAGGCACGAATGGGAATATGTCAATTGTGTCCCCATAACCCTTCCCAGAAGTAGCGGATATGCGCAGGTTGTGGCGGATAGTTGCCGCGACTCTTATTCTTTTGACAGTTTCCCTTCCACCTTGTACAATACTTCCAGTGCTAGTCAGTCGATGAAAACATCTGCCCATATCCAATTGGGTATGGGGCGCGGGCTTTGCCATAAGTTGTGCGTTGACTCTCTTTTCTTTTTGTATATGAACGAGTGCTGCCATGTTCAGCGAGATTGTGACCAACCTTGTGGACCTTTACCGCAGTGATTCTCGACCCTGGCTCGTCGGGTTCAGTGGTGGCAAGGATAGTACCATGGTGGCGGCGCTGGCGTTCAGCGCCGTGCTTACGGTGCCTTCAAAACAACGCGCCAAGCCGGTTACCATCATATCGACCGACACCCGCGTGGAAATCCCTGCCATCTCCGAAACCTTGGAAAGTACCCTCAAAAGGATGCAGCGATTCTCGAAGAAGATGGGGCTCAACATAGAGACCGTCTTGCTAAAGCCACCGCCGGAGCATTCGTTTTGGGTAAATCTCATCGGCCGCGGCTATCCCCCGCCCAATCGCACTTTTCGCTGGTGCACGCAGCGAATGAAGATCGATCCCGTCACAGTCTTCGTCAATCAGCGTTTAGGCCATTGGGGAGAGGCTGTCCTGCACCTGGGGGCGCGAAGAGCCGAAAGCGCGACGCGTTCTCAAACGATGGGTAACCGGGAAACTAGGAATGGTCTGTGTCGACACCCTGACCTGCCGCGCGTGTGGGTTTGCAATCCCATCGAATTCCTCACAACCCAAGACGTTTGGGCCTATCTCCTCCAAAGGGCCAATCCCTGGGGCGACGACAATCGTGCCCTGTATAAGCTTTACACCAACGCCTCCAATGGCGAGTGTCCCATTCAGATTGACACGAGCACGCCGTCTTGCGGCAACTCCCGTTTCGGCTGCTGGACGTGTACCGTCGTAGACCGTGACAAAGCGAGTGAAGGTCTTCTTGCTGCCGGGGATGAGCGGATGGAGAAGCTGATCGAGTTCCGTGAGACATTAATCTACTATCGAGACCCCGCCAATGGCAAGCGGGATATGAAGCGAATGAACGGAAATGCCGGCCCGGGCCCGCTCCATATCGAGGCCCGGCGTGAATTGCTTACTCTCCTGCTAAGGCTTCAGGAGGACCTGAGCCTGCCTCTCATAAGTCCTGAAGAGCTGCTTCTGATCCAACAGATGTGGAAAGCAGCTCGTGAACCCGACGATGGTAGAGGCGTTGCCCGGATCGTCGACAAACAGCGAGGTGTGGTTATGAGCACTAACTTAAGTGAACTTAACAGCCTACGGGAACTGGAAGAGGAGGTCACACAGAAACTCGGTATACGGGCTGACACGCTTCGCCGTATGCTATCCAAAGTGGAGGAGTATAGCGAGAGCCACCGCGCCCATGGTTTACCGGACGATCTGCTCAATATACTAAAAGACGACAGCGACAGCCGCACAGCTACAACAGGAAACTGAGAATGGCAGAGGTCTACATCGACACGCTGACCATGGAGAATTTCGGCCCCTTCTACGGTGCCCACACTTTCGATTTTAGGAGTCTCGAAGGCAAATGCGGGATATTAGTGGGCGGAAAAACAGGTGCCGGGAAAACCCACGTACTCCGTGCATTGTACCTCGCTGTGGTCGGAGAAAGCGGTGTTGGCGACTTGAAGCGGGTGGAGACCGGCTCGGACGCGACCCGTTTCGTCTTCGAGAAATCACTCAATCGTCGTGCCCTGGCCGAAGGGCAGGATACAGTGCGGCTTAAAGCGGTCGTCACGTTGCGCGATCACAAGATCGGCAGCCGCAAAGTGGAACTTCACCGGGAAATCAGGTTTCGTCTTAATTCTTCACCGGTCTGGGACCATTACGCCGTGAGGTCTGACTCACCCGGACGCATTGACGATGAACAGGTCATACAGAAATTGCGTGACGCTTTTCTCCCGCGGCACCTGGCCCGTTTCTTCTTTTTCGATGCCGAACGCAGCCAAAGCATCAACCTGGGCCAACAGGACATCGTTGAGGGGGTGAGCCGTATACTGGGTCTCTGGACGTACGGTGAGCTCGAAAATGACCTAAGGCAGTTGATCAGTTCCAAGATCCCTCGCGTCTTCAACAGCACCGGTGGCCCTAATCCGGAAGCCGCGCTCGCTGAACTCAACGGCCGCGTGCTTACCGTTGAGGGTGTTATCAAGGCGAAGCACAAGGAGTATGATGCCATCCAACGTGACCTTCATGAAGTCGAAGTGGAACTTTTGGAAGTCGAAGACGATCTCAAGACGCTGGGGGCAGTTGATCCAGAGGAACTGGAGCAAGCACAAACCCGTCATACTGAACTGACCGCTACGAAAAGCAAGCTGGAAGACAGACTAACGGAGGCATGGGAGCTGGCCCTGCCTATTTCGTTACTCGGTACCTACCGCAAGGAGCTTCACGACGCCCTGAATGCAGAGGAGGGTCGGCGCGAATGGGAAGGCGCCAAGTCCACTGTTGAACCGAAGATCCCGCAAGTCAAAGCTGACGTGTTTGACAATCCACCGGAGGATTTTGCGCTTAAACCCAGCATCGAGACTTTTTATGTCACACGCCTCGAGGATGCTCTTCACAGGCTCTTTCATCCACCACCCGAAGGCATGCCGGACCAGATTTACTTGGCTGACCGTAATGAAGTGAGCGTCCAGGTTCGTACACGCCTTGCGACGGTACCGCATGAGGTGAACGACCTGGCTGAAATGTGTGCCAGCATCGAGCGAATGGCCGTTGAACTTCGCGAGTTGAACCAGAAACTGAAGCAAATGCAGCAGAACAGTGCTGCGTTCAAACGGGGCGCCGAACTGCATGAGAAGCGTGGTGGCTTGCTCGGCGACCGTGACCGGATAAATAAACGGCTCAAGGACATCGACGCCGAAGTCGCGAGCGCCGACGTGGAGTTGGCCGACTTGAAGCGTCGGGAATCGATTCAGCAAGAGATAGTTGACAGGGCAGAGCGCCGCGAAAGTCTGGTTGCCCTGGCAACGCGATATCGCGAGGCAGCGGGATTAATCCGTGGCCGAGCGGCAATTCAGTTGCGGCGGCAAATCTCTGAGGAAGTGGGCAAACTCTGGGTAGAAATTACCGAGCGTGAACGTGAGTTCGAGGGGATGGACTTTGACAGCCATTGGCAGTGCTGGTTGGTTCGACGGGATGGCGACAAAGTGACGTGGGAGGACACCAATACCTCTGCGGGTCAACGCCAAGTGCGGATGCTGGCCTTCTACGAGGCGTTGCGCCGGCTGGCGAAGCTTGTGCCTCCTCTAGTTGTGGATACCCCTTTGGCCCGCTTAGACAAGGAGGTCCGCGCAAACGTGCTCGATCAGCTCTATCTAAGCGGTCACCAATCCATAATCCTCAGTACAAATGCTGAGATAGATCCTGAAGGTGTCCTCTTTGAGCGGATTCGCGACCGGCTTGCCCGTGTGTATACGTTACATCCCCACGGAGAACCGGACAGCACAGGGTATGATGTTCGAGTTACGAGCGATTACTTTGGACACGATCTCTGAGGAGGGTGAATGAAGTTTGACACCAGCCATAACGCCCGTGAATTCATTGAGAATGTGCACGCCCGTGTCGGGGCGCGTAACCAGGCCGTGTTGGGCCGCGCCGCGCTATTTCTTGCTTTGGGTGAGGGCGTCCCTTCTACGTTCCGAATCAGGGATTCCAAGGGTGTAACCCTTAATGACGAACAGGTTGTTGGCGATGAGCTACGGGATGTTGTGCGTGCAGCATTACACCACCGGGTCGGCCATCCCCTCGACGAAGCAGCGTACAGACAGGAATTCCGCCGTTATTTTGAGTTTGGCTGCCAGAGGCTGAAAGACGTGTGGGAGGAGTCGGGCAATGACCAAACACGTTTTGTGACGTTGCTTTTCAAGCTGACAAGTGACGGTTTTGGTGCAACTGGCCTCTTCAGGCCGGCAGTCCCGGTTATGCCCATCGTGGAGACGGAGGTAAGTCTGAAGCTGCTTGTTGACGGGCCGCAATGGAGCATAAATGGCCCTGGCACCAAGAATGGGCTTTTAGTGATATCGGGCGAACCCGGCTCCGGAAAAAGCCAGCTCGCCCTTGACCTCCTCGCTCAACTGACTGGGCATGGCGTGCGCTTTGTCTTTTTCGATTTGAAAGGCGAATTGGAGGATGACCCGAGTAACCACCAGCAAAGACGGAACCGCAGTCGGTTCCTGGAGCAGACGGGGGCCAGGTATGTCCGGCTTATACAACAAGGTCTTCCTATCAATCCGCTGTACCGACACCCCAATCCGACGCAAAACGCTCAGATTGCCTCCGAGATTGCCTCGCTCATCAAAGCATTTGCGGGGCAGTTGGGCGCAAAACAGGAGATGGCCATCCGCGAGGCTTACAAGGATTTGGATGAGCCGGACTTCTCAACGCTCACCGAGGAGATGGAACGGCGTGGGGCTACCGGCGTCGACGTATCCATTTTGAAGAAGATCGTAGATTTCAACCTCTTTGCCAACGAACGGGACAGCGTGCGTCCGGAAGACTGGCTGAACACATCCATAGTTGTCGATTTCAAGCAGTTCGGCACAGACAGCGACACCAAGGCGCTCGCCGTAGCCCTGATCCTGAACTTTCTGATAAAGAAATTGGGCCAGCAACTGGCGGTGAAAAACGACATCCAGCCCCTAAGAATGGTCTTGTTCGTTGATGAAGCCCACCTCCTTCTCCCGAAAGAAAGTAAAGCTGGACTACTCAGCACACTGGCGAGGCAAGGCAGATCGTGGGGGTTTCCGGTGTGGCTGGCCTCTCAGGACGCAGACAAGTTTCTCACATCCGGTGCCAACGAGACGAATTTCGCTGAGTTGGCTGAGTGTGGCATTCACTTCTCCCCACATGCCTTGACGGATGGACAGCAACGGATGATCCTTGGAAGCGTAATCCATACGAAACTTAAGAAAGCCGAAGCGGTCTTGAGGCTGCAGGAGAAGCTCCTGACGGGAATGGCAAGGCAGTTCTGGAAGGATGGAGGCAAATAGCACGTACCATGCACGATATCTTCAGCCATGCGTCGTTTGAGCCGGGACGTCTAGCCGACTACAAGATTCATCATATGGTCCTGTTCCCGCCGGCTTGGGCGGCATGTGCTTTGTCTGTGAACCTCTCGTGGCGCATCGTGCCGTTCGATGCGTCCAGTCTTGACAGTGTTCCTGATGACCAGAGAGGAATTTATTCGTTTGTGGTCCAGCCGGGCATAGCCAACCATCCAGCTTGCGCCTATCTTCTATACGTAGGACAGACAACTCGAAGCTTTCGGGTCCGCTACCGGGAGTATTTGCGTGACCAAGCAGCCGGATTTGATTGTAGGCGTCCACATATCTCTGGGATGCTCAATAAGTGGAAGGGGTATCTGTGGTTTTGTTATGCGCACATTGATGACGAGTCTCTGATTGAGCCCACAGAGGACGCATTGATTGGGGCTTATTTGCCTCCTACTAACGTAGAAATGCCAGGAAAGCTGAACCGAGCCGTGGCCTTTTTTATGGGGACATAATATCATGATTACTCAAGAAGCGTGTCTTTTGCCGGCAATTCGAGCGCGTATGGGAAACTGGTGGTACTACATCACAACCATGACCTTCAAGGAAGTTGCTGAACGCGTCAAACGAGTTCGGGATATCCATGAAAGCAAATCCCTAAAGACGTGGATTCAGCGTGAACTCAAAGAAGGACGCACGCGAGAAATAGCTGAGTATCTCAATTCCCAGCCTCAGAGGTTTTTCAACGCAGTGGTGCTCGGATTGTTTCAAGGCACACCGGATTGGTACCCAATATCGGTCTCGACCGGTCATGTCGAGACCGGGGTGGAACTTGAGGAGCGTGTACGTAGTGCGTTTGGTCTCATTAAGCTCACTGGTCACGAACAAATATTCGCGATAGACGGCCAACACAGGGTTGAAGGTATCAAGATGGCATTGGGTCTAGATGGAGGAAGTAAACTCGCTGGAGAAGAGCTAACGGTCATATTCGTGGCCCACAACACTGACGAGCTAGGCAGACAACGAACCAGGAGATTGTTTACAACTCTAAACAAGTATGCCAAACCGGTGTCCGAAGGCGAGATTGTTGCCCTCAGCGAAGATGATACATTTGCGATAGTGACACGAAAGCTGGTGGACGAATACCCTGGACTGAATAGCGAATTCGTACCGCTTTACAAAACGGCGAACATACCTGCTCAAGACAAGCGAAGCCTGACTTCCCTCATATCTCTCTATCGATTGGTCAGGGTTATTTCGGTTCCGTACGGTGGTAGGGCATCAAGCAGATTAGTCAAAGGTCCATCCGATCCGACCACAATCAGCGAATTTTACATCCAAGTGACGGAGTTTTGGGAGGCTATCAAAGCCTGTTTTGGCCAAGTCGCGGAGGTCTGTGACTCGAGGCCAGAAGCGGAGATAGCGGCAAAGTACAGGCATAGGAACGGTGGTCATTTCCTATTTAGGCCTTTTTGCCTTGTCGCCTTCGCAAGAGCTGTCAGTGTGCTGATGCGGCGTGGCTTTTCAGTAGCCGAAGCTGTGAAGACGCTCGCTACGGCCCCATTCGAGATTAGCGAAGATCCGTGGCGACACGTGGTATGGAACCCGACAAAGTGCAACATGATCAACAAGAACGAGCCCTTGGTCCGGAACTTGTTGTTGCACCTTGCGAAACAGGCTCTGGCCCCTAAAGATTTCGATCTCAAGGCGGAGTATGCCAACGCGGTTGGCGAGGCGCAGACTTCGTTTCACCCGTGAGTGAGCATTAAGAACGAAGTGTAGAAACCTTTTCAGACAGCACAGAGCACGTTTTCCGTATCTCGCGCCTTTGAGTCGCATCCCCCAGCGAAAATCGAATAGACTCCCTCCCACTGGTTGCATCTTGCATCATGGCCCGAATGACATGCGATGACTCGACCGAGTCCGCAAGGCAGGCCGACCCCGATGACGCACAGATACCTTCTTGATCGAGCAAAATAAGCAAAGCTTCTGACTCGATACCGTGAAACGTGATATTGGTGGTGTTGGCCAGCCGCTGGGTCTTATGGCCGTTTAATTCAGTGTGAGGAATGTTACTGAGTATTCCGTCTTCAAGTGCATCGCGCAGCGGTCGAACCTTTCTGTCGTACATCGGCAGGTGCTTCCTGGCCAACTCCGAGGCTTTGCCCATTCCCACGATCAGAGGAAGACTCTCTGTACCCCCGCGTCGGCTCCTTTCCTGGTGCCCACCGACAACAAACGGCGAGAAAGGGCTTTTTCGTCGAACATAGAGGACGCCGATGCCTTTCGGAGCGGACATTTTGTGGCCTGTGATGGATAGGTAATCTGCAGCTACCTTCGTCATATCAATATCCATCTTTCCCGCGGCCTGGACCGCATCACAGTGATAGAGAACGCCTCGGGCCCGGCATATCTCAGCAATATCCTTCACAGGGAAGAGCACGCCCGTCTCATTATTCGCCCACATGAGCGAGACAACCGCCGTCTCCTCAGTAATGGAGTTCTCCAGATCACCGACCTTCAGCAGCCCCTCCCGGTCAACTGGCAGATAAGTCACCCGGTACCCTTCTTTCTCCAGCTCCTTGCAGTAATTCAGCACCGACGAGTGTTCTACCGCCGAGGTGACGATGTGCCGCTTTGCCGAATTTGCTTTCAGGGCTGCATGAATGGCGGCGTTGTTGCTCTCTGTTGCACAGGACGTGAAAATAATCTCGGATGGGTAGGCCCCCACCAGCTCCGCCACCTGTGCCCGTGCCGCCTCAATTACCCCTTTCAGCTTCGACCCGAACTTATAGCTACTCGACGGATTGCCCCACTCGGTCGTCAGGTACGGCATCATTGCTTCCAAAACTTCCGGGGCAATAGGAGCTGTGGCGTTGTAGTCGAGATAAATCACGTGTACGTTATACACCAATGACGGATAAGGTTCAACGGCAGGGAACTCGCCCAGATATTCTCCACCAGCGGGGAGGGACTTCAGGGACAGTCATAGCTAAGGGATCCCACGGTCCCACGGGGACATTCCATAACTAAATAACCAACTTTATTCGGTGCCGGGGACAACCCTAACCACGCTTCCGCGCCTTTCCGGCTGTCCTTTGCTTTTTCGTTTCCTTTACCGCTTCGTCGATCAGCTTGCCGATTTTCTGGGGGTCTTCGTCCTTCATTTTCTCATGCATTTCATCGAGCATCTTCCAGACCTCCGCCTTCCCCTTATCGATCATCACTTTCGGACGAATAACCACCTCGGATCCCTTGATCAGAAAATCGACAATGTCGCCTTCCTTGAGATTGAGGGATTCTCTCACTTCTTTGGGCCGTCCCACGGGGACATCCATAACTAAGGACTTATCCGTAATTACCTTGCTTTAAATTCGTAGCCATACTACACTTTGACGAGGAGGTGGGGTATGGCAAAGATCCGCTCATGGGAAGTGTCCGACGAGTTCTGGAAACGTGTAG
>JBEKHB010000032.1:0-45041 GCA_050012495.1 Syntrophorhabdales bacterium
AGCTCGTCAACGGTCATGCTCCCGACCGTCTTTGGGGCGGCAGGGGCCGGGCTTACGGTCTGCCCCTGCGCCGGCTGCCCCTGGTCGTCGGCATAAGCGGCAAAGCAGCACAAAGAAAGGATCATAAAACCAGCGATAACACCTAGAACAGTTTTCATCACAATGCCTCCATGTGTAATGCGCGCAGGGGACAAAGAGTGTGTGACCCCTTGTAATAATCGTTTTCTACGGCGCCTGTCCTCGTCATTTGGGTGTTCCGTACCGCCGCGCGAGTTCCAGATTCACCTCAAGCACGTTCACCATCTTCTCACCCGCGAGTCCAAACCACGGCGCCGAAGCGTTCTCCTGCACTATCCGCTCGATCTCCTTTCGCACTGTCGCCTGATCGCGCTTCAAATCGGCCGCCCATTTCGAGGCCACCCGGTCCAACTGATATTCCGCGTTCTGAAGCGTGATATGAGGGTCGAGCCCGGAGCCCGACGTGGTGACCATGTCGCCGGGGAGGTCCTGCAGGTCAGCCCCGGGATGCTCCTGTCGCCACATGTCGAAAAAGACCGACTGAACGTCCGAGCCCTCTTTGACGGGTTCGATTGTCGTCACGTCCTTGCCGTCAGCTCCTTTGTGGGTAACGGCGGAGGGGAACCGCCCCGGGTTCTCCTTGGAGAAGTTTTCAAAGAAGACGACGGCCAGATCGGGTGCCTTGGGCTGCGGGGTGGCGGGGTTCTCCTTAATCCACTTGGCTACCGGGGCGGCGTGCGTCTTCGCCCAATTGTCCACATACGCGCCGTGCGTCGGGTCCGCCTTGACCCAGCCCTGGGCAAGGGAGTTGTGCAGGTCCGCCCATTGAGCCACGATGTGGGGACTGCCCTGGAACATATCCTTCTGGAACCAGCTCTCGACATCCGGCGCCGCCGGTTGACCGGCCCTGGGACCGCTTCGATACGTGACAATCGGACCGAGGGAGCGGGCGACCCGGTCGCGCAGGGCGTAGTTGGAGGGCGCGAGCGTCGACGAGGCGGAAGCAGACGCATCGTAAGACGGCGCCGAAGGGCGGGGCTGAAAGTATTCGTCCTTGGTAAAGGGCTGTGCGATCAGGCGCGACCCCACCACGGCGCCGCCAGGGGCCCGCACCAGGCTGCCGTTGGCCTGTGAGGGAAAGAAGACCTGACCGACCACCCATAAGGCCAGCGGATACAGACAGCAGCAGATAATCACGGCGAAGAACAACAGCCAGATACTTTTCGCAAGGTATCGTCCCATGTGTATGCCTCCTTGATTCATCAGCTCACCAGGTGGAAGCCCACCATGATGAGGTCGATCAGCTTGATGCCGATAAAGGGTAGAACGACGCCCCCCAGCCCCCACACGAAGAGGTTCCTGCGCAGCAGCGCGTCTGCGCCGAGGGCCCGGTAAGCGACCCCTTTAAGGGCGACGGGGATGAGCAGGGGGATGATGATCGCGTTGAAGATGACCGCCGACAGAATGGCCGAGGTCGGTGAATGGAGATGCATGATGTTGATCGTATTCAGCCAGGGCAGGGTCCCGGCAAAAAGCGCCGGGATAATCGCAAAGTATTTCGCCACGTCATTGGCGATCGAGAAGGTCGTGAGCGACCCCCGGGTGATCAGAAGCTGCTTGCCGATTTCCACCACCTCGATCAGCTTGGTGGGGTCGCTGTCCAGATCGACCATATTGGCTGCTTCCTTGGCAGCCTGCGTCCCGGCGTTCATGGCCAGGGCCACGTCGGCCTGGGCCAGGGCCGGAGCATCGTTCGTGCCGTCGCCCATCATGGCCACCAGCTTCCCGTCGGCCTGCTCCTTTTTGATGTAGGCGAGCTTCGATTCCGGGGTAACTTCGGCGATGAAGTCATCGACCCCTGCCCGTGTGGCGATGGTCGCCGCCGTGAGGGGGTTGTCTCCGGTGATCATGATGGTCCGCAGCCCCATCTTCCGGAGGCGCTCGAAGCGTTCAGTCATGTGGGGCTTCAAAATGTCCTCAAGGACGACCACGCCCGCGATGCGGGCGCCATCTGCGACGACCAGGGGGGTCGCGCCTTTGGATGCGACGGTACTTACCAGCTCGCTCAAGCCCTCAGGCACGCTGCCCTTCTTATTCCCGACAAATTGGGTGATCGCGTCCGGCGCTCCTTTCCGCAGGCACCGGCCGTCCGGAAGATCGACGCCGCTCATGCGCGTCTGCGCGGTAAAGGGCACAGTCTGTGAGTCCGGCGGCACGCTGACGGGGCTTCCGCTCTGCTTCTCGAATAACCTCACGATGCTCTTCCCCTCGGGCGTCTCGTCGGCGGCGGACGCCAGGGCAGCCAGCCCCGCCAGGTCGGCAGCCGAATACGTGCCGACCGGCAGGAACTCCGTCGCGCTCCGGTTGCCCATCGTGATCGTGCCTGTCTTATCCAGGAGCACGACATCGATGTCCCCGGCCAGCTCCACCGCCTTCCCGCTCTTGGCAATGATGTTGGCCTGCAGGGCGCGATCCATGCCCGCGATGCCGATGGCGGCAAGCAGCGCGCCGATGGTGGTGGGGATGAGGCAGACCAAAAGCGCAATAAGGGTCGGCACGTCGGTGCCGAGGGACTTTAAGGGCTCCTGGATGCCCAGGTAGCCCATCATGTACTGCTCCGCATTCCAGGCCATGGGCCAGAGCGGAATCACCACGATCACAAAGGCCAGGGTGAAGGCCGAGAGCAGGAGCGTAAGGGCTATCTCGTTCGGACTTCTCTGGCGGATCGCGCCCTCGACAAGGGCGATCATCCGGTCGAGGAACGATTCACCGCTGCCGCTGGTGATCTCGACCACGATCCGGTCGGAGAGCACGGCGGTACCCCCGGTCACACCCGACCGGTCGCCGCCGAAGGCCCTGATTACCGGCGCAGACTCGCCGGTAATCGCGGACTCATCGACGGAAGCGATGCCTTTGATGATCTCCCCGTCGCCGGGGATCACTTGCCCCGCCTCCACGACGACCCGGTCGCCCGGCTTCAAATCCGCCGATGAAACTTCCTCAATGGCGCCCGCCTTATTCAGACGATAGGCCACCGTCTCGTGGCGCGCCAGTCTCAGCGATTGGGCCTGGGCCTTGCCGCGGGCCTCGGCAAGGGCGGTCGCAAAGTTTGCGAAGAGCACGGTCAGGAAAAGCCACACGTCGAGGTTGATAAAATAGCTTATCGGCACCTGGCTCGCGGCTTTCCCCAATGCTGCCTGCAGGATAAACAACAGGGTCAGGAAGGCGCCCACCTCTACCACGAACATCACCGGGTTCTTCCATTGGACGTCCGGCCGCAGCATGATGAATGCCTGTTTCAGCGCCCGCACCGTTGTTTCCTTCTCCAGCAATGCTTTCGCCTTCTTCCGGCGCTCCGCCGGCTGTTTCGCGGATAGAATGACCTTATGTGCGGTCTCTGTAGTACTGCTTGCGTTATTCATGTCCCACTCCTTTGAGCACTCTATTCATTTTGAAACTTCTCATAAGCACGTCAATAGTTTCCCTTACGCGTCAGCCCCCGAACGGGATGGGACCCAGGTATTCCGCCAGCGGTCCCAGTGCGGCGACCGGCAGGAAGAGGAGGGCCCCGATGATGAGAATCGTCCCGAGCAAGAGGATGCCAAAGGTCACAGTGTCGGTGCGGAGCGTCCCCAGGCCAAAGGGACTCGATTTCTTCGCGCCGAGATATGCCGCCATGGCGACCGGCGCGACAATCGGAAGATAGCGGCCGAAGAGCATCACCAAGCCGCATGCGATATCCCACGCGATGGCGGTCGGCGCGGGGTTCGGGTTGTTCGCGAAGCCGTAGACCACCCCCAGGCCGTCGAAGGCCGAGCCGTTATTCGCGGAGGCCGAAGAGAACTGGTAGAGCATTTGTGACAAACCATGGGCGCCGGGATTGCTCACGGCCTGGAGTCCCCAGGCCGTCGCGGCAAAGAGCCCTGTGGGTAAAAGGATGAGGAACGGATGGACAAGGAGGGTGACGATCGCGAGCTTTACCTCGCGGGCCCCGATCTTTTTCCCCAGGTACTCGGGCGTCCTCCCCACCATCATGCCGGCCACGAAGATGCCGATGATCACGTAGATCAGCATGTTGATCATGCCCACGCCTTTGCCGCCGAAGATGCAGTTGAGCCACATGCCGATCATGGGCGAGAGTCCGGCCATCGGGTGGAGGCTGTCGGCTTCCGCGTTCACCGCACCGCAGGTCACGTCCGTGGTAACCGCCGCGAAGGTGGCGCCCGCCGAGGTCCCGAAGCGCATCTCTTTGCCCTCCAGGTTGCCCAGGTGCTGGTCCACCGGCAGGCCCGCGACCACGGGCAGGTTCACCGCCAGTTTACCGCCCGGCGCCGTGGCGCTGGGGATCTGGTACGTTCGGGCCACGGGCTGAGCGGTCAGTCCGGGGTTCGGTTTGAGCGTGTCATAGTAGACCGACATGAAGATGGTGCCGGCCATCAACAGCAACATGACCGAAAAGATGACGAGGGCATGCCGCCTCCGGCTGAGCATGCGGCCGAACATTATGACGAGGGCGAAGGGGAACATCATCATGGACAGGCAGTTCACGAAATTTGTCAGTCCCGTAGGATTCTCGAAGGGGTGGGCGGAGTTCATGCCGAAGAACCCGCCCCCGTTGGTCCCGAGCATCTTCATGGACTCGAAGGCTGCCACCGGCCCGACCACGATGGTCTGCTGCTTCGCCTCGCCCTTGTCCGTCGTGCCCATCGCCGCAGGCTCGAGGGTGGAGACCTGATACGAGCTCTTGAAGGTCATCGGGCTGCCCTGCACCATAAAGATGAAAGCGATCACAAAGGCGATGGGGACGAACATGTAGACCAGTATCCGCCACATGTCGAGGAAATAGTTGCCGACCTTGGAATCGCCGCGCAAGGCCCGGATGATCGCCACCAATGCGGAGAATCCGATGGCGGCCGATATGAAGAGCATGGCGATGCAGAAGAAAATCTGGCTGAAGTTCGACAGGTGCACGTCCCCGGCCCAGTGCTGGAGGTCGGTGTTCGTCATGAACGAGGTCACGGCCTGAAAGATGGTGGTGGGGAAGAGCGTCCCCTTGCCGTCGGGATTCAAGGGCATCCACTTCTGGAGCGCCAGCACCACATAGCCGTACACGAACAGCAGGGCATTGAAGATCAACAGGGCGCCGGCATATTGCTTCCAGTCCTGGGGTCCGCTGTCCAGGCGCTTTTCGAACCAGCGGAAGACCGGCAAGGGCCGGTATTTTCCGTCCATGATCCACGCAAGGTAGCGACCTAACGGGAAGGCGATGACGGTCGCGGTGAGGAGAAGCAAAAAGGGAAGAAACCAGGTTTGTATAAACATTATTTTACTCCTTTCGGTATCTTCTGATATCTCGTGTCAGCCCCTTTCTTAGAACCATTCCGGTCGTACAAGGGCCACGATCAGGTACACGAACAAAAAAACCGCTACAGCCGCTGTCACATAGATCATCTTCATCACCTCATTGGTTATATGTGCTCACACCCTTCCAGGAACAGGTAACAGAGCCCCATCGCTGCGAGGCCCAAGAGAAACATCGCCAGAAACCACATTGTAAGGCTCATCGGAATCCCTCCTCAAACGTCAACGTTACATGCGTGCTTTTTGCTCACAATGGTAAATTAACCATCTGCTTCGTCAATTGTGCATAAAAGGATCGGTCAAAAGCATAAAAATAACGTCAGGAAGCGGCCGGCCCTTTCCACGCGTTAATTCATGCCGCCGAACCTGTACCCCACGCCCGACTCCGTCACAATGTAGCGCGGACGGTTCGGGTCCTCTTCGATTTTGCGGCGGAGCTGGGCGATGTAGACGCGAAGGTAGTGGACGTCCTCCTGTTGAGACCCCGGTATCGCAGCCAGGAGCTGCCGGTGCGTGACTATCCTGCCGGCATGGAGGACCAGGAATCTGAGGATCTCGTACTCTGTCGGCGTCAGCTTCACCTCGTTTTCGCCAATCGCTACACGATGGCGTGCCAGGTCTACCGTCAGATTGCCGACGGTAACCACAGGCTCGTCGTCCGAGGCGTCCGCGTAACGGAGGGCAACCCTGATGCGGGCCAGCAGCTCGCCCATAGAGAACGGCTTCGTCACGTAACCGTCCGCGCCCGCGTCCAGCGCCGCAATCTTGTCATCTTCATGCTCGCGCACCGTGAGCACGATTATGGGGACCTTCGTCCACTCGCGGAGGCGCCGTATGACCTCGATCCCATCCAGGTCCGGCAACCCCAGGTCAAGGATAATCACATCGGGATGAAAGAGCTGCGTCTGGCTCAGGCCATCACAGCCCGAAGGGGCCTCCCGGACGTCGTAGCCATTGCAGGACAGGGCCGTTTTTAACATGCGGCGCATCTGCAGTTCGTCATCGACGACAAGTATGCGAACGTCTTCAGGCGGCATAGCCTTCTCCTTCTTCGACGACCTCTTATCACTTATTGTACGAGCCTCTGCGTCAATTGTGCGTCAAGATACGGCTCCAAGCAGTAAAAAAAGCGTCAATGAAGCGCACGATGCGGAAAGACCCGGGCAATTCGGCTAAAGTCCGATTGTTTTTGCAAAAAGGTCTGGAATCATAGTAGAGTAGGGGGATGGAATCACGCATCCTCCTCATCTACTCCGATGAACTGGCGAGCGCCGAGTATTCTGCGTCTCATCCCTTCAGGCCCGTCAGGGCGAAGCTCTTCCTGGAGCTTTTGCACCGGTATTATAACCTTCGGGAAGACCACTTCAGGATCGAGAGGCCCGAGCCGCTCGATGAAGAAATCCTTTATCTGTTTCACAGCAGGCCGTATATCGAGCTGCTCAAGAAAGCCGGCAGGGGTGAGTTTGAGGCGGAGATGCTCCGGGCGGGCCTGGGCAATGACGAGAACCCTATTTTCAAGGGCATGTTCGACCTTGCGCTCACCATTGCCGGGGGCACACACGTTGGGGCCATGGCGCTCGTGAAGGGGGAGGCCGACACCGTCTTCGACCCCATAAGCGGCCTCCACCATGCGAGAAGAGACCATGCCTCGGGTTTTTGCTACGTGAACGACGTCGCGTGCGCGATTGCCGATCTCGTGAGGAAGGGGTTGAGGGTCGCCTCCGTCGATATAGACGTGCATCATGGCGACGGCGTCCAGGATGCCTTTTATGCGACCGACCGGGTGCTGACAATTTCGCTCCATGAATCGGCCGCAACGCTTTTCCCCGGGACAGGGTTTGAAACGGAGATAGGCGCAGGCGCGGGAAAGGGTTATAACGTCAACCTGCCCTTTCGTGCCGGAACAGACGATGAAATCTATCTCTCCGCCTTCGAGGCGGTGGTCCCTCCTTTGCTTCAGTGGTTCCGGCCTGAGATCGTCTTTGCCCAGATCGGGGCGGATGCCCACCGGGAAGACCATCTGGCGCACCTCAACCTCACGAGCAACGGTTACACACAGGTGGTTTCGCGGATCAAGGCGCTCTCCTCCCGGATGCTGGCAATGGGCGGAGGGGGTTACAACGTCTACAGGACAGCGGCGCTCTGGGCCGCTGCATGGTCCAGCCTGTCGGGTATCCAGCCTGAGGACAAGTTTACCGGCCTTGTGGGGGGCATGATGTATGGGCCGGAGGCAATGGCGGGGAGTCTCGAAGAGGCGCCGTTCGTGCTGGAAGGGCGGGAAAAGGAGCTATGCGCGGCGGAGGCGGCCCGCGTGGTCCGGTATATCGGAGAGACCGTGTTCCCCATCCACGGCATCTAGCCGCCATGCCGCCGAACCGCAGTACGTTTTTCTCCCGGCCGCCCGGCCCGGCCTGCCGGAGCGAGGAAACGTGAAAGTCATATCGGGCGGACAGACAGGGGTAGACAGGGCGGCACTGGATGCGGCAATCGAACTCGGCCTTGATTACGGAGGATCGGTACCGAAGGAAAGGAGGGCCGAAGACGGCCCGATAGACGAGAAATACGGGAAACTGACAGAACTCGGTTCACTCGACTATAGGGTCAGGACGCAGAGGAACGTCACGGACTCCGATGCCACGCTTATCATCACCCGGGGACGGCTTTCCGGCGGCACTATGTTGACGGCAAAACTTGCGTCCACTCAACACAAGCTCTACCTCGTCGTTGATTTGAAAAAGATGGACGAAGCCCGGACCCTTGGCGAGGCGACCGTATGGCTCAACCGGGTGCGGCCGCGGGTGCTCAATGTCGCCGGGCCCCGGGAATCGGAAGTGCCGGGAATTTATGGGACCGCATACAGGTTCCTTCGCCTGCTATTGTCAAAGGAGTGCCGATGAGGCAAGCAAGGACGGCGATGGCTCAAGCTTTTCGCGAAAAAGCCGACCAAGCTTTTTAGCGGCTCAGGCTTCCATGAGTAAGTGTAATCAGCAGAGAGTGAGATTCGCGACGAGACCTATGCCGCCGATGGCCGCCGCTGAAGACCACTTGATATGTATGCATACTTCTGGCATACTTATGCATATTATGCTGTGAGGTGACACCATGAGAACAACTCTGAATATTGATGATAGTTTGATCGACAGGGCATCCAGAATGACAGGGATTAAAGAGAAGACTGCACTGGTGAAGCTCGGGCTGGAGGCACTTATCGCAAGAGAGAGTGGAAAGAGGCTTGCCAAACTCGGAGGGACGGAGAAGCAGTTAAAACCAATACGGAGGAGGGGCGCTCCGTAGAATGGTCCTTGTTGACACATCTGTCTGGGTCTCTCATTTACGGGAGACTCACGCCGGACTCGTGGATCTGCTCAACGATGGAGAAGTTGCCTGTCATCTATTTATCGTAGGCGAACTTGCATGTGGAAATCTTAAGAACAGAACGAGCATACTTGCGCTTCTGGAAGCTCTGCCAATGGGTTTTCCGGTAGAGCATAAAGAAGTACTTGCGTTCATAGAAGGCCGCGGCCTCATGGGAAAAGGGTTGGGTTACATTGACGTTCATCTCCTTGCTTCTGCTGTTTTAACGGGACTTCCCATCTGGACATTCGATAAGAGGCTGGAGCAGGTTGCCGATATGCTCCATCATAGGTATCAACAGAAGAGCAGATAACAAATAGCCGAGGGCGTGCGGGTGAGAGAAAGGGCTTGTCCCGGTCTACCACCGGTGTCCATAATGGCCCCTTCCAGCGTAATAACCATGGTACCCGTAGCCGGGATAGTACCGCGGTCCGGGCGTCACGCTCCTCAATGTGGTTTCAGCTCGGATGTACAGTTCGGGCAACGGGTTGCCATGATAGGGATCGTTGAGAAGCAGTACGTGCACTCCTTGGTTGCCGGCACGGCAGGTGGAACAGCTTCCGCGCGTTTCAGCTTGTTCATGGTCCGGATGAGAAGAAATACGGAGAACGCAACAACAATGAAGCTGATGATGTGGTTGACGAAGAGGCCGAAGTTGATGGAGACTGCGCCCGCCGATTTCGCCGCAGCCAGGGAGGCGTAAGGGCCGGCCACCTTGCCTTCTTTAAGAACCATGAAGATGTTGGAAAAATCTACGTTCCCGAGCAACAGACCGATTGGCGGCATGATAAGGTCCTGCACGAGGGAATTGACAATGGTGCCGAAGGCTGCTCCAACGATTATCCCTACGGCCATATCCAGTACATTGCCTCGCATCGCAAATTCTTTGAATTCCCTGAACATCCTTGGCTCCTCCTCAAATAAGATAGTTGTTTATTCCTTCAATGTGAAGTCGACACGGCTCGACCTTGAGGGCGGCTGATTTTGTTGCCACAGGTTCACCCCGGGTTAAGGCTCCATATGTCTATTGTACTACCGCTTCCAAATAATCAACACCTCTTTTCGAGAGTCATCGAAGGGGGCAACATCCCTGGGGGTCGCCCTTTTAGCGCCGTCCGGTCCCGGATATCCGTTTCCCCTAGGTAATCGCAAAAATGAGTGTTTTCAGGCTAAAAATGTTATGATTAAGGATGATCGGCGCAAGGCATGAGGAAGCGAAGGTTGTGTTGCTTTGCCGCGTAATTCCAGGTTGTATTGGCGAGGAATCAGGCCCTTGAGCGGCTCCGGCGAGGTGACATTCCAAAAAAAGGGATGAACGGCAGCTCTGACCATAGGGATGAATAAGGAGGTCTCTCATGTTTATTCTCTGTATAGCAGTCCTTGTTATAGCAGCCGTTGTCATTTTTTCCGTTCAAAATGCAGCACCGGTCTCTGTTGCGTTTCTTATGTGGAAATTCGGCGCGTCTCTTGCCGTCATAGTCTTTCTTGCGTTTGTGATCGGCATCGTTGCCACTCTCCTTTTTAGCCTCGCCCTCCGCTTGAAAAGTGCGGCCCGGCGAAGGGCGCAGAAAGCGGAATCGCTGAAGACAGGCCACGATACCTCCCCGGAGTTGTAAAGCAGCGGCTTGCCTCCGATTGCTGCTTCGCGGTGTTCTGCCGAATAGTTTTCTCCGGAAGCTCATACTGCGGTTTCCTCCGTGCCTGCGGGTTGTCGGATTCATCTTGTACGCGATCCTGACAGTCGTTTCAAAAAGCTCAAAGCTCTCTATTCTCCGGGCTGACTATCGTGGTTATGGAAAGATAGGGGGAAAAAGAGCGTCCCCAAGGGGATTTGAACCCCTGTCGCCGGCTTGAAAGTGCCTTTGGGGAGCTTTCTTACTCGTTTATATGGATTCGTATAGACCAACAAAGACGTTGATGTTCAAGGCTTTTCGAGGAGAGGAGTCTTTCACTGGTTCACACCGAGTGACATGGTTTTAGACACCGGATAGTCACCGTGTGGGCACCGGCGTTTTGGTCGTTTTGCTTGTCCTGATGAGCAGATAGAGCGTCTTTGTCCTCCTTCGGGAGGGTAACTGCACTCCCCCCGCCCCGCGCCGTGGAAGGATGAGCCCGGCGCGGGGTAGAGGTACTACTTCACTTGATTATAGGCTCACTCAAGGAGAAAACGAGAAGGCCCCTTTCGGGCATGTCAGGAATAGCATCGGGGCCTTGCCGTGTGGGCTTGTTATTTAAAACATATCTCAACGCTCTTAAAACCCCCTGCGAGTTTACCCTTCCCCACACATGGGACGAAAAGAGCCACCCGAAGGCGGCCCGGTATGGTAATGTATGGGTCCTCCCCTGCGAGTCGCTTGTTGGGCCATATACAGGCTTCAAAGGCATTCTACGGCGCGAGCAAGCACATTACCAAGGAGCACCCGTGGCTTTTCGAATGCTTTTTCCCTACGATCTTGAAACCGAGCCGATGGTAAAGCTTCAGAGCAGCCGCATTGGCTTCGTGAACCTCCAGGTAGAAATCTTTGATGCCTTTTTCTTCAAAAGAGGTAAGGGCCTGCGCGAGAAGCCTGCGCCCATAGCCGCGTCCTCTCAAAATCGAGGCGATTCTGATGTCGGTTAGCAGGACGGCATCGGCTGAAATGCGATAAAAGCTTGCGTGACCAACTTCTATGTCTCGAACACTTATATTGAATAAAAGCCGTTTAGAGACGGTCTGTTTTGTTTCTTCTTGCGGTTTTATTTGCCCAATATCATATTTCATCCGGCGACACCGCATCCGGCTTTTTGGCCTTCATCTCATTTTTTAGCCTTTTGTAATCCTCTCTCAATGCGTCGGCGTCCACGACCGTCAATGTTTCGCCTTCTATGCCGAAGGTGACGCCTTCCAGCTCAACATCGGCGACAAGCGCCGCCACCAACAGATTTAACAGTTTTGTTGAAATTTCATCCTCTTCGGGCGGCTGAGCTGTTCTCTGAGCCGATCTGTATTTTTTGAGTCGCGCGTTCGATGCCGAAACGACCACGAGGGTCCCGTCAAAGATCAACAAGCCGCGCTTTTTCCATCGCGTCGCTGCCTGCGGTGTTGCGTGGTGAGAAGCGGCATATTCCCTCATCGATAAAAATTGTTCCATAATTCACCTCCAGGGTAAACTTAAGCTGAAAATCGTGATAGCTGGTCGAACATCGGGGCGCGCAATGTCCGTTTGGAAATAACCCTCCAGGAAGGACCCGCTCATAGGGTAGGGTCTCACGACTTGGCCGCCTCTGCATATCGGCATATAAGGGGCGGCCGCAGGCGGGGATGAGACCGCAGGCGGCCGCCTGTAGGAGGTAGTGGGCGGCTCCCTGGCAAGTGAGGAGACGCCCAGGAGAAATAGCGTATTACTGCAAGTACTTCTCAAGAAGCTCGCCCCTTTGCTTTTCCAATTTTGGCGCGCTCCGGGCAAAGAACAACCGCGCAAGGAGATCGCCCGTATCGTGCGAGACATACCAGCCGGCCAGCTCACGCGCGGCAAGGGCCTGTCTCAACAGGTCACCGATGGCCTTGCGGGTCTTTTCCTCAAGCTCCGCGGCCACGGCCGCCCAAAACTCTTTTGTGCTCGTCGTAAGCCGCTGGCGCAAATCGTCAACCTCGGCTTTCATCCTCAGTTCTACCGGCCCATGAGCTTTGACAACCGCCTCAAGATCCTCGATTTCTCCCTGAATGCCCCTTACGGCCGTTCGCGCGGCCTTCAAGTTCTCTGCCGGCACTGTGTCGCCCACAATGCCGCTTAAAACATCCTCGACGGCCCGCTGTGCTTCAATGAGCCGGGTCCTTGCCGCGGTAAGGTCTGACTCGGCTTTTTCCCTCGACTGCCGGGCGGTCGATACCTTGCCCTGCGCTGTCGATAGGTCCGTCTCCAAGCCCCGCAAGGCTTCCCGTGCAATTGTTATTGTATCGTCTTGTTTTTTCATTAGCGGCCTTCCCTTGTCTGACGAAAAACTTTGGCCCACATTGTTGATGTCGACCGCCTTACCGCAGTGCCGGTCTCGGGCCTGCCCAGGGCCTTTAAAAATGCCCTATCCCATTCTGACGCAATTCGCGGATCTGGGACACCAATCCCAACCCCGTTCAAGTGCTTGAAATCCAACTCTTCGTTGACTGTCATCGTTTTATACCTCCATGATTAAGTTAATCGGGCCTTCTGCCCGTTGTTGCGCCGCCCCTACAACCATCCATCTACAACCAACCATCCCGCTCAAGTGTGTCGTTTCTGCCTGTCTGTCGTGTTGTATCTCATCCAGGTTCTCAATATCCCCAACCTGCCCGGTCGGCGTCCTCAACGTTATCGGGTGGCGTCTCTGAGGCGAGGAGGGCCGTGAGACTAGCTTCTTCGTCATCTGAAGTGATTTTTTCATCTGTCATCAAATGATCGGCAAGGTCGGCATATCGGCAATTCTGTTGATTATCAAGGCTTTCCTGACTGCCGTTTGTTTTCGGCGGTCGGCATGGGTCGGCAGGGTCGGCATGGGTCGGCACATCCTCTGCCGTTTGTCTGCCGTTCTCTGCCGATGTGCTTTTCAGGTCGGCAGTCTGAAAATCGTTGTCATTGGCCGATTCTGCCGATGTGCCGTTCATGCCGTTTGTTTGATAGCGATTGAAAATATTCTCGATGTGTTCGAGGGTGAAGAGATAAGAATGCTGGTTTCTGACTCTTCCTTTCCGCTGCGTAAAAAGGCTCAGCTTACCGAGGGTCCGGCCCACCCACTTCGTCTGCTTCGAGCGGGTAAAGTCGGCAGTATCAGGGAGCGCCATCTTGTCTACTATCTCGGATACCGTAAGAATCCCCTCCCCCGATTCTCCGAGAAGGGCCTTGATTGACTCAAACAAGGCAACTTCCAGGTCTGTCAATCCTGTCTGTGTCTCCATCATACTTTCGAGAAATGCTTCCCGTATCGCGGCCCTCTCGTCTTCAGGGACCTTTTCAAGAGCGAGAATGGTGTCAATCGGCCGCCATAGTTCCCGGACGCGGGCCTTGACGCCCTGGCCGGCCGTCTGGTAAATCTCTTTGACTTCCTGCCACTGCGTCAAAAGAAGGCGATACAACTTATCCCGAAGATCGGGCCATATCGGGAGAAAGGCTTCAGGATAGGAATACTCTCTTTCCGCCCGCACCATGTTCAACTCGATGCATCTGTCCTTAAGGTCTGTGTCGATCTCGTTGATGGACGCAAACGCCTTCGGAGAATATGTCTCAAACTCCAGGACGCGCCGGCTCTTGTTGGTGATGCTGACTACGCGCCTCTTGCCGCCCCCTATGGTGTAGCTGTCGGCCAATATCCCCAGGAGTTCGACATTCTTCTTGTCGGACAATATCTCCGCCTGATCCATGAGGAAGGTCGCCCTTATCGCGTCGATGCTGTCCGCCAGCGACGGCACGGACACTCCCTTTATCTTGATCGCGTTGAAACAAAGGCGCTCAAGCAGGTCAAGCGCCCGGCTCTTGCCGGACTGCTTTTTCCCGTAAAAAAATAGGAAGGGGAAGGCATTGAAGCATCGATGGAAGTAGGTCGCAATCACCCAGGCTGCAAGCAAGCCATAATGAGCGTCATTCTGAAACTCGATGTACCGCCTTAGAGCGTCCTCGATCTCCCGATAGACGCCGTCAGGACTCGTCGGCTCTTTGATAAAAGCGGTCAACTTTCCCTTGTTCCATCTATCGCAAAGACTCATAAGGACGCGCTCTCTCACGTTAAAAACGATCTTCTCGTCTTCCAGGGCAAACGTCGAGCTATCGTTAAGAACAAAGCCGGTCCCCGTTGCGATGACATACAGATTTCTCTCTCGCGGCTCATTATCGGCAAGCACGGTTTCTTTGAAGCCCAGGGACATGAAAGTCTGGTTAATCTCATAGGAAGGGTTCACAATGACAATTCCCGTATCGGTTACGGTCCCGCCATCCTCGTTCAACACGGTAGATAAGGTTTTAGCCCGGACGCCCAGCCTTTTTGCGATACGCCCTATCAGGCTCTCCCGGCTTAGAGCGTCGAATCCATCATGAGCGCATTTAAGTGCCCTGACGACTTCATCCTTGTGTTCCGGCAAGACAAAAGCATCGAACGTCGCCGCTTTGTCCTCGATCTCGTCCAGCGCCTTCTCTGGGTTATTCTGTACGGCGAGAAAATCATCTATCCCTTTCGCGCCGGTCGTCCACTTCGGAAAGCGGATAACGCCGCCCCTGGCCATGAGCTTCAAGGCAAGCTCATACAGGGCAAAGCGCACCTCCGGGTTACTCCGGAGGTCCATATCGAAGCCCAGGAAGACCGAGCGCCCCCTCCAGGAGAATTGCTCCAAGTCATCGAAGAGGAAGGTTTCGTTGCCGTCGCCCCTGAAATTCCATACCCCTGCGAGCGATATGGCATATCGGCCGTGCTGAATGACCTTGAGCGCCTTCTTTGCCCCCTCGACAATCCATAAGGGCTTGTTCGCCTTCTCCCGAATGGCCCATACTTCGGGCAGGATATACGGCCTGGCCGGTTCGCCTTTCACATGGAGATAGCGCCTGCCATTGATGGAAGGATACGGCTTATAGCAGTACCCCGTGATGCTGCCGTCCGGACCGAAGGAACGAATTTCAACAAGCTGGGCCGTCTTAAGTATCGGCTGGCCATCGAAAGAGGCGAAGCCCAGGCGCTCTTTAAGCGTGTCTCCATTGCCGGAAAAAAGCCGGACTTGCGCCCTCTCCAAGATCTCACCCAATAGCCCACTCTTTTCTCGCCAGTCTTCGAGTGCCTTACCGACAAGGGAGTCGTTGTCGGGATTGTGGCCATTGAGGAAATAGGCATAAGGGTCAACTGCGCGTTTCCCTGTCATGGCTAACCCCTTACGGCCTCTTGGCTTCGACCACGTTACCCCGGACAAATTTCTCCAGGGCCTCCCGCTCTACCAAAACGCGCCGCCCCAACTTTATGACGGGAAATCGCTTCTGGAAGCCCCACGCCCGGACTGTATGAAGAGATATTTTTAGTTCCTTGGCCACTTCTTCGAGAGACATAAGATTGAGCATTTCCAGCCCTCCTTCATCGTTTTCTTAATTTTAGCGCCGATGAGTGTCTTTGTAAAGTAATAAATGCTTAGACACAAACAAATTGCTTAGGACTAATAAAAAATATTGACATAGCTATTAGCTTATACTATCATAGAAGGACAGGGAGGCACACCGATATGGAGAAGGGAAAAATAAAGGCTCTTACGTGGTTCGTGGACTACTTCGCCAATCTCGATCTTGAGAACATTGAACCGGGCGATAAGGCGAAGCTACTGGTTGAGGCAGACGAATATCTTTGGCCCAGGGAAGAATTAAGGCAGTATGAGGAGGCAATAAAGCCCTTTGATATACCCGAAGAAACACGGCGGGTTGGGCCTTTGGCATGGGCTTTAGAGCCACCGCCGTCAAAGCAGTCGGAAGAATATTGGGCGTCGATTTTTGATTTACAGACAATGACTGGAGCATTACTCGCGGCCGTATCGGTTGACGCGACGGAAGGCAATCCTGTTGTGCTCTATCCGGATACGTTGGGTGAAAGCATTTGGTGGATAACGAAAAAACCTAAAACAGGGTTCGCAGTCAAAAACCTTCCCGCCACCAAAGATCAAAGAAGATATGTATGGTTGAAAATTCTCATGCTTCTCGACGGACTTCCTCAGCACGCTGTAAGGGAGTGCCCAGGCTGCAGGAAATTTTTCTTGAATCCGACAAAGCGGGAGAAACGCTTTTGCGGGAATCGGTGCATGTGGCGCGTAAGCACGGCGGAATACAGGAAGACGGACAAGGAAAAGTACAACGAGTATCAGAAGGGATTGATGACGGACAAACGGAGAGAGAAGGCGGGGCTTCCACGGAAGCGGACGAAGGCGAGAAAGGCCGAAGAAAAAGGTTCCACACAAGCTGATACAGCTGAAAAAAAGGGGGATTAGGCTATGGGAGTCTTCAAAAAGAATGGCTGGTTTTGGATTGACTACTATGCGGACGGGCAGAGGCACCGGAGAAAAGTATCGCCTCAAAAGAACGTCGCCACCTTAGCCCTCAAGGATGTCCAGGTCAAGATAAGCAAAGGCGAATACCTTGGCATCTATGAGGAAAAGAAGGTCTTTTTTAAGGACTTCGCGGAGAAAACCTACATTCCTTATGCCAAGGCGAATCTTGGCCCGACGACCTTCTACCGCTGTGAAGGCATCATAAGGACGCACCTTATCCCTTTCTTCGGGAGTTCCTATGTCTTCAAGATCGGAATGAAGGACATCGAGGACTACAAAACGAAAAGGATGAATGAGGTACAGCCCGCCACCGTGAACCGGGAGTTCTCCCGACTCCGGCATATGTTCCGTTGCGCCGTCGACTGGAGCTACATAAAGGAAAACCCGTCAAAGGGGGTGAAGGAATTTAAGGAGCCTCCAGGTCGCATCAGATATCTTACCCAGGAAGAGATAGAGGCCCTGCTTGCCGAATGCGGCCCGGATACCCTTCGTCAGAATCACTGGAATGCCGGGCGTCCGCTCTCCGATCTACTCAATATTTACCTCCGGCCGATTGTGGAAATTGCGATTCACTCAGGCATGCGGAGAGGAGAGTTGCTCGGGCTTCGATGGAAGGACGTCGACTTCAAGGGGAGAATGATCGTTCTTGAGAAGACAAAAAACGGAGAACGCCGGGTTATCCCTATGAATGATACGGTAGTTCGCGCTTTGAAGAGCCTGCCTGTCCATCTCCACGAGGAGAAAATATTCACCGGCATCCCCGGCGACGCACTCTCTAAAGCCTTTGAGCGGGCCTGCAAGCGGGCAGGGATCGAGGGTTGCCGGTATCATGATTTAAGGCACACACACGCAAGCCATCTCGTCATGGGAGGTACGAGCTTAAGAGCGGTCCAGACTCTCCTCGGCCATAAAGATTTAAGGATGACCATGAGGTATAGCCACCTGTCGCCGGAGCACTTGCGGGAGGCAGTCACCACCCTCGATAAGACCCTCAATTCAATCTCGGATGGACACTATTTGGACACCGGGAAAACTCAACCATAGGGAAAAAGAGCGTCCCCAAGGGGATTTGAACCCCTGTCGCCGGCTTGAAAGGCCGGTGTCCTGGGCCAGGCTAGACGATGGGGACAATGGGCCGTGCAAGATTCGAACTTGCGACTCTCTGCTTAAAAGGCAGATACTCTGCCGACTGAGTTAACGGCCCGCAGAGACAACAAAATATAGTACTTTAGCCCTATTGTCAAGCTTATTCAGGCTCCGGCGGAAGCGGCCGGGCGCTTTTCGCGCCTGACTTTGTCATCTTCGCGGCCGCACCGTCCTCATGTACGCACAAAGTAGACTCCGGCGGGCGGCCCCTCGATTCCTCGTCATGCATCAAAACGCGCCTCGGCCGGTGTTCCTTCCGTTAACTTAAACCCTCGTCAAAATGATTGCAACAGCCGAATGGGCCGCTCCCATCTTAAAATTATAGGTCGTATAAGTCCTATAAGACCTATACCGACGGAATCGCCATCGACCGGGGATAAGAAGAGAGAGTCTCACTTTCCACCTTCCCGACCCTCCCTGCGGCACAAAAAAGATGGTGCTTTTTCCTCGCGATATGCTTATATTTTATTCGAAGCTCAGACGGCTCCATTAACGCGGTTTCCCGCGGTTTATTGAATTTTTATAATGACAGGGGGATTCTCATGACGGTAAAACTCGGACCAGACGACCTTTACAAGACGTGCGACCCTGAACAGCTCACTTTCGCCACTACCGATGACGTAGCGACGCAGATCGGAATAATAGGGCAGGAAAAGGCTCTGAGATCGCTCGATTTCGGCCTCGATATCAATGCGAAGGGCTTCAATATTTTTGCGCTCGGGGAAACAGGCACCGGGAAAACGATGACCATCACCGCGAGGCTGAAGGAAAAGGCGGAAGGCGAAACAGTGCCGCCGGACTGGTGCTATGTCTATAACTTCAAGGATCCCGACATCCCCACTGCGGTGTCCCTTGAGCCGGGAAGGGGCAGGGTTCTGCGGAAAGATATGGATGATCTGATCAAGGCGCTGAGGGTGGATATACCCAAGGCCTTCGAATCGAAAGAGTATGAAAAGCAAAAGAACCAGATAGTGGAAGAGTTTCAGCGGAAGCAGACCGAGCTGTTTTCAAAGCTGGAAGAGGAGGCGAAGCAGAAGGGGTTCTCGATAAAGAGAGGGGTTGCCGGGATCATGATCCTCCCGTTGAAGGATGAGACCGAGGCCCTTACACCAGAGGAGTTCGGCAAGCTCGACGACAAGACGAGGAAGGAGATGGAGAAGGCGGGCAAACTGTTGCAGGAGAGGCTGAATGAGGTCTTCAGGGCAATGAGGGATACGGAGAAGTTTGTCCAGGAAATGCTCGGCAAGCTGGAGCGCGCCATTGCCTTCGACGCGCTGAATGCGCCCATCGAGAACCTGAAGAACAAACATAAGGGGAACGAGAAGATCGTCGCCCACCTGGAGAACGTGAGGGAAGATATCCTGAGCCATCTCGATGAGTTCAAGGCGCAGGAGGAGCAGCCTTCCCCACTGCCTTTCCTCAAAATGCCGAAACAGGAGACCTCATTTACGAGGTTTGTCGTCAATGTGATCGTCGACAACACGGATACCAAGGGCGCGCCCGTCGTCTTCGAAAGCAACCCCACCTACCTGAACCTCTTTGGAAGAATAGAGAACAGGATCATGTACGGCATGGCCGTGACCGATTTTTCAATGATCAAGGCCGGCTCGGTCCACAGGGCGAACGGCGGGTACCTTATCGTTGACGCCCTCGATCTATTGCGAAACCCGTTCTCTTATGAAGCCCTGAAAAGGGCCATCAAGAACCAGGAAATAAAGGTTGAGGACGTGCTGGAGCAGTACCGGTTCTTCAGCTCGGCCACCATCAAGCCCGAGTCCATACCGCTCGACACCAAGGTTATCGTCAAGGGGACCCCCGATATCTATTACCTGCTCTATAACCTTGATCCGGAATACAGCGATCTGTTCAAGGTGAAAGCCGACTTCGACAGCAGGATGGACAGGACGCCCGAGAACGTGCGGAAGTATGCCGAGGCAATCGCCGAGTGCCAGAAGACCGAGAAGCTCATGCCCTTCGACCGGTCGGGCGTTGCCAGGCTGATCGAGCACGGGTCGCGGCTTGCCGACCATCAGGGGAAGCTGACGACGCGGCTTTCCAGCCTTACCGATCTCATGAAAGAGGCGAGCTACTGGGCAAAGAAGGATGGCGCGAATTTCGTGAGGGCGAACCATGTGACCCAGGCGATCAACGAGCATATATATCGCGCCAACAGGATCGAAGAGAGGCTGAGAGAGGCGACGCTGGAGGACACGCTTATTATCGATACGGCAGGGGAGAAAGTGGGACAGGTGAACGGCCTCGCCGTGCTCGACATGGGCGATTACAGCTTCGGCAAGCCCTCGCGCATCACAACGAGGACGTACGTGGGCAGGGCGGGCATAGTCAATATAGAGCGCGAGACGAAGATGAGCGGCAAGATCCACGAAAAGGCCATATTCATCATCGCGAGCTACCTTGGGGCCAAGTATGCCGTCCAAAAGCCCATCAGCCTTTCGGCGTCGATCACCTTCGAGCAGCTTTACGAGATGATCGAGGGCGACAGCGCCACATGCGCCGAGATGTACACCCTGCTTTCCAGTATTTCCGGTGTCCCCCTGAAGCAAAGTTTTGCCGTGACCGGCTCCATGGACCAGAACGGCGACGTGCAGCCGATCGGGGGCGTCAATCAAAAAATCGAAGGATTCTTCGACCTCTGCAAGAGCAGGGGGCTGGACGGAAGCCACGGGGTGATTATCCCGCAGAGAAACGTGAAACACCTGATGCTCAAACATGAGGTGATCGATGCGCTGAAGGACGGTCTCTTCACGATCTTCTCCATAGACAGGATGGAAGAGGGGCTGGAGATACTGACCGGCATGTCCGCGGGCGTCCCGGGGCCTGACGGGACGTATCCGGAGAATACCATCAACAACCTGGTCGTGAAGAGGCTTACCGAGATATCCAAGGCCCTCGAAGCCAGGAAGGAAAAAGAAGAGGAGCCCTCGGGGATCGAGCCGAGGTCGAGCCGTGACTCAAAAGAATAGGAGGCCGGTCCTGCCTTGAGCGGCCTTACAAAGACCCCATATCCCCCTTGGAGGCGATGAAGATCATGGTCGGCATGCCGCCGGATAAGAAAACGGGGGAGGGCCGGGGATACGCGGAGGCTGACCAGGGCATGAGGCATTGCTTCGACGAAGAACTACTCGGGAAATTCATCGTCTTTCTCGGCACTATGAAGCTCCACGGATAAGCCCCTCGTCGCCTGAGGCTGCATCGCTTTCACTATCCCGGAGAGGAACCGCGAGGCGTCCTCAACCTCGCCCGTCCATAAAAAGAGGTTCTTCCGCTCGAAGCGTACTGCATGCGAAGACTTTACTACGGGGGCGGGATTGGGTTAACCTTTAATAAAATTACTAATAAGAGGAACCCACACTATATGGACCATAGAGACATAGAGCGGATGTTTTTTCCGGAAAGCGTTGTCATTTGCGGCGTTTCCGAAGGCCCGGGCAATCTTGGAAGAGAGATCCTGAAGAACCTGAACCGCTTCGCATTCGCCGGGCGGGTGTACGGGCTCGGACGAGTTGCCATGGAGCTCGAGGGAGTGAGGGTCTTTACGGACCTGGAAGAAATTCCCGAGATACCGGAGCTTGCCGTGATTCTCGTCCCTGCGGGGGCGGTTGTCGCCCTCCTCGACGCGTGCGGGAGGATCGGCATAGGCCGCGTGGTGATACAGACAGGCGGTTTTTCCGAATTCGGGGCAGAGGGAAAGGGCATGGAGGACGAGATCAGGCGGGTGGCCCGGGAAAGGGATATGACCTGCATGGGTCCCAACTGCGTCGGCATCGTCAACATGGAAAACGGCTTGTGCCTGCCGTTTTTCGCGTTCAGCCCGGCCGAGGTAACAAGGGGCGCCAACTCTTTCATTTCCCAGAGCGGCGGGCTCGTCCACGAGTTGATGCGGCGGTGCCTGGCGGAGAACGTAGGGATCAGCAAGCTCACGAGCATCGGGAACAAGCTGATGGTGGATGGGAACGATGTCCTCGATTTCCTCATAACAGACCGGGAAACCGGGGCGATCGGGATTTACCTCGAAGATGCGAAGAACGGAAGGCGTCTCATGGACCTGGCGTCAAGGACCGACAAACCTGTAATCGTGTTCAAGGGCAATACGAGCCCGGTGAGCACGGAGGTTGCCTCGTTCCACACGGCGGCCCTCCTCGGCGACGAAGGGGTTCTTCACGCGGCCTTCATGCAGGCGGGGATCCACCGGGTCGCGAGCCTGCGGGAGATGGTCGATTGTTTCAAGATCTTCAGCCTCCCCCCGATGAAAGGCCCGAACCTCGTCGCCATGTCGCGCTCTGGCGGCCAGGCCGTCACGCTTGCAGACGAGGCGTACCGGCATGGGTTCACCTTGCCGGGCCTGCCGCCCGCTTTTTCCCACCGTATTCGAGAAGAGGGCAAGGCAGGGGTTATCAGGAACACGAACCCTCTCGACCTGGGCGATGTGTTCAACGATCTGTTTTTCCTGGAAGTGGCCGAGATGGCGCTGAAAGAGCCCACGGTGGACGGACTCGTCTTCTTCTATGACTACGCCTACGACAAGCCGGGGACTTTCGATATTATCACGGGCATGGAACGTCTCTCCCATTCCTACGAAAAGCCTGCGGTCCTCTGCATGATACCCGACAAGGCCGACTGGTTCGCCCTGAAGTACTTTGCGTCCTTCCCGTGGTTTTCCGAGCCTGAGAGCGCCCTTGGCGCCCTCCAGCATTCCCTGGCCCATTACAGGAGGAAGTCCGGAAAGGGCCCGGCCGTCTCTTTCGGTCCAACCGGCGCAGCACCTGCCTTCGATGCGCCGGGTCCTTGCCGGATCGCGTCCGCCGCTGAGGCGCTCACGCTTATGCGGGCCTACGGCGTGCCGGTCGTGCGGCAAGAGGCGGTGACAGACCGGGCGCAGGGCATCGAGGCGGCCCACAGGATAGGATACCCTGTTGCCCTGAAATCAGCCGAACCCTTCATCCTTCATAAGACCGAGGCGGGCGCCGTCCGTTTGCATATCGGGAGCGACGAGGAGCTGGGCAAAGCCTTCGACGCCGTGGCAGCCGAGGTCTATCTGCTCCAGGCGATGGCCGGTGACGGCGTGGAAACTATCATAGGGGCGCGGAGGGACCCCGAGTTCGGTCCGGTCATCATGTTCGGTCTTGGCGGTATCTTCGTCGAGGTTTTGAAGGATGTGACGGTGCGGGTTGCGCCCATAGACGAGGCGGACGCGCGCCGGATGATCGGGGAGATAAAAGGCGCGCCCCTGCTTGCGGGAGCGCGTGGGACCGCACCTGCGGACAGGGAGGCCCTCGTTGATGCCCTCGTCGGCGTCTCGAGGCTTCTCGTCGACCATGCGGAAATCCTGACTCTCGATATCAACCCGTTCCGCGTTTTTACGCAAGGAAAAGGCGGCGCGGCCCTTGACGTGAAGATCGAGTGTGCCGCCCGGCGGACGTCCCCGTGAAGAGAAGACGGATTCCTTTCTATCTCTTCAGCCTTGTGGTGCTCTCCCTGCTCTTCGTGGGGGTGGGCTTCTACATCTTCCTCGTCACCCAGATCCCTTCCGTAAAGGCCCTGAAGGACCTGACGAATAAGCCGGTGAGCAGGATCTACGGGATCAACGATCAGGTTGTCTACGTGGTGGTGCCCGAGAACAAGATATCCGTGCCCTACAACAAGATACCCAGGCACGTGCGG
This sequence comes from Syntrophorhabdales bacterium, assembly GCA_050012495.1. Lineage (GTDB taxonomy): Bacteria > Desulfobacterota > Syntrophorhabdia > Syntrophorhabdales > WCHB1-27 > BOG-1155. The sequence goes on from JBEKHB010000032.1 coordinate 23,579, forward strand.
GAAGCCTTCCTCGCTGCCGAGGACGCGGAGTTTTTCACCCACTCGGGCGTGGAGTTCAAGAGCATTGTCAGGGCCCTTGCGATGAACGTGATCCACGGGAGGGTCGTTCAGGGCGGCAGCACGATTACGCAGCAGGTGATCAAGGCCCTGATACTCGGGCCCGAGAAGAGCATGATGAGGAAGGTGCGGGAGGCCATCCTCGCCTACAGGCTGGAGACATACCTGACGAAACAGGAGATCCTGAACGTGTATCTCAATAACATCTATATGGGACAGGGGGTGTATGGGGTAGAAGCGGCGTCCCAGGTCTATTTCGGGAGGCACGTGTGGGAGATCAGCAGGGCGGAAGCGGCGCTTCTGGCGGGCATTGTGCAGGCCCCCGCGCGGTACACGCCCAGACACCACCCGGGGCTGGCAAGAATGCGTCAGCTCTACGTGATAGACCAGTTGTGGAAAAAAGGCTTTGTCGATGGAAAGAAGAAAGAGGCCATGCTGAAAGAAAGGACGAAGCTGACCGAGGATGACGGCATATTCGCCGATACCTATTTCAAGAGCGCCATCTGCAAGTACGTGGAAGACAAGTACGGCCGGGGCATTTTCGCCAGAAAGGCGCTGAACGTCTATGCGACCGTCGATCCGGCGCTGCAGCGCGCCGCGGAGAATGCGGTGAGAAGCGGGCTCGCGGTCTACGATGAGAGACAGGGCGACTACAGCGTCTCTTACCGCCTTGACAGGAGGAAGTGGGAGGGCTTCATGAAGTCGGCTGAGAGGGACCTCACCCTCACCCCTTTAAGCCGAGGATTGGCTTACAGCCTCCTCGTTTCCGAGAGGGTCGCCGGGGGGTACGCGGTCTTCGGCGGCACGCACAAGGGTTTCATGAAAATGTCCGATTTCCCATTCAAACCCGGCGATGTGGTAAAGGGGCTGTACGACGGGACCGACAAGAAGAAGACGCCCCTCTTTTCTCCTGTCAGAACCTCGGACATCGAGGGCGCCCTCGTCTGCATGGATGTGAACACGGGGTATCTCTATGCGGTGGTCGGGGGGCGGGAGTTCGAGAGGAGCCCGTACAACAGGGCCCTCTCGGCAAAGGTGCAGCCGGGCTCCGCCTTCAAGCCCTTCATCTACCTGGCTGCCCTCGAAAAAGGGTACGACGTCGATTCGATTATCATGGACGAGCCGCGGACGTACGGGGGGGGTGGTGGGAAGACCTGGGTGCCGAAGAACTACGACGGCACGTACAGCGGCCCCATTACCCTGGCCGATGCCATCGCCTATTCCAAGAACGCGGCAACTGTGCGCCTCCTGGAGCAGGTGGGCGTCGGCTCGGTCAAGAAGGTGCTCCTGGACCTCGGCATTAACGAGGAGGTGGAAGACGACCTGTCGATTGCCCTCGGCACGTCGAACCTCACCCTCCTCGATCTCGTCAAGGGTTTCTCAGCCTTCGCGAACGGCGGTGAACGTGTGAAACCGGTCATGCTGAGACGGATCGAGGACGGCGAGGGGAACGTGCTGGAAGAGCACGGGCCGGAGAAGGCGAGTGCCATCGACGGTCTCGTCGCGTTCAAGATGAACACCCTGTTGAAGGGGGTGACTACCTACGGCACCGCGAAGGCGGCGAGCAGGCTCGGATATCCCGTAGCGGGAAAAACAGGCACGACCAATAGTTTCTACGACGCCCTTTTCGTGGGATATTCGCCTCATCTTTGCACGGGCGTCTGGGCGGGGTTCGACCAGCGCACGTCCCTCGGCAGGGCGGAGAGCGGGGGCAGGGTGGCCCTGCCCATATGGATGAGGTTCATGGCGACCGCCCTGCGAAGGTTCCCCCCCGATGATTTCGCGCCGCCGGCCCCTCCCGCCCCGGCCCCGCCGCCTGAAACCCCGACCACGCCCGGCGCCCCAGGGGAGCCGGGATATGATCTTTAGGGCGGGTCTTGCAAAGGGGCCGCGTGGTTTGGACCTCACCGTTTTCTATAGCGAAAAGGAGATGCAAATTGCGTGTATACATCTTTTGCACGCATTTTTTTCTTGACGTATGGAAAGAGGATGGGTGAAAATAGGCTTCCAAACAACGTGGCGCTTTGAGGGAATAGAGACATGATCGAATATGTCGGTGTCCTCATTATGATTGCGTTTGCGGCCGTCATCGCCGCAGGTATCGTCGGCGCGTCGTACATCCTGGGCAACAGGACGCGGGCGCGGGTGAAGCTCTCCCCCTATGAGTGCGGCATGGTGAGCAGGGGGCCGGCAAGGACGAGGATGACGATCCGCTACTATATCGTGGCCATGCTCTTCCTTGTTTTCGACCTGGAGATACTCTTTCTCTATCCCTGGGCGGTGACGGCGAAGCGCCTCGGGCTGTTCGGTTTTGGTGAAATGGTCGTCTTTATGGCGATCCTTTTCATCGGCTACCTGTACGTATGGAAAAAAGGGGCCCTTGAATGGGAATAGAGCGGAACGTCCTTGTCGCCACCGTCGATGACGTGGTCAACTGGGCCAGGAAGAACTCGCTGTGGCCGGTGACGTTCGGCCTCGCCTGCTGCGCCCTCGAGATGATCATCGCCACGTCCGCCACCCACGACATGGCGCGGTTCGGGGCCGAGGTCTTCAGACCTTCCCCCCGCCAGGCCGACCTGATGATCGTGGCAGGGACGGTGACAAGGAAGATGGCGCCCGTGGTGCGGAGGATCTACGAGCAGATGCCCGAGCCCAAGTGGGTGATCGCCTACGGCGCGTGCGCCACAAGCGGCGGCATATTCAAGACGTACAGCGTGGTGCAGGGCGTGGACCGGATCGTGCCGGTCGACGTCTATATCCCCGGATGTCCTCCCCGGCCGGAGAGCCTCATCGCCGGCCTGATAAAGCTCCAGGAAAAGATCGGGAAAGAAAGCATGCTGGACGAGGGCAGAAGGCTCGTCACCGCGCCGGGAAGCAAGGCATGAGCGCATCGGGTCCGACAATCGAGAGGCTCACCGGCAGGTTTGGCGCCTCCCTCACCTACGAGCAGGCCGGCGGTAGACTTGCGGTCGTCGCCGGCAAGGACGTCCTGCGGGATGTCCTCCTTTTCCTGAAAACGGACGAAGGGTTGGGCTACACCATGATGACGGACCTTTTCGCCGTTGACCGCTACGGCAGCGACCCCCGGTTCGAAGTGGTCTACTTTCTCAACTCCCTGCGGTTGAAGGAACGCCTTGTCGTCAAGGTGCGGGTGGCGGACGGCGAGCCCGTCCCGACGGTGAGCGACCTGTGGCGGGCTGCGGACTGGCTTGAGCGGGAGGCCTATGACATGTTCGGGGTGCGCTTCGAGCACCATCCCGACCTGCGCCGGATCCTCAGCGTGGAAGCCTTTGACGGCTACCCCTTGCGCAAGGATTTCCCCACCGAAGGCTATGGGTTCGACGAGCCCTTCGTGGTCACGCTCGAAGAAGAAGACGCGACGTAAGCGGAAGGCCGATCGATAATGGCGGAAGACAAAACATATATGACCATCAACATGGGTCCCCAGCACCCTGCCACGCATGGGGTGCTGAGGATCCTGCTTGAGCTGGACGGCGAGATCGTCGTCAAGGCCACGCCCTTCATAGGGTACCTCCACCGCGGCGTGGAAAAGCTCGCCGAGGCCAGGACGTACCACCAGGCCCTCACCCTTACCGACAGGCTCGATTACACGAACGGCCTTGCCAACAACCTGGCCTACTGTCTCGCGGCAGAAAGGCTATGCGGCATCAGTGTGCCGAAGCGCGGCCGGTATCTGCGCGTGATCCTCGCGGAGCTGCAGCGGATCGCGGCCCACCTCATATGGATAGGCACGCATGCCCTGGACGTGGGGGCCATGACCCTCCTGTTCTATGCGTTCCGCGAACGCGAAACCATCCTGGACATCGTCGAGCACGTGACAGGCGCGCGGCTCACCCCGAGCTTCATCAGGATAGGCGGCCTTGCCAGGGAGATGCCGCCCGAATTTGTCGGGATGGTCAAAGCCTTTGTCAAGGAGTTTCCCGGGAGGGTGGACGAGTACGAAACGCTCCTCACGGATAATGTCATCTGGCGCAAACGGACGAAGAACGTGGCGCGCCTGTCGCAAGAGGACGCCATAAGCTTCGGGGTGACGGGGCCGGTGCTCCGGGCTTCCGGCGTCTATTACGACGTGCGCAAGGCCTACCCCTATTCTTCGTACGAAGATTTCGATTTCGAAGTCCCCATGGGTGAGAACGGCGACGTCTTCGACCGGTACGACGTGAGGGTGAGGGAGATGCGCCAGTCGAACCGGATCATCGCATCCGCCATCGACCGGCTGCCCGATGGACCGATAAACGCGGACGCCCCTGCGTTTGTCCCGCCGGAGAAGGACGCGGTGGAGCACGACATGGCCGCCCTGATACGTCATTTCAAACTGATGGAAGAGGGGTTCCGCCCGCCCGTCGGCGAGGCGTACGGGGCTGTGGAGTCGCCCAAGGGCGAGCTTGGTTTTTACCTCATGAGCGACGGGACGAACAAGCCCTTCCGATTCCGCATACGCCCTCCTTCATTTCTGAACCTCGCGGCCGTGCCGAAGATGATCGAGGGGCAGATGGTGGCGGATGTGATTGCGGCCATCGGGAGCGTCGACATCGTCCTTGGCGAGATAGACAGGTAGGGAGACGCATGGCAGGCATCCTCTTTAGCGCATGGCAGGGAGAAGTGGTGGACAACAGGGGTAAATCCGAGACGGATTACGCCGTTCCCTTGAGGCTCGCCGTCCCCGAGGAGTTCGCCCACGAGACGATAAAGGCTTTCATGGGCTGGGACGGCCTGGTGCTCCGGGACCCATCCGTCGATGTGGTCGACATGTGCATGCGCTACGTCGAGGCGGTCCAGAACGAGTCGTGCGGCAGGTGCGTCCCCTGCCGTGTGGGCACCCGCATCATCCTCGACGTGATGAACCGGATAGCCGAAGGGCAGGGGGGCAAGGCGGACCTGGAGAGGATCGCGAGTCTGGCAGCGTATATCAAGGAAGGGTCGAAGTGCCAGATAGGACAGACCGGCCTCATCCCGCTCCTTTCCGCGCTTGCCTATTTCAGGGGGGCCTTCGACCGCGCCGTCGAGGAGGGGGTGAAGGGCGGCCGGGGCCGCTACCGCGTCTCCGTCACCGCGCCGTGCATGAGCGCCTGCCCCGCGAAACTGAAAATACCACGATATATCGAGGAGATTGCAGAAGAGATGCCCCGGGCCGCCCTTGCCACCATCAGGGAGGACACCTGCCTGGCAGGCACCCTCGGCCGGGTCTGCGTGAGACCCTGCGAGTCGAATTGCAGGCGGGCGAACATGGACGAGCCGATCTCGATCAAATACCTGAAGCGGTTTGCCGCAGACGACGAGCTGGACAAGCAGGAAAAGCGGAAAAAGCGGCCGGTCCCCGAAAGGCGTGAGCCCGTCAAGAAAGTCGCTGTCCTGGGCGCGGGCCCCGCGGGGCTCTCGGTGGCCTACTACCTTAGCCGGATGGGCTACGGCGTCACGATATTCGAGCGGCTGCCCGAGCCGGGGGGCATGGCGGCCGTGGGCATCCCCGATTACCGTCTGCCCAGGGCCATACTCGGCGGAGAGGTCGATCTCGTGGGAGATCAGGGCGTCGAGATCAGATACGACACCATGGTCGGCAAAGATGTGGCCTTCTCCACGCTTACGGAGGAATTCGACGCCGTCTTTATCGGCGTGGGCGCTCATCAGAGCACGCCCATGGGCGTCGAGGGCGAAGACAGGGGCTATGCCGGGTTCATTCCGGGCGTCACCTACCTTCTCGATGTCAATATGGGCAGAGACCCCTATCCGGAAGGGAAGAAAGTGGTCGTCGTGGGCGGCGGGAACGTCGCCATGGACTGCGTGCGCTCCTCGTTCCGGATCGGGAAGCCCGACGTCAACCTCGTCTACAGGAGGACAAAGGCGGAGATGCCGGCGGACGCCGCCGAGATACACGACGCGGAGGAAGAGGGCGTCAACTTCCACTACCTCTGCAACCCGACCCGCATCATCGCGGAGGGCGGCAAGGTGGTTGCGGTCGAGTGCATCAGGATGGAGCTGGGCGAGCCTGATAAGAGCGGCAGGAGAAGGCCGGTGCCCATCCCCGGCTCGGAGTTCGTGATAGAGACGGACATCCTCATCCCCGCCATAGGCCAGGCGGTCGACCTGTCGTTTTTGGACGAGGGGCTCGGGGTGCAGGTGACGAAGTGGCGCACCGTACTGGTGGACCAGGAAACGTTCGAGACGTCCCGCCCCGGCGTATTTGCCGCCGGTGACTGCGAGACCGGCCCCGACGTGCTGGTGCGCGCATGCGGGAACGGGAAAAAGGCGGCTTACCGGATCGACCAGTACCTGCGAGGCGAGGAGCGGGAAGCTTCCGAAAAGGAGCGCTTCGACGACTTCTTCGCAAAGGTGAAGGTATACCGGAAGGACGAGGAGATAGGTATCGCGGGCGGGCAGCCGCGGCCACATCTTCGCATGCTCGACCCTTTGAGGCGGAAATGGACCTTCGACGAGGTGGAGGAAGGGCTCCGGCCGGACGAGGCGATCAGGGAAGCCATGCGGTGCTTGCGCTGCTGGCGCATCGGCATGGTGGCGGTGTAGGAAGGCGTACATGGTGCGGCTGACGATAGACGGAAAATCGATCGAGACGGGCGAGGGCAGGACGATCCTCGAGGCGGCCAGGGAGCACGGGATTTACATCCCCACCCTCTGCTACCACGCGAACCTCCTCTCCATCGGCTCCTGCCGCATCTGTCTCGTCGAGGTGGAAGGGTATGCGCTGCCCATGGCCTCATGCGCCACCGCCGTGCAGGAAGGCATGTCCGTCGCCACCCAATCTCTGAGGCTCGCCTCGATGAGGCGGGATTATCTGAAGCTGATCCTCGCCTACCATCCCCTCGACTGCCCCATCTGCGATGCGGGCGGGGAATGCGACCTTCAGGACCTGGTCTTCGAGCACGCCATCGAGAAGGCCGATTATTCGGTGGCGAGACAGGAACGGATCGAGGGCTACGCAACACCCCTGATCAAGTACTTCGAAAACCGCTGCGTCCTCTGCCTGCGCTGCATCCGCGCGTGCAGGGAGATATCGGGCCGCGGCGTCCTCGACCTCGTGGGGACCGGCATAGACGCTCGTATGGCGCCCACACACGCGGAGAACTGCATCTCCTGCGGCGAGTGCCTCTCAGTCTGCCCCGTGGGGGCCCTCACCGAGAACCTGAGCCCCGTGAAGGCAAGGCTGTGGCAGGTGGATCGCCATTTCACCACGTGCCCCCACTGCGGCTTCGGCTGCACCTTCGCCCTCGACGTGGCGGCGAACGGGTACGTGACGGACGTGATCCAGGACGTCAAGAACATGCCGAACCGCGGCTCCCTCTGTGTCATGGGCAGGTTCGGGTACGACTTCGTGAACCATGGGGCGCGCATCCGGGGGGGGATGGACAAAGGGGCCGGGCTTGGCGTCAAGGAGGCCGCATCCGTTGCGGTCGAGCGCATGGCTGCCCTCGACAGGGAAGAGAAGACCCTGGGGTTTGTCGTCTCCCCAAGGGCCACAAACGAAGAGATCTTCATGCTCAAGGAGATCGCCGGCCATTTCAGGAAGGTCCTCTTCGCCACCTCGGGTTTCTACCATACGGGCCGGGTCCTGGAGGCGTATCACCGTATGGGCCTCTCCTACCCCTACGAGTACGACCGGCTTCTCGATGCCGACCTGATCATCGTCGCCGGGGCCAACCTGCTCTCGAACAACCATGTGCTGGGCGACAGGGTGCGGGAGGCCTATAAGCTGCGGGGCAGCCGGATCATGGTGATCGACCCTGCGCCGGGCGCGCTTGCGGCCATCGCGGATGCGCATCTTTCGGTCCTGCCCGGTCGCGACGGCGCCCTCTTCGACGCCTTGAGGGGGGCTCTCGCATCCGGCGCCGGCGCGGGGCTTCCGGCGCCTGGAAAGGCAGACGTCATTGCGGTCTGCGAGAGGTGCGGGATCGGGCCGGACGAGTTCGAGCGGGCACGCTCGCTTGTCGGCAGGGCGGCCGATATCGCGGTCATCTTCGGCTCCGGGATATCCGCGTCCGATGAGAGCATGCTCGGCCTCCTCAGCTTCTGCGCAGCCTCGGGGGCAGATAAAAAAGGGCTCATCATGCCCGTCGCAAGGGCGGCCAACGCGGTCGGCGCCGCCTCCATCCTCGGCGCCGCTATTGCGCCCCATGAGCTTATCGCAAACCCGGACGTGAAAGGCATCTTCTTCTATGAGGAGGACCCCTTCCATTATATGAGGGGGGAGACGGTCGCCGGTTGCCTTCAGGGGAAGGAGTTCGTTCTTGTTGCCGATGCCCTTCCTTCCGCGGTTATGGACCGCGCCGACCTGGTCGTGCCCACGGGCGTCTTCACCGAGAAGGAAGGCACATTTTTTGCGGGCGACGGCGCCATCAGGTACCTCTCGAAGGCGGTGGACTGCGAGCAGGCCGGGTACGCGGGCTTTGCCTTCCTTTCCGAGGTGCTCACCACACTGGGCGGCGGCGCGTCCTTTTCCGCCCCCCATGACGTGACCGCCCTTATGCGGTCGAAGGGGTTGATCCGCCCTGTCAACGGCCGGGAAGAGCCGGGCGCGGACACCATCCAGGAGGCGCCGGGGTCTGCCCCGCCCCGCGGCAGGACCGGTCTGCCCTCCGGCAGCGGCTACATCCTGATGGTGAGGGACGTGTTCAGCAACCATCACCTGGCGGGCAGCGAGGTCTATTCGAAAGGGGTATCGACCGTCTACCGCCGCCAGGGCTATCCGGTCTCCGAGGATACACTCTTTTTGTCGGCGACCGACGCCGCGGCCATGGGTCTCGCGGAAGGGGACATGGTCCGGGTCACGTCGAAAAGCGGGTCCCTCCACAAGCCGCTCTCCATAAAGGAGGGCTTGAGGCCCGGCGTGCTCGAATATATCGTATTCAGGGACCGGCAAGAAGTGCTCGGCCTCATGGAGACCCCGGCGAAGTGGATCGAGGTAGAGGTGGGGAAAGGGTGAGATGATGGAAACGGTACTCTTTCCCATAGAAGCCCTGGTGAAGACCATCGTCGTCGTCTCGGTCCTTATGGGCTTCGTTGCCTACCTGACCCTGGCGGAGAGAAAGGTGCTGGGCCGGCTCCAGGTCCGGTTCGGGCCGAACAGGGTCGGCCCTTACGGGCTCCTCCAGCCCATAGCCGACGGCATAAAGTCGTTCGTGAAGGAAGATATCATACCGGCGAACGCGGACAAGCCCCTCTTCGTCCTCGCGCCCATGATCGCCATGTTCGCCGCCCTCTCCCTGTTCGCGGTCATCCCTTTCGGCGGCACGGTCCACCTTTTCGGACGGGCCGTCAAGCTGGTCATCGGGGATGTCGATATAGGTCTGCTCTACGTGTTTGCCTTTGCCACCCTGGGCGAGTACGGCATCGTCCTGGGCGGCTGGTCTTCGGGCAATAAATACGGCGTCCTCGGAAGCTTGCGGGCCGCGGCGCAGATGATAAGCTACGAGGTCTCCCTGGGTCTCATCGTGATGGGCACGCTCATCCTCGCGGGTTCCTTACGGCTGACGGATATCGTCGAGGCGCAAGCTCACATGTGGTTCGTGGTCTACCAGCCCTTCGCGTTCTTCCTCTACCTCGTCGCGGGCCTCGCCGAGATCAACAGGACGCCCTTCGACATGCCCGAGGCCGAGAGCGAGCTGGCATGCGGATTCAATATCGAGTACAGCAGTATGAAATTCGCCCTTTTCTTCATGGCTGAATATACCCATATGGTGGCTGTTGCGGCCCTTGCCACCACGCTTTTCCTGGGCGGCTGGCTCGGACCGTTTCCAACGGTGGCCGGCCTCGGTCCGCTCTGGTTCTTTATCAAGGTGTGCGTGCTGGTATTCTTTTTCATCTGGGAGAGGGGCACGTTTCCACGGCTCCGGTACGACCAGATCATGCAGTTCGGCTGGAAGGTGCTCTTCCCCCTCGCCCTGGCGAATACGGTCGTCACGGCGCTCGTGGTGGCGTTGAGGTAGATGAGCGTATGATCATACCCCTTCTGAAAGGTCTTCGTCTGACGCTGTCGCGCTTTTTTTCGCGGCCCATCACCATCCAGTACCCGGAAGAGCGGCGCACCCCCCCGCCCAGGTGGAGGGGCATGCACTATTTCCGGAAAGACGACTCCGGCAACACCACCTGCGTTGCCTGCGGTCTCTGCGTCGCTGTCTGCCCCTCCCGGTGCATCTCCCTGGAGATAGGCGAGCGGGAGGACGGGCGGAGGTACCCCAGACACTACGAGATAGACGAGCTGAGGTGCATCTTCTGCGGGTATTGCCAGGAGGCGTGCCCGGTCAACGCCATCTGCCTCGGAGGCGGCTTCGAATACGTGAAGTACCAGAGATCCGATTTCATCCTGACGACGGAAAAACTGCTCGCCATGTACGAGGGGAAGGAATGAGCGACATCGGTTTCATCAATCCCTTGTTCCAGTGGGCCGTTTTCCTCGCCGCCGCCGTCCTCTCCCTCTTCGCGTCCATCATGATGGTGACGCGCCGGAACCCGATACACAGCGCCCTCTGGCTGATCGTGGCCTTTTTCTCCCTGGCGGTCATCTACCTGACCCTGAATGCCCAGTTCATCGCGGTGGCACAGGTCATTGTCTACGCGGGCGCCATCATGATGCTCATCATCTTCGTCATCATGCTGATCCACCTGGAAAGCGCGTTCGTCCGGAGGAGAAAGCTGTCGGGGGCAAAGGTCATCGGCGCGTTCATTACCGTGATCCTCTTTCTGGAGGTTGCGGCGGCCGTGCTCTCCAACGGCTGCAAAACGGCCAAGGCGGCGACAGGGGCAGTATTGACGGGCAGCGTGGCCGAGGTGGGGAACTCCCTTTACGGCAAATACCTCTTCCCCTTCGAGATCGCCTCCATCCTGCTTTTGATCGGCATCGTGGGGGCCGTGGTGCTTGCGCGGCGGGGGAAGGATTAGGAGAACCTATGCTGCACGGTATACCAACGAGTTTCTATTTTGCGCTCTCCGGCGCGCTTTTCACCATAGGGGCCATCGGTGTCATCACCAGGCGGAACGCGATCATCGTCTTCATGTGCATCGAGCTTATGCTGAACGGCGTCAACCTGACCTTCATCGCGGCGGGAAACATGCTCAATTCGATAGACGGCATGATCTTCGTCTTCTTCATCATGACGGTGGCGGCCGCGGAGGCCGCGATCGGACTCGCCATATTCGTGCTCCTCTTCAGGCTTAAAGGGACCGTCAACGTGGACGAGATCAATCTGCTCAAGGGTTAGGTGATGGCTGATTATATCTGGCTCATACCGGTATTTCCCGCAATCGGCTTCCTCGTCAACGGCTTTTTGGGGCGCAAGCTGCCGAGGGCCCTCGTCTCGTGGATCGCCTGCCTCGCCCTGCTTGGGTCTTTCGTGGTCTCCGCCCTTGTCTTCATCGAGTTCCTAAAAGTTCCCCCGGAGTCGAGGCTTTTCGAAAAGAGCGTCTACACCTGGATCGCATCCGGTGAGTTCGCGGCCAGTGTCGGTTTCAGGATCGACGCGCTCTCCATCGTCATGTGCCTCGTCGTCTCGGGCGTCGGCTTCCTCATCCACGTTTACTCCGCCGGCTATATGCACGACGATGAAGGCTTCGCCCGGTATTTCACCTACCTGAACCTGTTCGTTTTCATGATGCTCACCCTCGTGACGGCGAATAACCTGCTTTTCATGTTTGTCGGCTGGGAAGGCGTGGGCTTGTGCTCCTATCTGCTCATCGGTTTCTGGTACAAAAAGGAGAGCGCGTCCAACGCGGGGAAGAAGGCGTTCATCGTCAACAGGATAGGGGATTTCGGCTTTCTCCTCGGCATTTTCTTCCTCCTCGCGGGCCTGGGCAGCCACGGCGTCTGGACCCTCGACTTCGGCGAGCTGCAAAAGCACGCCCATCTCCTCACAGGGGCCGCGGCAACGCTGATCACCTTCCTGTTCTTCGTGGGCGCGACCGGGAAATCCGCGCAGCTCCCCCTCTATGTCTGGCTCCCCGACGCCATGGAAGGCCCCACGCCCGTCAGCTCGCTGATCCACGCGGCCACGATGGTCACGGCAGGGGTCTACATGATCGCGAGGCTCAATTTCCTCTACGTCATGGCCCCCACCACCATGTTCGTCGTCACCCTGGTCGGCGTGCTCACGGCCCTCTTCGCGGCGACCATCGGCTGCGCCCAGTATGATATCAAGAGGGTGCTCGCCTATTCGACGGTGAGCCAGTTGGGCTACATGTTCGTCGGCGTCGGCGCGGGCGCTTTTGCGGCCGGCATCTTCCACCTCATGACCCATGCCTTCTTCAAGGGGCTCCTCTTCCTTGCCGCGGGCAGCGTGATGCACGCCATGAGCGGCGAGCTCGACATGAGGCGGATGGGGGGCTTGAGGAAGCGGACGCCGGTGACCTACTGGACCTTTCTGGCCGGGTGCATCGCCATTGCCGGCGTGCCCGGCTTCTCCGGGTTTTTCAGCAAGGACGAGATCATGTGGAAGGTCTTTGCCAACTACGGGGGCAGCCTCATGTTCTGGGGGATCGGGGCCGTGACCGCAGGGCTCACCGCGTTCTACATGTTCAGGATGTTCTTCACGACCTTCCACGGCGAATGCCGGGCGTCCGAAGAGGTGAAGCACCATATCCACGAGTCCCCGGCCGTCATGACCATACCGCTGGTCATCCTGGCCGTGCTCTCCGTGGTGGGCGGCTGGGTCGGCGTGCCCCACATACTGGGAGGCGCGAACAGGTTCGAGCAGTGGCTTGAGCCGGTCTTCGGCCCCGGGAAAGAGGCGGCGGCGCCTGCCCTCAACTTCGTCACCCCCGCCTTCGCGGAAGGCGCCGCGACCCATGCGGCGTCACCCGAGGGCATGCTCATGGCCGCTGCCGTGATCATCGCCTTCGCGGGCATCTTCATTGCCTACTACCTCTACCTGCGCCACCCGCAAATTCCGGCCGACTTCGTGCGGGCCTTTCCGGGGGTCTTCAGGACGGTGAATAACAAGTACTACGTGGACGAACTCTACCAGGCGGTCTTCGTGCGGGGGCTTTTTGCCCTCGGCCGCATCGCGAAGGGGTTCATCGACGAGACGCTCATCGACGGTACGGTAAACGGGATTGCGCGGCTCATCGGCGGCATCGGCAGCCTCATCAGGCTCATCCAGACGGGATACGTGCAGGGCTATGCCTTCGCCATGATCATAGGAGCGATCGCCGTGCTCGGCTATCTCATTATGAAGGTTATCTTGTAGGTGCTATGAACCAGCTCTGCTTTCCGATCTTAAGCACGTTGATTTACCTTCCCCTCCTCGGCGCGGTGTTGCTCCTCTTCGTGAGCAGAAAGCACGAGCTGTTCATCAAGGTCTTCACCCTCGTCTTCACCCTCATCGAGTTCGGCATGTCCCTGCCCCTCTTCTTCCGTTTCAACGAGGGCGCCGCAGGGATGCAGTTCGTCGAAAAGGCGGCATGGTTCCCCGAATGGGGCATGAGCTATTTTCTGGGCATAGACGGCATCAGCCTGCTCCTCGTGCTCCTCACCACGTTCCTGACGGTCCTTTGCGTGCTCGTCTCCTGGAAGGCCATAGAGACCAGGGTGAAGGAATACTACATCACCTTCCTCTTTCTGGAGACGGCCATGATCGGGACGTTGGCTGCCCTCGACCTGATCCTCTTCTATATCTTCTGGGAGCTGATGCTCATTCCCATGTACCTCCTCATCGGTATCTGGGGCGGCCCGAGGCGGATATACGCCGCCATCAAGTTCTTCCTCTTCACCATGGTCGGGAGCGTCCTGATGCTGCTCGCCATCTTTGCCCTCTATTTCCATTGCGCGCGGACGACCGGCGTCGCCACCTTCAACGTCCTCGACCTCTACAACGCGACCATCCCTGTGGGCCTCCAGTACTGGCTGTTTGCCGCCTTCGCCCTCTCTTTCGCCATCAAGGTGCCCATGTTCCCCGTCCATACGTGGCTTCCCGACGCCCATACTGAGGCGCCCACCGCGGGCAGCGTCATCCTCGCGGGCGTGCTCCTGAAGATGGGGACCTACGGCTTCCTGCGGTTCGCGATACCGCTGTTTCCGAAGGCCGCCTTCGACGCGATCCCCCTGATCTCGATCCTCGCCATCATCGGCATCATCTACGGCGCCGTCGTCAGCATGATGCAGCCCGACCTGAAGCGGCTCATCGCGTTCTCCAGCGTGAGCCACATGGGCTACGTGATGCTCGGCATGTTCGCGTTCAACATGCAGGGTCTCCAGGGGAGCATCTACCAGATGCTCAACCACGGCATCAGCACGGGAGGGCTCTTCCTCCTGGTCGGCATGGTCTACGAGAGACGCCATACGAGGATGATCGCCGATTTCGGCGGGCTGTCGGCCTCGATGCCCCTCTTCGCCGTCTTTTTCATGATCGTCACCCTCTCCTCCATCGCCCTGCCGGGCACGAACGGCTTTGTCGGCGAATTCCTCATACTCCTCGGCGCCTTCAGGTCGGTCAAGCTGTACGGCATCCTCGCGACCATCGGGGTGGTGCTGGGCGCGGTCTACATGCTCTGGATGTTCCAGCGGGTCATGTTCGGCGAGATCACAAAGGAGGAGAACAGGCGGGTGAAAGACCTGGGCGGAAGAGAGGTGCTGATCCTCTGCTGCGTGGTCTTCTTTATCGTCCTCATGGGCGTCTACCCGCGGATGTTCTTCAGGAAGATGGATACATCCGTCGCGGGGTTCCTGCGGTTCGTGAAAGAGAGAAACGCCTATTACCAGACCATGGAAAGGGTGCCGACCGCTGATGCCGGCCGGTACGGGGTATCGGGCAGCGACGCCGCGGCCTGCCCGGCTCGCCTCCCCCGGCGATCGATAGAGGTCGAATGATGAACATCGCGTTCTCCCCTTCCGCGTTTGAATGGATCCTCCCTGAGATTACCGTCACCGTCTTCGGCCTCCTCATCCTCCTCGCGGCGGCTTTCAGGAGAAAAAAGACGCCGGGCCTTGCGGGGGGCGTGCTCACCCTCATAGGGAGCGGACTCGCCTTCTTTTTCGCGATGCACCTCCGGGGCGTGCGGACAGACCTCTTCAGCGGCCTCTATACGATCGACGGCTTCGGCACCTTCTTCAAGGGCATATTCCTCCTGATCCTCTTTTTGGTCGCCGTGATCTCCATCCGCTATACGAGGCGTGAGGAGATCGTCGCGGGCGAGTACTATACGCTCCTGCTTTTCGCCACCCTCGGCATGATGGTGATGGTCTCATCGACGAGCTTCGTGACCATCTTCATCGGCCTGGAGGTGATGTCGCTCTCCATCTACATCCTCTGCGGGCTCCTGAAAGGGCAGGCGGCTGCCCTTGAGTCGTCCTTCAAGTATTTCCTGCTCGGCTCTTTCGCCACCGCCTTTCTCCTTTACGGCATAGCCCTGGTCTACGCCTCCAGCGGGGCCGTCGACATCAGGATGGTGCGCGCCGTGGCCTCGGCGAGGAGCCTGGGCGTCGATCCGGTCTTCCTGACGGGTATGGCGCTCCTGATTGTGGGCTTCGGCTTCAAGACCGCCTCGGTCCCCTTCCATATGTGGACGCCCGACGTCTACGAAGGCGCGCCGACGCCGGTCACGGTCTTTATGGCGACGGGCGTGAAGGCAGCCGCCTTCGCCGCCTTCCTCCGGGTCTTCTATACCGCTTTCTATCCGTTCATCGGCAGTTGGTCGAGCGTATTGTGGCTCATCGCCGTGCTCACCATGGCCGTGGGGAACATCACCGCCCTGGCGCAGAACAACATGAAGCGCCTCCTTGCCTATTCGAGCATCGCTCACGCGGGCTATCTCCTGGTCGCCTTCGTCACCGGCGACAGGATCCTCTCGTCGAGCATCCTCTACTATCTGCTTGCCTACACGTTCATGAACCTCGGGGCCTTCACCGTGGTGATCCTCCTCGGGAGGAAGGGCGAGGCGCATGAGGATATAGACAGCTACGCGGGCCTTGCCGGCCGCCACCCCTTTGTCAGCCTCTGCATGACGATCTTTCTTTTGTCCCTCACGGGCATCCCCCCGCTGGCGGGCTTTACCGGAAAGTTCTATATCTTCAGCGACGCCATAAAAGGGCAGTACTACTGGCTTGCCGTCATCGGCGTCCTCAACAGCGCCGTCGCCGCTTACTACTACCTGCGCGTGGTCATGTACATGTACTTCAAGGAGCCGGTAAAAGAGCTGGGCGGGGTAGACATGTCGCCTGCCTATGTGGTGGTGATGCTGGTCAGCGTGGGGGCGCTGTTCTATCTGGGGATGTGGCCGAGGGAGGTGGTGCTGCTGGCGCAAAAGTCTGTGGCGATATTCCAATGAGCCAGACCGGCCGGGTTAATTTCGCGCCTGGCGCGGGCGTCCCCGTCGCCGTGACTCGTCACATACACACGAAGTATGCTCCTCGCCCCGCCGCCGGCGACTACGCACCATCCATCAAAATTTCCTCCGGCCGGGGAAACGACCTTACCCAGTTCACACGGTACTCGATAGTTGACATCTTCTTTTTGTGCTTGACCGCGAACATACGAAATTGGTATAAGTGTTTAAGTGAGAGCTTTTGTCAGCCGCGCGGCCGATGGCGAAGGGCATCCCACTTGGATTGCCATCTCGAAAATAGTATATAGAAGGTGCTGAACGCCATTATTAACTCGTAGGGGCGGGACATCCCATCCCTCCTGTCAAGCACAAGTTTTCGTGAGTATTACTTTTACAAAAGGTTGGGGCGTGGTATGCTACGAGTACACCAACTTTGGAAGGAGGGCAGCCATGCCAAAAGTCACCGTGTATTATTTCATGGGCTTCGACATAAACTCTCGCGAAAATATCCGCTCCAAAGAAATGGCAACGCTTGACTGGATTAGCAAACACCCGCCTACCGAACACCCATATGTCGCGCTCATGGAAACCGCAAAAGAAGTGGAAACATCTGAACTTAACGCTAATGGTTTATATCAGGAGCCCCGGGAGAAATAGTCGGGCCAGTGCCTCCGAGAGTGCCTATCCACTCAACCGGCACAATACGAATCATTCCCTTTGGCCCTCTGAAGATATGGCATCCTCGGCTGTCCTTTATAGTCATCCTGATTTCTTCCTCGGTCAACGAACAGTATATCAGCACGTTGCTCTTTTCTTTTACAGCAAGGTCTATCGCTTCCTGGATATTTTCTAACTTGACTTCCATAAGAAACCTCCGGTCTGAGACTGCCCATATTGTCAATTCCTTGACACTTTTCCGCTCGATTCTGCCTACCCGAGAAGGGATTTGCAAAGGACGTACCAATATTATCGGAAATGCACATGGGGTCGCCCATTAGCGGCTTCTTGCCCAAAGCAGATTTCGAGGGACTTCGTGAAAAATCTATGAGCAGACCAATTTGAATGTCGCAAAATTAAGGAACTTTTTCTTGGCCGAATTTTACATGCCTTGCCATATTGATTTGGGCACCAGGCCGTAGCAATCATACTTTTCCGGAATGCATAGGGTACCCTTAGGTAGAGGAGAGAGCTGGCACTTGGCTGGTGCCGTTTCTGGTCTTTTTGATGCACGCATCTACTGAGACCTATAGCGGTCAACTGTTTCCAGCTCCTCCTCATTAAACCGTACGTTCAGTTTTCCTGAGGTCATGCGGTCAACCTTTGCCCGAGGACAGGAATCTTATAAAAGACCTATAATATCGATATCTTGTATGCCCTCTCTTTCCGATTGTCCCTTGTCACGGGTGACCCCCTCTGCTACCGTATGTCTCTCGCCATACGGCCCAGAGAATACGGCTCTGATAGGCGGAAAGGTTGCTCTTCATAAGGGCCTCAATGATCTCGTTGGCAAGACGGGTGTAGCCGTTTTCACATTGAGGGGAGGCCGCCATATCAATAGTCCTCTCCTCCGACTGGCTTGCCGCATGTTGGACAGCGGCGAGCCTCAATGACGTATTGGGAACGGAATGAACCATCAGGGTTTCTCCGCCAACCTTGTAGGAAGGGAACGCTTTCGAGATTGTGGCATGTTTCGCAGGCGATGGCCTTCTTCTCCTCTGGCTTCTTGGAGGGGCTTGCGGTGTGGGGTAGGTGAAGCGTGCCGACCCTCATACTACCCTTCGGCGGCTATAGCGCATTCACTGGCTTTATTTTTTGCCGCCCCTTGCCCATCAAACACCTGCTCTTCCGGTTTACCCAGGACCCTTGAGATCTTCCTTCGTTCAACGATAGACAGGATGTATCGACCGTGGGCGTACATGGAAAGTAAAGTATGGTTAGTGCCTACAAGATCCCCGAGTTTCCTCTCGGAAAGTCCGGCCTCCGCCAGGGCCATCTTAAATTTCCAGTCTATTTCACCGGGTTCCCTCATCTTCCCTCCTCATTACGGTTTTGTACACTACCGAACCTGCTTTGCAAAAAAATATATAGTACCCGCATTTATGGTTCATCATGAGCTATAGCCTCTAACGCTTCCTTGTCAGCCCTGAGAAATTTATCCACCTCAGCTTTCACTGTCAGCAAGTTCATGACAACCACTGCGACTTTGTCTTTCGCCATAGTGAAAATCGGTTCCTGTTTCAAGCGTTCTCCCCTTCCTAGCGGAACCTCCCCACCGTCGAGGGTATACATGTAATACTTGAACTCATCTTCGCTTGGTCCCACGTTTTCAAATTCGATATTGGCGAAGTACTTAGCCCGATCTCGGCTGCCGAACAGGTCCAGCGCGTACAGAAAGAGTCTCAGCCGGTACAGGTCCTTCAAGGTAAAAACGGCCTTTGTCCCCTTCCCTCTGGCCTTCCTGTCCGGCTTGAAAAAGTCCTTATCCAGCCATGTCTGTAGCCGAGTTCGGTCAATGTTAAATACTCTCGCAACATCGAAGGTTGAGAATTTATTCATAATCGGTACTGTACCACACCAAATATATAATGTCAAGAAAATTTTGAGAAGGTTTTCAGAAAAGGGGCGGGGGAACTTTGGGGACGCCCTTCCGTTTTTCAGTTTTGCACTTTGCTCTGCGAGATTCCGCGATGATTGTGGCTGAAAGTGAATATCTAAAGGGTGTCCCCAAAGTTTCCCAGGGCGATGGCCCGTACCATCCTTGACGAGGTGCTACAGGTGAGGCCAGACTACATAGAGCATCAGCTTGCCCATGCCGTGAGAGATCCGAACGGCAGAGCGTACGACCGAACGGCGCACCTTACAGGCCGCCGGGAGATGATGCAGCAATGGGCCGACTACCGGGCTGGCTTGAAGCAGGGGGCGCAGGTATTGCCATTGCAGAAGAAGGGGAGGGGAAAGCAAGAGGCGGAGTAGGCCGGTCGTTTTTAGGCGGCCGGGGCACAGAATGGGCACAGTGAGAAGGTCGCATTTCGGCCCGGCAATATCGGTCATGCCGAGAAAGGAAGTCAGACCAGGGAGGGGGAGAAATCCCCTTTCCGCTTATTGCGATGAACAATCTAATTGACTGCATATGAGGACGTGGTAGAATTCAGGAGAAACATTTCGCAGGTAGCCGGACAGCAGAAGTGGGTGCCATATGCTTCATGCGAGAACGAAAGTGAGGCGTCTGTTGTCGCGGAAATGGGGGGCCCTATTACCAGGCTTGTGGGGAGAAAAAAGGGGGTGAAGCATGAAAAGGTTTGTTGTTACGCCGTTTCTGGGCTGTCTGCTTTTGCTTTGCGGCTGTGCAGCAC
The DNA here is from genome assembly GCA_050012495.1 of Syntrophorhabdales bacterium. GTDB lineage: Bacteria > Desulfobacterota > Syntrophorhabdia > Syntrophorhabdales > WCHB1-27 > BOG-1155. Next base: position 43,273 of record JBEKHB010000032.1, read on the forward strand.
AATACTCCTCAATTAAGTCTGATTTTCAGATGAATGATGCCAATAATAACGGAACGGTTCAGATTATCGTTGGTTCTCCCCAGAAAATATTTTCCGCTCTATCGGACGTAATTGACGAGAAGTTTATTGTTTATTCACACAGTATAAATACGGACGCTGGAAAGCTGCGATTCAGAGGCAAGGGGACAGGTGCCTTGCGTGGCAGCGTTGGGGTTACCATTACATTGAAGCAAGTGTCCGGGACGACCGAAAAAGGTGAAATAGTAAACGGGTATTCATTAGACATGTCGAGTGAAGGCGTTGGGCCAAATGCTTCCATGTTTCCGCAATATGCAATTAGCAACATCAACGAGGCTTTCTTCAAAAGTCTCCCGGAATACAATTTGTCTTTAGTCCGCGTTAATAATCCAAAGATAGAGAAATATCAAACACCTATTGCGACCTTGCAAGAAACAGTACATCGTGCAAACGAGGAGTGCGACCAGAAAAAATTTAATGGTGAACTGAAGAATTACGTCGAAAGGGCTCAATGCAAAAACCAAGCCGTCATTGAGGCTCATCAAAAAGCTGGCGACCCTAACATGGACTTAGTGTACCTCGCAACTGCATACCGGCTTGCCCTTGCGGAAAGACAAGATAAGACCGAAATAACGCAAGGAGAAGCCGATGTAATGTGGGCCGAATTAATAGCAAGAGTAAGCCAGGAGGCACGGCAAAGAGCGATGCAGCAACAGGCCGAACAGCGTCAGCAGAGCTTAGACCTTCAGCAGCAGAACAACGCTCGCATGCAGGCTTACGGAACATTGCTCCAGGGTTTAGGAACGTGGCAGTCTGCGAACAAGATTGAGGTGCCCAAAGTCTCCATTCCTCAGACGACCATGCCCAATTCCGGCCCCGGTGCCCAACCCAGAATATCAATCACATGCCAAAAGGTCGGTGATTTCACTTACTGTCACTGATTGAGCAGCCGCCGGGGATAGGGTAGCTCCCGGGGAACTTTGGGGCGGGCGGTAGGGACATCCTATATCCCTCCTGTCAAGCAAAAAGTTCGTTCATAACAATTCCAACGGGTTAGCGATATCGGCCTTATTCACGGCGCACCTCTCCTGCCGGCTCCACGTAAGGGCCTTCTCATATGGTCGGCGAGTCTCCCACGTAAGGCGAATCCGCACCTCAGCGTTATCGGTATCCGGCATGCACGAAGGCCGCCTATCATCCCTTATCCAGGTTGCATGATTCTGGTGAGAGAGCCCTGTATTGTCCCTCACGAGGTCATATGCCTCTACGTTCTTACTCGGGCTCTCTCGCCGAATAGTAATCTTTTAAGTTCCTCAGGCTATGCAGCCCGGATCGAACTTCTCCTGTTTCTTCATCACGGTCCACGCAATAATGAGCATCTTCGCCGCGAGCTTAATGCGCATCTTCGTGCCGATCCCTTTCTCTTTCTCTCTGCCTTTGAGCTTGTTGGTAAAGTAGGTTATGAACTGTTTATTCCTTGTTGAGGCAATGAGCGCCGCCTGATAGAGACCATAGCGGAGATCGGCCTTGCCTTTCTTGGAGATGACCGGGGTTACGTCCTGCTTCTTCCCGCTCCGGTCTGCACTGAGATCAAGGCCGGCGAGCTTCAAGACTTGTCTATGGTTCTCGAACCTGTGGGGATTGCCGATAGCTCCAAGTACCTTTGCGGAAATGTCAGGACCGAAGCCGGGGATGGTCAGCAGAAAGAAATACTCGGGGAAGTGGTGACACACCGCCCGTATGTTGGCGTG
>JBEKHB010000033.1:0-42757 GCA_050012495.1 Syntrophorhabdales bacterium
GCCACTGGTAGTCCGGCGCGCTGTCGCGGACCCCGCTGCCGGGGTCAGCGACAGCGCGCCGGGAGGAAACAAGTAAGGTTTGAGGAGTGAAGGCAACGGGATGGTCATGAAGCCGGAAGTGATGATCGTGCTCGTCGCGGTGCTGGCAATAGCCTCGGTAACCGACATCCGGAGCCACCGCATACCCAACCGGCTCATCGTGCCCGCAACGCTTGCAGGGCTTGGGCTCAACATCATCCCGGCCGGCGCCCGCGGCCTTCTGTTCAGCATCGAGGGGCTTTTTCTTGGAATGGGCCTTTTTATCATTTTTTATCTTATGGGCGGCATGGGAGCGGGAGACGTCAAGCTGATGGGCGCCGTGGGGTCGATGCTCGGGCCGCACATGGTGTTCATGGCGGCCCTCTGCACCGTCCTTATGGGCGGCATCTACGCGCTCGCCGTCATCGCGCTTCATCCGGCCGCAAGGGCGGTGCGAATTGCGGTGATGGGAACGCTGATGAGTTTTTTCTATTCCCACAGTCTGCGCTGCGATGGTCCTGCGACCGGGGGTAAACCGCCCAGGCTCTGCTACGGCCTGGCGATCGCCGCCGGCACCGTCGCGGCGGTCATACTGAAGGGGTGATGCAAGAGTATAGCGTCACGCAGATAAAGGCGGTTTTCATGATCGATGGGCGGCCGGGTGAGGGCATGGATCCTGGAAATAGGTTAAGGAGGGGAGCGAGGCGATGAAAAAAGGCACATCCTTCGCGGTACTGATTGCGGGAATAATCGTGGCCCTTCTGACCGGCGTCATCACCTTCGGGTGGCTTCAGAAGCGGACAACCACCCGGACCCAGGCGGCGGCAACCCAGCCGGCGGTGGTCGCGGCGGTCAACCTGACGTGGGGCAAGGTATTGGATACGATGCAGGTGAAGACGGTTCCTTTTCTCAAGGGCAGCCTGCCTCAAGGGTACTTCTCTCAGGTCTCGGAGGTGGCGGGAAGGACGCTTCTCTACCCCGTCAAGGAGGGAGAGCCCCTGTTCGAGTCGCAGCTCGCGCCGACCTCGGTAAAGGGGGGAGGGGTAAGCGCCCTCATCTCTCCGAACAAACGGGCCATGGCGGTCAAGGTCGACAAGGTGATCGGGGTGTCCGGCTACATCAACCCGGGGAACCGCGTCGATGTGCTCGTGACCGTCAACCAGCAGACCGGAGAAAACAAATCTCCTGTCACCAAGACCGTCCTCGATAACGTGCTTGTCCTTGCAGTGGGCTCCGAGGTGGAAAAGGCCGGCAAGCAGGAAAAGCCCACTACGGTGGACGTGATCACCCTGGAAGTGACGTCCGAGCAGGGGGAGAAGCTGGCCCTGGCGGTGACCGAAGGCAAAGTGGTGCTTGCCCTTCGCAACCCGACCGACACGGGTGAGGTGGTGACGAAGGGCGCAACAATACCCGTGCTCCTCGCTTCCCTCGGTGTTCCTGCCCCTGTCCGTGGTTCCGCTCCCGTTCATGCAAGAACGGCGGCAAGACCGGTCGACGCCCCAAAGCCGATGTTCGTGGTCCAGGGCATCAGGGGGACCACGGTGAGCGAATACAAGCTCGAAAAGGGGGAATGATGAGACCCGCGAAAGCTGGAAACCGCACAGCTCTTCTTCTGGTATCCGTCGCCATCTATCTGGTTTTTCCGATCGCGGGCATGGGAGCCGGTCCGGAGCGGGTGCGCATCAACTCCGCGAACCCGGAGAACCTCACCGTAACCGCCGGAAAGTCGGTGATCCTCGAGAGCCGGACGCCCGTAAAGAGGTTCTCCATTGCCTTACCTCAGATTGCGGACGTCCTTGTGCTCACGCCCCGGCAGGTCTACCTCACGGGAAGGGCGCCCGGGGTCACCAGCCTCAGCCTCTGGGGAGAGGGAGATACGCTCTCTGCGGTCTTCGACGTTGAAGTGGCGCCCGACGTGGCCTCTCTCAAGGAGAAGCTCCACAAGGTCTTCCCGGATGAATTGGATATCCAGGTCACGCCGACGCGGGACGGCATCACCCTTTCGGGGGTCGTCTCGAATGGCGTAAGCCTCTCCCGGGTGCTCTCCATAGCGGAGGCGTACGCGCCCCCGGACAGGGAAGGCAAACCGGATAAAGAGAAGGTGATCAACCTCCTGGAAGTGGGAGGCGTCCAGCAGGTGATGCTCGAGGTCAGGGTCTCCGAGATGGACAAAACCCTCACGAGGAACCTTGGCATTAATTTCAGCGTGGTCAGCGCGAGCGGCCAGCAGATTGGCCTTTCCCTTCTCGACAATCTGACGACGCTGCCGGCGAACGGCTTCCCCGCCAACCCCCTCGGCGTCTCCGGCAACGTGAACGGAATCCTGCGCTTCCTCAGCAACGGCGCAAGCTGGACCGCATTCATCGATGCCCTCAAGGAGAACGATCTCGTCAAGGTGCTCGCGGAGCCGACGCTCATCACCATGAGCGGCAAGCGGGCCAATTTCCTCGCGGGGGGTGAGTACCCCATCCCGGTTCCGCAGGCATTGGGCACCGGAGGAGCGATCATCACCATCCAGTACAAGACCTTTGGGGTGGGCCTCAACTTCACCCCCACCGTCCTGAACAACGGGAGGATCAGCATGGAGGTGGCGCCGGAGGTCTCCGAGCTGGACTTCACGAACGCCGTGTCCCTGCAGGGCTATATCGTACCGAGTCTCACGACCAGGCGCGTCTCGACGACGGTGGAGCTCGCCGACGGGCAGAGCTTCGCCGTCGCCGGTCTCCTCAGCGAGGAGGTGAGGGAAACGGTGAAGAAGTTCCCCCTTCTCGGCGACATCCCCGTCCTCGGCGCGCTCTTTCGGAGCTCCCAGTTCCAAAAGAACGAGACGGAGTTAGTCATCATCGTGACGCCCCACCTCGTGAAGCCTGTCGACATGGCGAAGCAGACGCTGCCGACCGACCGGTTCGTGGAACCTGACGACCTGGAGTACTACCTGCTCGGCTACACGGAGGGGGGCGGCAGCGGCCGGGTGAAGTCGGGTGCAGGGGCCAAGCCCTCGGTAGCCAAAGGGGGAGGGCTGGATGGCGACTTCGGCCACATCATACCATAAGGAGGCACGGATGAGACGGTTACTCTGTTTGTCCGCCTGCGTGATAGCGATCACCGCGCTCCCCGGCGCGTGCACCACAGGAATGAGCAGGCTCGATGCGGATTACGGGAAGTCGTACAAGCAGGCCCTGGTCAACCAGGTGCTCGACCCCGATGCCTCGATGCATCCGGAGCCTGTCTACGGCATGAACGGGATTGCGGCCGAGAACGTGATGGACAAGTACTACAAGGGTTTCGAAGAGAAGAAGACCCAGGCGCCGACCTTCACGGTCCCGATCGGTCGCATCACGGCGACGGGGCAATAGTAGGCAGGAGGGGGATGTGAAAAGGTCACGTGAACGGGGTGTGGCGGCCGTCGAGTTCGCGCTGCTGCTGCCGGTGCTGGCGCTCATCCTCTTCGGCATCATTGAATTCGGCCTGCTTCTTTACGATCAGCAGGTGATCACGAACGCGAGCAGGGAAGGGGCCCGGGCGGGGATCGTGGAGGCAGCGACCAGGCCGATCCTTGCCGACATTACCACGGTGGTCACCAGCTACACGGGCAACTACCTCGTTACCTTCGCAGGCGGCACCGTGAACCCCTCGGTCACCGCCCCGAGCGGGACCTGCACGGCCTTCGGCAGCAGTCTGGAGGTCAGCGTCACCTATCAGTATACGTTCCTGGTGCTCAAAAATTTCGGGTTTAAGGGTCCTCTCATGACCGCCAACACGACCATGAGATGCGAGTAGAATGAAGATTCGAGGAAAGGGGAAAAATGGCGAAGGGGAACGAAAGTGATAGCTGATCCGTTGACAGTGCGGCTGGAGGTCGCCGATCTCCGCACGAAGGAAGAGCTTGCGGAAATCATTGGCCCGGTCGAGGGGTGGAACCTCGTTGAACCGCCGGGGCCTTGCAGCCTGTTGATCCTCGAGATCGGCAGCGATCTGGAGAGGGATTTCCGGCGCATAAGCCAGGTCCAGGTCTCGGGAGAGGCCGGGGAGATTTTTCTCACCGCGCGACAGGCAGACCCCAACGCCTTGATCCGCGCCCTCCATGAGGGCGTGAGAGAGTTCTTTCCTCAGCCCCTCAAGAGGGAAGAGGTGGTGGACGCACTCCTGAAGCTCGGCCAGAGGCATCGAGGGGTGAAGGAGGTAGTGACCAAAGCCGAGGAGGGAAAGGTTTTCACCGTCTTCGGGGCAAAAGGTGGGGTCGGAACGACGACGATAGCCGTCAACCTCGCGACGGCCATGGCGCGGCCCGAGGGGAACCCTTCCGTCGCCCTGCTGGACATGAACCTCCTTTCCGGCGAGGTCCCGCTTTTCCTCAATATGAAGCCCGTCTTCACCTGGGTGGATGTCGCGAGGAACATCTCGCGGCTGGACGCCACGTACCTGATGAGCATCCTTCAGCGGCACGCGAGCGGGGTCCACATACTGCCGATGCCTGCCAAGGTGCTGGAGGGGATCGGCATGGTGCCCGAGATGATCATCGATAAGGTGCTCAAGCTCATGCGGTCCATATTCGACTACATCGTCATCGACGGCGGCCAACAGCCGGGGCACAGATTTAGATACATCACGGATAGATCGGATAAGGTGCTCCTCGTTGCCATACCGAACCTCCCGGGCATCGTAAACCTCAAGAGACTGATCGAGGTCTTGCACGATATAGGTTATGCGCCCGAGGACATCATAGTGGTGATGAACCGATACAACCAGAAATCGCTTTTCCCCCTGGACAAGGTGCGCGAGATGATCAACAAGGAGATACGGTGGAGCATACCCAACGACTACCGGAACACCATGAGTGCCATAAACAACGGCGAGCCTCTGACGACGACCAGCCCGAATGCTGATGTCACAAAGAAGATCCTGGAGCTGGCGGCGAGCTTTTCAGGCAGAAAGGACGACGAGGACAAATGGGCGAGCGGTCGGAGGGGTCATTTTCTCGGCATATTTTAGGCGGGAGGACTGCCGGGACAAGAGGAGAAAGAGGTGAATCTACGCGAGACCGTGCAACCGGCTTTTACGCAGACAAATCAGTATAGCGGGATGAAGGTGAAGCTCCACGAGCGGCTGCTCGACATACTCGACCTCTCCCTTATCGATTCTCTCGACAAGGCGACCCTTCAACGGGAGATACGGAAGGCCGTCGAATACCTCTTCTCTCAGGGAGAGTTTACCGTTCCCTTGAACGCCCTGGAAAAGGAGCAGCTCTACCGGGAGGTGCAGGACGAGGTGCTCGGGCTCGGTCCCATAGAACCCTTCATGCACGATCCGACGGTCACCGACGTGCTGGTGAACACCTACAAACGGATCTACGTGGAGCGCTTCGGGAAGCTCCACCTCACCGGCGCCCGGTTCAAGGACGATGCCCACCTGAAGAAGATCATCGACCGGATCGTCTCCGCGGTGGGGCGCCGGATCGACGAGTCCTGCCCCATGGTGGACGCCAGGCTCGCCGACGGGTCGAGGGTGAACGCCATCGTCCCGCCTTTGGCCATAGACGGCCCCATCCTCTCGATCAGGCGCTTCTCCGCAGATCCCCTGGAGATGGAGGATCTCATCTCCCTGGGCACGGTCTCCCCGGAGATAGCCGAGTTCCTGAAAGCTATCGTGAAGGCGAGGCTCAACGTGCTCTTATCCGGCGGCACGGGGACCGGAAAGACGACGTTCCTTAACGTGCTGTCGCGTTTCATCCCTGACGACGAGCGCATCGTTACCATCGAGGATTCGGCGGAGCTCCAGCTCAAACAGGAGCACGTAGTGCGCCTCGAGACGAGACCCCCCAACATCGAGGGTGCGGGTGAGGTTACCCAGCGAGACCTCGTGAGGAACAGCCTCCGCATGAGGCCCGACAGGATCATCATGGGCGAAGTGAGAGGGGACGAGGTGCTCGACATGCTCCAGGCCATGAATACCGGCCACGACGGCTCGCTCACCACCATCCACGCCAATTCTCCCCGGGATGCGCTCCTCAGGCTGGAGACCCTCGTCGCCATGGCCAGCTTAAGCATTCCGAACGAGGCGGTGAGGAAGTACGTAAGCTCGGCCCTTGACGTGGTCATTCAGGTTGCCCGCCTGATGGACGGCAGCAGAAAGCTGGTTTCCTTCCAGGAAATCGTCGGCATGGAGGGGAACACGATCACCATGCAGGAGATCTTCTGCTTCGAACAGACGGGCGTCGATTCGAACGGCAGGGTCGAGGGTAGTTTCAGCATGCGGGGCGTGATGCCCCAATTCTTCGAGAAATTCAAGGTCCACGGCGTCACCGTTCCCTACGACATGTTCGGGCCGGAGAGGGCCGGTCTTGCCGTGCACGGGAGGGGGCGATGAATGTTTTCATAGCCGCTGCGGTCTCCATTGCGGTGCTCTGCATCATAGAAGGGGTTTTTCTCGTTCTGAGGAGCAGATCGGACCATGAAACCAGGCGGATCAACAGGTATCTCCGGGAGATCTCGAGCGCGAGCGTTGCCGGGGTGTCCTTGCTCGCCTATACGCGCCTCCTGAGCCTGGTGCCGTGGCTCAACAGGTTGCTCGCGCGCTTCCCCCTCGCCAAGAGGATGGACGATTTCCTCGTTCAGGCGGATGTCTCCTACCCCCTCGGGGTTTTTGTGCTCCTCTGCGCGGTTCTCGCCGTAGTCGGTTTTTTCCTGCTGTCGCTGGTTTCACGGGGTTTTCCGGTTCCGATTCCGGGGCTGGCCCTCGGGCTCGCGCCCATTCCGTTCCTCTTCATTAAGAAGACGCGGAGGATGAAGAAATTCGAGACCCAGTTGCCCGATGCCCTCGATATGATCGCCCGCTCCCTCAGGGCGGGGCACGCGCTGCCGGGTGGTCTCGAGATGGCGGGGCAGGAGTTTCCTGCGCCCCTCGGCCCTGAGTTCACCAAAACGGTCGCCCAGGTCACGTTCGGCGTCGGTATAGAGCAGGCCCTGCGGAACCTGACACGCCGGGTCGACTGTCCCGATCTCAAGTTCCTCGCGGTCTCCATCATCATCCAGAGGGAGAGCGGGGGTAATCTCGCGGAGATACTCGAGAGCATTGCAAGGCTCATCCGCGAACGGCACAAGCTCCTGGGGAAGATTCGCGCCCTGGCCGCGGAGGGGAAGCTCTCGGCGATCATCCTGGTCGCCATGCCCTTCCTGGTCGCAGTGGTGCTGCTCGCGGTCAACCCGACCTACGTCGACGTGCTCCTGTCCGACCCGATAGGGCGGGTGCTTATTGTCGCGGCAGTTGCGATAATGCTTTTCGGTGCGGCGGTCATGAAGAAGATGATAGATATAAAAGTCTAGGGGGACACGTGGCTCTTGTGGCAGCGGTGAGTGCGTTTGCCGTGGTACTGCTCATGGTCCTGGGCGCTTACGGGCTTTTGCACGAAAAGGAGCAGCGGGCGGTGGTTACGGGGAAGATAGGCGCCTTCTCGGGGACGGCAGCGGCCGGTGTCGTACACGTGCGGCTCGGTCTGCCGTCGGGACCTGCGGCCCGGCTGTTCGTTCTCATTACCCAATCCCTCGGCAATCGCATAAAGCCGCAGAAGAGGGAGGAAATATCCTTTCTCCAGAAGAGGTTTCTGAGGGCGGGGCTCCGGTCCAGGTCGGCGCTCGCCACCTTTTTCGGCGCCAAGGCGCTCTGCGCCCTCTGTCTCTCGATGGGCTTCGCCGCCGCTCTGGTGCTCTTCCAGCTGCGGGTCGCGGCGCTCAACGCCATGATACTGGTGATAGGGCTTGCTCTGGCCGGCTTCTACGTGCCGAATCTGTGGCTCTCTCTGCGGACCTCCAGGAGACAGGACGCATTCTTGCGGAGCTTCCCGGACGCCCTCGACCTCCTCGTCGTCTGCGCGGAAGCCGGAATGGGGCTCGACTCCGCGATAAAGAGGGTGGGGGACGAAATGCGGCTCAGCAGCAAGGTCCTGAGCGATGAGCTCGGGATCCTCAGCCTGGAGATGCGGGCAGGCAAGGAGCGCAGGGACGCGATGAGAAGTCTGGCAGACAGGGTAGACCTCGACGAGGTGAATAGCATGGTAACCCTGTTGATCCAGACCGAAAAATTCGGCACCGGTATCGCCCAGGCCCTTCGGGTTCACTCGGATTCGATGAGGACGAAGCGTGCGCAACGGGTGGAGGAGCTGGCGGCCAAGCTCCCCGTGAAGCTGCTCTTCCCGACCGTTATGTGTATCTTTCCCTCGCTCTTTCTGGTGATTCTGGGGCCTGCGGTGGTACGGATCTGGAGGATATGGTCGGGGTGATAGTCAAAGGACCGGAGGAATCACGATGAAGGAGATTGCCGGCTTTCTCGGCACCCGGAACACCGGTGCCCGCCGAGGGAAGGAGCTGAAATGACAGGCAGAAATGGGCTTAAAGGAAGTCTCCTCGTGATACTCGTCTTGATTGCTTTTTATGGCTGCGCCGGAAAGCAGGGGGCGTCGGGCGATTACAAACAGATGGTCGCCCTGCAGCAGCAGAGGGCTTCGGCTACAAAGGCGGAGGAGCCGCCTTTGCCCCCGGGCTTTGAGGCGACGGCCGAAACCCACGAGCAGTTGGGGGATGAATACCTCAAGAAAGGCAACTCTGTCGCCGCCTTCACCGAATACGAGAGGAGCCTTCGGAAAGATTCGCAGCGCATGACGGCCCGGTACAAGATCGGCATGCTTTTTCTTGGCCGGGGATTGCCTGAAGAGGCCCTCAAGGAGTTTGAACAGATCCTGGCCAAGGAGCCACGCGATGCTTCCGCGCACTACGGCAGGGCCAGGGTGCGCTTTCTTCAGGGGAAGCCGGACCTCGCAAAAGGCGACCTTGGCGAGGCCCTGGGGCTGAACGAGAGGCTCTGGCAGGCGTACACGCTCCTCGGGGTTATTTGCGACACCGAGAAGCATCACGCTGAGGCGGAGGAGGCATACCTGAAGGCACTCGCGATCCAGCCTGATTCTGCAGCAGTGTACAACGACCTTGGGGTATCCCGTTATCTCACGGGCAGATTCGACGAAGCGGCGGAGGCCTTCCTCAAGGCTTTCAACATCGATCCGGAGAACCGCCGCATCTGCAACAATCTCGGCCTGGCCCTCTACAGGCTCGGAAATACGGAAGACGCTCTCGCTGCATTTACAAGAGCCGGCAGCGAGGCGGCCGCCTACAACAACATCGGCTACCTGCAGATGAAAGATAAACAGTACAAAAACGCCCTTGCCGGCCTCGAAAAGGCGATAGACGCGAACCCGTCGTACTACGCGCGGGCGCAGAAAAACCTCGACAAGGTGAAGGCGGCGCTGAAAGAGGCCGGGAAAGAAAGTGACGAGGGAGGAGTGATGCGGGACGAGTGACGAGGCACGACGTGAGCGGGATCGGCGAACAAACCGGAGGTGGCTCGATGCCGGAGGCACGCAGGAAGCATCCAAAAACTTTCTCATTCTGCCGCGACCGGTCGGGAACGGTGGCCGTTATCGTCGCGCTCCTCTTGGCCGTATTCCTGGGGCTCGCGGCGCTGGCCATAGATATCGGGCACATCATGGTAGTGCGCAACGAGCTCCAGAATGCCGCGGACGCAGCCGCCCTGGCGGGGGCCTCTTACCTCTACCCGCAGACCCCTCCGGCCTCTCCCGAGCCGCCCGACTGGGCCACGGCGACGACCCAGGCAACCGGCGCCATAGGACTTAACCAATCGGATCGCGTCGCGCTCACCAGTTGCGTGGTTCAGACGGGCTACTGGAACCTCGCCCATACGCCGCCCGGACTTCAGGGTCAGGGGATCACGCCGGGACCACAGGATTTCCCGGCAGTACAGGTGACGGTGAGCAGATCCACCGGCCTGAATGGGGGCCCGGTGCAGCACTGGTTTGCCCCTGTCATAGGAATAAACACCTCTAACGTGAGTGCCACGGCAACAGCGGTCATGGCGTCTCCCGGCACCGCCTTCCCGGGCGCCCTTATGCCCATTGCCATATCTCAGGCGGTGGCCAACCAGGCGGCCACTTATAATAGCCCCGCTAACCAGATTTATATCGGGTCTTCGTATCACTACCCGACGGACCAGGCGGGCCAGTGGACATCATTCGCGACCGATGCGAACAACGTCCCCACCGTGAGGGATTTGCTCGCGAACGGCAACCCGACACCACTCAGCGTCGGTGACGATATCTGGATCGAGCCCGGGACAAAAGACACGCTCTTCGGCTCTGTCCCCGTGGGTGTGAACGTCCTGCTGCCGATCGCTCAAAACATCGACGCCCATGCGTCTGTGCCGATCATCGGATTCATCGGCTTTCACATCACTGCTTCAGTAGGGGGCAGCGGGAAATACATTGAAGGCTATTTCCTGCCCGGTTTTTACGCCGGGCTCACCGGCGGCGTCGGCCCGAACTATGGCGCTTATGCTCCTCCTTCATTGGTGCAATAGGAAAGCCGGCGCGCTCTATATCACTGAGCGCTGCCTGCTGTTAGAGTCATAGGTAATATCGAGCACCGCGCCGACAGCGGCAATAATTTTCCCGTACTCGTCGAAGACCGACTCCCCCCGAATCTGGAGATCCCGCACCGAGCCGTCGGGCCTGATCACCTTGAATTCATCCTCCAGATACCGTTCTTTGCCCTCGCGCAGTGTCTCGATGCGCTGCAGAATCCGCCACCGGTCAGCGGGGTGAATCATGCCGATTATAAAGGCAACACTGACCGGGGAGTCTCGAGGGTCCAGGCCGCACCTGGAGCAGACTTCCTCCGACACAGTAATCTCCTCCGTAGTGAAGTCCCATTCGAAGCTGCCGAGGTGTACAATCCTCTCCGCCGCAGCGAGGATCCGGTCCCTTCTCCGCAGAGCCTCCTCGGCCCTCTTTTGCTCGGTAACGTCCCGGTGCGCGATGACGGCGCCTCCCTCCGCCCTCTGGAGAGGCACGACGGTCATCTGAAACCTTCTCTTGTCCGTGGGGCGGTCAGGGGGGTATTCGAGCACAAATCTCGTCCGGCTGCCGGCCAGCACAGACCCTATTCCGTTCAGGGCCTGGTCGGCCCAATCGTCCGGGTGGGCAATCGCACGACGGCATGCATCAAGGTAGTCAACCCCTGCGCCGATCGTCCCGGCCGCCCCGTTCAGGCGCCCGAACTCTGTCCATGCCTCGTTGACTGCCATGATCACCCCCCGGCTGTCGAGAATTGCGATCTGATCGTCCAGCGAGGCCAGGATCGTCCTGTTCAACTGCTCTGACTCGTCGCGGCCCTGGCACTGGCTCTCCTCTCTCTTCCGCCGTTCAGTTATATCACTTGTGATGTGGACTGTCCCTACAACCTGGCCCCTATTCCAGACGGGAGAGGCGGACACCCGCAGCCACCTGTTGAGGCGGGGGTAGAGAACCTCCTCGACTACCGTGCTCTTCGTCTCGATCGCCCGCACGTGCGCGCATCGCGCCCATGGCCGCCCGGTGCCGTGGACCACCTCGTAGCAACGCCTGCCTTCGATCTGCCCGCGCTCCAGGCCCATTGCCTCCGCAAATGCTTTATTTACCCGGATAATCGTGAATTCGTTGTCATGGACCGACAGCATGTCGGGAATCGATTCGAAGACGGCGTCCAATATATTATTCATTATCTGCCTGACCTCCCTCTCGTGGACGTTTGCTCAAGGCGTAAGGGATATCGGTGATGAGATTCCATATTTTCTAATGTAGTGTCGGAACGATGCGGAATCAAGAGGCAATAGTACGAATTATTAGATTAACCCGGCCGCGATACAGGCCTGGTTCACCGACGAACAATCTAAGAAATGCGGCCGGTCACGGGGCCGAAGGCTAAGCTGAGGGGCCTGCTTTCCGCAGAAAACCGACAACGGATTCACGCAGCACCCTTACTGATCTGTTCAGCTTCACACTTTCCATAAGTCCCATGTCGCACCAGCGATATATTGTCTTGGCGGATACCCCCAAAAAAATAGCCACCTCCACCGGTCTCAACAGCTTCCTGTTCGGCATATCGTCTAACAGTACCGCAACCCGGTCTATCATCATTCCCCCCCTGTTCCGACGGTCAATGCAAAATGTCCGGCGATATCGCATATCACGCCTCAACGTCCTGAAGGAGTACGCACATCATATCGCACATCATACCTCCAGGTTGCGCGTCACAAGGCTGCGGCTGAAATTCCTCTACACGGTTGAATCATGATTCGAAGCCGGAAATCCTATCCCGCGCTGCCATGTGCCCTTACAGGCCTTACGCCGCCTCCGGGGAACATTTTTTTCTTATGTACTATTTTTTCATAATCGTCGAGTTTTTGAGAAGAGGTAAAAGACTGATTTATTTGTAGGTAATTTACCTAGTGAAAACTACTCGATGAGTTTGTTCTCCAGCGCGTAGCGGATCAATTCTGCGTTGGTCTTGATATTCATTTTTTCCAAAATCCTGATTCTGTAAGAGTTTATTGTCTTTACACTCAGACATAACTCTCCGGCAATCTTCTTCGGCGTCAGCCCCGCCGCAATCATACGCATCACCTGAAACTCACGGCCGGTCAGCGTCTCATGAGGCGCCTTTCCGGCACGCATTCTGCCAATTTCAAAAGCCATCTTTTCGGCAAGGAACAGACTCACGTAGTTGCCTCCGGAAGCTATTTTTTTTACAGCCGTTATCAGCTCATCGGGGGCACATTCTTTTGTAAGATACCCGGCCGCTCCTGCCTTGAACGCCGCTGATGCGTACATCTCCTCCTTATGTATGCTCAGGATCAGGACCCTTACTTCTTTCTTTCCGCGTTTCAATTGTCCCATGACCTCAAGGCCGCTCATGCCCGGCATCGCAATGTCGAGCACCAGCACATCGCACGGGTTCGAGCGCAGGTAATCAATGACATGGCGCCCGTTCTTGACCGCACCGACCACTACTATTTTAGGGTCTTTCGAAAGTATCATTGCCAGGCCGGTTCTGACCACGGGATGGTCATCGGCTATCAAAACCCTGATCATAGGCCCCTCCTATGTCCCCCTTGCGATTCCTTGCAGTTCTTTCCCGGTGAAGGTATCCTCACGGCTACCCTGGTCCCCTTTCCGGGCTTACCCGTAATGTGTATGCGACCGCCAAAGGGGAGCACGCGTTCACGCATCCCCAGGATGCCGAGAGATGTTGCACCCGACACCTCACCATCCCGTATGCCCTTTCCATTATCGTGTATCATGAGAACCAGTTCCCCCTTTCTCTTCCCCAGGGTTATCTCAACCTTTTCCGCCTCTGAATGGCGGGCTACGTTGGTAAGGCTCTCCTGGAAAACCCTGAATAAAGCACTTGAACAATCCTTATCAATCACGAGGCTCCGGGGTTTCCTGAATGCGCAGATGATGCCCGTTCTCTTCTGAAAGTCCGACAATTGCCATTCAATAGCGGGGACGAGGCCGAGATCGTCGAGGATGCTCGGCCTCAACGCTGAAGCTATTCTTCTCACCGTATCTGCCGTGGAATCGATGAAGCCGAGCAGGCTCTTCATCTTCAGGAGCACCGCGTCTTTATCCACCGGATCTAATGACGATTCTTCCCTGATTTCCCAAAGGTTGATCTTCATGCAGGTTAAGGCCTGACCGAGTTGGTCATGGACCTCCCGGGCCACACTCGCTCGCTCCTCCTCGCGGATGGCCTGGAGGCGTGCCGCCAGGGCGCGGAGCCGTTCATGAGATTCCCGCAATTGTGCCTCGGCCTGCTTGCGGTCGGTGACGTCTCTCAGGTAGCTCAAGGAAGCCGGTCCTCCATCGTAAGTGACTTTTCTTGCAGAACTCTCCAGGTGAATCAGGCTTCCGTCGGAACGAATTCCTACAAATTCAACTATCGACGGCGCGACCTGCCCGGTTTCCTTTTCCAGGTTCATTTCGATAGTTCTCTGTCGGTCCTCAGGATAGATGAAATCTCCGACCGGCTTGCCGAGGACCTCTTCGGCCTTTTCATATCCGAACATCTTCAGGAAACGCGGGTTTATATAGATGTGCAGCCCATCCCTGGTGATCGACACCCCGTCGTTCGAGCCCTCTATGGCAACCCTGTAACGTTCTTCAGACTCCCTGAGCACTTCCTCGGCCCTTTTGCGTTCGCTGATATCCCTCCAGGCTGTGTAGATGATCCGCCTTCCGTGAACCGGTATCGTCGTGAGCGAAACGTCAATCCAGGCGCCCTCGCCATTAAAGGTACTGTGCATCCACTCGAAACGAGTCACCCCCTCTCTGAGGGCGTCGTCGATAAGTTCTTGTGACTTCTCCAATGACAGACGGCCATCGGGCTGACGTTCCGGCGACAAATCACATGGGCGAAGCCCAATCAACTGATCCTTCCTGGAGTAGCCCATGAGTCTTAACGCAGCTTCGTTGCCGTCTACGAACGCGCCTCCATCCAAAAGGAGCACGGGATCTGCTGATCTTTCAAAGAGCAGCTTGAACTTCTCTTCGCTTTCCTGAAGGGCTTCTTCTGATTTCCTGCGCTCGGTGATATCCTCTCCCGAGCTGAGGATACCGGTGACAGTGCCTGCTTCGTCTCTCAGGACCGCATTGTGCCACGCTATAATTCTTTCCCTTCCCTGTTTTGTCAGGACAGGATTCTCGTAATATTCGACCGGCTCAGGTTCCCCGCTTATGAGCCCCTGCCACACAAGCTCCACCTCGTCCCTGACTCTCAACGGTATGCACATGGTGACCCAATGCGTGCCGATCAGCTCTCCTTCTTCATAACCCAGGATGGCATGTCCCTTTTTGTTCATCAGGGTAACGCGCCCGTTCCGGTCGAGGGCCATCAGTATGACGCCCGCTATGTCCAGAAACTCTTGCTCCCTGCCCCGCGCCCGCTGCATGTCCTCCGTGCCGGAACGCGCCCCTCGGAGAAGTGCCTTCTCCCGCCATTTGAGTGCCACGTTTTCCTCCTTCAATCGCTTGATTTCAGCCAGGAGCACGGGGTCGCTTTTGATCAATGGCGCGAGCCTGCTACTTTCTCATTGCTTTGTCGTTTCAGGCGGTTGAGCAAAACCTGACACGTATTTGTGTGAGAAGTTCTTCTTTTCAGTACCGCCTCCATTCACCCCCCTGTGCGGCTGATGGTTGCACAATCATGGCTTGACTGAGGCCGTCGGTTTCCCGTCCGACCATGGATGGGGTTTTAGGTTGTGTAAAAAATGCATCTAATTGTGATGCATTGTGAGATGAATGTCAAGGATAATTTCGAAAAAACAATGCAGGAAGGAGGTTTTGTTGCCCACATCGCCTTGAGACGCAGGATACGCGTGTCTCGGGGTACCCACTTCCTACATCCCGTCCCTCCTCCGGCATTTGCTATACGTGCCACGATTGTCGCGTCTACCTTCCCGTACCGGTATATTTGCCGCGTATTTTCCTGCTGCCAACGCATGCGAAACAGGAGGGCGACCTCACGTGAGCAGGCGAAGGCGCCGGCCATGTCCACGTTGGGGTGGTGGGCGGACACGCTTCACTTCGGGGGCCGATACCGATGGTGTGCTTTTGAGAACTTTTCCTGGCGAGGGGCCTGAACCGGGCATATAATAAAAGCAGGACTATATCGAGAATAACTCATAAGGTGGTGCTCATGGACTATAAGGCAAAGTTCATCGGCCGGGAAAAACTGGCCGCTGAGGTGACGGTCTTCCACATAGAAAAGCCGGAGGGTTTTCGATTCCTGGCAGGGCAGTACTGTCTTGTTTCCGTTCCCGACATCGGGTTTCAGGACGACCGCGGGCTGCGGCGTCCCTTCAGCATCAGCTCGTCGCCCCTTGAGAAGGAGCTGCTCTTCGTCACAAAGCTGGGCGGCAGCGCCCTAAAACGGACCATGGCCGAAATGCCGCCGGGGACCACCATCGCCCTCGGGCAACCGTACGGGTCCCTTACCCTTCCTGAAAATACGGCGACTCCCCTTGCCTTTCTCGCGGGCGGCGTCGGCATAGCACCGTTTCGCTCCCTGTGCCGCTATGCGACAGATGCAGCCAGCGGCCATGCAATTACCCTGTTCTACTCCAGCAGGACGCCCGAGGAAGCGCCTTTTCTCGATGAGCTCACAGCCATGCAGGAGCAAAACAACCGGCTTCGCGTGGTCGCCACCATGACGCGGGTGACGGGAGACCCTGCGAGGTGGAGCGGCCTCACCGAACGGCTCGGCGCGGAGATGATCAAAGGGCAAAACAGCGCGTGGGAGAGTGCCGAGTACTACATTGCGGGTCCGCCGGTCATGGTGGACGCCATGAAACAGACACTCGAAGAGATGCATATCCCGCAGGGGCGGATCAAGATAGAGCTGTTCGCCGGAGGCTAGGAGCTTAAGTCCGATTCCTGCCCGCCGCACACACCTTCAGAGAGGAGGTGACCCCCCTTCTTCGACCGGACCGGTCGGGTTGCCGTCGATGCGGCGTTTTCTGTATCCGTCGTAGTCCGGGAGATGGCGCTCGTAAGACGACGCCATCAGAGGCGAGGAAACCATGAAGTCCGCGGAGGCCCGGTTGCAGGCGATCGGCACGTTCCAGACAACGGCGATCCGCAGGAGCGCCTTCACGTCGGGGTCGTGTGGATGGGGTTCGAGGGGGTCCCAGAAAAAGATGAGGAAGTCTATTTCTCCATCGGCTATTTTGGCCCCTATCTGCTGATCGCCGCCCAATGGCCCGCTTTGGAGCTTGGTGACGGGAATTTCCAGGTGGCGCTCCAGCAGGGCGCCCGTCGTACCTGTCGAGAAGATCCGGTGCTCAGCCAGCAAATCCCTGTTAAACCGTGCCCATTCCAGCAAATCTTCCTTCTTGTTGTCGTGCGCCACGAGGGCGATCCGTTTCACGTTCTTTGTTGCGAGTACTTCCGATTCCATAGCGGTAAACCTCCTGCTGTCGCCTTTTTGCTCCGTCCTTTCGAGAACCCGTGCCGAGTGCAGAGTGCCGAGTGGAAAGGAAACCTGTTGCTTTAAACTCGTCACTATTCCGCAGTGTAAGGTAAGACCTGTTCGAGAGCGCCGCAAGACGTCTGCCATTTGAACGGGGTCGAGGGCCACCTTCAATTCCGAAGCTCTTACCGTTGACAGCATACGTCTTCGTTGTTAACGCGATAAGGGTTTTCCTGTTAACGGTGGGTTAAAAGAGCAATGCCGCAGAACGGATTTCCTTTCCAGGCGAGGGGTTATCCCTCATCCATCGGTTTTCCAGGCTTCCCGTTCCCGCCCGCCATGAGGTTGTCCAGCAGCAGCATTCTCTGGATCGCGTCCCGCAGGTCGAGGAACCTCTCCTGCTGGCATATATTCTCTATTCCTTCCTTCAGGACTTCAACTGCCTCGGCAGCGTCGTCGCCATAGCCGAATACGGAGATGCCTGAGGCGTGCGCCACGAAGCCGGGTTGGACAGGCTCGACGACGGCGACGAGCGGCGTCTTGAGCTGCCTGCCGAGGAGGCGGCGAATCTCGATGCGGCATGGGGTAGATTGTTTGACTTTACACTCTCTCGGCATGAGGGGCACTCCCATTAGTCTTATCGGCTGCCCCCATCGTAACATAAGGCCTGATCAGTGATGCGTTCATTTGATATCTTCATAATTCAAGGCTTTCTTCTATGCATTCGGGCGGTCGAAACGCGCGAGGGCGGGGAAGAGACGCGTCCAGACTGCTGCGACGATTATGGCGCCGATGCGCCGACCCCCTGGATGAACCGGCATCCCGGGCTCATCAGGATCAAAGGGCGCTGTCGTCATGGAACAACCTGAAGTGCCGGGTGCGAAGGAAAGTTCAGAGTGGCGAGTGGAAAGTGCCATTGAGTTTTGCAAAAACCTCTAGAAGCCCGAGATCCGGTTGTTTTGGGCGGACGCATCGGGGGTGACGGGCGGCATCGCAGCAGCAGGCGGCGCCGGTTGCAGAGGCGCGCCCGGGGCAGGTGCAGCAGGCACGGCGACCCCATCCCCTGGAGGGGGATAGACATAACGGGTCACCGGTTCTTTTTCCGGGACCGGAAAGTCCTCGTTTGGGTAGAGAGGGAGCGCCTTCGACATGAACTCCATCCAGATGGGCAGCGCGGTCGTGCCGCCCGATTCTTTCTTGCCGAGGAAGACGTCCTTGTCGTAACCTACCCAGACGAGACACAGGAGCTGGGGAGAAAAGCCGACGAACCAGGCGTCCCTGAAGTCGTTGGTCGTACCCGTTTTCCCGGCGAGGAAGTAAGGCATCCCGGCCGCCTTTCCTGCCGTGCCCCGTTTTATCACGCCCTTCATCATGTCGACAAGCATGTGGGCCGCCTCCGGAGCGACGACGCGCTCCTCCGCGGCGTCCCGGTGCATCTCCTCACCCTGCGCGGTCAGGATATTCCTTATGGTGGTGGGGGCAATATAGGTACCGCCTCTTGCAATGACGGCATAGGCCGCCGCAAGCTCCAGGGGGGAGACCTCCGTCGAGCCAAGGGCAAGGGAGAGGTTTGGGGCGAAGGTGCTGTTTATATGAAGTCTCTTCGCAAGCTCGATCACCTTATGCACACCGACCCTCTCAAGGAGCCTTACCGTTGCCGTGTTGAGGGAAAGCTCCAGGGCCCTCCTCATCGTCACGACCCCGTGGTATTCATTCTTGTAATTCCGCGGCTGCCAGACCTGGCCGGCCGAATCCGTGTAGGAGACAGGCGCGTCCATGAGGGTTGTCTCCGGCGCAAACCCCTGGGTAACGCCGGTCAGATAGATAATCGGCTTGAAGGCGGATCCGGGCTGACGCCTCCCTTGGGTGGCCCGGTTGTAAGGAGAGGTTGCGAAGTCCTTGCCGCCGATGAGCACCTTGACCTCACCTGTTTTGACGTCCATCGCAATAAGCGCTGCTTCCGGGAGTACCGCAACCACCGGGTTCCGCTCCCGGTAGAGCTTCATCCCCTTTTCAATAGCGTCATAGGCGTATTGGGTCATCTTCAGGTTTATGGTGGTGTGCACGTTCAAGCCGGTCGTCAAGACCTCCTCCTGCCGGGGGAGATACTCTTCGAGGGCCTGTCTGGTCTGCTCGATAAAGAACCCCGTGTTCTTTTCGTGTATCCGGAAAGGAGCGAGAATAAGGGGTGCGCTCACCGCTGTATTGTACTGAGCCTGGCTGGTAAAACCCGCTTCCAACATTTTCCTGAGGACCAGGTTCCGGCGCTCAAGGGTCTTGGCCTGATTCTTAAAGGGAGAAGAACGGGACGGCGATTTTGTCAGACCGGCGAGTGCGGCCGCTTCCGCAAGGGAAAGGTTCTTCGTCTTTTTGTCGAAGTAGGTGTAGCTCGCCGCCTCAACCCCGTACGCACCCTCCCCCAGGTAGATGAGGTTCAGGTACATACTGAGTATCTCATCCTTGGAATAGTTCCTCTCGATGTTGATGGCGAGAATGATCTCTTCGACCTTTCTCTTCATGCTCTTTGTGGGGGTCAAAAAGAGGTTCCTCGCGAGCTGCTGGGTAATGGTCGAGGCCCCTTCACTCAGGCCCTTCCTCATGAAGTTTTTATAAACGGCCCTGCCGATGCCCCGCAGGTCGAACCCGGAATGCTGATAAAACCTTACGTCTTCTATAGCGATAAAGGCCTTTCTCACGTGGTCCGGCATCTCCGAGAGCGGTATGGCCACTCTTTTCTCGATAAATAGCTCCGCGAAGAGTGATCCGTCGTCGGCGTATAGCCTGGTTGCCGATCTCGGCGTGTGTTGCGAAAGCTCTTTGACATCCGGTACCTCCAGATAGTTGACCAGGCTGTACCCAAGGGCAACGCCCAGGACCGCGGGGAAAAAGAAGATGATGAGGGCAAGTTTTATAATCCTTGACATGGGAATAGTTATTATATACCACTATCCCTAATGTTGGCAAAGCGTCTCAAGGTCGTCTGCATCCTCGGCCCCACCTGTACGGGTAAGTCCGATCTGGCCTTATGGCTTGCGCTTAAGGTAGGCGGCGAGATCGTCAACGCCGATTCGATGCAGGTTTACCGACATTTCGATATCGGCAGCGCAAAACCGGATACGGCCGCCAGGACACAGACGCCCCACCATGTGGTAGACGTGGCGGAACCCGACGAGGCGTTCAACGCGGCCACGTTTCAGAAGATGGCGGACCGAGCCGTCCGGGAGATATCGGCAAGGGAGGGCGTTCCCGTGATAGTGGGCGGGACGGGTCTCTATCTGCGCGCGCTCTTCCACGGCCTATTCGACGCGCCAACGGACACGAACCTGAGAAACAAGCTGAAGGCCCGTTACCTTGCGGACCCCCTCTCAGTATACCGGGAACTCGGTCGGCTCGACCCGACATACGCCCGCTCCATCAGCCCTCACGACCGGGTGAGGGTGGTGAGGGCTCTGGAGATTTACTACCTCTCCGGTGTTGCCATGTCCGAGCAATGCAGCGCCCACGGGTTTCGCGACGAAAGGTACGACGTGTACAAGATCGGCCTCTCCCGGGAGAGGGGAGAATTGTATGGGGGGATAGAGAGGAGAGTCGATTTGATGCTCCGCCGGGGATGGGTGGAGGAGGTGGAGGGTTTGTTGCGGCGCTACCCGCTTTCCGCCAGGCCCTTTCAGTCCATCGGCTACCGCGAGATCGTGCTCTACCTGACGGGAGAAATCGGGCATCAGGAGATGGTCGAGGCTATCAAGAGAGCGACACGCCGCTATGCGAAGCGGCAATTCACCTGGTTTTCCAAAGAAAAGGGGATAGAATGGCATCGCTATCCGGAAGAGCGCGATGCCATTCTCGAAAGGATAGGGGGTTTCCTGGGTTGACAGAACTGGAACGCATTCTCGAGGCTATTATTTTTTCATCGTCAAAACCGATAACACTCAAGAGGCTGCAAAAAGGGCTGCCCGAGTTTACCGTTCTCGAGCTTCAGTCGGCGATCTCCGGACTTGTGACAGCCTATGCAGCGTCTGACAGGGCCGTGGAGATCGTGGAGGTCTCGGCGGCGTACCAATTGAGGACCAGGCTGGGCTACAAGGACTGGGTGAAGCGGGTTGTAAAGGAGAAAGAAGTCGGTTTGACGAGAGCCGTGCTCGAAACGCTCGCGGTCGTCGCGTACCGGCAGCCGATCGCAAAGCGAGAGATCGACAGCTTGAGGGGCGTCGACTCAAGCCGCTCTGTCAGACAGCTTCTGGACCGGAAGCTGATCGAGATTGCCGGGAGGAATCAGGACGTGGGTCACCCGATGGTCTTTCGGACTACGAGAAAATTCCTCGAGCTTTTTGGTCTCCGCGACACCGGCGATCTGCCTACACTGAAAGAGCTGGAGGCCCTGGAGGAATAGGAGCATCTCATGGACATCTCGGAATTCCTGATCTTTGCCGTTAATAACAAGGCATCGGACCTTCACCTGAGTGCGGGGGAGCCGCCACACGTGAGGATCCACGGAGAGATGCGGAAATTTGAAACACCGGTTCTCGGCAGGGAAGAGATCCATAACATGATCTACGACATCCTGAGCGACCAACAGAGAAAAATCTACGAAGAGCAGCTTGAGATAGATTTCTCCTTTTCCCTGGGAGAATACGGCAGGTTCAGGGTTAACGTCTTCAAACAGAACCGCGGCGACGCCGCTGTTTTCCGGACCATCCCCGGCACGATCCCTACGTTCGAATCCCTCGGTCTTCCGAAGGTGCTCATCGACCTGTGCCGGCTCGAAAAAGGGCTTGTCCTCGTGACAGGGCCGACAGGCAGCGGAAAATCGACGACCCTGGCCGCAATGGTAGATCTGATCAATACCGGGCTCAAGGGGCATATCATCACGATAGAGGACCCCATTGAGTTTGTGCATTCCTCGAAGAGCTGCCTCATCAACCAGCGGGAGCTCGGGCCCCACACGCACACCTTCGCGAATGCCCTGAGAAGCGCGCTCCGGGAAGATCCCGACGTGATGCTCATTGGCGAGATGAGGGACCTGGAGACGATATCCCTCGCCCTCACTGCCGCTGAGACAGGCCATCTCGTGCTCGGGACGCTTCACACGAGCGGCGCCCCCAAGACCATCGACAGGATCGTGGACGTTTTCCCCGGGGCGCAGCAGAACCAGGTCCGGTCGATGCTCTCCGAATCCATCCAGGCCATCATCACCCAGGCCCTCTTCAAGCACAGGGATGGCAAAGGCAGGGTGGCGGCGTTTGAGATCATGACCGCCTCGCCGGCGGTGAGAAACCTGATCCGGGAAAACAAGATCGCCCAGATCCCCTCTGCCATGCAGACGAGCAGGCAACTGGGGATGCAGACCATGGAGGCCTCTGTGAAAGAGCTCCTTGCGAGAAACCTCGTCACCCAGGAAGAAGTGGCCTTCTACATGTCGAAATATTAGAGGTGAGCCATGCCTATGTCGGCGTTTTTCATGGACCTGCTGCAACACATGGTAGACAGGGACGCCTCCGACATCTATCTGACCCAGGGCGTGCCGCCCATGTTCAGAATCCAGGGGGATGTACTGCCTTACGGGGAGAAGGTCCTATCCGGCGACGATACCCAGGCCATTGCCGCAGGCGTAATGAACGATAGACAAAAGAAGATTTTTGAAGAGAAGCATGAAATGAACTTCGCCCTCTTCTTCCCCGACCTGGGTCGGTTCAGAGTGAATATCTTCCGGCAGCGCGGGAATGTGGGCATCGTGTTGAGACAGATCAAGATACACCTCAAGACCCTGGACGACCTGGGTCTGCCCCGGATATTGAAGGAGATCGCCATGGGTAAGCGCGGTCTCGTGCTGGTGACCGGCTCAACGGGAAGCGGAAAATCGACGACCCTGGCGGCCATGATAGACCACAGGAACGAAAACCAGCGGGGGCATATCATCACCATAGAGGACCCCATCGAGTTTGTGCATCCGCACAAGTCGAGCGTGGTCACACAGAGAGAGGTCGGATTTGATACGCACTCCTTTTACAACGCCCTGAAGAATGCGCTGAGGCAGGCCCCCGACGTGATTCTCATAGGCGAGATCAGGGACACCGAGACCATGGAAGATGCCATAGTCTTCGCCGAAACCGGCCATCTCTGTCTGGGCACACTCCACTCAAACAACGCCAACCAGGCGATTGAGAGGATACTCAATTTCTTCCCCATCGAGAGGCATCTTCAGATCTATATGCAGCTCTCCCTCAATCTCAAGGCCATCATATCGCAAAGACTCATCCCCACGCCGGACGAAAAGAGGGTCGCCGCAATCGAGATACTGCTCGACACGCCGAGGGTCAAGGATCTCATCACCAAAGGTGAAATCGGGCTCTTGAAAGAGACCATGGCCCTCGGCTATCAGGAAGGCATGCAGACCTTTGACCAGCATATCTACAACCTCTACCGGGAGGGCAGGATCAGCTACGAGAACGCCATCGCCTACGCCGATAGCCCCAATGACCTGAGGATCAGGATAAAGGTCTCCGGGGCAAAGAAGGGTGAGCAGCCAAAGCCGCTAAAACTGCGGATGGACGAGCACTAACGACCGATCTTCACTCGGCACTCTTTTGCTCTTTCAACGCAAGGGTCAGAGGGCTTGACAGGCAGACCAGCAGCCCGAGAATTGAAATACCGAGCCTGAAGCTCACGAGATCACCGGAAAGACCAAGCAGGTAGGGGACTGCGCCGCCTCCGAACAGGATGCCGAAGGCCACGATGACGCCGGTTGCCAGGCTTCTCGCGTCCCTGGCGAATATCCGCGCCGCCGATATGAATGCCAAAGGGAAAAAGGCCGTTACCACCGCCACCTGTAAAAAAAGAAAGATGCCGGTATATCCGGCGGGAGCTACACCCATGAAGACCGTAAGTATGCCCGTCAGAAGCAGTATGAAGAACAGGGCCTTTATCGGGTCGATCCTATGGACGAAGAAAGTCACCGACACCGCGACCCCAATAGCGCCAAGCCTCGATAAGCTTACTACGTGATTAGCGTACCCGATGCCGAAGGATAACTCTTTTGTCAGATAGAGAGGCATTATGCCGAAGATGCCCAGGTTGGCCCCTGTAGCGAGGACAAAGAGTATGTTCATTATCCAAAGTGGCCGCGTCCTCAAAAGATCGCCAAACGCGTTCTTTTCGGGACGGATGACCTTTACTTCATAACCCATAAACCAGCACAGCACGGCATTCACCAGGAATATCACGGCGAAGACCTGGAAGGTCCCCCTCCATCCGAAAAACTGGAGGAGAAAAAGGGCGATCAAGGGGCAGCAGAATATCCCGACCGAGGCGCCGGAGTCGTGGATGGCAATGGCCCTGGCCCAGTGGCGCTCCGTAAAGTATTCGGTGATCAGGGGCAGAACCGCCGGCAGATAGGCGCCTATCGAAGCACCCATGATGAAATTGAACACGTAAAGGAGTGAGAATGCCTTGACAAAGGGGATGAGGAAAAGCAGCAGGGACGTCGCGGCAAGCGAAAGGGCTATCGACTTCTTATAACCTAATCTGCCCGCGTAGAACCCGGAAAAAAACATCGACAGCGCATACCCCATCGACATGAATATGAAGATGCTGCTCGCCTTGGCATGAGTGACCAGGAATTCGTCTTCAATGAGCGGCAGGACGGGTGCGAAGCTCAACCTCACGGTCATGTTGGTGAACCAGAAAAACCAGAAAATGAGAAGGAGAAAGAGGCCTTTGCCCTTAAGGTCGAAGCGGCGTTCCATGGTGCTCATTTAACCAGAATAGGTCATTCCTATCCGATGCTATCGGGCGCACTCGGACGGATCGCCCTTTACCTTTTCCAGGGCATGGGGCAAGGCCGCCTCTATGAATGAGAGACATTCTGCCGCAGCTTTGGGGCTACCCGGCAGATTGACGATGATCGATTGCCCCCTGATACCGCAGACCGCTCGCGAAATCAGCGCGAAAGGCGTCACGCGGTAGCTTTCCATCCTCATGATTTCTGAGAATCCGGGAAGCTCTTTTTCTATTACCGCGCGGGTCGCCTCAGGCGTGACGTCCCGCGGGCCGATCCCGGTCCCTCCTGTGGTGACGACAAGATCTATGCCAATTCGGTCGACCTGGTCCTTTATGGTTTCTGCGATGCGGTCAATTTCATCCGGTATGACCAGCACTTCCGTCACCTCATAGACCTTTTGCAGCATCAATCGAAGGCCTGGACCGCTCGTGTCGGCCCTCTCCCCGGTAGAGCCTTTGTCGCTGATGGTGATGACCACAGCCCTGTACTTCATGGGAGTATCTCCACCTCGTCTCCCACACGGACCTCACCGCCCGCGACCACCTCGGTAAATATGCCCTCCTTGGGCATAACGCAGTCGCCCACCTGATAAAAGATGGCGCATCTCGTATGGCATTCCTTGCCTATCTGGGTGACCTTCATCAAGACCTCGCCCACCCGGAGTCTCGTTCCGATAGGGAGGGTGGGGAGCTCTATGCCTTCCGTTGTCAGGTTTTCCGCAAAGTCACCGGGTTTCACGTCAAGTCCCATTTTCCTGATCTTCTCGATGCTTTCCGCCGCGAGAAGACTCACCTGCCTGTGCCAGGGGCCCGCATGGGCGTCGCTGTCGAGACCATGACCCTCTCGCAGCAGGCATTGCTCTATGTTGTGCTTTTTTTCGCCTTTATTGTCGCTCACATTGACTGAAATAATCTTGCCTTTCATCTTATCTCCCGGATGGATGTCATGTGCTGCCGGGGTGCGATTTCCGGCTGAACGGACCGCTCTTCCCCCCGCTTTTTTCGAGCAGGTAGAACGGCCCCAACTCGATTGATTTATCGATCGCCTTGCACATATCGTAGATGGTGAGGGCGGTCACCATGACGGCCGTCATGGCCTCCATTTCCACGCCGGTAGTGCCCTGCACCTTCACGGTCGAGGTAATCTCGATAAGGGCCGATTCATCCCTGAAGGCATATGTCACATCGACAAAACTGAGAGGCAGAGGGTGACAGAGCGGGACGAGGTCGGATGTCTTCTTCGCCGCCATTATGCCCGCGATTTTCGCCACCGTAAAGACATCGCCTTTCGGCCCCTGTCCACGGCTCACTAACCCGTAGGCCTCCTCCGACATCCGCACCACGCCGAAGGCGCGGGCCTCGCGGCTGGTCTCCCGCTTCTCGCTGACATCGACCATCCGCGCCTTTCCATCGCTGTCCACATGGCTCAGTCTCATATGCGGTCACCCTCCGATAAGGCGCATGCTGCAATTATTGGGGCTCAGCGCCCCCTCTGCCGGCGGAGCCGTCAGAGTCTCCCCCCTCATAAGTGCCTATATCCCTGCTCAGCGCCCCCTCTGCCGGCGGAGCCGCGACCCGCTTCGCGGGTGCCCCGGCCTCCCCCCTCATAAGTGCCTATATCCCTGCTCAGCGCCCTACCGATTGACTTGTACGCGTCACCCTCCGATAAGGCGCATGCTGCAATTATTGGGGCTCAGCGCCCCCTCTGCCGGCGGAGCCGTCAGAGTCTCCCCCCTCATAAGTGCCTATATCCCTGCTCAGCGCCCTACCGATTGACTTGTACGCGTCACCCTCCGATAAGGCGCATGCTCCTCTGACATTTCCTGATCGCACCCGCCTCCACCTTTCTTTCCGGCTTTGCCATTACCGCGCGCCTCACGAAATCAGCCACTTTGTCGTCGCTTGCCCCGCCACGCAAAAGGGCCTTCACGTCATGCTCCGTGTCCGAGAAGAGGCAGGGCTTGATCTTCCCATCGGCTGTCAGCCTGATCCTGTTGCACTCGTTGCAGATATGGGAGGACATGGGACTGATGAAGCCGACCTGGCCGGCAGTTCCGTTGATGAGAAACATCTTGGCAGGCCCCTTGTCGGAATATATGCTCGGGTGAAGGTCATGCACCCGGCGTATCGTCTGTTCGAGGGAGGCTGAGCTGATGATCCTGGACCGGTCCCACAGGGCCCCATCCCCGAAGGGCATGAACTCTATGAACCGTACCTGCACCTCCCAAATCCTCGCAAAATCGGCGAAATCGAGCACTTCGTCGTCGTTGAAGCCCTTGATGATCACCGTATTGATCTTTACGGGATGGAGACCCGCATGCTTTGCTTTTTCTATGCTTCTTATGACTTTGTCAAAGGCGTCAACGCCGGTAATATAGGCAAATCTTTCGGGCTTGAGTGAATCGAGGCTGATGTTGACGCGCCTTAAGCCCGCATCCCGCAGCGTTTCCACGGCATCCGCCAGCTCGACCCCATTCGTGGTAAGACTGATGTCGTCTATGCTCCCGATGGCACCCATCTCTTTGAGAAGGAAAGAGAGGTCTTTCCTGCGGAGCGGCTCCCCGCCGGTAAGCCTGATTTTCCTCACCCCCAAAGAGGCGGCTATGCGCACGAACCTGATGATCTCCTCGTAGCGCAGGATTTCCTGATGCGGTATAAAGGAAAAGGCACTGTCGGTACAATACCTGCATTTGAGGTTGCACCTGTCGGTGATCGAAACCCTTAGGTAGTTGATGACCCGGTTGAAGTTATCCGTTAACATATTTGATTTTCCCGCTGTCCTTCGTCGTGTAACCGCCCAGTCTACTCAGCCTTGAGGCGAATTCCGGGGATGCGAGAAGCTCCATGAGGAGCGAGAACCTCGGGTCTTCGCTGAATTCCTTGGTAACAAGGAGGTCATACTCCTCTTCCATGAGAGGGATGAAATCCAAAGAAAAACTGCGGGAAACCGCATGAATGGCCAGGCCTGCGTCCGCAATCCCTTCCTTCACCAGGATGGCAGCCGCCGTGTGTGTCGGTTCTTCCCGGTCGTATCCCCGGATCGACCGCGGATCGATCCGCCTCTCCTTGAGCATCATGTCGAGTAGTATCCGCGTGCCAGATCCAAACTGCCGATTGACGAATCTTACCTCATGTCGCGTAAGATCGTCCACCCCCGTGATGCCCAACGGGTTCCCTTTTGCCACGAGCAATCCCTGTATCCTCTTCGTGATATGCACGAGAAGCGCAGGCCTACCGGCCAGATACTTCTTTATCGCCGGTATATTATACACCAATTCCTGCTCATCCAATATGTGAGTGGTAACGAGGTCTGCGATCCCTTTCTGCATCGCACTGATCCCGCTCATGCTGCCGACGTGGGCCGATATGAGGTCCATGGCGGGAAAACGGGTCTTGATCATGTCCCTGAGTACATCAAGGGAAAGGTCGTGACTTCCCACGATATTGAGCCTGTGCTGCAGCTCATCCTCCGGCCTCAGGAGGTGTGCCGGCAGCACCGTTCCTTCGTCGTACCCCTCCACGTTTTCCGGTATCGTGACAAGCGCGTCGGCACGGGAGAGGGACGAAAAGACCCCTGCGCCGCGCGGAAGAGGATAGGCATAATAGACCCCATTCCTTGCCATGAGCCTCACCCGCAGCACCTCCTCAACGCCGATGCTCGAAGGCAGCTTGTAGGGGGTGACGCAGGGGACGGACCTCTCCGAGGTATACGAGCCGCAAAGGCGCTCGTAGACGACCTTGAGAAAGGTCTTGAAGCTTATCGCCGCGGAGACGGGGTATCCCGGTATGCCGAAGACGGGCTTGCCTTCGATGAGCCCGAATATAGTGGGCTTGCCCGGCATCATGGCGACACCGTGAAACACAAGCTCGCCGAATTCCCGGATAACGGTCTCCGTAAAATCCTCCGTACCGGCGCTTGAGCCCGCGTTTATGACGAGCACATCCTGGGCCGGGATATATTCCCTCAAGACGGCCCGCAGGTGCTCGTTATCCCGGGCTATTCCGGTTTTCGTCACTTCGAAGCCCATCTCTCTGCCAAGGGCCATGAGCGTATAGGAGTTGAAGTCGATCAGCCTATGGGGAAGGACCTCCAGGTCGGGTTGCTCGTAAATATCGACCAGCTCTTGCCCCGTCGGGATGATAAGAAGCCTCGGCTTTTTCACCGCCTTCAGCGTTCTTATGCCGGCTGCGAGCAGCAATCCGACATCGAGTATCCCCAGCCTGTAGTTGACGGGGAAGAGCATGTCGCCCTCGATGATGTCTTCTCCGGTCAGTCTCACGTTCTGCCATAATGACGCGGGTTTCCTGATAACGATTTCCGGACCCTTCTCTTCCACCTCTTCCACCATGATCACCGCATTCATGGTCCTGGGCAGGGGATCGCCCGTGTTGACGAGCACGGCATACTCCCCCCGAATGAGGGTCACCGGGCTGCCGAGGTCCGCGTCGAGTGTAGCCTCAAAGGAGACCGCATATCCGTCCATGGCCGCAGAGGTGAAGGGGGGGTTCGAACGCGCCGCGAAAACGGGCTTGGACGTCACCCGGCCCGGGCACGCGGGCACCGGAATCTCCTCATGCGCTTCAAGGGGCATGATCGCTTTCAGCACCCTCCTGATGGCCTCTTCTTTGCTTATGGTAGTAAGATATCTTTTACCCAAGCGGCAGCACCTCGACCTCGACGCCGGCCTCTATGCCTTCCTGCCCTTCCTGCACCACGACGTAGCCGTCTGCTTTTGAAAGGGTGGAGATGACTGACGATTTTGCGAATATGGGCGTCACCAGCGGCGTCAAACCTTCTCTCCTCTCCACGGTCACCCTCACGTACTCCTCTATCCCGTAGGTCGACGGTATGTTTGTCGTTAACCTCCCGGCCATGGTCCGGAGCAGACCGGGGCGCATCTCACCTTTCAATCTCGCCAGAATGGGCTGCACGAACCTCAGGACGACCATGGCGCAAGAGACGGGATGGCCGGGAAGGCCGAATACCGGTTTTTCCCACAGGGCAGCGAAGATCGTCGGTTTGCCCGGCTTTATATTGAGGCCGTGAAAGAGGACCTTTCCGCCAAGCCCCTCGATCGCCGTCGTCATGAAGTCGCTCTGGCCCTTCGAGCTCCCGCCTGAGAGCAGTATCGCATCGCACTCCCTGAGGGCCGAAAGCCTCGAAATTATATCGTCAACCGTGTCCCGGGCTATACCTGCGAACCGGACGAGACAACCCTGCCTTTTTACCAGACTCGACACGGTATGGGTGTTGATGTCCCGGACCTTGCCCGCCTCCAGCACCTCGTCCGCCGGTATGATCTCGTTGCCCGAGGAGATCAGGCCGACCACGGGTTGCTGCCAGACGGGAATACGGGTGACCCCGAGGGCGGCGAGAACGCCCAGGTCGAAAGGCGATATGGTCCGCCCTTTTTCAAGCACGACCTGCCCTTTCTGCACGTCCTCGCCCCTGAAGCAGATATGTTCTCCCCGGCGGACGGTGCGGGTGACCTCGATGGCTGCGCCTGCCTGCCTTGTATACTCGACCATGACCGTGCCGTCCGCGCCGTCCGGCATCATGGCCCCGGTCGCGACGTAAAGTGCCTCGCCGTCACCGACCTTCTGTTCCGCAGCCTCACCGACCAGGACCTCTCCCCGCACCTGGAGGAAGGCGGGCGTGCCTTCCCTTGCCCCATAGGTGTCCTTCGCCCTTACGGCGTAGCCGTCTACGAGAGACCGTGGAAAAGGTGGTATATCTTCCTGTGCGGTGATATCTGTCGCGAGCACCCTGGCAGTTGCCTGCTCAAGGGAAACCTCTTCTTCGCGCAGGGGCCCGACAGGAAAAGAAATGATGAGCGCGAGCGCTTCTGCTGGCGTGATCGATGTGAGGAATTCCACGAAAAAACATCACCGGTAATCGTACTTGCGATCCTCAAAATATATAGATTTGGCCGGGAATTGTCAACATCGCCGGCCTCCCTCTTGCATCCTGCCCCTGCTCAATCAATCCTTATTTTGTAAAAAGCTTCAGCCGTACCTTGATATGCGGTACTTCTTCATGAGGGCATAGAGGCGGGGACGGGAGAGGCCGGATATGCGGCAGGCATCTTTGATGTTGCTGCCCGCGATGCCCATGAGGTCTTCGAGGTACTGGCGCTCCGCCTCCTGCAGGGCGGCTTCCCTGAAGCCTTTCAAGGGGGGTAGCGGGGGAGGGGATGCGGCCTTGCTGCTGACCTGGCTGGGCGCCTCCTTCGTCACGGCGGCGCGGGCCAAGCTCACCCTTATGTGGGTGGGCAGGTGTTTGGCAAAGAGGGTCGGCTCCTGGCGGGCCATGGTGAGCGCCCTCTCCACGGCATTGACGAGCTCCCGCACGTTGCCGGGCCACTCATAGGCGATAAGGGAGTCGAGGAACTCCGGGGCAAAGCCCTTCGTACCTATGCCGTAGCGCTCGGAAAGCTTCGCCATATGGTACATGACGAGTTCCCTGATGTCCTCCTTCCTTTCCCTTAAAGGGGGGAGGTCGATCGTGAAGGTCTGGAGGCGAAAGAGGAGGTCCCTTCGGAAGCGGCGGGACTCAACCATCTCATCCATGACCCTATTGGTAGCGGCGACGAGACGAAAGTCGCTCTCTATCTCTTTTTTTGAGCCTACGGGCCTGAAACGATGCTCCTGGAGGACGCGCAGGAAGGCCTTCTGGATAACAAGGGGGAGCTCGCCCACCTCGTCGAGGAAGAGGGTCCCCCCGTGGGCCTGTCTCACGAGACCCTCCTGGTCCCTGTCCGCGCCGGTGAAGGCGCCTCTCTCATAGCCGAAGAGGGTGCTCTCGACGAGGGTCTTTGGTAACGCGGTGCAATCGACTACCACGAAGTTCCTGTTGGCCCTGGGCGAGTTCTCGTGGATAGCGCGGGCAAAGAGCTCCTTGCCGGTGCCCGTCTCTCCCGCGATGAGCACGGAGGCATCGGAGTTCGCCGCCTGGGCGAGGATATCGAAGCAGCTCCGCATGCGGGGGGAAGAGCCGATGATGCCCTCCCACTTGAGGGCTACCGCAGGCTTGCGCGCCTTCTTCTCTTCCCGGTACTGGAGGGCGCGAAGGAAGGGGAGGGTCATCTCCTTGATGGATGAGGGCTTCTCGATGTAGTCCCAGGCCCCATTCTTAATGGCAAGCTCGGCCCCGTCGGGGTCGCCGAAGCCCGTCATGATGATCACTTCAGGGGGCGAGGCGATCTCCCTGATCTTGGGGAGCACATCGAGGCCCGAGCCGTCAGGCAGACGGATGTCGAGGAAGACGATGTCGTAATTCTTCCGGGATATCTGTTTCATCCCTTCATCGAGGGTATGAGCGTACGATGCCTCATTGCCTGTCCGGTTCACCATGCCCGAGAGCATCTCGCACATGTCCACGTCATCGTCAATAATCATTACGTGCGGCATAGTTCTTCCATAGCATTTCTTCTGACAGGGATAGTATAATTATAGTTGCCGTCGAAACCATGAAATCATTCTAAGTGTATAGCGGCGCAGGGGTTCTGACAATGAGTATGTATTTTATTTCATGAAGCAAAAAAGGCCGCAGTGACAATCAGGGGCGACAACCAGGAGTGACAAAAGGGTATAAGCTCTTTTCTGAAACGTCCCCATCGCCCCCACGATGGATACAGCACTTTAGAACGGCATCACCTATATACTTGACAAGAAAAGTAGAACAATTTAATTTATTCGCATGAAGATTTCTACCAAAAGCAGATACGGACTAAGGGCGGTCTTCGATATCGCCTACCACTCTGCAGGTCTATCCACTCAGGTCAAAGAAATATCTGCAAGACAGGCCATTTCTCCCCGCTATATAGAGCAGATCTTTCAGAAGCTGAAAAAGGCCGGAATCATCAAAAGCATCAGGGGACCCTCGGGCGGATACTACCTGGCAAGGAAGTTTGACAAGATCAGCGTAGGCGACATCGTCAGGGCTACCGAGGGGACCATCCAGCTTGTCCACTGCACGGGCCCGGCAAAGACCGGAGGAAAGGCGTGCGACCGCATGCAGCAATGCGTGGTGCGGGAGGTATGGACAGAGGCCACAGACAGGCTGATGACGTATCTCGATTCGGTCACCCTCCAGGACCTTTGCGAGGAGGCCCAATCAAAGGGCGTGGAGAGGGTCATCGATAAGCACTTGATGTACTATATATAGACTCCCACGCCCTCACGCGCCCGAACCCGGAACTATCCGTGAGTTCTTCGTGAAAGGCTGATTTCACGCGCTTTCAAGTCTATCACGTGCCACATCCGGAAATCTTCTTGTTGAAGGACTTTCGTCGTGGTAGGATTGGACGGGGGCTTGGGGACCTGAATCATACATATGGACCATATTCGCCCTGCCGAGAAAGGTTTCCAGGTGAGCGAAGGAGGTAGTGAAGGACGACCGGGTGGACATCTACGACGAAATGATGATCTGTTCGCGGGGTATCGCGGCCTCCTTCCCCGATCCGCACTTTTACGAGTCGTGCGCCTCGCAGCTCGCCCACTCCCACAGCATCTATCGGCAGGCTCCCCTTGTCGCCCGCTGCCGCAAGGTCGTTGCGCAGGAACTCGCCCGGAACCCGAGTCACGGGCTGGATCACGCGGAAAAGGTTGCCGTCGAGGCAGGGGCTCTGGTACTGGCAGAAGGGGCAAGGATAGGTCTGGAAGGATCTGACGCGAACGAGGCTGCTGCTCTGGCCCAGGTGGCCGGCCTCCTCCACGACATGCGACGGGGGGATAAAGACCACGCAAGGTCCGCTGCCATCGCTGCCGGTTCGTTGCTCGATAACCTCGGCGTACCGGAAAAGGAGAGAGAGTATGTGGTCCAGGCTATCGCAAACCACGAGGCCTTTGTTGAACCTCGGATCATAGTATCGGCCATAGGCAAACTCCTCAGCGACACGCTCTACGATGCAGACAAGTTCCGCTGGGGACCGGACAATTTCACGGTAACGCTCTGGGAAATGCTTCGCTTCGCCCGTGCGTCGGTCGTCGCCGTGATTCCTCGATTTCCGGAGGGGATGGAAGGAATAGCGCGCATCAAAGGCACGTTTCGATCCCATACCGGTAGGGTTTTAGGGCCGGAGTTCATTGACCTCGGTCTGTCCATCGGAAACAAGATCTACGAGTTTCTCCGGGGGCGGTTCGCCGAGGATTTGACGTAGGCGCGGTTCGTGAACTCGCCCCGCTGCTTATGGCAATCCTTGCAAGGTTCGAAATTGTTCCTGTGATGGCAGGTGGTGTAGCACCACTCGACCTCCGGCTTGGGCTGCGCCGCAGTCTTTGCTGCCTTGGCAGGCACCGTATGGGGCTCGTGGCAGTTGGTGCACTCGGGAACCGCCTTCGCTTCCCTGGATGTATGCGGCACGTACATGTGGGGGTTTATCTTCTCTCCACTCGGCGCCACGTAGCCGGCAGTCTCTCCGGCAAGCTTGTCAAAGGGTCCGTGGCACGTAAGGCAAGCGTCTTTGGAGACTTCCGTGCCGGGCGGTGCAGCCGTCTGCGCCAGGGCCGGCATAAGACCGGTGTTCGGGAGAGCGGCGAAGGCCGCTACGGAGAAACATAGGCCAATAAAAAAGATGTGAGCCAACCTTTTCATGATTTTCTACATTGTCTTTTCCGCCGCCGCATTCTTGCCGGCAATGTAACCCTGGCACGCGGCCCTGGCAAGGCCGTGCTGGCTAAAACCACCGGCGGATTCGCCGCCGCAATAGAGGCCCGGGATGACCTGACCGGACATGTCCTGCACCTGGCACCTGGCGTTGATCCTGAGACCGGCCCGGGTATCGTGGATGACGGGCGTTGCCCAGGCCGCGTAAAACGGAGGTCTGGCGATCTTGTGCTTCGGGGTCGGCTTGCCGAAATCCGCGTCTTTCCCTGCGTCGACAAAGGAATTGTACCTGGCCACCGTCTCTTCCAGGTTTCCGGGCGACATCGGGACGCGCTGGTATTTCATTACGATCCTGCCCGCCAATTCCCGGATCGTAGTGGCGGTGAAGAAGAAGCCCCCATCCACGTCCACGCCGGGAGGCTTGGGGTTCCATCTTTCGCGGGTTACGGCATCCGCGTCGAAGATCGCCCAGATGGGGCCGCCTCCATTATTTCCATCTCCGATACCGGCAAGGGCTGCGTTGATGAAATTGGCGGGGTTGTAGCTGATGTTCTTGGCGTTCAGGTGACTCCCGGCGACATAGGGCTCGATCTGCCCCGCGTTATTCGCGGAGAACTGGCTCCCGGTCTCGTCGTAGAAGCGCTTGCCGAGCATGTTCACGAGAATAAGGTTCTGCCAGTTGGCAACGCGCAGGCCCGTTGCACGGGCACGCTTGAATACGGGACTGCCCGGAAACCACTGAAGGTTGGCATAGTTGTACTGACAGCCGATGGTGCCCGGCTTTGTAACCGGCCAGCCAAATTCGCCGGCTTGGTTGTAAAGACCCCAGAGAGAGGCGCCGATTGCCATGGCGGCTATCTCTCCGCTTGCATCCTGGTCGGACCAGGGCATGCCGGAGAGACCGCAGTATTCCTCGGTAAGGCGCGGGTCGAACATACGGCGGAAGTTCACGTTGCCTGTGGAGCCGCCGGTGGCGATGATGAGTGCCTTCATGGCCCGGATGTTCAGTGCGGCGCCCTTGTTATCCACGGTGATCCCGAGCACCCGGCCCGCGTTCGGGGTCTCCCGGTAAATGCTCGTCATTCTATGGTTGAGCAGGATTTGAACACCCGCACTTTTCGCCGCAACCTCCAGCGGACGCATGAGGCCATTGCCTGTGGAGGTTGTGGCCCGGACTGTCGGGTCCACCGGTTTTCCGGTTTGAACCATGGGCCAATTCATTGCTGCGGCGTGCATTTCACGGGGAACGGAGTTTCCAACGGAGATCCCTCCAAAACTATCGGGCGCCTTGTCTATGAAGACCACCCCGTGGGCGACGAGCCATTCAAAGGCGGCGGCGCTGTTGTCCGCAAATGCCCGTATGACGTCCCGGTCGTTGTACCGGTAGTCAGGGAATCCGTTAGGCTGGACCACAGACCAGTCGGTCAGGTCCTGAAAGAGGAGGTCCGGCGAATCCTTGATGCCGGCCTTTTTCTGGGCGCTCGTCCCGCCTCCGAGGGGGACATTGCCGCCGCTTGTTATGGCATGGCCGCCTATGTCGAAGTTTGCTTCGACCACGATCACGCTCGCTCCGGCTTCACGGGCCACGATGGCAGCGGGAAGCCCCATGGCGCCGGACCCGACCACGACAACGTCCGCCTCTCTGTCCCACGTGATCGAAGGTCCTTT
Organism: Syntrophorhabdales bacterium; assembly: GCA_050012495.1. Taxonomy (GTDB): domain Bacteria; phylum Desulfobacterota; class Syntrophorhabdia; order Syntrophorhabdales; family WCHB1-27; genus BOG-1155. Next base: position 35,917 of record JBEKHB010000033.1, read on the forward strand.
GGCCGCAGATGCGGGACCCTTTGAGACGAGGGTTCCAACAGCCACCGCCGTGCCTGCAACAGCGGTCCTCTTGAGAAACTGACGCCGGCCGATCTTGTTATTTTTTTTGTCTTCCTGTGACACGGCTATCCCTCCGTTCGGGTCTTCTCGTTATAAAGGCATGAGCTGCTCTCTCAGTCATTGTTTCGACAACGGCACGGTCTTATCCCCCTGCATTTCCGGTTTTCCTTCGATACGCATGGCAGCCGTTTTCGCTTAAGCTGATCTTTCAGAAAGCTAATTCTTCGAGGGTAACCGGCTCTTGCCTGCCACTGCCGCCTTTTTCGCCTCTGCGACATCTATCGGTCCGCTTCCGGCAGGTAATGAGTATCTTTACGTCTTCTTTTATTGTTTCGAAAAGCGCTTTATGAAACATCAAGGCAACCTGTTCAGACCAAGGACACTTCTATTGTGGCACATAATTCGAAAACGTCCAAGTTTTTTGTGAAGGTTTTTCTTGCAATACCTCCTCACCGATGGTAATCGATGAGGAGGTAGAACTGCTTAAAGGGGCGCCTTAAGTCAAGGACAAAAGATCTGATCCCCTGGCGGGCCCTGCCCCCGTTAGCAAACGGGCGTACACGTTCCTTGACGACCTGCCGCCAAAGCAATTCAGCCAGGTACTCAGGAAAGTACTCGATAGAATCTTATTGACGTTTATCTCGACAGGGTGTCAGAATAGACTAAACATAAAAAATCCGACACACCCCGAACACGAGGACACAATGGAATGGCTCGGAGACGATTTCGACCCCGAAGAGTTCGATCCGGAGGAGACAAACGAGGTGCTCAGGAAGATGAGGTGAGGGGATGCAGGCGTCGCCTTTTGTAGTATTTTTCACTCGAGTGGATAAATTTAGTTGCACTTCCCTGTCAGAGCAGTAGAATGCTAGAGAAGAAAAGGAGCGACGGGCGAAGGCGTTGTCTTTCCTGATGTTATGACGGCGAAAGGCTAAGCAAGAGAAAAGCATCCACAACAAAGGCGTAGAGCATGAATAAGCGCGACAAAGCAATAGCCAGGGAGTTCAAGCGCAGATTATCGAAGGCCGTCACTGTTCTCGATTTCAAAGTATTCGGCTCAAGGGCGCGGGGCAATGCAGACGAGTACTCCGACATGGATGTCTTCGTGAAGGTTGAGCGCATGGACAGGCAACTAAAAGAAAAGGTTCGGGACATTGCGTGGGAGACCGGTTTCGAGTACTCCATCCACATTTCCCCTCTCGTTTTCACGCGGGAAGAAATAGAGGATTCTCCTCTCAGGGCATCCCCCATAGTGGAGAGCATCTCGGAGGAAGGGATATCCCTATGACGGACAAAGAGGCCCTCTATCGACACAGGCTTGAGCAGGCAGAGGAAACTCTCCTGGAAGCGGAAAAGATGCTGAAAGGAGGTTTCAGCTCGCGGTCGATCGTCAACAGGGCTTATTACTCCATGTTTTACCTCTTGCTGGCTCTCTTTCTTAAAACGGGGATAAATCCACGGACTTCCAAACACAGAGGGATTATCTCGATCTTCGATAAGGAATTCGTCAAAAACGGAAAGATCGACAAGCATTATTCACAGATATTGCACAAAACCTTCGACGGGAGACTGGAGGGGGATTATAAGGAACTTGTTATCGTATCTCCCTAAGAAGCGGCCGGATATGTGACATTCGCACGGGAGTTCTTTGAACGTATGAAGAGTGAATTGACGGGGTGAAACGAACGTCCCCAAAATGCCCGGAAGAGATCGTGGAGACCATCCTCAAGGTTCTTCAAAAGCTTCAGGAGATTAATTAGTTTTCTTTGCCCCCTTGCGATTCCGGAAATCGGGTTTTTCAACCTCGTCAACCCGCACAGATCTCGATCGTCATTGACGGACAAGGGGAGAAGATGTATAGTGGAGAATTGACCGGTCTTGTCTTTGCGGTTCGGAAAGGGAAAAATCGACCGACATACCGACCAGGGCTCGATTCAGCGTAGCCGGAAGATGGAAGCCCAAAGGTTGTCGCAAAAGGGAGGCGCGCGATGGGAGACAAAAGCAAAAAGGATAAGGATAAGGGGCAGAAACAGAACATCGCGAAACAGAAACAAAATGCAGAAATAAAGAGTAAGAAACAACCCAAAAAGACTTCTTGACAGAAATTATGACGGGATGCCGACTTCATCTTCCCGACAAACAAAGAATTCTTGGGAAAACACCACGGCTATCAAAAGTCCTTGCCGTCATACCGGACGACCTATCACCCCATCCGAGGCCTCTGCACGTGATCTCTCCATCAACAGCGAGAAGGCCCAACCTTGATCATTATTGACGCGAGAAGCACCGCAAAAACCCCAAGATGATAATCGTACTTGATGGGCTGAAATTCGAGAAAGGCCGAAAGTGTTTAGCGCTGTCGGCATGACAAATCAAGAGGAAGGGGCAAATGAAAACCGGCGTTATCACTCTGTTGGATGCATTGGGGTGGAAAGGTATATGGCAAAGGCAAAAGGATGCATAAGAGAAATTAGAGGCTTACAGTGGAACCAAAGAGGGCGGTTATATGTGGTTTTGCAATGATACACCCCACATATACTCCCGGTTATACGTTCGCGCAAACCCGTGACTATCTCAACATCCATTATGCGACAGCGAGCAGGCGGCGAAAAACGGATCATTGAAGAAAGAAAAGGGAATGTGTGATTGCAAGACCCACCGCACCCTGGCAGGTCTTTCCTGAAATTGAGCGGCTTAACGTTTTTCTTGCAATAGCGCGGTACTGGTGGTAATCAATGATAGTTGAAAACGCCAAAGGGGAGAGGTGGGACGGAATTATGCAGACTCGGCGAGCAGCCAATGGTACCAATGAATCGTATCGACCATCGGGTCCATCCGCAACCTGACTAAATGGCAAGGTCCCCTTGAAGCATTTAGGAATCTGTGTAGGCTCTGAAACTGACAGCAGGAGGGTATATATTCCCACGGCCTGGGGAAAGGGTCGATGATCCGTTTTGTGACAATCATCATTTTCATCGTAGTGGGCTATCTCATCTTCCGTCACTTAATGAGAATGCTCAAACAAGGGATGCATCAGAGAAGTGAAAGAGGTGACTACCAGTACCAGAACTGGGGACATGTAAATACGGAAGAGGAGTATCGAAAGATTTTGGGGCTCACAAACAAAGATACCCCGGCAACTATCAAAACAAAATACAAAGAACTCCTCACGAAATATCACCCTGACAAGGTCCAGCACTTGGGGGTAGAATTTCAAGAAATGGCCGAGAGGAAAACCAAAGCAATCATGGAGGCGTACGAGTTCTTCCAAAAGAAATACAATCTCTGAGGACAATGATACCATTAACGCAAGATTAGAAACGGAAATGTTTAATGTGTTGGAATAGCTGGTAGAATCTTATTGATGTTATCTCGACAGGGTGTCGGAATAGATTAAACATGCCGTACGGAGGGGGGAAGAACAGCCGACGAGTTATTGAAGTATTTAAGAACGTGTTGCCCCCACAAATCACATTGAGAAACAATGTCCCCAAGGTTCCCATTTTTTATGATAATGAACAAGCAGATAGCAGAGGGGAAGGCCGAGAGGCTGGTCGGTGGATGACAGTGTACAGAATGACACAACGTCCCTACCTCCCCCTCGGCAGGATTCATGTTATAGTGAGCAATGGCAATCGATCCTTCGGATATGATGGGTCGTAACCCAACCAAAACCAGGAGGCTCAGCGTATGAAAGCCATCGGTGTCAACGGAGGTCCCAGAAAGAAATGGAATACCGCGACACTGCTCGAAAAGGCCCTTGACGGAGCCGCTTCGCAGGCCGCACAAACCGAGGTATTTCACCTGTACGATCTGAACTATAAAGGATGCGTGAGTTGCTTCGCCTGCAAGACAAAGGACGGAAAGAGTTACGGCAGATGCGCGGTAAAAGACGACCTGACCCCCATCCTGAAGAAAGTGGATGAAATCGGTATCATCATCCTGGCCTCGCCGATCTATTTCGGAACCGTTACCGGGGAGATGAGATCATTCTTGGAACGCCTGCTCTTCCCCTACATGACCTACACCGATCCCCCCGGGTCCTTGTATTCCGGAAGAGTCCGCACCGGCTTCATCTATACTCTCGGCGCCACCGAAGAATTGGCGAAAGAGCGTGGTTTTGACAAACATACTGCCTCCAACGAGATGCTCTTAAAGCTGATTTTCGGTACTTCAGAAACGCTGTGCAGCTTCGACACCTATCAGTTCGATGACTACTCAAAGGTTTATGCACCTCGTTGGGATCCCGAGAAAAAGGCGAGGAGGAGGTCCGAGGTCTTTCCCGTCGACTGCCAACGTGCCTTTGAAATGGGCAGTCGACTGGCAGCAGGTTAGGTCGCTGATCCTTCCTTCATAGGTTCGGGAAGAAACATAGGGTCCGGAATTGACAACACGTCCTTGCGAAGATAGACGAACTCCCGTTGTGAGGTCGGGACAAGCGGGGTGAGCGGACGTCGGAAGCAAGATGTGCTAAACCTGTGAGGCAATCGTGCGAGAGAAAGAGTGGAGTGCCGAAATATTCAGATACGGGCAAACTGAAATCGACCATCTGAAACGCCGCGACAAAAAGCTCGGCGCCGCAATCGAGATGATCGGCGTAATTAAACGGGAGATCAGACCGGACCCTTTCGCAGCACTTATTATGAGTGTTGTGGCGCAGCAGATATCCAGTAAAGCAGCCAATGCCATACGGGCAAGACTCCATACACTGCTCGAGGAAATTAGGCCGGACCGGATTGCAGAGACAGATGTTTCCGACATGCAGAAGTGCGGGCTGTCGGCCCGGAAGGCAGAATACATCAAGGGGATAGCCGATGCAGCAGTGCGCGGCGAGATAGACTTTTCGCGTTTACATGAAATGGCGGATGAAGATATTATCGACCAGTTGTCGTCCCTGCGCGGCATAGGCGTGTGGACGGCCGAAATGCTTTTGCTTTTCTCCCTATGCCGGCCGGATGTCGTAAGTTGGGGCGATCACGCCATAAGGCGCGGTATGATGAATCTGTATGGGCTCAAGAAGCTGACGAAAGAGCAGTTTGAGCGTTACCGTAGGCGATATTCACCCTACGGCTCCGTCGCCTCCCTCTACCTATGGGCTTTGTCGGGGATGTAGGGGACCACAAAGGTAAAATCGCACCTATTTTTTCACGTTACTTCGCTTTTGGCTTTTCTCTTGTGACATTGGTTTATGTATGCCTTCCCGGAATCGTTTCGAATAAAACCCTTCGCATGATACCACAATTGAAACGGTAATCGTTGGTCCTCCCGGAAACCTGATCGGGTAGGCGCGACGCAACGTGTGGGGGGACCGATAGGACGTAATTGAAATATCGCCATCTCCTCATTCTTTTCGAATGATGCCCCTATGCCCGCAAGGAGCCCTGGATCTCATCCCCTCCGAGGTCTGCAAATTGGCCCGGAAAGGACGCGACGACCTCTTCAGTGAGGAGATAGGGCATCTTATTCCTGCCGACCATGGAAGATAGGACAAATGTCAATATGTCAATTACGTCCGCCGCCACCCGCGCCTTCGCGGGTGGACCGGCGCACGTCTCTCATTTGTTCACAGATTCCCAATGCCCGGCGCCCCGCCATGGTGAACAAACAAGCGCAAAATCGGTCCTTTTTGCCATTTTTTACCGCGTTTACCCCCTTTTTACCCTCTTTTGTACGCATTTCTCACCAGCCGTCTCAGCACCTCTCTTTCGGATTCCGTTCTCTCACAAGCTTTACAGAAGGGGGGTTTACGAAAGTACACGAAAGTACACGGTTTAGGGGGGGAGGGGGGTTCCCGGTCGGGCAGATAGCAACGCCGTCGTCCATTGGACGTGGGTCGGGGCTCAATTGTCAAAGAGCAGGACGGTTTACGGGACCTCTCGAAACCGGCTGAAACGGGCTCACGCCGTGTCATCTCTTTCGGCCTCTCAAAATGACTGCCCGGTCTCATAAGATTTTCCTACGTTTCCCCCTCTCCTGTCAAGGTGACAAGGAGGGGTGACAACCAGGACTGACAAGGAGAGATGACAACCAGGACTGACAAGGAGAGATGACAACCAGGACTGACAAAAGGCATCCCCGGAAAAATTGACGATGGGCGTCCCGGACCCGTCCGCCACTTTTTTCTGAACTATTCACCTTGTGGCTGGCTGACATTCATGCAATAGTATAAGAAGTGTTCACTCCCATTTTTCTGAAGCTGCTCAACAGGGAGGCTTACAGTGGGACGAGTCGGTAAAGTGAAAACCGAGCGCATCAGCATCCAGGGAGAGGGCTTTAGCATCCCCGCTGTCATGCATCTCCCCCCACGATCACCCGAGTTCCCTTTCCTTTTGTCCGATCCCGCCCGTCGTAGCGCGTAACTTCCTGTAAACCGCAATCCTGCCCTCTCAAGATCGATAGAAGGTTTCAACTGGTATTTAATTTGTAGCGCTTTTCCGGCCGCCCTCGCAAAAACACTGGACCATTTAGCACATTTGTCCGGTAACGAAACTTCTTTAAAGGTGGGTAATTATTTTTGCGAAATGCTTTAACTGATCTTTAACACTTGCACAGGGCTTCACCCTCCTAACCCCTTGTAATTGTTAGAGGGCTTTTGGCCACAAGTAGAAATTAGCCAATAGCGTGGTGCCAATATATAGGCACATTTACCTTGACGACTATGGGGTATACCTGGTATATTATGGGTGTCATAAAGGAGACGCCCATGTTTGCCAGAGTAAAGAAGGCAGGTCCTTATCAGTACCTCCAGATCGTTGAGAACCGCAGGGAGAACAAGAAGTCC
>JBEKHB010000034.1:0-50439 GCA_050012495.1 Syntrophorhabdales bacterium
CATCCTGAAGGGCTTGAAGGGCCTCACGTACGTGGAGACGCCGAATGCCGATCTCTGCTGCGGCATGGGCGGCTCCTTCAGCGTCTACCACTATGACATCACAAAGCGGATCGCGGCAAAGAAGATGGAAGGCATAAAAGCGACAGGCGCGGACATCGTGGTGACGGCATGCCCGGGGTGCATGATCAACCTCCTCGACAATGTCCTGCAGCACAAGATGGACCAGAAGGTCTACCATCTTCCGGAGCTGGTGGAATAAACTAAAGGTCTCAGGAAACGATAAATCACTCTTGGAGGAGGATCATTATGAGCTATTATCAGTGGATGACGGTGAAGGACGTACTGCGGGTCAACGCATTCAAGTGGCCCGACAAGATAGGCGCCAAGGACCTCTACAAGTCCTACACCTTCAAGGAATGGAACGAGCGCTCCTGCCGCCTCGCCAACGCCCTGGCCGACATGGGCTTGAAAAAGGGGGACAGGTTCGCGGCCCTCGGCTACAACTGCGTGGAGTGGCTGGAGATCTACGGCGCCGCGGCCAAGGGCGGCTTCATCGTCGTGCCCATCATGTTCCGCCTTTCCACCCCGGAAATGGAGTACAACATCAACCACAGCGAGTGTAAGGTCTTTCTCGTACAGGGCGGCAAGGACCAGAACGGCAAGGAGTTCCCCTGGATCGATATGGTCGGCACGATGAAGAAGAATCTTCCGACCGTCCGGAAGTATGTCTCCTATGCCGTGGACAATCCCCACTACGACGGTTTTATCTCCTATGAGGATGCGATAGCGGCGGCGAGCCCCGAAGAACCCGCCGCCGTGGTCGACGGCGAGGACGTCTGGATCATCATGTACACGAGCGGCACCACGGGCAAGCCGAAGGGCGTCATGAAGAGCCACAGGTCCCTTTTTGCCCAGTATTTCATTATGATCTACGACCATGATTTCGGCTTCGACGATACGACCCTGCTCGTCATGCCGTGCTGCCACATCAACTCGCTCAACTACTCTTTCGTCAATACGTGGGTGGGTGGAACCGTCATGGCATACAACATGGCGAGCTTCGACTCGGAAGATCTCCTCAGGACGTTCTCCGGGCACAAGATCACCTTCACCTCTCTGGTGCCCACCCACTACATCATGATGCTCGCTCTGCCCGATGAGGTGAAGAAAAAATACGACCTCACCACCATCAAGAAGCTGCTCATCTCCTCAGCCCCTGCCCGGAAGGATACGAAGATCGGCATCCTCAAGATGTTCCCCAACTCGAAACTGGACGAGGCTTACGGTTCGACGGAGGCCGGCATCGTCACCATCCTGAAGCCCGAGGAGCAGCTTGTCAAGCTCGGTTCCTGCGGACGCGAGGTGATCGGCTCGGACCTCCTCAGGCTCTACGGCGAGGACGGCACGCTGATCAACGAGCCCAACAAGGTCGGCGAGGTCTATTCGAGAAGCCCCATGCTCCTTTCCGGTTACTGGAAGGAGCCCGAGAAACTGACTGCGGCCATGAAGGGTGAGTACTTCAGCGCGGGCGACATGGGCTACAAGGACGAGGACGGGTACCTCTTTCTTGTCGATAGGAAGGCGAACATGATCATCTCCGGCGGGGAGAACATCTTCCCCTCAGAGGTAGAGAATGTGGTCGGCAGCTACGAGAAGGTCAAGGATGTGGCGGTCATCGGCATACCTCACGAGAAGTGGGGGGAGACCATCCTCGCCGTAGTGGTGCTTCACGACGGGCAGACAGCCACGCCCGAGGAGATCACGACGTTCTGCAGGGGCAAGATCGCCGGGTACAAGGTGCCGAAGAACGTCGTTTTCATCAAGGATGAGGAGATGCCGAGGACGGGCAACGGCAAGATACTGCACCGGGTGCTGAGAGAGAAGTACGGCATGTGGAAGGATCATCAGTAGTTTAGACAAACCGCCGGGGGCTGCCTGCCGGCGGCAAGGATAAAAGATTCAGGACCTTAACGTGAAGGCATTCCGAAAAGGGCGGGAGTCCCTCCGGGACCGATAGGGTGGTCAGGACGGGTGTGAAATTGTATACAAATAGATTGCACAATAAATATTTCTTGACAAGACGTAGTTATGTGATCTACCATTCGATTATTCTTAGGCAAACCGACCCTTTGCATGGTTTGACAAATATGAGCTTTTCCTTCAGGGAAGAGTTGAAGTTGGACGCGCGATGCGTCGATGACAGGGGTGAAAACGTGCCGCAGGCACGATTAGCAATCCCGAGAGGAGGAAACCTATGGAAGTCTTTCTTTCGATTACGCAAAGACTGAGCAGGTATATGGAGTGGATAGCGGGGGGAGCGCTGATATTCATCATGCTGATCACCGTTGCCGATGTTGCCATGAGGCTCTTTGGCCGCCCGGTCGTGGGCACCTATGAGATGGTGGGGCTCGGCGGGGCCGTGGTCATAGGTTTTGCGCTTCCCATCACGTCCTGGCTCAGGTGCCATATCTTCGTCGATTTCTTTATTCAGACTCTTTCTGCCTTTTGGAAGGGGGTCTTCGATGTCGGCACAAGGGTGTTCAGCTTCGCTCTTTTTGTGCTTATCGGCTATAATCTCTTGCTGTATGCCGGGGAACTCTATAAATCGGGCGAGGTCACGGCTACCCGTCAGCTCCCGTTTTATCCGGTGGCGTTCGGCATCGGTTTCTGCTGTTTTATCCAATGCCTTGTGCTTATTGCCGATGTCGTGAAAATAGCGGGGGGTCGTTATGAATGAGGTTGTGGTAGGCATCATAGCTCTAATGGTTGTCCTTGTCCTTTTTCTCACCGGCATCGAGCTTGCTTTTGCCATGATCCTTATCGGCTTCCTCGGCTTCGGCTACCTCATCTCCTGGCATGCCGCATTGAACCTGCTCGCGAAGGACTTTTTCGACGTCCTCGATACGTACGGGTTTACGGTCATCCCGCTTTTCGTGTTCATGGGACAGGTCGCCTTCAACTCAGGGATCGCAAAGAGGCTTTTCGACGCAACCAACAAATTTATGGGTCACGTGCCGGGAGGGATGGCCATGGCTACCGTGGCGGGCGCAACCGCTTTTAAGTCGATTTGCGGTTCGTCCCCTGCAACGGCTGCAACCTTCGCGAGCGTCGCCGTGCCCGAGATGGACCGCTACGGCTACGCGAAGAAGCTATCGACCGGGATTGTGGCCTCCGTCGGCACCCTCGGGATTCTCCTTCCCCCGAGCGTGACCCTCATTGTGTTCGGCATCATCACGGACCAGTCCATAGGACGGCTCTTCCTCGCGGGCATATTCCCCGGGCTTATCATTGCCTTTTTCTTTATCGTCATTATTTATGTGTGGGCCCGCATGTATCCCGCCGTTGCGCCAAGAAGCAAAAAATTCCCCTGGTCCGAGAGGTGGAGGGCCCTGCCCGAGATTGTCTGGGTAATCATCATCTTTGCAATGGTGATAGGAGGCATTCTCAAGGGCTTCTTTACCCCGACCGAGGCAGGGAGCGTGGGGACGTTCCTCGTGCTGGTTCTTACCGTCCTGAGACGGGACCTGGATCTGAAGAAATTTCTCAAGGCGGTGGCGGAGTCGCTCACTACTGCCTGCATGGTCCTCATGCTCATTGCCGGTTCTACCGTGCTCGGCCATTTTATCGCGGTGACGAAGATCCCGATGATTACCGCGACCTGGATCATCGGCCTTCATATGGCCCCGTGGATTATCATGATCTTTATTACGTTCATCTATCTTATCGGCGGCTCTTTCATCGATGACCTGGCCTTCATGATACTGGCGACGCCGATCTTCTACCCGGCCATCGACAAACTCGGTTTTAACCCGCTCTGGTTCGGCATCATGATCGGCGTTACCGTCATGGTCGGGGTGGTGATCCCTCCGGTTGCGATCAACGTTTTTGTGGTCAAGCAGATCACAAAAGTGCCATTCGGCGTGATCTATTCGGGCGTCTATCCATTCCTCATCAGTCTGGTCGTTGCCGCGGCCCTTCTTTTCATCTTTCCCGGGCTTGCTACCTGGCTCCCGGGATGGCTGATGCCGATGGTAGGACAGTAGCGGATGGAAGGTGAGCATCACACGCACAGGAGTGTGCTCCACAAATACAAAAAAAGGGGGAGTAACATGAAAAGGCAGACTCTGAGAAACATCGGTCTGTTGGTTTTTGTCGTAGCTATCGGTCTTCTCCTGTCCCCAACTGCGTCCTCGGCGCAGAAGGTAATTACCCTCAACTTCTCGAACTTTTTCCCCGCGCCGCACAAGAACAGCATTCTTGCCGACCAGTGGTGCAGGGAGGTGGAGAAACGGACGAACGGCAAGGTCAAGATCACCTATTTCTCCGGCGGCACACTCACGCCTGCCGCACAGACCTACGATAACGTCGTAATGGGCATTGCGGACATCGGGGAGAGCGTGCTGGCGTACACAAGGGGGAAGTTCCCCATGATGGCCGTGATCGACCTTCCCTTGGGCTACAGTAGCGGCGCTCAGGCCACCGGGCTCATCAACGCGTACTACAACAAGTTCAAACCGAAGGAGCTCGACGAGGTAAAAGTACTCTTTCTTCACGCCCACGGGCCCGGCATCGTCCACACGAAGAAACCGGTCTACAAACTCGAGGACCTGAAGGGCATGAAGATAAGGGCCCAGGGAGCTGTGGTCCCTATCGCTACGGCCCTTGGCGCGTCGCCTGTCGGCATGACTATGCCCGAGACCTATGATGCCCTGAGGACCGGCGTGGTAGACGGCTCCATGGCGCCTTTCGAGGCCCTCGAAGGCTTCAAATGGGGAGAGGTCGTCTCGTCAAGCACCGAAGATTATGGCGCTGCGTATTCCTCAGGCATGTTTGTGGTCATGAACAAACAAAAATGGAACGCCCTGCCGGCCGACGTTCAGGCCGTAATGGAACAGGTCAGCCGCGAATGGATCGAAAAACAAGGCAAGGTGTGGGATGAGATCGACAAGTCAGGGCTCGAGTTTGTAAAGAAGAGAGGCAACAAGATCATCGCCCTGTCAAAGGAAGAGGACGCCCGGTGGAGGGCGGCAGTGAGACCCGTGATCGAGAACTATATAAAGAGCATCAAGGCGAAAGGGTTGCCGGGCGATGAAGCCGTTAAGTTCTGCCTTGACTATCTGAAGGCGGGTCAAAAGTAGCGGGAACCGAGGGGGGGTGGGCGCTTTTTGCGCCTGGCTTTGTCATCATCGGGGCTGCGCGATCCTCACGTACGGAAAAGTACGCTCCGGTCGGCAGCCCCTTGATTTCGCGCCATGCATCAAAAATCGCCTCACCCCCGCCGAGCGGACGGGTGCCGGAGAGGAGCTTGTCTGTGTTTCCGCCTCGCTGCCGTCCGCCTGGGCAAGACATGCGCTTTTTGATCCCCTTGGTTGACCGGTACCAGTGTCTCTTGTGTACTGGGGAGCATCGACGACTTTAGACGACGATAGCCGTCCCCGGCGTTTTCAAGGAGGAAGATATGGACGTCTTTGAAGCTATAAGTGGGAGAAGGAGCATCAGGGCCTATAAGAACATGGAGATCGAGGAAGGAAAACTGCAGAAGGTGCTCGAAGCTGCACGCCTCGCCCCATCTGCGAGCAACCGGCAGGAATGGAAGTTTGTCGTAGTGCGCGATCCCGAGAGGAGGGCGAAACTCGCCGGGATGACATACGGTCAGCAGTGGGTGGCAGAGGCGCCCGCGATCATCGTAGCCTGCGCGACAGAAGGCAAATCCGTAATGACGTGCGGCCAGGCAACGCATACGGTCGATGTTTCCATAGCCTGCACAATGATGATACTCGAAGCATGGGAGCAAGGGCTGGGAACGTGCTGGCTCGGGACCTTCAATGAGGGCGAGGTAAAAATGTTTCTCGATGTTCCGGGCCATATGCGGGTGGTGACGATGATCCCGATGGGCTACCCGAATGAGGCGCCTCTTCCGAAACCTCGGAAGGCCTTCGACCAGATTGCGTGCTTCGACAAGTTCAGATAGAGAACGTCAGCTCATCGTTTCAAGGAGTCCTGCATTAACGCCAAGACCGACAAGGTACTTCTTCGTTGCGTCTGCTCTTCTCTGACCTAAAGCACTGTTGTACTTTTCTGTTGCCCTTGGATCGCAGTTTCCCTGGATCCTCACCTTCCTGTCCCGGTTCTGGCTGAACCATTCGAGGTTTGTTTTCAGAGTCTGTGCAGCATCAGGTCTGATAACGGATTTGTTGAGATCGAAATAGATTGGCTGGAGAACAGCCACCACGGGCCGAACCCGTACCAGCCTCGGTAGTAGGGGCCGCCACGCCAGCCGCCATAATATCCGTGATACCCTCCTCCGTACCATCGGTTCTTACTTAGCTTCCTGGAATGGTGGCCTTGGTACTTTCCCCAAAGATGCAAGACTCCAAGCGGAAATGGTGGGATCGCTGATACGAAATCTATTGACGTTATCTCAACGGGATGTCAGAATAGAATAAACATGCCACACGGAGGCGGAGGAAGGGCGGCCGACGAGTTATTGAATTACTTAAGGATGTCCTCTCGCGCCCCTTTAAAAACAAGGAGGGATTATGAATATTTTTACCTTCGGGGACAAGAAATATCAGGTCGACACAGAAGGATTTCTTTCGGATTTCAACGAGTGGGATGAAAATTTTGCTCGCGGCATGGCTCCCAAGGCCGGAATCATCAGCGGATTGTCGGAGGACCATTGGAAGATCATCCATTTTATCCGTGATTCATTCAAGCGAACCGGCAAGTGTCCGTTGGTCTACGAAACCTGCCGAACAAACCGACTGCACGTCCAAGAACTAAAAAAACTCTTCCCAGCGGGATACCTTCGGGGAGCCTGCAAACTTGCGGGCGTTACCTACAAGGAAGGTTATCTTGATCAATCCTGGGTAGAGGAATTTGCGGAGCGCATCACGTCCGGGGATCAAGAGGAAAAGACTTACGAGATCAATGTTCGGGGATTCCTTATAAATCCCTCTCAATGGGATAAAAAGTTTGCCGTATTCAGAGCCCACGAGATGAAAATGCCAAAACTGAAAGACAAGCACTGGCAGGTTATTAATTTCCTTCGGGAAAGCTTTGAGAAAACCAACCTGGTGCCTACCCTATATGAAACCTGTGAAGCCGCCGGTATTGACTTAGACGAACTCGAGAAGCTGTTTCCGCATGGGTATCATCGTGGTGCGGTCAAGATTGCGGGGTTGCGAGTACGATAACCTTGCTGCCGGGAAATTATGTGATAGCACCCTTTTCCTATATTCCCTGCGCGTCACCGGGCAGAAAAGCCAGGGGAAGTCGGGGACGTTGTATGCCAGTGTGATTTGTTTTGTAGAAAGGAAGGCAAGCGGGGCTGCAAGGCGGGAAGCAATAAATAATGAACATTAGGAAACAATGTCCCCAACATTCCCCTTAGGAAACAATGTCCCCAACATTCCCCTTAGGAAACAATGTCCCCAACATTCCCCAAGACAATCTGAAACCAAACATGTATCATCGGTTTAGAGAAGAATGTTGGCCATGGAACACAAATACCCGGGAAAGGGGGGACTCATGCGTATCGTGAAGATAATCTTGGCGGCATTGGCAGTTATTATTATTGGGGTAGTTGGATTTGTTTACCTTGCCCCCGAGAATGCGGGGGGCTTATTACTAAAGGTGCAACGAGCGCAAGCGGGGCTTGACCGAAAGGAGATTCAACTCGCGGACGGTCTGCGTTACGTTTATCTGGAGGGCGGCAAAGGTGACCCGCTCATGTTGTTGCATGGTTTTGGAGCCAACAAGGACAACTTCGCCCACGTTGCAGGCTACCTGACGACGCGCTACAGGGTAATCATTCCCGACCACATAGGCTTTGGCGAATCAGCGCACCCGGTGGACGCCGACTATTCTCCATCGGCACAGGCCAAGCGGCTGCGGGCCTTCGCACACGCCTTGGGTATTACCAGTCTTCATATCGGCGGCCACTCAATGGGCGGCCACATCGCTATGACATACGCGGCTCTCTACCCCGAAGAGGTGAAGAGCCTCTGGCTGCTTGATCCAGCCGGGGTATGGAGTGCCCCGAAAAGCGTTGCTCAGACAAACATGGACGCGACAGGGCACAACGGGCTGCTGATCAAGAAAACAGACGATCTCGTGAAACTTTTTCAGTTCGCCATGAGTAGCCCTCCCTATATCCCGCGCCCGATACTCAACGTTCTGGCAAGACAACGCATCAAGAACTACACGCTGGAGCAGCGTATCTTCAATGAAATCATGACTGATTCCGTCGAACAGAGAGTCACCGGCCTGGCAACACCTACTTTGATTGTGTGGGGCAGTGAAGATCGGATAATCAATGTCGAGGCGTCAAAAATACTCAACAAGTTGATGCCCCGTTCCCAAGTCATTGTCATGCAGCATGTAGGTCACCTACCGATGCTTGAAGCTCCTAAACAGTCCGCCCAGGACTACCTGAAATTTCGCGCGTCATTGGACCGGTGAGAGTCCATCAAATCAGGCACGCAGGGTCAGGATCGGACAACTGGCGTATGTTGACACGGCGAAAGACCGAGCCCATCGGGTAAGGGTACGGCTACTAACCGTCCCTCCCGACACAACACGCATGCGGGTCAGCACGTGGCGGTTCGTGCTTTCGTACCGTAATGGTTGCTTTTCCTTTGTAGCCCGTAGTGAACAGTAGCAGGTGTTGTGCGTAACGGCCTGTTACTGCCGCTTTGCCTTCGAAAGGAATGAACGGTTCCGGCTTTCGCCGGAATGACGGGAGAAGGGGGCTCGAGCCCATCCATCCCCCAAAGCCGGGGAGTAAGCCCCTGAGACTTCGATGCATACGCTCCGACATAAAGAGACACGTGCACAAGGGAGTTACCCCCGCGGGTGGTATTTCTTATGCAGCTCCTTCAGCCTTTTGCGGTCCACGTGCGTGTAAATCTGTGTCGTGGAGATGTCCTCGTGGCCGAGGAGCAGTTGCACCGAGCGGAGGTCGGCGCCCCCTTCAAGCAGGTGGGTGGCGAAGGTATGTCGCAGCATATGGGGATAAAGGGGCCCCTGCTGCAGGAGGAGGCCGTACTTTCTGATGAGCTTCCAGACGGCCTGTCTTGTTATGGGCTTGCCAAAGCGTCCGGGAAACAGGAATAGTCCCGGCGACTTCATCTCCTTCAGATAGAGCTTTATCATTTCCCGCGCGTAGCTCCCGATAGGCACAATCCGCTCTTTTGACCGCTTGCCGGAGGCAACCACGAAACCGGCGTCGAGATTGACGTCGCTCTTTTTGAGGGAGACCAGTTCCGAGACACGGAGGCCGGTTGCGTAGAAGAGCTCGAGGATGGTTGCGTCCCGGACCGCCTTTTTTTGATCGGCCGGCAGCTTCATGAGCTTGACCATCTCTTCCGCGCTCAGGACCCTGGGGATGGGAGACTTGAATCTCGGGGTCTCTATCTCAAGGAAGGGGTTCGTCGCTATTCTGCGATCCACGAGGAGGAACCTATAGAAGCTCCTCAGGGCGGAGACCGCCCGGGCGACGCTGCGCGTTGATTTCCCGTCAGTCCGCAGGCGGCCGAGATAGGCTTCTGTTGCGACCGACTCAAGGGAGCTTTGTGATTCTTCAAGAAATAGAAGATAATGCAGGATATCGCGGTTATACGCTTCAATGGTATGAAGCGATGCCCCCTGTTCCGTTTTGAGGTGGGTCATGAAGGCATCGAGGGCCAGGTAGTGGTTCATCGCCTTCCCGTGGAACCGAAGCCGCTCTCGGGCAGTTGCTCGACCTCCTGCCACGCGATGCGCACCGTCTCCTTGCAGACCATTTGAGCGATCCTGTCGCCGTCTTTAATCTCAAAGGGGGCGGCGCCGAGATTTATGAGGATCACCTTGATCTCACCCCTGTAATCGGCGTCTATGGTCCCGGGCGCGTTGAGGACGGTGATCCCGAACTCGGCGGCAAGGCCGCTTCGCGGCCGTACCTCCGCCTCATAACCAACGGGGAGTGCGATTGCCAGCCCTGTGGGGATGAGGGCTCGTTCCAGGGGTTTCAGCACGAGGGGCTGACTGAGATGGGCGCGTAAATCCATACCCGATGAGGCCTGTGTGGCGTAGCCGGGCAGGGGACATGTTGCCTCTTTTGTCACCGGGACCGTCAGCTCTTCCATAGTCTCTCTATCGTGCTCCGGTCGACCTTCCCGAGCACGGCGAGGGCCATGTTCGCCGCATCCCCGAACACAAGCCTGCTCATCTCGTCGACCTGTGGTATATGGACGCCGTCTATCTGCTTCAGCGTCTCCTTGACCGGCACGTGGCGGTCGAAATAGATCTCGTTCTTCGCGAGCCGGCCCATGCGTGCCTCCGACCCTTCGAGGGAAATAAAGAAGTTCCCCTTGATGTGCTCCTTTGAAAATGCGAGCTCCCCCGGGGTGATGCCTTGTTTCTTCAACTTTGAGATCTCGTCTTTTATGAGGGCGATCACCTCTTCCATAGAGTCCGGGGAGCCGGAAGTCGATATCCCGAAGTTGCCCACGTCGTTATGGCAGTTCACGTAGGAGAATATATTATACACGAGGCCCCGCTTCTCCCTGATCTCCTGAAAGAGGTGGGAGCTCATGCTGCCGCCGACGACGGCGTTGAGCACGTAAAGGGCGTACCGCCTCGTGTCCGTCTGGCTGACGCCGTCCGTGGCCAGGCAAAGGTAGACATGCTCCAGGTCCTTTTCATACACATAGACGCCGGAAAAGCTTTCCGGCTTTTTGACCGGAGGGACCTTATCTCCTCTCTCGACCAGTCCGCAAAACAGGGCGTCGACCTTTTGCACAAGGGTGTCGTGATCTATTCTCCCGACGCACGTGATAATCATGTTCGATGGGGAATGATGGGTCCGGTAGTGCTCGACGAGCTGGTCCCTCGTCAGCCGCTCCACGCTCTCCTCGACCCCGAGGACGGGTAGCCCTAGAGGATCGCCCCTGTAGCAGTCCGCGGTGAAGAGGTCGAAGATCCATTCCTCGGGATTGTCTTCGATCATCTTTATCTCCTGGACGACCACATGTTTTTCCCGCTCGATGTCTTGCGCCCTGAAGGCGGAGTGCTTGCACATGTCGGCGAGCACATCAAGGGCGAGGTCCATATCCTGGCGGAGCACCCGCGCGTAGAGGCACGTGTACTCTTTGCCGGTGAAGGCATTGAGGGCGCCGCCCACTGCGTCGATCTCCCTTGCTATGTCGTGGGCGGTCCGCCTCGAAGTCCCCTTAAAGAGCATATGCTCGATAAAATGGGAGATGCCGTTATTCTCCTCACTCTCGTCTCTGCTCCCCGTTTTCCACCACACGCCAAATGAGACCGTGGGGAAGTAGGGGAGGCTTTCCGTTACCACACGGATCCCGTTATCGAGCACTGTCTTTCGGTACATTTATGCGGTTTATCCTTCCCCTTCTTTGAGTACTGCCTTTCTGGAGAGCCTTATCCTTCCGTTCTGCTCCACCTCGATCACCTTGACCGTTATCTGGTCACCTTCCTTGACCACATCCGATACCTTCTTGATATACGTGTCGGAAAGCTGGCTCACATGGACGAGACCGTCAACGCCGGGAAGTATCTCGACGATGGCGCCGAAATCGACGACTCTCTTGACAGTCCCCAGGTAGATGGCGCCAACCTCGATCTCTTTGGTAATGCCCTTGATGATCTCGATCGCCTTGTTCGCCGAATTCTCATCATGGGAGACTATCTTCACGATGCCGGAATCCTCTATGTCTATCTTCACCCCGGTCTGCTCCACAATGCTCTTGATCACTTTTCCGCCCGGGCCTATGACCTCCCGTATCTTCTCGGGCCTGATCTTGAGAGTCCAGATGCGCGGCGCATAGGGGGAGAGGATAGCCCTTGGCTTATCCAATGTGTTGGCCATGACATCGAGTATCCGTCCGATGCCGTTCTGCGCGAGCTTCACCGCCCGCGACATGATCTCCTTAGTGATCCCCTTGACCTTTATGTCCATCTGGATGGCGGTGATGCCATTTCTGCTGCCTGCTACCTTGAAGTCCATATCGCCCATCTGGTCTTCGTCGCCGAGGATGTCGGTGAGGATGACGTCATGGCCGTCCTTCATGAGGAGTCCCATGGCGATGCCCGCAACCGGCTCCTTGACGGGAACACCGGCATCCATGAGCGAGAGGCATCCGGCACACACCGAGGCCATTGAAGAGGAGCCGTTCGATTCGAGTATCTCGGAGACGATGCGTATCGTATAGGGAAAGTCGTCCTTCGCCGGAAGTATCACCGACAGGGCGCGGTGGGCGAGGTGGCCGTGGCCGATCTCGCGTCGTGACGGCGACCCCATACGCTTGACCTCACCCACGCTGAAGGGCGGGAAGTTATAGTGGAGTAAGAAGGATCTGTAGCTTTCTCCCTCGTGGACGGATTCGATTTTCTGCTCGTCGTCGGAGGTACCGAAGGTGGTAATGGCAAGGGCCTGGGTCTCGCCCCTCGTGAACAACGCGGAGCCGTGGGTCCTCGGGAGGACCGGCGCCTCGCAGGTGATCGGCCGGATGTCATCGGGACCCCTTCCATCGATCCTCTTCCCTGTTGCGAAAAGGGCGCTTCTCATCGTCTCCTTGGTGATCTCTTCAAAGGCCTTTCGGACGAGGCCCTCATCAGAGTCCGCGTAGCTCGGGAGATGAGTCTCATAGACCTCTCGCAGTCTTTGCGCCCGCTCCTGTTTTTTCTCGATGGCAAAAACCTGCGCCAGGTCGGGGGCCAGGGCCTCCCTGATGCGCTCCTTCAGCTCGACAGGCACTTCGACAACGTGGACGGGCCATTTCTTCTTGCCCACCTTTTGGGCGAGCTTTTCCTGTAGCTCGATGAGGGGCAGCATGCTTTTGTGCGCAAGGTCGATGGCCTCGATAAGGGCATCATCCCCTATAAAGCCGGCGCCGCCTTCCACCATCATGATGGCGTCTCTCGACCCTGCCACGACGATATCGAGGTCGCTCTCATCGCTGTCCTGGTTTGTCGGGTTTATGATAAACTCCCCGCCCTTTCTGCCCACCTTTACCGCGGCAATCGGCGCGAGAAACGGTATGGGAGAGAGCACGAGGGCGGCGGACGCGCCGACGATGCCGAGGACGGCAGGATCGTTTTCCTGGTCGGCCGAAAGCACTGTCGCGATGATCTGTGTTTCGTTGTGGTAGCCCTTGACAAACGAGGGGCGAAGCGGCCTGTCTATCAGGCGGGAGGTGAGGACCTCCCTTTCCGAGGGGCGCCCCTCCCTCTTAAAGAAACCACCGGGAAACTTGCCTGCCGCGTAGGCCATTTCCTGGTAATTTACGGTGAGGGGCATAAAGTCCTTGCTTGCTTCCTGCTTTTCAGCCACTGCCGTCACCAGCAGCACCGTATCGCCGTACCGTATGACCACACTCCCGTCCGCTTGTTTCGCAAGGGCGCCGGTGCTGATCGTGAGCGGTCTGCCACAGAATTCAATTGTAATCGATTCTTCCATTTTTTTTCCCTTCTTCTCTTTGACGTTATTTTCTTAGGCCCAATCTCTCAATAAGCTTTTTGTATCTGTCGACGTTCTTCTCCTTGAGATAACTGAGGAGTTTTCTTCTCGTGCCGACAAGGATCAACAACCCCCTTCGCGAGTTGTGGTCTTTCGCGAAGCTCTTGAAGTGCTCGGTCAACATCTTGATGCGTTCCGTCAGGAGGGCTACCTGCACTTCAGGGGAGCCCGTGTCTTTTTCATGAACCTTGAATGTTTCTATAATGGTCTGCTTTTGTGCGGTGTCCAGCGCCATTTCCCTACCTCCTTAACTATTGATTAATCTTTTCATCCTGATGCTTCTTGATGTCGTATCCACCGTCCCTATGCCCAGGAGCATGCCTTCCTTGCTGATGAGTTTCGCAAGCTCTCCGTGCATCCAGTCTCTCGATCCGCCGAGGAGGGGCACAGGCATGCCGCTTTTGAGGAATTTCTCCAGCACCGGCTCGATTACTATCCCCTTGAACGTTTGCAGCACGTCTTCCAGAGTAATCATGTAGTTTACTACATCCTGCTTCACCTTCAAATAGTCGAGGACGACGCTCTTGTTGATCCGGAACTCCCCGTGCCGCGTGCGCTTCAGCGTGTGGAGGGCGGCGCCGCAGCCGAGGGCCGCTCCGAAATCATGGGCAATGGCCCGGATATACGTCCCTTTGGAACAGCTTATGTCGACGTCCACATAAGGATGAACGTAATCAAGGAAGCGAAGGTCGTACACCTCCACCTCTTTGTGCGGAGGGTCGATGGGGATGCCCTGCCTCGCCCACTTATAGAGCGGTTTCCCTTCCACCTTTTTTGACGAATAGACGGGGATCTTCTGCGTAATTTTGCCCTTGAACCTGAAAAGCGCTTCTTCCAGCACAGCCCTTTCGTACACGGGCGGCACCACCTCGGACAGCGTGGTTCCCTCCATGTCGAGGGTGTCGGTAACGATGCCGAGAACGAATCTGGCCACGTATCTCTTCTCGCCGTTTTCGAGAAAAGGGATCAGTTTTACCCCTTCGTTCAGCGCCACAGGCAATATGCCTGTGGCATTCCTGTCCAGGGTGCCGATGTAACCGATCTTCCTGAACGGATGCAGCCTCTTGAGCCTCTTTATTACGTCGTAGGAAGTCATCCCCGGACTTTTGTCTATAATAAGGAAACCATTCATCATAGAGAAAATGCCCCTATCAATATTTTTTTTACCGTAGCGAGGTCGCCTTCCAGGGTACACCCCGCCGCCTTGCGGTGGCCGCCTCCGCCGAAGGTGCGGGCGACCGAAGCGACATCGACACGCTCTTTCGATCTCATGCTTACCTTATACCTCCCGCTGCCCAGCTCGCGCAGGAGACAGGCGACCTCCACGCTGTCTATTTCCTTTAAGTACTCAACGAATCCTTCGGCATGCTCCGGGTTCGTACGGGTTCGGCTGAACATGTCCCCGGTGATGTGCGCCAATGCAATCCGGTCCTCACGGGCGGTCTCCATTGTCGCGAGGACCAGGCAGAGGAGCTGAAACCGCTCTTTCGGGTGGTTCTCGTACACCTTGGCCGCAACGTGTGCAGGGCTGACGCCGAACCCGATCATCTCCTCGCAAATGGAAAAGGCGCGCTCCGTCGTGTTTTCGTAGCGAAAAGAACCGGTATCGGTCACTACAGCCGTATACAGGTTGACGGCGATATCGAACGTAAACTGCACGTGTAAGGATTTCAGGATGAGATAGAGTATCTCCGCGGTTGACGAAGCCCTCTCGTCGATGATATTGATCTGTCCGAAGGCCTGGCCGGCCGCGTGATGATCGATATTGACGAGAAGGCCCTTCTGCTTCAGTGATGCATGACCATCGCCTACCCTGGTGAGATCGCCGCAATCGACGACGATTACCGCATCGTACCCGTTTTCAGGGAGCACGTGTTGTACGGCGGCAGGCTTCGGAAGGAACCTGTACCTGTGGGGGACGGAGTCCCGCAGATAGACGGCCGCATCCTTTCCCAGGCCGGTGAGGGCGAAACACGCGGCAAAGGCCGAGCCCACGGCGTCTCCATCAGGGTCGATGTGGGTGGTCACGAGGAACCGCCGGCCTTTGTCTATAGTCTCCCTAATCCTCTGGAACATTCCCCACCCTCTCAGATTTCACCTTTTCCAGGAGCTCGTCTATGCGGGCGCGTTTTTCCTGTTCCGTATCAAAGATAAAGGATAGTTCCGGCATAAATCTCAGCTTCACTCTGCCCCCGAGCAGATGTTTGATGTAACCCCCGGCCCGCCTGAGGGCCTCCGTTGTCTTCTCTTTCTCTTCCTGACTCCCGTAGACGGAATAAAGTACCTTTGCGCGCTTCAGGTCTTCCGTCAATCGCACGTCGAGCACCGTAATAAAACCAATGCCCGGGTCCTTGATCTCCTGCCGTATAATGGATGAAATCTCCTCGCGGAATTGATCCTGCAACCGAAAACGTCTATATCTCATCTCCTATCACCATAATTTCCGTTCTGGACCCGATGACCTTTCCTATATAC
The DNA here is from genome assembly GCA_050012495.1 of Syntrophorhabdales bacterium. GTDB lineage: Bacteria > Desulfobacterota > Syntrophorhabdia > Syntrophorhabdales > WCHB1-27 > BOG-1155. The sequence goes on from JBEKHB010000034.1 coordinate 15,998, forward strand.
ATGGATTCAATATAGCGCGAGACGTTTTCTATGGTCGAATTGACGTGGTCCTGTTTCACGCCGATTACGGCAAAACCTATTGTTGCCTTTTGCCAGAGGTTTGTCTGGTCTATCTCCATAATCGATATGTTGAACCGCCCCTTAGTCCTTTCGACTATTCTTGTTATGGCCTGCCTTTTCTCCTTTAAGGAGTGATTTTCCGGCAGGAAAATCACCAGTCTCGAAAGACCTACTACCATCTATACCCTATAGCGTCTGTTTCTCCTGCTCCTCGACGTAAAGCTCTACCCTGTCGCCTTCCTCCATGTCATTGAAACCTTCCAGCGAGATACCGCACTCATAACCGGCGGTCACCTCTTTCACGTCATCCTTGAAGCGTTTCAGGGAGGCAAGCTTGCCGCTGAACACGATTTCTCCCTTCCGCACGACCTTTGCCGTGGCGCCTCTCGTGACTTTTCCTTCCACGACGTAGCAGCCGGCAATTGTGCCTATCCTGGACACGCTAAAGGTTTTTCTCACCTCGACGGCCCCGATCCGCACTTCCACGATGCGTGGTGCGAGGAGGCCTTCCATGGCCTTCCTCACATCATCGATCATGTCGTAGATCACCGAATAGGTCCTTATATCCACCTTCTCCTGCTCCGCAAGGGTCTGCGCCTTTGTTATCGGCTTCGCATTAAAACCGATAATGATCGCACCGGATGCCATCGCGAGATTCACGTCCGTTTCGGTGATGGTCCCGACACCGCTGTGGATGATATTCATTTCGACGGCTTCCGTGGAAAGCTTCTTGAGCGCTTCGCTTATAGCGTCCAGGGTCCCTCTGGCATCGCCCTTCAACACCACATTCAAGGTGAGTTTTGCCGTCTGGCCCATTCTTGCGTAAAGCTCATCCAGAGTGATCCGCGAGCTTTTGGCCTGCTCCTCTTCCCTTATCTTTTCCTGTCTGAACCGGGAAAGCTCCCTGGCATACCGCTCCTCCGTTGTGGCGATGAACGGGTCGCCGGCCTTGGGCACATCCGAGAAGCCGACAACCATTACAGGGGTCGACGGCGGGGCCTTCTGTATCCTCTTGCCCTTGTCATCAACGAGTGCCCTGACCCTGCCGAAGGCGGCACCCGCCACGAAGGGGTCCTGGATCTTCAGCGTCCCTTCCTGGATGATCACCGTGCCGAAGGGGCCATGGCCTTTATCCAGCCCGGACTCAATAATGATCCCCTTCGCCAGCTTGTCCGCGTTTGCCCGCAACTCCAAAAGCTCCGCCTGCAAAAGGATCAGCTCCAGAAGCTCAGGGATCCCGATCTTCTTTTTCGCCGATATCTTCGAGGTCAGCGTTGTTCCACCCCACTCTTCGGGCTGAAGACCAAGCTCGGTCAGCTCTTTCATCACCTTATCGGGGTTTGCGTTTGCCTTGTCGATCTTGTTGATGGCGACAATGATCGGCACACCGGCGGCTTTTGCGTGGTCTATGGCCTCTCTTGTCTGGGGCATCACCCCGTCATCCGCAGCCACGACGAGCACCACGATATCGGTCACGAGGGCGCCCCTCGCCCTCATCGCGGTAAAGGCCTCATGGCCGGGCGTATCGACAAAGGTGATCTCCTTTTTCTCCACCTTGGCGACATAAGCGCCGATATGCTGGGTGATGCCTCCTGCCTCCCGCTCGGCGACGTTCGTATTCCTTATCGTATCCAGAAGGAGTGTCTTGCCGTGGTCCACGTGGCCCATAATGGTCACCACCGGCGACCTCGGTTTGAGATTTTCGCGGGCCTCTGCCTGCTGTTCCTCGTCTCTCGTCATGAACGCTTCCTCGACGGAGAAAATCCGCTCGACGTCAAAACCGGTCCCGGCGGCCACCAGGCTGGCCATATCATAATCTATTGTCTGGTTTACGGTGCTCATCACACCGAGGCGGAGAAGCTTGGCTATCACATCGGAGGCCTTCACGCTCAATCTTTTTGCGAGCTCGGCGACCTGTATCTGATCCGAGATCCTGACGATCTTCCTCGCGGGTTTCGCCTCGGCCTTCCGCTCTTCTTCGGCCCTGTCTTCTCTTCTATCCTTTCTGTTCCTGAAAGGGAGGGTCTTGCCCTTCTGCCGGCGGAACGCATACAGGTCTTCTTCCTTTATCAGGACTTTTCTCTTGCTTACCCCCTTGCCCTTCAGCTTTGCTTCTTCAATCTCTTCCTCTTCTATCTTCTTAAGGAGACGCTCCGCCTTCTTCTTTTTCCGTTCCTCCTCGGTCCCTTCATCTTCAACCAGCGCAAATTCCTTGTTGAGGTCGTGCTTATAGACTTCTTCAAGGGCTCTGGTGATCTCCTGCTTCTTTTCTTCGCCGATGCTGTCGATATCCGCCTTTACCGTTTCTTCGACCGCTCCGGCCGTTTCTTTTTCCAGGACTTCGGCTCCTTCCGCCTTTTCCTGCGTACCGACCCGCTCAGTTATTTCGATCCGGGACCGCACCTGCGCTTCCTCTCCGCGTTTTTCCGCTTTGACGAGATCGATGACCGGCTCTTGGGCCGTTCCGGCGGGTGCTCCTACAATTCTTTTTACCGGTGCTCCCTTCTGCGCCTTTGCAACTTCCAGGACAGGTTTTTGAGGCTCCGCCTTGATATCCTGCACCACCACTGCGACCGGCGGCGCCTGGACCCTTCTCCTGATAATGGTGGAAGCCACCCTCTTCTCTATGATGGTCTCCCCGGAAGCCGTTGACTTCGTTGTCTCTGAGAGCGCTGGTTCTTCCCTCTCTTTTTCCTTGTCTTTTATCTTAACCCCTATGCCCTTCAGCTTGGATAAGATCTCCTCATCCTTGATCTTATCCGTAAGGGTTGTTATCTTGATCTTCGTCATTCTCAGACCTCCCTTGTTATGCCATACGCACCGCATCGACCGCGTCCGAAACATCCTTTTGCAGACGAAGACGAGGCGGCCACCGATCCTTCTTTGCGCTTCCTTCTTTACTGACTCTCTTCCTTCATGCTGTCAACAGATCCCGGCGTCTCCACCGCAACTCCTGCCGCATCCGTTTCTCGCGGAGCGTCCGCATCGCCCGACGGTTTCGCCTCAGCGGCCTTTTCAGTGGTCTCCCTCTCCTCAACGGCCTTCTTGGCGCGCTCGATGATCCTCGTGCAGTCCTCAACGGAGATGCTCGTGATCTTGTTCAATTCTTCCGGCGTAAGCCGGACGACATCCGACATATCCCTCAGATACTCGTCGAAAAGTATACGGGCAAGGATCTCGTTGATCTGCAGCCGCTCCACCAGGTCGTCGATTACCTTGCGTGATGTTTTTTCGACCTCTGTTTCGCTTTTTATATCCGTTTTCCAGCCTGTGAGCCGGGAGGCGAGCCTTACGTTCTGGCCTTTCCTTCCGATTGCAAGGGAAAGCTGGTCGTCATGGACGATAATCTCCATGGAGTGCTCTTCCTCATTTATGTAAACCTTGGAAACCCGCGCAGGTGCGAGGGCGTTGCAGACGAATTTTGCCGCATCTTTGATCCATGGTATGATGTCGATCTTTTCCCCTTTCAGTTCCTGCACCACGGCCTGGACCCTTGACCCTTTCACGCCCACGCAAGCGCCTATGGGGTCGATGCTCGGGTCTTGGCTGTAGACTGCTATCTTTGCCCTTTCGCCGGGCTCCCGTGCTGCGCCGACCACCTTGATGATCCCTTCCTGAATCTCCGGCACCTCGAGATCGAAGAGCTTCACGAGGAAACCGGGATGAGTTCTGGACAAAAGGATCGTACAACCCCTCTGTGTTTTGTCCACTTCGAGGATATATCCCTTCACCCTGTCTCTCCGCTTGAATGCTTCGTTCGGCAGCACTTCCTTGAAAGAAAGGACGGCTTCCGTCTTCCCCAGGTTGACCACGTAGTGGTTCTTCTCAACCCTCTGGATCGCACCGGTAACGATCTCGCCCTTTTTGTCCTTGTATTCGTTGTAAATGACGTCGCTCTCCGCGTTCCTCACCTTCTGCATGATGACCTGCTTGGCTGTCTGTGCGGCGATCCTCCCGAGAGTAGACGTATCCATCTTGATGCCTATGCTATCCCCTATGATGCATTCAGGGTCGTGCTCTTTTGCGTCCTCGACCGCTATCTCCATATCGGGGTCCTCAATATCTTCCACCACTGTTTTAAATCGGAAAATCTCTATCTCCCCGACTTCGGCATTGTATTTGGCTTCCAGGTCCAGGTGACCCCCGAATTTTTTCTTGGATGCCGAGAGCACGGCCTCCTCGAGTGCCTCTATTATGATATCTTTGGGAATCCCTTTTTCCTTTCCCACCTGTTCGATCACATAATTTAAATCAAAATACATGGCCCTCCCCTCATAGCTCAAATTCCAGATTTGCTTTCGTTATTACAGACAACGGGATCCTGTGTATACCCCTCTCCTCCCGGACTTCCACCTCATCTTCCGCAACGAAGATGATCTCGCCCCTGAATTCATTCTTCCCGTCAACCTCGGACCTGGTGACAATCCGGCACATCTTCCCCTTACCGCGCTCGAAATCCGCCTTTTTCCTGAGCCGTCTCGTTAACCCCGGGGAGGAGACTTCCAGGACGTAGGGGTGGTCTATTATATTTTCCACATCGAGGAGCCGGCTCATCTCTTTGCTGGCCCGCTCGCAATCAGCTATACTCACCCCGCCCTCCTTGTCTATATAGATCCTCAAGAGCCACCGCTTCCCCGATGGCCGGAATTCAATATCTACAAGCTCGATCGCTGATTCCTGAAGAATAGGCTCAACGGTGCGAGTTATCTGCTCGACGATCTCTGCTGCGGTATCAGTGTTCAAGCACGTCCCTAAACTAAAAAAGCGGGGCAAACCCACTTTTCAACGGTACATTCTAGCATGTCTGCTTCATTATTTCAAGAACAAGGTTTCTTTTCGTTTCTTCGGGTGTGCGCACGGCGAGGGGACGTCCGGAACGAAATATGCTAAAGTATCACGCATGCCCCTGAACATCGACCCCATCATGGTGCTCGGCCTCGTCGCCGGCGCTTTCACGACCGTCGCCTTCGTGCCACAGGTAATCCGCACGTGGCGGATCAAATCGGCGAGTGACCTTTCCCTCGCCATGATAAGCCTCAACTCGACGGGCATCTTCCTGTGGCTGATTTACGGCCTGTACACTCGCTCGCTCCCGATCATCATCGCCAACCTGGTCACGTTCGTCCTCATCTCCACCGTGCTCATCCTCGCGATCAAGTACCGGTGAACGGAAGATCGGCACGAAGACTTGTGGGTGGAATTAATTTTTGACGGCTTACCTGCCGCTTCCCGAGAAAGACAGTTTCTCACCCGGTGCGCATGAATACCATCTTTCTGACGGAAAGCCTGAACATAGTTGTTGCAATCTTGCGCCATTTCTTCGATAATGTGAGGATAAGGAGACGGCAGTCCGAAAGGCCGGCACGCTGGTCCGGTGAATGAGCATGTACGGAATGAAACAATGCCCCTGCCGCCCCATGCGCAAAACCAAAGGAGGAAAGGTTATGAGAAACATGATGATTTTCATTGACGGTGTAGTTATTCTGACGATGCTGCTCTGTGTGGCTCCCTTGTCGGCAGTTGCAGCCGGTGAGAAGACAGGTGTGATCGTCGTTGATATGCAGGGTGATTTCACCACGTGGAAGAAAGGGAGCCTGGCGGTCAATGGGGCAGACGAAGCATACGTCAAGAAGGTTGCGGGCGCCACGGCCCTCTTCAAGGAAACCGGATTTGTCGTCTACGGCACCCAGGACTGGCATCCAACCAGCCATATTTCCTTTGCCGGCAACCATCCAGGTAAAAAACCTTTCGAGGCCATCCAGATAGATGGCAGGACCCAGGTGCTGTGGCCGGACCATTGCGTCCAGGGGACTGACGGCGCCAAGGTCCTCCTCGACAACAATATCTTTCAGGCAATAGTCAAGAAAGGGCAGGACCCGAAATTCGACAGCTACTCGGGTTTCCAGGATGACGGCGGCGCCAGGACCGAAATGGACACTATCCTCAAAGCCGCGGGCATTAAGAAACTTGTGGTCTATGGGCTTGCTACCGATTACTGCGTTATGGCAACCGCCGTCGATGCGGCAGCGAATGGGTACAAAGTCGTTGTAATCGAAGGTCTGTGCAAGGGCGTGGCGCCCGACACAACAGCGAAGGCCCTCGAAACCATGAAGGCGAAAGGCATTCAGGTCCTGAAGGAAATCGACATGAAGAGGATCAACGATCTGTAGACAGGGCCTCACCATGACAGCAGGGCACGCAATCCACCAGAACGCGGAAGGACGGAGCCGAAGGGCCCCGCCCTTCCGATACATGGGTATCCGGAAAGAGTGCTACTGCATCCCCAGAAACGCCCTCGCAAGAAAGGCAGCCATCTGGTCCCTGGTGACAATCTCGTTAACTCCGTAAGTCCCCGTTGCCGTGGTGATGCCATCATCCTTGTCCGTGTAGCCCCCGACAATCGTGCCCCCATCATTTATGCCATAGGCATCGGTAGATGAAGCACCGGGGTAATCCAGGGAGGTATAGGTCCCACCGCTCAGGGAAAGGCCGTGAGCCACACCGCTCGCGTCCACGTACCCGCAGAGAATCGTGCCCCCATTGCTGATCGTGCTGGCACCGGTGTCTGAAGCGCCGGGGTAATTCAGGGGGGTATAGGTGTAGCCGGCGTGGGCGCTACTCAATGCGCCGAGGGCAAGAACGAGAGCGATCAGTACTATCGAACCCTTTTTCATCGGATGCCTCCTCATACAAGATGATTGCGCCTGGCAGCGCGGTGGTCTTGCCGATGAACAGACAGAGGGGAACAACCGAGACCCTTTGGCCTCCCGTCCCACCGTCGCGGATGGTGTGGTTTTTACAAAGTGTTTTGTCATGTTATACCGCGCATTATCAAGTATCAAGAAAAAACGCCATGTTCCGGAAAAATAAGTTCCTCTCGCTTCCGAAGCGTAATCTTTGTTTTTCCGGACATACGCAACTACGCCAGCAGTAGGTGGAGTGCCTACCCGACTGCTTCCTTAAATCTCCGGTCAGGGACCCCTCAGTTGATAGAATTTTGTTGACGTTATCTCGACAGGGTGTCAGAATAGACTAAACATGCTGTACGGAGGGGGGGAAGAACGGCCGACGAGGTATTGAATTACTGAAAGATAAGGAGGCGGAAGCATATGAAGAAATTAGTGGTGTTATTTGCAGCTATGACGTTTCTTGCGGCTTTTACGTTGATTGGCTGCAATCAATCACAGGAGTCGCCGAAACCGGCGGCAGCTCCGGCGCCGGAGAAGGGAGCGTCCGGAGCACCTGTAGCGTCTGAAGCACCTGCTTCTCTGCCGCCACCCATCGCATCTCAGGCGCCTCCGGATGTGATAGCGATGCCCGACACGGACGATGTGTATGCTGCTCCTGATATAGATGCAGACTTGTTCTTCTGGAATGGCTGGTGGTGGCGCCTATGGGAAGGTCAGTGGTATCGCTCGCATTATTATAACCAGGGCTGGGGTTATTATACTAATGTTCCAAGTTTTTATTTCGATGTAGACCCGGGTTGGAGAGGATACTACAGAGATCATAATTGGAACGGGCACCGGTGGAACTATGAGCGGATTCCCGACCAACGGCTTCAACAGAACTGGAAGAGCTGGCATAATGATCGACATTGGGAAAGGCAAGGAACCTGGGGCGTCCAGGGCTATCAGCCCCGACCGCCACAACAGAGACAGGTACTAAGACAGCAAAGGCAACAGCAATATCAGCAGAGGCCCGAGGTTCAGCAACATCAGCAACAGAGACAACCTCAGGTCCAGAAACATCAGGGTAAGGAACCCCAGGTCCAGAAACCCCAGGTCCAGAAACCTCAGGCAGAGAAAGCCCAGGTCCAGAAACCCGAGGCTCAGAAACCTGAGGGTCAGAAAGCCCAGGTGCAAAAACCTGAGGCTCGGAAACCGCAGGTCCAGAAACCTGAGGCTCGGAAACCGCAGGTCCAGAAACCTCAGGTAGAGAAAGCCCAGGTCCAGAAACCCGAGGTCCAGAAACCAGAGGTTCAGAAACCCGAGGTCCAGAAACCAGAGGCTCGGAAACCTGAGGCTCAGAAACCGCAGGTCCAGAAACCTCAGGCAGAGAAACCCCAGGTCCAGAAACCAGAGGTTCAGAAACCCCAGGTCCAGAAACCAGAGGTTCAGAAACCCCAGGCTCAGAAACCAGAGGGCCAGAAAGCCCAGGTCCAGAAACCTCAGGTCCAGAAACCCCAGGGTAAGGAACCACAACACCCTCAGCCTCAAAGAAAACCTGAAGGAACGGAGGCAGGACACGAAAGGTAGGATATGACAAGCCGCGCCGGCCTCCGTAGTGCCCTGGCCGGGCGGCACGACAAAGCAGATGGATATAATCGGAAGGTTTTGCGCGACTGCTAGAAGGTCTCCCCGGCCTTCCTGATCAGCTCCATGAAGAGGTCGAGCCGCTCGGGCTGAATCGTGATGCCCTTCTTGGTCGGTTTCCACTCCCCTTCGTCGTTCTCGAAATAAATCCTCACATCGATGTATTTCCGTCCCTTATATTCCTCGGTGCTGACCCTCAGTACCTCGGTTTCGCCCCTCTCGATCTCGCCGATGACCATGATTTTTCCTCCTCCTTAGGACCTGCGGCGCTCACTCACTCACTCACGGATGATCTCGACGATCCGCCAGCGCCCCTCGTCCGTCCTTGCCATCCTGAACCTTATGTCCGATTTGCCCCTGGGCGCGACCAGGGCGGTATCTCCCTCGACGTCGATATTCAGATACCAGACGCTCGCCCTCCTGATGTCTTGAAAATAGCCCGCTTTGTCGGATGAGGTGATTGCTTCCTTGAGCTGCTTTCGGACCAGATCCTTGATCCCCGGCATCATTGCCGAGGCTGCCTGCCGGCCCGCCATGAGACCGAGCACTTCAAGGGGGTTATCCGCTTTTTTTTCATATTTCAGGAAAATGTCCCTCACCAGGCATTCTACAACGCTGTCCGCATCGATATAGCGAAAGGCCCGATCAGCGTCGTGGTCCAAAAGCGCCGTCCTCAGCTCGGAGAGTGAACGGCGCGGGGTGCTGGGGAGGGTACATCCCAAAAGCAGGGGAACCCACACAAGGAGTAGAACGAGAAACAGCAGACATCGCCTCTTCCGTATCATCATCCTTTATACCATATGACGTAGAACCGAGGCAAAAAAAAGCTTTCGCCCTCTTTCGCCGTGGGCTATACTACATGAGGCGGCGCCTTGAGGGGCGGAGGCCTGGTGGAAATGAGTGTGCGCACTATGTGGTGGGAGAATGAAAGAGCGGATATTCTGTAATTTCTGCGGCAATAGGCTGGGCAAGGGCGTCGTCGAGGGCAAGGAGCGGCAGGTCTGCGGCACCTGCGGCCGGGTCTATTACGAAAATCCCCTTCCCGTGGTTTCCATACTCCTTTCGAACGAAAAAGGTGAGCTTCTCCTCGTCAAAAGGGCCGAGGAGCCCGCGAAGGGCATGTGGTGCTTCCCCATAGGTTTTGCCGAGTGCGGGGAAAGCATCGAAGAAGCGGCCTTAAGGGAGCTGAAAGAGGAGTCCGGTGTCGAGGGTCTGATTGTCGGACTCCTCGATGTGTGCTCCGATCAGACCGGGACCTACGGCGAAGTCGTTGTGGTGACCTTCCGGGCTGAAAAGGCCGGGGGGGTGGAGGCCGCGGGCGACGACGCGTGTGACGTGGGTTACTTTTCCCCGGCGGATATGCCCCAGCTTGCTTTCAGCTCTCAGGAACGTGCCCTCGAAAAATTCCTGGCTTCGGCCTAGAGCGTCTTAGCCGTTTCCCCACCGGAAGGGTCTTTCCGCTGTTTCATTCCCCCCGTGTAGCGCCAGAATTAGCTTGACATCGAAAATGCTGTTTGCTAATATAGCGGATACTTTGCTAATTGTTTCACATTCGACCCCCAAGGAGAGGATAGTTTATGGATTTTAAATGGTCTGAAGAATTGGAATCGATGCGTAAGATGGCGTATGATTTTGCGGTAAAGAACATTAAGCCTACCATGGAAGAGGATGAGAAGGAACACAAGTACCGCCCGGAGCTCTTGAAAAAGATGGGCGATCAGGGGATGTTCGGCTGCCTGGCCCCTGAGCAGTACGGCGGACTCGGCCTCGAAGAAGGCCATCTGGCCGCGGCCCTGATGGCAACGGAGTTCGCGAGAGTCAGCCCGTCCTGGGGCCTTCCGTTCAACCTGCAGATGAACGGCCCGCAGAACGTGCTCCTGAAGTTCGGCAACGAGGAGCAGAAAGAGCGGTTTCTGCCCGGCCTGATCGCCGGTACAAGCGGGGGTTGCTTCGCCATTACGGAGCCTAATTCCGGTTCTGATGTGGCGAGCATGCGGACGACGGCGACGGAGACCGACGACGGATTTGTCCTGAACGGCACTAAAACCTGGATATCGGGTGTTCCTTACTGCGGTTGTGGTGTTGTCTACGCGATGACCGACAAGGCCGCGAAGCACAAAGGCATGTCCGCCTTTTTTATCGATTTTACCACGCCCGGCATTACCCAGAGGGCTATTACGACGAAGCTCGGTCTTCACTGCGCCCCTACGGGTGAGCTATTTTTTGAAGAGGCGCGGATCCCGAAGAGCGCCCTCGTGGGAAAACTGGGCCAGGGATTCCAGATATGCATGACCATGCTCAATTTTACGAGATTGAGCTCGGCCGCGAGGGCTATAGGCGTGGCCCAGAGCTGCATCGAGGAAGCCTGCAAGTATGCGAATGAGAGGGAGCAGTTCGGTCAGCCCATAGGCCAGTTCCAGATGATCCAGGAACAGATCGGCAGGATGTCCGTGGAACATGAGGCGGCAAAGCTTCTCGTGTTAAAGTGCGCATGGCAGAAGGACCAGGGATTGAACAACACGCTGGAGACGTCGATGGCCAAGTACTATGCCGCGGAATCCGCAAATTTCTGCGCGTCTGAGGCGGTCAAGATATTCGGCTCCTACGGGTTCTCTTCCGAGTACCCGGTAGAAAGATTCCTGAGAGACGCCAAGTCCTATCAGATCGTCGAAGGAACGTCAAACATCCAGAAGATGATCATAGCCCAATTTGCTTTGGGATACAGAAAAAGCTAAGGAGGAAAAGATGGCGACGGAAGTAACTGTTCCAATGGTTGGAAAAATAGTAAACGTGTTGTGCAAGGTGGGCGATAAAGTCAACGAGGACGACCAGATAGCGACCCTCGAGGCGATGAAGATGGAAATGCCCATCGTGGCGCCCACGACCGGTGTAATAAAAGAGATATGCATTTCGGCAGGACAGGAGGTCGACGCCGACACGGTACTGGCGACCATAGAATGATCACACCCCGTTAGCCTATGTTAGCGGCAGGCATAGATATCGGTTCAGTGACGACCGAGGCCCTTCTCTTGGACAAAGAGAAGGGCCTCGTCGGTTATAGTATACTTTACACGGGGGCCGACTCCGGTCATACGTCGGAGCTCGCCTTCGATAACGTGCTCGCAGGCGCGGGAAAGGCCCGGAGCGACGTGGCATATGTCGTGGCAACAGGGTGCGGGAGGCGGAGGGCGGATTTTGCGCAAGACGCGGTTACGGAGATCACCTGCCTCGCCAAAGGGGTCAACTACCTTTTCCCCGGAGCAAGAACCATTATCGACATCGGCGGGCAGGATACAAAGGCAATAAGGGTCGACGCCAGGGGGCGCGTTGTTGAGTTCGAGATGAACGACAAGTGCGCCGCCGGGACAGGGAGGTTCCTCGAGGTGATGGCGTCTGCCCTCGAAATCGACCTGGAACGCATGGGTGAGTTATCTCTCAGACATGGGAAGCATCTGGCGATCAGCAGCATATGCACGGTTTTTGCCGAATCGGAAGTGGTCTCCCTCGTGAGCGAAGGAGAGAAGCTCCCGGATATCCTCCACGGTATCAACGCGGCGATCGCAGAGCGGGCCATGGGTCTGGTCAACAGGCTCGGAGGTCTGGAGGAGGAGGTCGTTATGGCGGGAGGCGTCGCGAAAAATACGGGGGTTGTGGCTGCCCTTGGAAAATCGATGGGGGTCTGCCTGAAGATTCCCGCGGAGCCTCAGGTCGTGGGCGCACTCGGGGCAGCGCTGCTTGCGCGTGAGAGAGTGCGCTGACGCCTGCGCGCGTTTTCATGCCTTTTCCTTTTTATGAGGGGGTAGCTCCATGAGCTTGCTCATGGAGGGGGCGACGCTAGCCCCGGTAATTGCCGCACTCGGGGCAGCGCTGCTTGCGCGTGAGAGAGTGCGCTGACGCCTGCGCCGTGGAAACGAGGGACGCGCTGCCGGCCACAGACTACTTGCGGTAGCCACGGCCGCCCCAGGCCGCGGGGTTAAACGGCGGCTGATCGTCGGAGGCGGGCAGGACGCCGGGCGGTGTTGCCGTCGTCGAGCCACCGGGTGCTGTTGCAGCCGTATCCACGCTTGGCGCCGGATTCGCCGCAACTATCGGCGGCTGTCCTTCATTCGGCGGTGGAGGTGGGACGGGCCTGCCCGTGGGCAGTTGCGCGCGGGCCGGCGGAGGCGCAGGAGACGCCGGAGGCGGCGCAGCCGGTGTGCCCGCTTCAGGAGGCGACCCTGCCGCCGGAGGCGACGGCACGGGTGCCTCTCTTGCCGTCCCGGCGGCCTTGCCGAGTATCGTGATCACGAGTCTCCCCCCTGCCGGTTCAGGTCCGATCACCACGTAGTTGTAGCCGGCCATTATCTTTCCCAGGGCCTCCTGAAGGGTCAGGTGTGAAAAGTGGAGAGTGAGCCTGTCGTTCCCGTCCGGACGCCCCTTTATCTCTATCGGTAAATGTTGTGAGAGATGGACCAGGACCTGCGTGAGGGGGAAATCGACTATATCCGCGCTGATGAGGTCGCCTTCCGTGACGTTGATTTCAGTTCCCGCAGCAGAGGCGTCAGGGGCGACCCCGCTATGCAGGCACATCAACGCGCAGACAAGGACCAGAAAAGAGAAACAATCTCGTGAGGATACAAGGGCCGGCGGGCTCTTCGGAAAACTCATGGGACACCCGTTGCATACCGAGTCTCACAAGCCGTTGTTAATGATCGGGCGCCACTTGCACCTGGTGTTCCGGTACCCACTTGCCGCCCACCCATTGGCCCGGCACGGTGACGATCTGCCCTTGATTCCCGGCCGGGTTTCCGTTCCCTGCCGGACCCGCCATCGCAGGGTTGGGATACGGATATCCGTTTGGGCCCATTGCCGCAGGGTCGGGATATCCGTTTGGGCCCGTTGCCGCGGGGTCGGGATATCCGTTTGGGCCCGTTGCCGCGGGGTCGGGATATCCGTACTGGTCGGAATACGGATATCCGGCGTCCGGTGCCGGATATGCAGGCGGGGCGTAGTAGGCAGGGGGAACCGGGGCGTAGTAGTATGGGGAATAGTAATACCCGGGTCCGATGAAGACCCGTGGACCGTACCAGCCTCCGCGGTATCCACCACGATAGCCGCCGCCACCACGATAGCCGCCACCGCCGCCGCGACCTCCGCCTCCCCTCGCGGCGTTACTTGCTGCCGGCAGGACCATAAGAAGCCCGATCAGGACGACGGCGAAAAGCAGCATACCTTTTTTCATTGCAACTCCTTCGATTGTGTCACGTCTCTATGAGTCTACACTTCATTTATCGCACGTGCCGTGGCTATTTGTCAATAGCCCCGGCCGCAGGGCAAATGCGGTTGCCCTAGCTGCGGCCGGCATGGGAGCTTGACGCGTAAGCCGCATCCGCTTTTCAGTGATCGAACATGGCTTTGAGGGCAAGTGCGTTCCGCGGGGCGTGCCCGCTGAAGTCGTTGTCGAAGTACACATATGTTTCCTTCCCCCACGCGGCTATTTTCTGCTTGATCCCGTAAAGCTCATCGTCCCGGTAGCTCGAGACATAAAGCCCCTCCCTGCCGTGGAGCCTCATGTAGACGAAATCGGCGGTCACCGCCTCGTCATAGGGGAAGCGACCGGCGGTCTCCGAGATGCACCACGCTATATTCCGTGCTCTCAGCAGGGAGAAGAACGCGTCGGTAATGAAGCTGTTGTGCCGCGCTTCGACGGTGTACCGGAACGCGGGGTCAAGCAAGCCGAAAAAGTCCGACATCAGGCCGGTATCGAATTGCAGGGAAGGGGGGAGCTGAATAAGGATGACACCCAGCTTGCCGGCGAGGACCGAGGCATTTCCCAAAAAGCGTTCTACCGAGCCGCGCTCCACCTTCAGCCGCCTGATATGGGTGATGAATCGCGACATCTTCACGGAAAAGAGGAAACCGCCCGGGACGGTCCGGCGCCACTTCTCAAAGGTTGTCGCCTTTGCCTCCCGATAAAAGGTGACATTCACTTCAAGGGTGTCGAGCTGCTGCCCGTAGAATGCGAGCCACTCCCGCGGCTTCAGCCCCTCCGGGTAGAAAACGCCTTTCCAGTGCGGATAGTTCCATCCCGATGTGCCGATATGGATGTTCATGGTTTCCTCAATCGCCTCGGCCGCCTAGTACGGGCTAAGCAGCACGGGCAGAGAGTCCGCGACCAGATAGCCGCGACGGGAGGGGCAGAGCCTGCCCCCGCGTACGGTCACGAGCCCGGCGCGCTTGAGCTCACGGACCGCGGGCAGAGACTCTTCCCTTAAGGAGGGAAGGCTTACCCCCCGCCTGGTCCGGAGTCCCAGATAGAGCCTTTCCAGCTCACGCTGTTCAGGGGAGAGCATTTCCTCTCCTTCGACCGGCCTCATCCCCCGTGAGAGGGCCTCGCAGTAACGCTCCAGGGACCGGTAGTTCCACCATCTCCCGGCCCCGTCGAAAGAATGGGCTGCGGGGCCGAGGCCGAGGTAGTCCACATGATTCCAGTATTTCTGGTTGTGACGGCAGAAGAGCCTTCGCGAGGCCGCAAAATTGGAGACCTCATAATGGGTAAAGCCGTGGGCTTCAAGGAACCGGGATGTCAGGAGGAAAAGGTCCGCCGCCTCCTCTTCGCCGGGTAGGAGAATCCGCCCCGCGCCGACCATGCGGCTAAGGGGCGTTTCTCCTTCCGGCGTCAGTTGGTAGCACGAGAGATGGGCCGGATTGAAAGAGAGGGCCCGCTCCAGCGTCGCGAGCCATGTGTCTTGCGTCTGTCCCGGCAGGCCGTACATCAGGTCGATCCCGATGTTCGAGAACCCCGCCCCGATCGCTGCCTCAAGCGCATATTCAGCGCCGGCTGCCGTGTGTCTCCGCCGCAGGAAGGCAAGGTCCCCGTCGTCAAAGGACTGGATGCCGAGACTCAGGCGATTGATACCGAGAGACTTGAGTGCCGCCGCAGCCGGTCCGTCTATGTCGTCGGGGTTTGCCTCTATCGTGATCTCGGAATTGGCGGCGAAGCGGAAATGCTCATGCAGTCTTTGGAACAAGGCGGCCATCCGCCTCTCATCGAGACAGGTGGGCGTGCCGCCGCCGATATAGAGGGAGTCAATCCGGCTGAACCGGTCTTTATAGAGGGCAATCTCCTGTCCGAGGGAGGCAAGCCACACATCCGCCTCCCCGGGCCGCGTCACCGAATAAAAGTCGCAGTAGATGCATTTGGTGCGGCAGAAAGGGACGTGCACGTAGAGGCCGGGCAGGGCCGCGGCGGGTGCGGATTGCGGTGCCCTACTCCTCATCGGTCGTCCTCAGGGCCGCCATAAAGGCGCTCTGGGGGATCATCACCGCGCCCACCTGTTTCATCCGTTTCTTGCCCTTCTTCTGCTTTTCGAGGAGCTTCCGCTTTCTGGTGATGTCGCCGCCATAGCATTTCGCGGTAACGTCCTTCCTGAACGCCGAGATGGTCGAGCGGGCTATGATCTTCCCGCCGATGGCCCCCTGAATGGCGATCTTGAATTGGTGTCTCGGGATCTCTTCTTCGAGCCTGTCGCATATCTTGACTGCCCGCTCCCTGGCGCGGTCTTTGTGGATGATCACCGAGAGGGCATCCACCTTTTCGCCGTTGACGAGGATGTCCAGTTTGATCAGGTCGCTCTCCCGGTAGTCGGTGAGCTCGTAGTCGAAGGACCCGTAGCCCTGACTGATGCTTTTGAGCCTGTCATAGAAGTCGAAGACGACCTCGGCCAGGGGCATGTCAAAAGTGATTTCCACCCTGCCGGGCGTCGGGTACGAGAGGTGCGAATTGACGCCGCGCCGCTCCATGCAGAGTTTCATCACGCCCCCCACGTAGCGCTCCGGGATCAGGATGCTCGCCCTGATGAAGGGCTCCTCGCCTTTTTGTAGTGCCGCGGGATCGGGATAGTACTGGGGGTTGTCGACGGTGACGGCGGTCCCGTCAGTCAGGTAGAACCGATACTGCACGCTCGGCATGGTCATGACGATAGACTGGTCGAACTCCCTTTCCAGCCGCTCCTGGACGATCTCCAGGTGCAGCAGGCCCAGGAATCCGCAGCGGAAGCCCTGGCCGAGGGAAGCGGAAGAATCCTTCTGGTAGGTAAGGGATGCGTCGTTGAGCTTGTATTTTTCAAGCGCGTCGAGGAGTGACTGGTAGTCATCCGATGCCACGGGATAGATCGACGAAAATACGACGGGCTTCACTTCCTTGAAACCGGGCAGGGGTTTGTCGACGGGGTTCGTCTCCAGGGTAATGGTGTCGCCGATTCTGGTGTCGCTCACCGTCTTGATGCCTGAAATAAGATAGCCGACCATGCCCGCGGTCAGCTCTTTCTGCGGCGACCGCGTCAGGTGGAAGATGCCGACCTCCTCCACCTTGTACGTAGATCCCGTCGACATAAGCCTGGTCATATCGCCCGGAGCCACCACCCCGTCGAATATCCTGCACGTCACGATGGTGCCGCGAAAGGAATCGTATCTGGCGTCGAATATAAGAGCTGCCAGGGGCTTTTCAACGCTGCCCGAGGGAGGCGGGATCCGTGTGACAACCGCGTTGAGGACATCTTGTATCCCGATCCCTTCCTTGGCCGAACAGAGCACGGCCTCATCGGGATCGAGCCCCAGGTCGTGATCTATTTCGTGCTTCACCTTTTCGATGTCGGCGGAAGGCAGGTCGATTTTGTTGATCACGGGGATGATGACGAGGTTATGCTCCATGGCCGCATACAGGTTCGCAAGTGTCTGGGCCTCCACACCCTGGGAGGCGTCGATAAGGAGGAGGACCCCTTCGCATGAGGCGAGCGCGCGCGATACTTCGTAGGAAAAATCCACATGGCCGGGGGTATCGATGAGGTTGAGATCGAAGTCGACGCCCTCACTGCTTGTATAAGGCAAACAGATCGTCTGGCTCTTTATGGTAATCCCCCGCTCCCGCTCGATGTCCATATTGTCGAGGATCTGGTCCCTGAACTGGCGGTCGTCCACCAGATGGGCGTACTGGATAAGGCGGTCCGCCAACGTCGATTTCCCATGGTCGATATGGGCGATGATGCTGAAGTTTCTTATCTGTTTCATTGAGTATAGTTATCCGGTGCGGGCCGGCGTCTATATAATAACATAGCCTATTATCCTGGGGAAATAAAGACGCCGGCTGGGGCGGCCGGGTTAATTTCGCGCCATGCGCCTGCATTTCGGGGCCGCGCGTCCTCGACGTACGAAAGAGTACGCCTCCGGGCGGCGACCCTCCCACGTTGCAAGACATAGGTCGGTTTGCCGGGTACCCCCGAGGAACCAGTCGGCGCAAGAAGGAACCAGACGGGACGGGGGTGGTACTATCATCGAAATTTCCTCCGGCCGAAAAAAAACCTTACTCACTTCACAAAGCCGCAGAATAGAATCACGACGAAAGGTGAAGATTCAGGGTTGAAAGTGGTAACATCAAAATGAGCTAGAGGCCCTATCTCGGGCCGATTTGCTGGATGCCTTGATAGGCAGTCACTATTAAGGTTTTCCAGTCATGACATTCTGCGATGTTACCCATGGGTCCGTTAGGCCGCTACTTTTCCCATTCATAAAATTCAGTTTGTTTTGCTTCCAATTCTCTTCTTGCCGTCATCTTCTTTACTTCCATGACTATTGCTCTCGTTTCCAAGAGGGACGACCGTGATATCTCACGTTTCTCTTTCCCGTAATATTTCAGGAATTTATCCAATATGTCCTGAAGCTCTTGTTCGTTCTCGACATACCTCGCATTACCGTAGGCTATTACGCTCTCCCATTTCCCATGACAATTATTCCTGCTCTTAAAATCCTCCGGAGATCCATAATATTTCATGATGGTATAGACAACAGAGGGGTTTCTTTTTATGTAATCAATCTTCTTTCCGCCGATAGCACAGTGAAAGTAAAAGTTGCCGTCTTCATACGCATGATTCACCGGTACGGCATAGGGTTCGCTTTCGTGGCTAAACGATAACACTCCGTGGTATGACCCTTTGATAATGCTTTCACACTCGTCATTTTTTCTTTCTGTAGGTTTGATTCTATGTGTCATTATGACCTCTCTTATCTGACGGATAGCAATTAATAGGACAAGCTGCCTTTTTTGGATTATACATCTGTTAACCCTGCGAGGCAACAACAAACATATAATGAAATCAGGCTGATGCTCAGACGCACTTGGCAATTACGCTGCAATTAGGTGTATAGGCAATGTTGGCTTTTCGTGGCTACTCGTGAGGTCGGAGACCACGTCACGAACACCACGTGTACTCTTCAACTTGTTGGAGATTGTTGGGCTTGCAGCTTCCAGGAAGCAACTTGTCGGTCCCGGCCGCCAACGAACTGATGGCAGACCCATAGACCCCCCGGGTTTTTGGTCAGAGGTTGCCCCCATGAAACCTTCCAAATTCCCGTGCCAGCATGAGTACCATGAGCAGTGCCCCGAGCCCCAGGACAACCACGTGCCTCGTCCGGCGCAGCTCGAACCGGCCAACGCGCGCCACCAGTACGTAAGCCACAACCAGGTTGAGCATTCCCCACAGGACGTTGACCGTTGACGATGACAAACCCTGCCCTGGTGGCGATGCGAAAGGGCTCTGGAACGGGCTACCCGAAATGCCGTTCACCAGGTGTGGGATCGTGTTTGCGAGGAAAGCCCCACCGAAGAAGTAAGCGATAAAGTGATACCAGCGTGTCACTGTCTGCATAAAACCACAATTCAGTCGTGATCTCGCACATAAAGGTCACAGATGCTTCCCTATGCCCGGCGTTCGGTAGTTCAGAGTCAAAGATGGTGGGGGAGGGAGAAGGGGACATTGTTTCCTATGTCTACCTTTGACAATTGAGCCCCAAGCAGCCGTTCTGACGGCGGTGTAGCGCCCCGCTTCGCCGGTCGTGGTCGTTCATTCAACATTCAAAATTAAGAATTCAACATTTTGTTTATGGGGCCGGGGTTACCCGTAAAAGGCCTGTTTCAGCTCTTTCACCAGGGCAATATTTTCCAGGTGCCCGGTCTGGCGCGCGACCACCTTCCCTATCACAGGACGGGCGATGAGATAAAGGTCCCCGATCAGGTCAAGGATTTTATGCCTCACGAACTCATCGGCGAACCTCAATTCCGTATTGATCACCTCGTCATTGTTGAGGAGTATCGTGTTGCTCATTACGTTGCTGACGCGACCCGCCGCGAGTCCAATCTTTTCGAGTCGTTCGAAGTCTTTTATGGAGCCGAAGGTGCGGGCGGGGGCGATCTCCCGCAAGAAGGCGCTCTTCCCACCCCGGAACACGTACTGCTGTACGCCAATGGGCCGGGGCTGCTCCAGCCTGTAATCGATCTCGAGCTCCCCGGCCGCCTCTATCGAGAGGAACTTGCCGTCGGGCAGATTCCGGAGGACGATCTTGTTCTTTATGACCAGAGGTTCTATACCCTGCTTCTGCTCAATAATGCCCGCTTCCTCTATCTTGCTGCAGATCTCCTGCGCCGATCCGTCAAAAATGGGTACCTCGTCGCTTATCTTCACGAGGAGATTCGTAATCCCGTACATGTGGCACGTGGCGAGGAGATGCTCGACCGCAGTGATGGTGCAGCTCTTGCCCTTTATGGAAGATGCGTTTCCGGAAGAATAGACATAGTCGACAAAGGCAGGTATACGCTCGCCCTCCGGTACTTGTTCGAAGATGATCCCCGTGCCGGGCGGCATGGGCAGGAGGATCATCCCGGTCTTCACGCCTGAAAAGAGGCCCATCCCATAGGCCACGATGCTCTTGCCGATGGTCTTTTGCCTGCACGCCTCGAAACCCCCCGAGATCTCGATCCGCACGTCATCGCCTGCCTTCTCCTTCCCATTGCCTTTGCCCGCGAGCCCTCGTGAAATTACCTCTAGCACCTTGTCTATGGAGAGGGGCTTTTCGAGGAAATCGGTCGCCCCCATTTTCACGGCTTCGACGGCAGTGGAGATGGTGCCGTGGCCCGAAATAACGATGACCACCGCTTCCGGGTCGGCTTCCCGCACCAGCCTCAATACTTCAAGACCGTCCATCTCGGGCATCCATATATCGAGAAGGACAATCCGGGGTTTTTCCTTTTTGAAAATGGCCAGTCCTTCTTTGCCGTCTTTGGCGGTGCAGACGGCGAATCCTTCATCGAGGAGGATTGAAGAAAGACTTTCGAGAATGGCCTTTTCGTCATCGATAATAAGAACTTTTGTCATGCAGCACCTGCCAATTTCAGATAGATATACTGGAGCATGGCGGCGAGTGCCTCCAAATCCAGGTACGAGGAGGCGGAGCCATCGAAGAGGAACTGGAATGACGCGGGAAACTCCTCGTCTCTGTCCCAGAAAAGGGAGAGCACGGGCACTTTCGGCAGGGGATGAAGGACAAGCGCGATGTCGCCCTGCACCTCTTCCGCACACCTGACGGCCCCGAGCGTCGACAACCGCTCCTGCAAGGCGACGCGTTTTCCCTGGAATGCCGAGGCTATCTTGTCCTCTATGTTGGTCTTGATGAATCCCGAGAACTGCGCCCCGTCCTTCAAATCCCTGTAGGGCAGCCAGGTATGCTGCATCTGCGCGGTACCTGCCGCGAGCAGGTATCTCACCACGAGGATTGAGCCGATAGTATCGAGCCTCACCGCACCCTTGTACACGCCGTCCCGCCGGACGCAGCAGTCCTCTCCGAAAAGGGGGATACGGGCAGCCCCTTGTTCGACGCTTCCCGAAAGCATGGGCGCATTTGCGACGGCCCCGGTTTCCCACACGAGCTCGAGCAGCTCCTCGCAGACCTTGTCATAGTTTGATGTGCCGTCGGTAACGAACATATCGTAGTCTAACTAAAAGAGAACGCATTTACAACTGCTAACGTCTCTTTGCCGTCTTGTCTTCCCTGAGCCGCCTGCCTTTCCATGTTGACAATATTCCCGACAAAAGATAAGATTATGGCGATGTTCACCCTGTTCGTGAGAGAAACATTTGCCGCTGCCCACAAAATTGAGTTGTATCATGGCAAGTGCGAAGAGCTGCACGGACACAACTTCAGAGTGGAGGCCGCCTTCGAGGGCGAGCATCTCGGCAAAGAGGGAATGCTTCTCGATTTCGCGGTCCTCAAGGCAATGCTGCGGGAAGTAGTCGCCGATCTGGATCACAAGTACATCAACGATATCCCGTTCTTCAAAGAGAGGGCGAGCTCGGCCGAGTACCTCGCATTCTACGTATACGGCCGTCTGGCTGAGCTGGTCGGCAAAGAGCACGTCGCGGTGAAAGAGGTGCGGGTGTGGGAATCGGATAATGCCTACGCCTCGTACCGGGAATAGGTCGATATGAAAGACGTGCAGAACATGCACGACCCCCGCAATATCGAGATAGACAAGGTGGGAGTCAAGAACGTGAGGTACCCGATAGTCGTGCTCGACAAGAGCAACGGCTCCCAGCACACTATTGCCGAGATCAGCATGTACGTGAGCCTTCCCAAGGAGTATAAGGGGACGCACATGAGCAGATTTGTCGAGATACTCCATGCCCACAAGAACGTGCTCGGCATGAAGGAGTTCCCCATGATTTTGAGGGAAATGAAGGAAAGACTCAATGCCGAGTCGGCCCATATGGAGGTCCGCTTCCCGTACTTCATCAGAAAGGACGCGCCCGTATCGGGTACGGCGGGCTACCTCGAGTACATGTGCGGTATCGCCGGCCACCTGGACGGCCAAAACAGGATGAAAAACTTCACCGTCACCGTGTCGGTCCCCGTGACAACGCTCTGCCCCTGCTCAAAGGAAATAAGCGATTACGGGGCGCACAACCAGAGGGGCGTGGTGACCGTCGGGGTGCAGTTTCAGCGCTTCTTCTGGATAGAAGACCTGATCGCCCTTATCGAGAGCTGTTCGAGCTGCGAAATTTACTCGGTGCTGAAGAGGGAGGATGAGAAGTTCGTGACGGAAAAAGCCTTCGAGAATCCCAAGTTCGTGGAAGACGTGGCAAGGGAGGTGGCGGAAAAGCTGCGCGGGGATGCGAATTTTACCCATTTTATCATAGAGGCGGAGAACTTCGAGAGCATCCACAACCATAGCGCCTATGCATATATAGAGAGAGAAAACGAGGGAGGGGAGGTATGAAGAAGGGGATGGTTCTTCTTATAGCAGGGCTGTTTTTTATGGGGGGATGCGCCACGCCCCGCCACGCAACGGTGCAGGAGCAGACGGCGGCGTCTCGGGACGAGGCCTCTGCTACGATCTTTAACACGTTTCCCGATATTCCTGTTCCCCAGGAACTCACGTTTCAAACGGAAAAGAGCTTCATCTATGAAACACCCAACATAAAGGCGGGTGTGCTCGTATTAAGCGGCAACGTCGACATGGGCTCCCTGGAGAACTACTTTAAGATCAACATGGTCAAGAACGGGTGGCGCTTCGTCAATAGTTACAAGCATGGCACTACGATTCTGAACTTCATCAAGGAAGACCGTGCTTCCAATATCAGGGCAACGAGAGAAGCTTTCACCACCCAGGTCGAGATATGGGTCGGTCCCGTGGACAAGGCCGCCCCGGCGCCGCACACCTCGAAGGAAAATGGCTTCAGATAAGTGGGTCAAAGTTCATACCGTCGAGAGCATCTTTGAGATGGATGTGCTCAAGGCCGCTCTCGAGAGGGAATCTATCGAGTATGTCATGAAAGAGCATAAGGACACGGCCTACGACGGCCTTTTCATCCTTCAAAAGGGTTACGCGACGCTCTTCGTGAGGGAGAAGGACGAGACGCAGGTTGCCGCCGTCATCACACACATCAAGCACATGCCGTATGTGGTATCTTGAAAGGATCGATCCTCTCCCCTTACTGCGTGGTGAAAACGTCATAAGCTTCGTCGGCGCGGGCGGAAAAACGTCGCTTGCCGAATATCTTGGGCAGACGGCTGCCGCGGGCGGAAAACGGGTGGTGATGACAACCACCACCAGGATATGGGCGAAGGAGCCATACGTGACTCTCGACGCCCCCGGCATGAAAAAAGGCGGACGGAGTCGGCGATTCGTGCGGATGGGCAAGTCGGTGGATCAGGGAAAACTGACCGGGCTCAGCGCCGGCGAGGTTGAGGCCTTGGTGCGGGATTACGATCTTGTGCTCGTCGAGGCGGATGGCGCAAAGGGGCGGCCGTTGAAATACCCCGCGGCCCATGAGCCCGTAATCCCGCCCTGCTCGGACCGCATCGTGGTCGTCGCGGGCCTCGATGCGCTGGGCCTCACGATCGCGGAAGCAGTCTTCAGGTCGGAGCTTTTCACGGAGGCTTCAGGCATGCCGTCCGGCGTGGAGATTACGACCCCGGTCTTCCTGAGACTCTTCGAAGGGGATGGGCTCATGAAGGGCGTCGATAGGGCCGGGTGCATCGTTGTACTCAACAAGTTCGACGCCTGCGGTGATCGGGAATCGGTGCCCGGGCTGGCCGGGGCTGTGAGCCGGCATACGGGAGCCGGGCAGGTGATCGTGGCAAGCGCCCGGCGCGGGGAATTTTACGGTCTCGCCGGCGCGGGGTGAGGCCAGGTCCCGCTGCCTACCCCATCGCGTCGATGGCCTGCTCCACGATTGCCGCAGGAAGCGACACTTCGTTAAATATCTGCTCTACCCGGGAGCTGTCAAGCCGCCCGAAATCTTTTTCGAGAGGCGTCACCATGATGCCCCCCATCTCAACAACAGCCGGGCTGATTGCGAGGCAGTCGTCCCCCTCCAGGTAAAAGGCGTCAGGGCGATGTTTTGCCCGGGGGAAGACCAGCACCCTGTAGGTACGCCCCTCCCGGATGCAGATAAGGTTCATCATCGGTTCCCGGTCCGTGAGAAGCACGCGCTGAAGTCCCTTCACAAGGGCGTGAAGCGCATCCCCCACCGCGGCCGGTCCCGGTCCGTCGAGGATGATGACTTCCCGTCCCACGCCCCTCGCGCGGCGCACGGAAACACCCCCGGCCAATCTTCTCAAGGCCCGTTGTTTGGCGCGAATTTCCCCCTCAATCGGCATCCGGCCGGACGGCACTGCCTGGAAATGGAGGTGGTCCGGAGCCGATGCGCCGCACCTCGGTCCGTTATAAAGGATGGATGAGCCCGGACCGAAATCGGACATGAGTCGGAGCAGCATGGCGACGCTCCCGGCGAGGTCTTGAGGGCGATGGTCCAGGTGGGAAATGGTGAAATGGGAAGAAAAGACGGGCATCGGATTGCAGAGGATCAGGTAGTCCTTCCGGTAGAGTATGCCCTTCTGTTCTTTGGGCAGGTTGGCGGGGCAAAGAAAACAGGCCCGCTCAGCCACGCCCTTTTCGCCCACGTCGGCAAGGGTGCTCTTGATCCTTCCCGGATTGTGCTGGACAAGGACGGAAAATCCGCAGCACTTCAGCTCCCTCTCCCGCACGTAGTTGAGCGCGTCATAGCCGGCGCCCGCCGCAGACCACGCCACCTTTTGCCGGGCGAGGAGGTCGAGGCAGAGCGCGGGCAGACGGCCCGGGCACCGCGCGCCCTCGAAGGCGTCATAGATCGCGCCGGTGCTGAGGATAGGGTGGTTGCCGATGCCCATGGTGGTTTAGCCGGCCGCCCGGCTCATTTTCTGTCTGGCAAGGATTTCAGCCGTCCGGACCCCGTCTTTGAAAGCGTTATTCCGGTTTGCCGCGTCGAGGTCAAGGCCTGAGTCCGTGTTGCCCCGCCAGCGCCTGCACAAGTAGAGACTTTCGTAGATCCTTCCAACCTTGTATTCCCGGCAGATCCGTAAGCAGGCCGCGTAATCCTCTCCGTAGCTGACGTCGGGAAAGCCCGTCTCGCGCATAACTGCCGTGGCGAAGGCCCGCGGGGCGCCGAGTCCGTTCACGCGTAATGCGTTGTTATGGCCGTTCCCGCCGGTCCATTCGCGGTGGTCGATGAGCCCCGGCGCAATCTCCTCAAGCGTGAAATCAACGAGTGTATAGGAGCCGATTACCATGGCATAGCTGCCGTCGCGGAGGGTATCGACTATCTGCTGCAGGACATGGGGGGTCCGGTAAAGGTCGTCGGAATCGAGCTGTACCGCATAGCGGCCGCACGCCGCAGACCGAAGCGCCTCGTTCCAACAGCCGCCGATGGCGAGGCCGGTCCGGCCGGGAACGACGTGATGAAGCGTGGGATTCCGCGCGGCGAGCTTGCGCAGGACTGAGGTCGTCCCGTCCGTGGAGTGGTTGTCCACGACTATCACGTTGAAAGGGAACGTGGTTTTTTGCGAAAGGCCGCTTGCCGCCGCCTCGGCAATCGTCTCTTTCCGGTTCCGCACGGGAATGATCACGGAGGCCTCGACAGGGAAGGGCATGCGGCCGGCATCGAAGGGCTTCAGGCGGGAACCAGGCACGTAGGCGCCTATCCGCTTGAGGTAATCGGTGAAGACCTGCTCCATCTCTTTCTGGGCCGTGTTGTTGCGGGGGTCCAGATAGGCAAAAAGCCGCTCCCCTGCGGCAGGACCGGCCGCCCTTGCCGGGAGCGAGTAGAGGGCTTCCGGCAGATGCGTGACGGGTGAGTCGATTGAGACCTTGAGACGGAGATCATAGAGGCCGGCAAACCTCACGTCCGGGACCGGGCCGTATGTCTCCCGCGCCTTGCGGGCAGCGGAGACGGAAAAAAGGAGCATGGCCCCAAAGTCAAAATCGTCCCTGACGCTTCCCGGCTGATAGTTGCAAAGAGGATGAAGGACCTGCGTTTCTTTGCCGCTCTCATGGTAGTCCGAATAGACGATGCCTGATCCCGTCGATTGTGCCGCGCCTATCATGCGCTCCAGGGCGCGGGGCCCGATCGATTCGGGGGCGCCGTCGGGCAGGAGGAGGAGATAGGGTGTGCGAGCCGCATCCAGGACGATGTCGAGGGTCCGCCCCGATTGCAGGGACTCCCCCGGAAGCAGACGGGCGCCGGCCATGGTCGGGTCGATCGGCTCCGGGCTTGCCAGCAGCAGCGCATCGACGAGGGGAGACCCTGCCAGGGACCGCAAGGCGCCCTCGGAAGAAGGGCCGGGGGTGAAACGGGCGACAACGGTGAGGGGCTTCATACGGTCAGCTTATCATATCTTGGGCAGTTGGGGGGAGATGGCCGGGATCTTTTCGCGCCTGGCGCGGTCGCCGGGGCGTGTCCGGGTCCTCACGTACGCGCGAAGTACGCTCCGGCCCGGACGACACCCCGGCTTCCGCCCCATCCATCGAAAATCTCTCCGGCCGCGAAAGGACCTTGCTCAGCGCACGTGCAACTCGTCACATGCGATTGGACCTACGCCTTACAACATTACCAGTCGAAAGCGAGAGGGGTAATTTAGAATTTAGAAAGGGATGTCATCGAATTTCTCTTTTGGCAAGCCCCGCTTGTCCGCGCTTGGCTTCTCAATAGCCTCAACAAACCTGATCGAGCTTGTCACGTGTCCAAAGATCAGAAGACTCTCGTTGTAACTTAGCACCTTGTTGTCATGCGCAAAACTCTGTTCGTTCCGCACACGGTTGAAAGCCTCCATGACAGAAATGCTGGATTTCAATATTCTCTCCGTCATCTCCGACTCGATAAGCCCTTCCGTTTTTAAAGCCTTCACGTATTCTCCGACAAGGCTGTGCAACGCCTTTTCCCTTGATGTATCGATCCCCCTCTTGTCACATAGAACACGGAAGTACTTTACAACGAACGTATGGAGTCTATCGAGCCCCGTTTCAGGCTCGTTTCTGTCGATCGCATCTCGCACGGACCGCGCCAAAGTTTCAAAAGACTGATCTTCAAAATTGGGGGTCACGGCCTCAATATCCGGAACCGGCGCGCTTTCCTTCAGCCGACGGACGATCCGCAAGCAGTCGTCTGGCGGTGCCTCCGGTGCACCATAACCTCTGAATTCGTTCCATTCCGTGAAGAGTAAATCAAGGACACGTCCCACCAAGTGATTGCTTTCAAGTTGCCAGAATGCACGCATCCGATTAGCCTTTGAGCCACTGCCGTAATCGTATTTGGCATCGTAGATATCAATACCAAAACCATCGAGGAAAAATTCGCCAAAAGTTCGATTTGAAAAGTTCAAGACGTAACCGTTTCCCATGCCGAGAGCCCGCTCGATCTTGCGCTTTTCGATAGCAGTCAGATCCGACATAATTCCCTCGCGGTGTCTTCAAGCATAACAAAGAGCAGCTGAATCAGGGCGCGTGCCCTTTCCCGGCGGCCTTCAAGTCAGAGAAGCCGCAAACGCCCCCATAAACAGCCATCGTCTTTGATTTCTAAATCAAGCCCTTATCCTTTAGATCTCTAAGTTTTTCGTAGAGAGAATTCAGTCTACGTTGAATGAAACCAGCCGCGCCAGGTCGGTTATCGTACTGCTCGATAGACGGCGTTCGCGGACTATGCGGCGGGTTCGATTTGATTTCTATGCTATTGGGTTGTTTCTCCAGGGTACCAGGGGGCATTTGAGTGCTCTGGTCAAGTACGAACAGCAACAATAAGGTTAAGTCTATAGGACGGTGCAATGGCAGCTCTTCACTCTGCCGCAGCCACTTGTCATCCCTTCCTCCCTTCCTCCACACCTTCAGAGATAAATCCTGATCACTCCAAGTGGACACGCCGAATGAGATGTAGTGGGCATCAGTGCAGCCGGCATACGTACCGTCATGATCGAAATATTCAACATACTTTAGCGGATAATGAGATAAGTAATCCGGTAGCCTTGGTTCCTGCGGCATATGCCCCTCCTTCCCTTCTGTCTATAGGCATCATAGTATCTATACTAATATCAGTAGAGACAGTAGCTGTCAAGTAAAATTATCAAAGCTGACGTCATTGTTGTTGACTTCAACCCAACGACATGTTACATTAAGGCAAATTGAAGAGAGGGCAGCCATGACATACAACGAATTGGGTAAAAGGATCAGGGAGTTGAGGAACGAGCGGAAGCTCACTTTGCGGCAACTTGCCGGGAAGACGGGGCTGAACTTTACGTACTTGAGTAAGATCGAGAACGGTAGGACGGATTACAGCCCTTCTTCGGAAAGCATTCGCTTGCTGGCAAGAATTTTGGAGACGGACCAGGTGGAACTCCTGAGACTCGCGGGGAAAGTTCCGCCGGAGCTGGAAAGGTTGGCCGAAAGCAAACCCGCGATGGCATTCTTTCGACGGGCTCAGGAGACGGCAACTGAAGATGACTGGGAGGTCCTGTTGAAATACCTGGATAAGCGACAAGCCAAAAAGGGAAAGCCAATTTAATGATCTGGTCCCATTCTGCCCATAATGCTTTCCGCCGCTGCCAGAGACAGTATTTCTTTTCGCATGTGGCGGCGAACCACAAGGCGAAGGACTGGTTGCGGCGCGAAGCTTACAGGCTGAAGCACGTGAAATCGCTTCACTTGTGGAGGGGCAGTCTCATTCATGATGCGATCAAACAATTCGTGGTCCCCGGGCTTACAACGGGCGCTATTGACTGGGACGGAATCATAGAGAGAACGACGGAGACGGCTGAGGTCCAGTTCGAATTATCAGAAAGAACGGCGTCTAAAGGGGGAAGACTAAAAGATGGCGGTGTATCTTTCCTGCTCCTTGAACATGAGCGAGGGGAGAAGATTCCTGCCCCTGTCTTGCAGAACATTATTGATGAGATAGCCCTGAGCCTGCAAAATTTGGCTTCTGTCTCCCAAAGCATACCGGGGTTGTTGGGTCAGAGACGCTACTACGCTGAGCACTCCTGCTCATATAAGTATGGAGAGGCAACGTTACGGATTGTACCGGATTTGATAATTGCCAGGAATGATGACCGTCATTCAATCATAGAGTGGAAGACTGAAACCGATTCCACGAGAGGCCCTCATGGTTCCCAGCTAGCGCTTTACGCGTGGGTCATATCCGATCGCTGGAGCCTGCCATTAGAGGCACTGGAACTGGTAGAGGTTCAGCTTCTGGGCGGTCACGCTGTCTACCATCGGCTGGATGAGAATGAGATCGAAAAATGGCAGGACTTTGTGTATCAAAGCGTTCAAGAAATCGGGGCCCTGCGGAACGGAGAAACGTACGACGCCAAAATGATCGAAGAATACGAGTATGCTAACAGTCCAGGCACCTGCTTCTATTGCAGCTTTCGCAGACTGTGCACGGAGGTGAAGCGTGACGGAGCATCTTCTCAATTGTTTTAAGGTTGTCAACCTGACAGACTTTGGCGGAACCTACCGGACCTATCGGGTTAACGACCTCCGAACGGGTTGGCGAACGGACCAGAGTGAACTGGCAAACCTGAATAGACTTGTGACCATGATCTCCTTCGAAGAACACATACCGGTCAGCTTGATCCTGGCAGAACAACCGGTGATAGCCATTCCTTCTAGCCATGAACTGAAGCGACTGGAATATCAACTCGTACCGGATGTACTTACGCTTAGGGCGGGAGAGGTTAGATCACTCGACCTGAAGAACCGGGAGCCCGAATCGCTTCGTATCGCACAGTCCTTCGTAGCCTTCGCCCTTCGCACATCCCTGTGGAACGACAGATCCTTGTGGCGGTACAGCGCGTCAACGTATTATCGCAAGACGCCTGAACGGTGGGCGCACAATGGCGCAGAGGTTTCGGCGTTTTCGGGATTCGGCATTGGCACTATCGTATTGGAAGGCGAACTGTACCTCGTCGTGCGTCTTCTCCATAAGTATGCCGACCCCCTATGGTTGACCGAACGTTGTGTGGGCGATCACGAAATGAACGTGTTAAAGATGAGACACATGCTCTATCATTGGGGTGATGCATTGTACCCTGTACAATTTTTGAGTTTGACGGGAAAAAGTATTGGCGAACAAAGATTTGTACCTGACGGGGAGGATCGAAGCGTCACGATCTTTGATTACACGAAGGAGAAACTTCGAACGGCCTCACAGGCTGCGTGGATAAAGAATCTTGATACGAATTCACCGGCGATGAACTACCAGAATCCGGGCAATCGGAAAAGAAAATACGGTGCTGCTTCCCTCTGCAAACTGCTTCTTCCCACCGATGACGCCAAAGTTCAGACGGTTCACAGACGCTCGATAAAGCAGGCCGATGAACGATTAGCGATTACGCAAGACATCGTGAGAAAGTATCTCAAGACGGCATTTCTTGACGCCGCCAGAATCATTGTTTCGGAGACCCCCTTGCGGTACGAAGGGAGCGCCTTTAGTGTCCCCGCGCAACTTTTTGGAAACGGGAAAGTCCTTGAAATGCAGAAGGATCGGATTCCTTTGTCGAAGTTAGGCTCAAGCCGACTCGGGATGCTTCGCGACCGATCTGCCGGCCCCTTTGCTAGTCTTGACTTCAAGGCCCAATTTCTGATCGCCCCGTTAAGCCTGCCCCGCTCGATCGTCGAGGATTTCAAGAGGCGCATCGAAGAAGAAATCGCGAGTTTCGTACACAAATCATTTGTCATGGAGTTGGTCGTTTACGACAACCGGAAAGCGACTACGCTAAAGTCTCAAGTTGAGGCGATAATCTGTAAATGCAAAGAGATTAATGCGCGGGGTTACGGCATTCTGATTCTTCCTCCTTCGTCCCGGCTGGGGGATGTACATAACTATGTGAAGAGAGAGCTTTGGGAAGATATACAGCTGCAATGTGTGAACTCCCTGCGGCTCAAGGATTTCTATCAGCGAAGGAATGGCTCAGAATGTCACGACGTCAAAGGGGACTCTATGGGCAGATACATGAACTATCTGAAGTATACGGCTCTCGGTCACCTGATGGTCAACAGGAAATGGCTGTGGGCCCTGAAGGATCCCCTCCCTTACGACGTTTACATCGGCGTTGACGTGCTGAACAATACGGCTGCCTTCACCTTTGTCTACAACAACGGAAGAGACTGTTTTGTACGGGTTAAGCGATCCGAACAGAAGGAAAAGCTGTTGTCGAAACAGATACGGACGATCATATACGAAAACCTTCGAGAAGATGTGAAGCTTCTCAAAATCCAGCCGAAGTCAGTCGTGCTCCATAGAGACGGAAATTCCTTTGACTCTGAATGGAAGGGATTTGAGGAAGCAGTTCGCCTGTTGCAGCGAGAAGGGTGTTTGTCGATCGGCGCCACATGGGGAATCGTGGAGATCCACAAGAGCCACACATTTGGATTCAGGATTTTCTCGGAGCGGGATGGGAAGATAGAGAATCCGGCGACTGGAAGCTGGAGACAATTGACGGACAAAAGCGGGCTTGTCTGCACTTCGGGATATCCCTTTTTGCGTCAGGGAACGGCGAATCCCTTGTATGTTGAAATAGCGGCCGGTAAACTCGATATTGAATCAGTCCTGCATGGAGTTTTCGCGCTTTCACAGCTATGCTGGATGAACCCCGAAGGGTGCTGCGGCCTGCCTATCGATGTGAAGCTTGCTGACGAGAGCCTGAAGCCGGTTGCCGGGGACGCGGACGAAGATGAAATCCTTTATGGGGACACATATGAAACGGAGGAACTGCCGGGGCAATTCAGGGAAAGGAGTGTATTGCCATGAGCGATATTAGTATACTGTCACATGAGTATGAAAGCAACTCCACATTTTCCGAGCTGCTGAACGACATTGTGCTGGAGTTCAAGAGGCGGCCGAAAGGGGAATTGCGGTACGATGCGGCGCAGACTCGAAAAGTAGTGGAGTTTCTCATGGGCTTGATGATCGGCCTGAACCGTAAAGCCGATATCAGGGGCAGGTCCCATCGCCCGGTTCCGAGGGAGGTTGTAAGCAGACTCGAACACACCCACAGCAAAGCCAAGGAATACTATCTGCAAGACCTTGAACGTTTGGTCGACAAGCTCGAGCAACGCAAGATGCTCGACAAGAGAGATTTTCTGCTCCTTGAAGAGCTGTGCGACGCGGCGGATAGCACCGCTTCGGCGTCGTTTCGGAGGTTGTGGAGGAGATGATGACTGTTCCTCTACGGCAATTGCTGCATGATCTGAGGCAGAGGATCCTTTTGATTCAGGATGAGGCGTCCAAGGTGCGCGTGTTGCCTGAGACAGAAGGCTATCTTTCATGGGTTATCGAGTCTATAGAGAACCTGCGATCAAAAGTGGACGGTCTTATTGAAACTCCGGATATAGAGGATCCCGAGTACGCCAAGAATTTTCTCAGAAAATACAGGCAACTGGCCCGTCGAGTCCACTCTCTCGTAGCAGTCCCACTCTTGGTGCTCACCCGCTTCACCGACAAGGACCGATTCCCCACTGCGGTTTGCAAGAAGATTTTCGACGAGATAGGTTACAGAAAACCACCGCCCCTCTGTGTCGCCCTGGCTTCGGGTTACTCCACGTATCCTGGTTTCAATGTGGTCATGATTCCGGTGAATGAACCTGAGCACCTTCTCGGGCTGGCGGACCTCTATCATGAGCTGGCCCACATCATCCTCTTTGCAGAGCACATCGATGAAGGGTTCTATTCTGTAGTAGATGACCATTACGAGACGGAGATCGAAAGAATAAAGAATGAAGGGGCTCCTCTGGAATATGTCGCGCGGGCAAAAGAGCTACAGATCAGATGGAGAGGATGGGCCAAGGAATTCGCCTGTGATATGATCGCCACCTACCTCGTCGGCTCTGCGTATGCGTGGTGCAACCTTCGTCTTTGCATGAACCAGAGCGAGAATATGTTTGATCCGTCCGAAAGCCACCCTTGCGACGATAGCAGGAATGAAGGTATCTGCCTCATGCTGGAGAAACCAGGCATTTCCAAGGGAGACGACGCGAATGAAGTCAGGGAGATGTGGAACCGATTTGCCGAGGCCGAAGGAAACATTAAGCCACAGGATTATGAATTCAGCTTCCCAAGTCGGCTCTTGATAGGGCTCGTCGACTTCACTTACGAGCGCTGTACCGAACTGGGTCTTGTACCCTACATTGCACAAAATAGCGTTGTGACCGATCACATTGCGCTCTCGCTGAACGACGCATGGTCTCGTCTCACTTTCGAGTCGTCTTCCTATGCAGAATGGGAAAAACAAAGAGTCAACGAGCTTAAACAGGTGCTGGGTTGCATACCGTAAAACTCCTTTTCCACGGTTTCGCCGCACAACAATATCCCTTTAGCCTCTGCGTCGTAAAGGAGGCGGTGGGGACGTTGTTTCATTCGTTACCTTCTAAGACACCGCCCGCGTCTCCGCCTGCTTACATCACTATTACCATTTCTATTGCAGCCGTGCAAGAAAAAAGACAAAGTTGAGGAGTAGGAAGTACTACTCGACGGCTCCCCGCCGCCTCTCGTCAATTTTTTCAAGAAAATCGCACAACATGACTCTTGTCATGCCTGGTTGTCACCCCTCTGTCGAGGGCTATGGTATATCCCCACTAGAAGGCTCTTAGGGCCAAGGTTATTCCCCACTTGGTAGGGCCAAGATAATTCCCCACTTTTGCCGGATGTCGGTAGACAAACCGAATCCGATCCTGCCATTCCTATGGCAACAAATGGGAACGGAGGGATCATGGCAAGGAGGGATATACCGATGAATGAAGTAGTGGAGACAATCTACCAGTGGCACCAGGGAAGAAAGATTCAGCAGATCAGCAAATCGCTGGGCCTTGATCGCAAGACCGTGCGCAAGTACCTCGGCATGATAAAGGAACTGTCGATAGACCGTGGAAGTCCTCTCCCTGACGAGCAGGAGATCATCGGGGGGTTGAAGGGCCTTATGGCAACGCAGGTCGCTGCCTACGAGCGTCCGGCCTTTGATCTCGTCGCACAGTACCGGGATGAGATTGAGCGATGGCTCGATGACTCTCGCATGACCGCCAAGCAGGTGTGGCGGCTTTTGAGGGAGAACTACAGCATTGACGTCGGCTACACCACCGTCAAGCGGTACGTGAAAAAGGAGTTCCACCGGGAAAAGGGTACGAGGGGGACGTAGTTCCGTTTATTCCGATAGCGGGTACGAGGGGGACGTAGCGGGTACGAGGGGGACGTAGCGGGTACGAGGGGGACGTAGCGGGTACGAGGGGGACGTAGCGGGTACGAGGGGGACGTAGTTCCGTTTATTCCGATATTTCTCAACCTCTTCATAATACCCATCCATCCTCCCATCCTCAACAATGCTCACCTTCCCCGCCAGAAAACGCCGCATCGCCCCCAGTCTCCGACTTCTTCACTATTACCACTTCAAACCGAGTTG
>JBEKHB010000035.1:0-40648 GCA_050012495.1 Syntrophorhabdales bacterium
ACAATCGTAAACCCCCCTTCGGAAAGGCTTGTGAGAGAAGGGAATCAGGAGAGGGGTGCTAAAGACGGTTAGTGAACAATCCGTGCTGAAAAGGGTAAAATGAGGGTAAAACGCAGTAAAAATGCTACAAAACGACCGTTTTTGCGCTTCTTTGTGCACCCTTCCCTCCCTACGGTCGGGTGGGTACCCGGGCGCCCGGCCGGCCTAACTCCGCAACAACATGGTTGTAATTGCCGGTGTAACCTGTATAATCTTTAGCGATATTTATGGACAA
This sequence comes from Syntrophorhabdales bacterium, assembly GCA_050012495.1. GTDB lineage: Bacteria > Desulfobacterota > Syntrophorhabdia > Syntrophorhabdales > WCHB1-27 > BOG-1155. The sequence goes on from JBEKHB010000035.1 coordinate 275, forward strand.
ACCCTTTACCATACATGATCTCCCCAGGGCTGAAAGACCGCGGGAGCGGCTGCAGGCACTCGGGGCCGAAGCGCTTTCGTCGCTGGAGCTGCTCGCCCTGATTATCGGTAGGGGCGTCTCCGGTAAATCGGCCATGCATATCGCCCAGGAACTCTTGACAACGTTTGGAAACATCCATGCCGTCAGCCTTGCAACAATCGAGGAGCTCTCCCGGGTAAAAGGCATAGGGCTTGCGAAGGCTGCCCAGATCAAGGCCGCCTTCGAGCTGGGCAGGCGCCAGGACCTGGAGCCCGATGTGGGGCAGTACAGCATAAGCGAACCGGGGCGTCTCGTAAAGGCCCTTCGAAAAGGCATTCAGGAGAAAGCAAAGGAGCACTTCAAGCTTGTCCTTCTCAACACGAGGAACAAGATCATCGGCATATCGACCATCTCCGTGGGGACCTTGAACGCGAGTCTTGTCCATCCCCGTGAGGTTTTCAAGGACGCCCTGACGCACAACGCTTCGTCGATCATACTCGTCCACAACCACCCTTCGGACGACCCGGAGCCTTCGGACGACGACCTTACGGTGACCCGCAGGCTGGTCGATGCAGGCCGGCTCATGGGGGTAGAGGTACTCGACCATATTATCATCACCCGGAGCGGCTACACGAGCCTCAAAGAAAGGGACCTGCTGTGATTCGGCCGCGAGAGGAGACCGGCGCATGTTGCGCATGAACATCGTCTGCAAGAGGAAAAAGGAGGGCGCCTTAGCTGCCGCCCGAGGCATTATCGATCGGTACGGTCCATCTTTCGAGATCGCCCTCGATGAAGAGTGCGCGAGGCAGATCGGCCACGGGAAGGCGTTCGAGCTGGAGCATGTGGCGGACAATACCGACCTCATCGTGGTGCTCGGCGGCGACGGCACCCTGCTCTCGGTTGCCCGGCAAGTAAAAGGGAGAGACGTGCCTATCCTTGCGGTGAACCTGGGGGGCCTCGGCTTCCTTACGGAGATAACCCTCGAAGAGCTGCCGGAAATGCTGACCCGGGTCTTCGCGGGTGACTACCACACCTCAACCAGGGCCATGCTCGATGTGGCGGTGAAGAGAGAGGGAGAGGAGATTTTTGTCCTTTCTCTCCTCAATGACGCGGTGATCGCAAAGGATGCCCTGGCGCGCATTATCAATATCGAGACGTATGTGGACAACGACTATCTGACGACCTTCCGCGGCGACGGTCTCATCGTCTCCACCCCTACCGGTTCCACGGGTTATTCCCTGGCCGCGGGCGGCCCTATCCTCTATCCTTCCCTGGAGCAGATCGTCCTCACCCCCATCTGCCCGCACATGCTGACCAATCGTCCCATCATCCTCTCCCGGGAAGTGATGGTGCGGGCAAGGCTCGTCTCCCCTAACGAAAAGGTGATACTGACCCTGGATGGCCAGGTGGGACTGCCCCTCGATTACATGGACGAGGTAATGATAAGAAAATCCGCATTTTCCGTGACCTTGATAAAATCGGAGGCACGAGGTTATTTCGAAGTGCTGCGGAATAAGCTGAAGTGGGGTGAGAGGTAGCATGCTCGCTTTCCTGCGGGTGAAGGGTTTTGCCACTATCGATGAGCTGGATGTGGAGTTCAAGGAAGGGTTCAACGTGATAACGGGCGAAACGGGCGCAGGAAAATCGATCATCATCAACGCCCTTGCGTCGCTGCTCAATGCGAGGGTGCCGACCGATGTGGTCCGGGGAGCGGCGGAGCGCGCGGAGATAGTCGGCCATTGCTTTCAGGACGGCGAGGAATATATCTTAAGAAGGATTATAGGCAGCCAGGGGAAGTCGCGGGCTTTTATCAATGACAACCCCGTCACGGTGAAGAGCCTGGAGGAGCGTGGGAGTCTGCTCATCCACGTGTACGGCCAGAACGAGTCGCAGCAGCTTCTCAGCAAGGAGAACTATGTCTCCATGGTTGACCGTTTTCTCCATCTGGAGGGGGAGAGGCAGGCCCTCTCCGAGCGGGTGAGACGCCTCGATGAGGTAGGCCGGCTTCTGGAGGCGCGGAAGTCGGCTGCTGCCGGTCAGGGCAAGGAGATAGACCTCCTCACGTACCAGCTTCAGGAGATCGAGCGGGAGCGGATCGGGACCGGCGAGGAAGAGAGGGTCAGGGAGAGGCTGAAGGTGCTCAAGGATGCGGCGAGGATAAAGAGCAGCATCGAGGGCGTCGTGAGAGGGTTATATGAAGACGAGCAATCGGCGCACGCGCTGGCCGCCGGGTGCTCGGCGCTCCTCAGACCGTTTTCCGGTATTGCGTGGGTAGATGCCCTCAGGAAGAGGATGGAAGGCATATCGTTTGAGGTAGAAGACATAGTCCGGTCGATCAGGGAAGAGGAGAAGTCCCTCGATGACGAGCCGGGCGAGATGGAAGGGCTCGGGGAGCGGCTGGCGGCGATCACCAGGCTCAAAGAGAAGTACGGCAAGACTTACGGCGGCATCGCAGAGTTTGAAAACTGGGCGCAAAAAAGGCTCGAAGAGCTTCTCCATATGAAGACGGATGAAGAGGAGCAGGAATTGGAGAAGGCATCCCTCGAAGCCGCCGTCGGGGAGATGGCGGGCGGCCTTTCGGCGCGGAGGAGGAACGGAGTGCGGGAGATCGAAGAGCTCGTGAGGGGAGAGCTCGCGTTCCTTTCCATGAAGGGCGTTCAATTCAAGGTCGAGATCGCGGACAAGGGCTGGATCGGCGAAGACGGTAGGGACGAGGTGGAGTTCCTGCTCACGACGAACCCGGGAGAGCCTCTGAGGCCGCTGCGGAGGGTCGCGTCAGGCGGCGAGCTTTCGCGGATCATGCTCGCCATCAAGAAGGTCACGGGCGGTGAAGAGGACAAGACCTTTGTCTTCGACGAGATCGATGCGGGCATCGGGGGCAGGGTGGCCGAGGTGGTGGGCAGAAGGCTCGGGGAGCTTTCAGGAAAACACCAGATCATCTGCATTACCCATCTCCCGCAGATAGCGGTCTACGCGGACCACCATTTCCTTGTGGAGAAACACCAGGAAGAGGCGGCGACCCGCACCTCGATCAGGCAGCTCGCAGGTCAAGAGCGGATCGAAGAGGTCGCAAGGATGCTCGGGGGCATCACGATTACCGGGAAGACACGAGGGCAGGCAGAGGAGATGCTGAGGAATGCTCAGGAAAGCACGCATTAGCGACATCGCCCTCATCCACCGGTTGATCAACTCGTGCGCCGAGCGCGGGGAGATGCTTCCGCGGTCGCTGGCCGAACTGTATGATAACATGCGCGACTATTTTGTGTACGAGCATCCGGAGACGGGCGAGGTCGGAGGCGCGTGCAGCCTCCACATCTGCTGGGAAGACCTGGCCGAGATAAGGTCTCTCTGCGTCATGGAACACCTGCGGCGCCTGGGTGTGGGTGCGGACCTTGTGCGGGCATGTATGGAGGAGGCGACGCAGCTTGCCATAGAGAAGCTCTTCGTTTTGACGTATCGACGTGAATTCTTCAGGCGGTTCGGGTTCGCAGAGGTGGAGAAAACGCAACTCCCCCAGAAGATCTGGACCGATTGCGTGAAATGCCCGAAATTCCCCCTCTGCGACGAAGTCGCAATGATCACCCGTCTGCCGTAATATGCCGCGCCGGCAAAAGGAGGCTCGCTGTGGACGCCCGGTTCTGGACAGAACGTTTGGAGACGATCTTTGAAGACTGGGAGGTCTGCCTGGTAAAGGAGCGGGACAAGAAGTACGAGGCCGCTGACGGCGAGATCCTTACCATGGAGCTGAAGGAGGAGGAGGGCATCTCGCTCCGGGCCATGAAAGACGGAAAGAGGTGTTTTTCCTACACCTTCGAAAAAGGGGAGAAGGCGGTCTCCAGCCTCTTAGGGAATATCACCGCGTTGATGCCCTTTGTCGATGCAGACCCTTGTGACGCGTTCCCGCCCGGATCCGAGCAATATCCCGACCTCGACCTCTATGATGAGGCGGGCTTGAGGACCGCTGACGGCGTGAAAATCGACGCGCTCCTGCAGATGGAATCGACCATCCGCGCGGTCGACCGGCGGATCACGCACACGAGAAATTGCGAGCTCCACGAATCGGAGCTGCACGTGGGGATCATCAATTCGCGCGGCGTAAGGGCACACGCAAAGAAGACCGTTTACACCCTGGGCGCCATGGCGGTTGCGCAGGACGGCAGCGACGAGGTCTCCTGGTACGACTGGTCATGGGCGTCCCGGTACCGTGATCTGGATGGACGGAAACTAGGGAGCCGGATAGCGGAAAAGGCGCTCTCCTGCCTCTCGGGGGAGGTCCTTACGACAGGCGTCTATCACGGCCTTCTGACCCCGGCGGCCGCGTGCCAGATACTGGAGGTTCTCTCCCCCTCCTTCCTGTCCGAGAACCTGTACAAGAATAAGACGTGCCTCAGAGACAAGGTCGGCACGCGGTGCTTTTCCGCGCATCTCACGGTCATCGATTCGGGCCTCCGGGGAATGGACGCGTTCCCTTTTGACGGGGAGGGCGTTCCCTCTCAGGAGAACGTGCTGGTGAAGGAGGGTGTGCTTCAGACCTTCCTCTACGACACATATTATGCAAAAAGGATGGAGAAGGCGTCGACGGGTAATTCAGTGCGGCATGGCATCAAAGAGCCGCCGAGATGCGGGTCGCGAGGTTTTTTTATCGACCGCGGCCGCGGGGACGACCCCGAGGTGGGGAGCGGCGGTGTCGTGGTCGAGGAGTTGATGGGCGCCCACATGGCAAACACCATCACGGGCGATTTTTCCCTCGGCGCTGTCGGTCACTACTATTCGGGGGCTGCGCCGACGCCCTTCAAGGGCGTCATCCTTTCGGGAAATCTGTTCGACCTGCTCGGGCAGGTGTCGGCCGTGGGGAAAGACCTCACCTTCTACGGCCCATATGGCTCGCCGACGCTTCTTGTGGAGGGTCTCAAGATAAGCGGAAGGTAGCTTTGCAGCAAAAGAAGGAAGGCAGACGAGTTTCAGGGGAAAAGGGTTGGCATCACTCGCATCGCTTGTCACCATGATTAAATCGCGCATTTTTGCCTTTGCCGCCCTGGAGGACCGGTATTTCTTCACGTTTTTGTCCCCCGCCATCCGGAGCTTTCGCGTTGTGGATGGTTTTGTGCGCAACGTCTTCGTCCTGATGACGGGATCGACCATTGCCATGATCATCCCGGTCATTGCCGCTCCGATCCTGACGCGTCTTTACAGCCCTGCGGATTACGGCGTGCTCGCGCTCTACGTCTCCATCGTCTCCATCGTCTACGTGCCCCTGACCGCGAATTATGACTCGGCCATTATGCTGCCGGAGAAAGACGGAGACGCCCTCAATCTCGCGGCCGTCTGCGTTGCCATCGCCTTTCTCCTGAGCGCAGTTCTCCTCTTCGCGTCGTGGTGCTTTGCCGGGCAGATTTCCACACTTCTGGGCAACGGGCGCATCGCGCCATACCTCCCCCTGGCGCCGCTCATGGCGTTCATGATGGCTCTCCACGGGACGTTCATATTCTGGGTCAACCGGAAAAGAGACTACCGGTCCCTGGCGGCCAACAAAATAGTCGAATCGGTCGTGACCCCCCTCGCTTCGCTCGTATTGGGCATCTATTCATGGGGTGCAGCCGGACTTATCGCCTCCTTGCTCGGAGGCAAGACCGTGGCTGCCTTGATGCTGGGACAAAGGGCATGGCGCGAGAAGAAGCAATCGCGCATATCTCTCAAAAAAGAGGTTATGTTCGAGCAGGCGAGGCGCTATAGTGATTTTCCTTTATTCTCGGCACCCACGTCGTTTCTCGACATGGTAGCCTTGCAGGTTCCCGTGCTCCTCTTGACAAAATCCTTCGGCCCCGCTGTCGTGGGACTCTTCGCGTTGACCGCAAGGGTGCTCGGGGCGCCTTTGGCACTGGCCAGCCAGTCTATCGCGCAGGTCTATTATCAATGGATCACCGAAGCGGGGCACAGAAACAACAAGACGTCTTACGTGCTTAAGGTCGCGGGATATCTGGCGCTCATCGCGTCAGGTCCCGTTCTCGCGGCTATCCTTTTTTCCCCGTCGTTATTCGCGTTCATCTTTGGAGCGCAATGGAGAATTGCGGGCGACTACGCGAGGATCCTTGTCATTCCTCTCGCCATAAAATTTGTCGTCTCTCCGCTGGCCGTGATCATGCCCGCCACCGGAAACATCAGGGTTGGGTCGGTATGGAAGGCGACGAATTTCGTGACCACCTGGGTGACCCTCTGCATCGCGTCCCATTTCCAGGCAAAAACTTTCCTCTATGTCTATTCTGTCCATGATTCGATCCTCTACGCATGCTACTTCTTTTTGATCGTGAAAGCGTCAGCCGGCTTGGGCACGGTCCGGGACGGCGCAATGAACGTTCCGGGCCCTGTGTAGCTGCCATGGCGATGACAGAAAAAACCGCTGCCGGTCCATTCCCCTACGAGGGGATGTGCCTTTTCGTTGCCCTGGCCGTTGGTCTGGTGCTCCGTCTTGTTATTCTCCTGAGCGCCCCGGCCATCGAGCTCGACGGGATAGGCTATGCGACCATGGCCAGGCAATTCGCGAAAGGCCTTTTCAGCCAGGCCCTTGGCGGCGTTTTCCCCCCCGTTTACCCCCTCATCGTCGCGTCTTTCCACCTTATCGTACCCGACGTGGAGCTTGCCGGCCGCCTGGTCTCTCTCGTCGCCGGCATGCTGACGATCTACGTCTCTTTCCTCTTTGCAAAGCGGATGCTCCATGACGGGACGAAGGCCGTGTGGGTTGCCTTTCTGCTCGCCTTTCAGCCATACCTGGTGCGATACTCGGGGGCTGTGCTCTCCGAGTCCCTCGCCGTCTTTCTCTTTGCCATCACTGTTTTCGCCTTCTACACGGGATGGCAGGGGCACCAGCGATGGTGCATTGTCGTCTCCGGCCTCTGTCTCACCCTGACCTATTTGACCAGGCCGGAATACGTGGTGTTTTACGCGCCCTTTCTATTCTTTTTGTTGGCCGGCAGGCGCGTCCGCGACAGCCTCCTGTTTCTGCTGCCCTTTCTCGTCCTCGGTTTTCTCTATATATGCTACCTGTGGTGGCAGACCGGCATGTGGATGGTGAGCAGGAAAGCGACCCTTTCGCCCTTTGTCCCGCTCAGGGCTACTTTTAGGAACGTGCCTCTTGTCGCCTATGAATTCTTTGTCGCCATCTTTCCCCTGTTCTTTGTCTTCGCGGTCTTCGGCTGGCGCAGGGTCGAAAAACCTTACAAGAACCTCGTCCTCCTCCTGGTGGTATTCCATGTAGTGAGCCTCTCCTTCGTGAGCCACGCGACGCGGAGGTATTCCGTCGAGTTCATCCCCGTTTCCATGATTTTTGTCGTCGAAGGCATCTACGCGGTGAACGCGTATCTCGCGAACTTTTTCCGAAAACGCACCAGCGGTCATCTACTTGCCGGCGGCATCAACGGTGCCATAGTTGCCCTCATTATCGTATCAGCGGTCTTTCAAGCCTATGCCCCTCCCCACGTCGAGAGGGCGCTCCACAAGAAAGCCGGGCTTTTCCTGCTCCACTCGCACCCGGGCAGCGTCGTGGCCTCCCGGCTCCCCCTAGTCGCGTTCTACGAAAAGGGTACGTCGGTCGATCTGTTGTCCGCGATGTCGGAGGAGAAGAGTCTGGACCACTTCAAGAGGGTTGTCGCGGAGAGGAAGGTAGACTACCTGGTTTTCGATGAGCAGGTGGCGGAGGAGCTGCCCTTTTTGAAGGCGTATGTGTTACGGTGCGCACCCGTCTATGCGGTTACTGACCGGGATGCGTTCGTCAAGGTATACAGGCTTTGATTGATATGAGCGCGCTTGTTTCCGTAATCGTCTTGAACTGGAACGGCTGCATGCATGTGCGGTCATGCCTCGACAGCCTCGCCGGCCAGGATTACGGCAACCTCGAAGTCATCATCGTCGACAACGGGTCGAGCGACGGCTCTGTCGAGATGATAAGAGCGCGTTACCCGGGCGTGCAGCTCATCGAAAACCACGCGAACCTCGGCTTTGCAGCAGGGAATAACGTGGGCATCCGCCATTCGCGCGGTGAGTACGTGGTGATCCTGAACAACGACGCCGAGCTGGATGCGCACGCGATCAGCGCGATGCAGCGGGCCATAGATAAAGACAGGAGGTACGGCGCCTGTGCCTCCAGGATTTACCTGAAATTCGAGCAGGATCTATTGGATGCGGCGGGAATTGTGGTGTGTCCGGACGGGCTGTCGATCGGACGGGGGAGGCTCGAGAGGGGTGAGTGCTACAACCGGGAAGAAGAGGTGTTTTTCGGAAGCGGCTGCTGCCTCATGGCTAGGAGGGAGATGTTCGAGGACGTAAGGATGGGGGACGAGTATTTCGACGAGAGCTTTTTCATGTACGCGGACGATACGGACCTCGGCTGGCGGGCGAGGGTGCGAGGGTGGAGATCCATCTATGCCCCGGGGGCATTGGTATATCACCTGCATTCGGCCTCGTCAGAGAGCTATTCCCCCCTTAAGGCATTCCTGGTTGAGAGGAACAGGATTTGGGTCCAGGTGAAGTATTTCCCCTTCCCGATGATTTGGCGAGCGCAGCTCTTTACGGCCCTTCGCTATTTCTTTCAGGCATATGGGGCGCTCGCGGGCAGAGGGGCGCCGGGGGCATTTTCAAAGGCGCATTCGAGGGGCGAGCTTGTGAAAATCCTTTTCAGGGCCTGGGCCTCAGCGTTAAAGGGCCTGCCCGCCGTCTGGAAGAAGAGAAGGACCATCCGGAAGAGAAGGACTCTCAGCAACGCTGAAATTAGCGCCCTGGTGAAAACATACGGGATCAGCGCCTCGGAGATCGCCCTGAAGGGGTAGGGGTGCTCCCCTCGTTACAATACTGGCCGGCAGCTTATTTCCATGCACGGTCGTCAAGCGAAAATGGTCGTGGGTCGCCGGCAGCGATTTTGGAGAAATCGGGGTGTCCAGGATTGATAACAAGGTTGTGCTCTGTAGGGACGATCGCCGAGGGCACACGGAGTATGGCCGACACACCTTCCCGTACCCATTTCGTTCCAAGGTCCCTTGTAAAATCGAGTGGGGGCGACGAGTCCCAACCCGATTTCAGGTCTTCAAGGAAAACCTCGGTCCTTGTTACAGAATCCGGAATCTCGACAGGAATTGCCAGGAGAGACCTGCTGATCGTGATGTCCTTTCTGGTAAAATGAACGAACAATTCAAGAGCGGCGAGCGAGAGCGTCTCGCAGGCATAAACAACAGGTATGCCCACGTTGTTCCAGCGGCCCCCTCCCAGACGGGCGCCTTCTCCTGAAAGGGCCTCGGTAGCGTGCTTCTTCTTCACGAGCCTCCATGCGACTGTCAAGAAATGACACCATATTCTATGCGGAGAAGCAGTTCTTCGACCTCGCGCGACCCCGCGTCGGTCTGGAGCATGTTGATCGGTATGGCGCCGCCTAGTCCATGCTGCTTACTGTTCAACCATTCAATTGCGTCTTCCCTGCTCTCGAACACGTCTTCCGCCAGCGCGACTATCCTTGCGAAGCGGTAGAGTCTGTCGCTTTCCACCGGCGACAGCCTCTTGGTAGTCGGCTCATTCCCTTTCTGTGAGACGCTTCGTCTTCTCGCAACGGTACGAAGGCTCACGCCGATAATCCGCGCGAGAGCTTCGTCGGGAAGATCGAATGTTTTCTTGACATGGTAGAGCGTGGCCCAGGGCATCCCCTTCCTGATGAGTTTGTCAAAATCGATGGGCTTTTGAATTTTCTGCCCTAATTCTCTTTCTCCACCTAAAATGGATACCACTTTCGTCATTTTATTACCTCCACTGCCATATGGCCCATATTATAGATGACATTTGACATGTTGTCAATGCCACGGTTCCGGCTTTTTCTGCGCCGAAACAGGCCGAATGGGCAAAATAGACAGACAGACGGCAGCCCTTATTGCGAGGTGGTACGCGAGAAAAAAGCGCCATGTTATCTGCTGCCCGACCGTGAATCGCCGGAAACTCCTGTTTAACGGGTGGCGGCGGTAAAGGATCGTCTTTTCCCTGACGAACTCCACCGTGCCGTAAAGCTCGCTCAACAGGCCTAGCCAGGAATCGTGCATGGGGATATGACGGGGAAAGGGCAGGGCGACCTTGAGCAGCTCCCGGGAAAAGGCCATGCAGCACCCCATATACGTGTTGTCGTAGAGGTTCTTGATGATGCCCCTGCCTGACCCGAGGCCCGCGAATATGGAATCCTCGATTACGTGACCCTGCTCGTCGATGATAGCGCCGTCGAGGACGAGGGTGTTGATGCCCGGTTTCCTTGATGAAAACCAGCGGCGCACCAGGTCGAGCTTGTTTTCGAGCCAGACGTCATCCTGGTCGGAAAGCACGATCACCTCTCCGTCCGATCGTCTGATCGCGTTTTCTATATTGTAGATTGGATTATGGAAGGTGTTGCCGGGAAGGATTTTGACTCGGGGGTCGTGAAGGCGCTCGATGACGGCGATGGTAGCGTCGGTCGATGAATCGTCGGAGACGACCAGCTCATCGCGCCCATCGAGCTGAGACAGTATGGAGGCGAGCTGCTCGGCGATATACCTCTCGCCGTTAAAAGTCGCCATGGAGACGGAGAGCTTCATCCGGCGGCACCTGGAGCGGTCAATTCCGGAGGAAAGTGCGGAAAAGCAGCCGGAAGAACCGCAGGGTCCTGAATCTCGCGGAGAGTCGTGCTGCCCGCAGAAATGACACGGGCGCCAGGGAAAACGCGTCTGCGACGCCCTTGATCGAGTGCCTCGCCCCTTGGCAGTAGTAGCCGAAGCGGGTGAGTGCCTTGCCGGCGTCGAGGTTCTCCTTGTCCGAAAAACCGTGCTCGCAGGCCATGTCGAGGAGAAAGAAACTGTCGAAATGCGTCCGGTACCTTTTCATGAAATCATGGTCGGCGAAATCGAGCGGTATCTTCTCATCAAAGCCGCCTGCCTTATCAAACGCATCAAGCCTGATGCACATGCCGCTATTTAGAAGGCTCCTGTTCTTGGTCGACACTCGGCCCGGCAGAACATTTCGCAAGGGCAGATAGATATTGAACCCGTGCCAGCAAGGCGAGAATATCTGGCCATCGCACTCGAGCACAGGGGCGAACAGGGCGCAATCCTCATGGGCCTTGATGGCTTCGACGTAGCCGGATATCGCGTCTTTTGGGAATACGGTATCCTGATCAAGCAGCAGGATGTACTGCTTTTTGAGGCTTTGCGCGAGTCGAGCCCCCGTATTATAAGCCTTGCTGACTCCTGGGTTGGATTTGTCAGAGAGATACTGAATGGTTGTGGAGTAAGAGGCGAACTCCGCGAGATCGTGCATGGGAATCGGACTGTTATCATAAACGAAAAGGAATATGTCTTCTATCCGCGACAGCGATCCGAAGAGAGATAGAAATGTCTTTGACTGGTCCAGTTTCTGTTTGTAGAGCACAAGAATCGCTAGAATCATCGTATGCGCAATCAGCCTCAATATGTCGATGTGAGGAACAATGCAAATGCATGAAAGCTCTCGGGATCAGGAGATGTAAGGAGTGACGGCTCAGGCTGTCGTTGACGGCGGTTACTGCGCGTGCCATCAAGATCAGACAAGGTAGGAACGGTGAAAGCTGTCTTCATTGACCGAGACGGAACAATTAATGTTGAAAGAGACTTTGTTCATAGAGTCGAAGACTGGGAGTTTAAAGATCAGCCTGACGTAAGTGTGCACGGATTCAAGCCCTCCAACTGTAGAGACGATACCATCTGGGCGTGTTGGATAGGTGGTGTCAGACTTCCTGTTTGACCGCCTTGATGATGGAATCATATTCCAGAAACCCTTTCAGCAAGGATAGAGTCATCCAATTGGCGATCTTCGCTCTGCCGAAATGAAGCATATTTGTTGCGACAACCGCTTCGACTTTCAATCTCTGGGACTCGATCAGCTCAACAGCGTTCTTCCGGGTAAAAAACCTCAAATGTGTTCTGTCGAGGATCCCCTCATGGCAGTAATCCCATTTGCCCGTGACAAGCTGAAACACCACCGGCAAACAGCGAACATTGGGAATTATGGCGAGCATGATCCCGCCCTGCGTCAGCAGACTGCCCAACTTCTGTACGGTACTCCACAGGTCTATGAGGTGCTCCAAAACATCCAGACACAGAATCACGTCGATCGAGTTTGGTGCAATGGGCAATTCCATTTGCTCGATATTGCCTTCCAGGAGCAAATCCAGCTTGTTTCTTGCGGCCTCGGCGGCGTCGTGATCGATTTCCACGCCGCACGTCCACTCGCATCGACCGCTCTTCTTAAGAAACTCGAGAGTATTGCCGGCAGCGCATCCGATTTCGAGAACCCTTTCCGTGTGTAACGGCAGGAAGGGAAGGATTTCGCTTCTGGTCCGCTGGAAATAGGCTGCATCCTTTTTGAAGGTCATACCAGTCCGTCTGTCCCGGTTGCACAAGTCTTCATCTGAGAATCGAATGGACGAATTCGAGTAGTTCATGCTTCTCGATACAATAACGCATTATTAAGTCCGATGCAAAGGGCCGATTCTTGTCCATTGATGGGTATTCATTCGTTTGCGGTGAAGACAGTTTGTTTTAGATTGACCACATACCGGTCCACACCGCTTGTCCAGCCCGGTATCCCGGCGCCGAGGGTGACAGCGAGCTTCTCGTTCGACAGGGCGGAGAAGCGGGGCCGCTTCGCAGGGGAGGGGAAATAATCCGTGGAAACGGGTATGAGCGTGTTCGTCACGCCCATCTTCGTCAGGAAGTAACGCGCGACCTCAAAGCGTGAGGCGTAGCCGCTCGGCGTCATGTGGTAAATGCCGTTCAGGCCCGCATGCATTGCGAGCAGGGTGAGACGCACGATGTCCCACGTCGGGGTAGGTATCGAGATTTGATCGTCAACGACCCTGAGCACGCCACCGCCATCCGCCCATTGGAGAAGCTTATGAAGGAAGTTCTGCTTCCCCTCTCCGAAGACCCAGCTTACGCGCAGCAGAAGGAATCGGCTCAAGGCTTCCCGGAGGATTTGCTCGCCCGCCAATTTGCTCCGTCCATAGTTGTTGAGAGGGCGGGGTGCGTCCTCCTCCGTATAGGGTGCGCCTTTCTGCCCGTCGAATACGTAGTCGGTGCCGTAGTGAACGAGAAGGGCGCCGGTCTCCCTGCATGCGGCCGCCAGATTGCCGACGCCCGTCGCGTTTATCGCGAAGGCCGGACCGGGATCCCATTCCGCGTCGTCCACGAGGTTGTAGGCCGCGCAGTTGAGAACCACATCCGGCCGGCAACCGGCGATTATGGTAGTGACCGCGTCGGCGTTCGTCACGTCCAGCTTCTCCTCGTCCGGCGCCTCCACCTCGAATTCCGGCGCGGCCAGTGCCTTTGCAAACTCCCGTCCAAGCTGACCGTTCTTTCCTGCAATGAGGATTTTCATATGATCAGGCCACCGCTCAGGGCCCTCTTTTTCAACCTTTCTTCCTCGGTTTTCCGGTGAGGGCGAGGAGGTATTGTCCGTAGCCGTTCTTCTTCAGAGGCTCCGCGAGTGCGATCAGTTGTTGCTCGTCTATGTATCCCAGGGTATAGGCGATCTCCTCTATGCAGGCCACTTTGAGACCCTGCCGTTTTTCTATGGTCGCCATGAATTCCGCCGCCTCAAGAAGGGTTTCGTGAGTGCCCGTGTCGAGCCAGGCATAGCCCCTGCCAAGAAGCTCGGCCCTCAGTTTCCCCCTTTCGAGATATGCCTTGTTCACGTCCGTAATCTCCAGCTCTCCCCGCGCCGAGGGGCTGATATTCCTTGCTATCTCTATCACTTCGTTGTCGTAGAAATAGAGGCCGGTCACCGCGTAGTTCGACTTGGGCTTCTTGGGTTTCTCCTCGATCGATATGACCCTCTGGTTTTCATCGAATTCGGCTATGCCGTACCGTTCCGGGTCGCTCACATAGTAGCTGAAAACCGTCGCGCCGCCCCTTGCGCTTACGTCCGAGACCGCCTTTTTTAGAAGCTCCGTCAGACCATGTCCATAGAAGATGTTATCGCCCAGTATCAGGCAGACATCCTCGCTGTCCACAAAGTCCGCCCCTATGATGAACGCCTCAGCGAGCCCGTTTGGCCGGGGCTGTTCCTTATAAGAGAAATTAAGACCCAAATGGGCGCCGTCTCCGAAGATGCCTTCGAAGCGTCCCAGGTCCTGGGGCGTGGAAATTATAAGGATATCCCTGATGCCGGCGAGCATGAGCACCGACAAGGGGAAATAGATCATCGGTTTGTCGTAAACGGGTATCAACTGCTTGCAGACGCCGAGGGTAACAGGGAAAAGCCTTGTGCCGCTGCCTCCTGCCAATATGATGCCTTTCATAGCGATTTGATCCTCCTTGTCACGGCGATGCGGCAACCGATGCGTGCCGCCCCCCCTTGCCTGTATCCGGAAAAGGCTGACGATGGAGCGCATAGCTGAAGCGACAGGTTTTTGATATGCTACCGCCTTGAATGTCCTTTGTCATCCCGCTGCGACCACACATGTTGTCAATTCAAAGCCATCTTAGAGCCGGTAAGTTATCTGCCGGAATACCTAATCTTACAAGAAATTGGCGGACTCTGCAACCGTGTAATTGGACCAACCGTGAACACGAATATCCGGAAATAACAGGAATTGCACGATTTCGTAAAAAGCGGCCCGGGGATCGCCGTCTCATCGTTCTTAAGGTTCCTACGGCAGCTTCCCCGCGGACAAGCTCGTTCTCCTGAAGAGCTGGGTAAAATAGTAGGTAGAGACGAGGAGGACATAGTAAATAAGGACGGATGAAAGGGCAAAGCCGAAAAGATAGGGTATGACATGAAGCCTGAACGCGACGTACATGCAAAAAGCGGCGAGGCCGTACCCCGCGACGTAGGCCACAAGGACCTCTTTTACCGCACCCGCTATCTTCTCGAACTCGAAGGCCCTGCGCACGTCCGTGTCCTGTACGGAGGTGCAGAAGGCGAAGGGGAGAAAGAAGGAACAAAAGATGAAGGTGAGGACTGCGAGGACCTTCATGATGCCCCCGGTGAAAACGGTGATGACGTTGCCGAAACTCGACAAAAGGAAGCTGAAAGAGAAAAGGAAGCAGGGAAGGGCTTCGTAAAGGATGACGATATAGGCGAGTCTTGCCCCCTCCCTCCATAGCTCGTTTTTCCGCTCCCACGTGGGGAGCCCGATGCCGCCTATCATGGTGAGACTGGACGACCGTGAGAGATACCCCAGGGAGAGGAAGTTTACGATGGGGATAAAGAGAATGATCCCGGCCGAGATCCAGCGTTTTATGTAGCGCCCGTTGAAGGTGAAGGTCACGAAAGAGATAATATCCATTATTTCATTTGCCCGAAGAAACCCTTTTCGTTGAATCTCATGCGAAAGAACCTCCGTAGAACTCGCCTATTCTCCTGTCAAAACATGCCGTCAGATCCTCAGTCGTCTCTATCTCTCTGCCGGTCGCCTGGCGCCACACATCCGCCCTCTCCATGCAAAGGTAGACGAAAAGACCGGGCTCCTTTTCCAGGAGCCGCTCGTAAAGCATCCTGTAGACTTTTACCCTTTCCGCCTTGATGTAGCGGAACTTACCGTCCTCGCCCATGATAAATTCGCTATGGAGCAGGTTTGCGCGCTTCTCACGCAAGAACAGGTTCATGAGAGGCGGCGTAAACCGCAAGCAGCCCACGCTGACCCAGATAACCCTCTTTAGATCGAGTGTTCCTGCGATCTCATCTATCAGATCGGCGTAATCCTTTTCGAATCCTTCATAGATGACTACCGGGTCAAAGTGGAGGCCGACAAAACAGCCCCAATCCTGAGCCTTCTTGAGCGTCTTGAGTCGCGCGGAAATAGGGCTTGTCCTTTTTTCCTCCATGTCTATCATCCTCTGCGGTGCGACCGAGAAGGAGATGACCACGTAAGGATTGAGGTAGGGCTTCAGGTGGTCGATGGAAGCCCATTTCGATTTCAGCTCCAAAAGCGCTTTTTTCCTCTCTCCGAAGAACTGCGCGACCGGTCCGTTCACGTGCAGCTCATCGTCGAGGGCCAGGCTGTCCGAAAGCTCCCCGGTCCCAAAGCGGAGCACGTGGGTCCCGATGCGTGCGATCAGCCGGTCGATCTCTTTGATGACGGCGCCCGAGTCTGTCCGGACGGCAATGCCGGGGTTATTCAGATAGCCCCTGAGGATGCAGTAAGAGCAGGAAAGCGGGCATCCCTCTATAAGGTCTATCGTCTTATACCCGCAGCAAATATGCTTTCTGGTTCCCGGGCAGTCCCTGACGACACTGCCTTTAGACTCTATGCGGCGTACCGTGGGTGAGCTCAAATATGCTCCTGAAAAGGCCTTGCCCCGTAAGGCATTCCAGTTTTTTCAGCGCCTCTTCGATTTCTTGGCTGCTACCGGCCCGTAGTGAAATATCGATCGATTCCTTTTCAAAGGCGGGGTCCACCCGCACCTTTATATGTGGGGGAAGGGCGCACGAGGAGAGCAGCACCTTGAGCTTTTCCTCAAGGTCGGAGAGAAGCGGATGGGTCTGCCTCTTCAGCCTCTGTCGTATCGCGTCCGCATCTTTCGCACCATCGAGCTGCTGAAAATCGATAGCCCCCCGCTTCACCTTCAAGAGCATCATGAGCCGCAGCATCTCCCTGTAAGAGCTTACGGTCCCGTGCACGGAGTCAGCGAGGCGGATGATACCATACCGCTCCTCCGGTTCGAACCAGAAAAGCCGCTCGACCAGAGTCAGGGGGAGTTGGTGCCTCACAATAAACGATTTTGCCTGCTCCTCCGCCCAGGCGGTCGAAATGACTGTTCTAAGGATAGACTCCCGCGGAGGAAGGCCAAGCATCGTCATGACCTCGTAGACTTCCTCCACCTTGAAGCCTGCCGTGAGCATTTTGTCGATGCACAAGGCTTTTTCAACCGTGTTGAGGGGTCTTGTCATGTTGTCGTGTATCGCGGTGAGCAGCGCCTGCCTCTCGCTGATATCCAGGAACACATAAGGAAGTTCCCTGATGCCCAGTCTCCTTGCCGCATCGAGCCTCTTGAAACCGGTCACGATGATCGGATGTCCCTTTCGGAGTAGACTTAAGGGGACAAGAACGCCTAATTTGGCTACGGAGGCGAGGAGGAGCGCGTCTTCCAGAGGATAGGAGACGCAGAATGACCTGTCATTGACGTGAATTTTATCGATCTCAACCGTTTCCATCTTTCGCAACTGTCGGAGCCCGGCCCGTCTTTTTGGCGTCAGGTCCCCATCTCCCAGGAAGAGAGATACTTCTGCTGTTCCCGCGTCAGCTTGTCGATGGTCACACCTTTGGTCTTCAGCTTGAGCAGCGCCACCTGCTTGTCTATCTCCACAGGCACGCCGTAGACCTTCTTCTCTAGGCTGCCGCCCTTCTTCCACACGTACTCGGCGACCAGGGACTGGTTCGCGAAGCTCATGTCCATTACTTCCGACGGGTGGCCCTCGGCGGCGGCAAGGTTGATAAGCCTTCCTTCTCCCAAAAGATAGATCTTTTTCCCACCGGCCAGCGTGTACTCATCGAGGAAAGGTCTCAGCCTCCTCTTCCCGGTTTTCATCGTCTCCAGGGTCGCTATGTCGACCTCCACGTTGAAGTGGCCCGAGTTGCAGACGATGGCGCCGTCTTTCATGCGCTCGAAATGCTCTTTCCGCAGCACGTGGATATCGCCGGTCACCGTCACGAATATGTCTCCCGTCCTGGCCGCCTGGGCCATCTCCATCACCTCGAAGCCGTCCATAAGGGCTTCGAGCGCCCGGAGCGGGTCAACCTCGGTGACGATGACGTGGGCCCCGTGACCCTTGGCCCTCATGGCCACGCCTTTCCCGCACCAGCCGTAGCCCGACACTACGAAGCGCGAACCCGCGACCAGCATGTTCGTGGCCCTTAAGATTCCGTCCATCGTACTCTGGCCCGTGCCGTAGCGGTTATCAAACATGTGCTTGGTGGACGCGTCGTTCACCGCGATGACGGGGAACCTGAGCACCCCTTCCTTCTCCATGCTCTTCAGCCGGATAACCCCGGTGGTCGTCTCTTCCGAACTACCTATCACGCCCTCCAGCAATGCCTTCTTCCGGTTAGACGCAAGCTTCGTCACCCAGTCCTTTACCTTCGGGTGGAGCCCCTCATACCGCTCAAAGGCGATCATGTGGAGCGCGCCGACGAGGTCGGCGCCGTCGTCCATGGTAAGATTCGGCCCGAAGGCGAGGGCCTTCATGATATGCGTGTAGTACTGGTCTTCATCCTCTCCCTTGATGGCGAAGACGGGCACGCCCGTATATTTCACCATGCTCGCCGCCACGTCGTCCTGGGTGCTCAGAGGGTTCGAGGCGCATACCAGCACCTCGGCGCCGCCCGCCTTCAGGGTAGCCGCCAGATTGGCCGTCTCCGTCGTCACATGGAGGCAGCAGGAGACGCGAACCCCTTTCAAGGGCTGCTCCTTCCGGAACCTTTCCCGTATCTCCCTCAGCACGGGCATCCTGCGCTCAGCCCATTCTACCTTGTCCCGCCCGGCATCGGCGGCCTTGATATCTTTCACATCGAATTCCATATCGCCTCCATTATTGGGGTTCAGCACCCCCTCCAGCGGCAAAGCCGCCGGAGCCTCCCCGCTCAACCTCGCTTCGCTCGTTATTGGGGTTCAGCACCCCCTCCAGCGGCAAAGCCGCCGGAGCCTCCCCGCTCAACCTCGCTTCGCTCGTTATTGGGGTTCAGCGTCGCCTGGGAATATCTCTCACACCCGCGCGTGTCTTCTGATCTCGTCCACCACATCGAGTTTCTCCCACGTAAAATCGGGATCGTTTCTGCCGAAGTGGCCGCAGCAGGCCGTCTTCCTGTATATCGGTCTGAGCAGGTTGAGCTTCTCGATGATCTTTCTCGGCCTCAAGTCAAACACTTCTGTGATGATCTGCGCGATTTTGTCGGGGCTGATCTTCGCGGTCCCCTGGGTATCGACATTTACCGACACGGGCCGGGCCACGCCGATGGCATAGGCAAGCTGTACTTCCACCCTGTCCGCGAGCCCCGCCGCAACGATATTCTTCGCGATGTAGCGGGCCATGTAGGAGGCGCTCCTGTCGACCTTCGACGGGTCTTTCCCGGAAAATGCCCCGCCGCCGTGGCTTCCCACGCCGCCGTAGGTATCGACGATGATCTTGCGGCCCGTCATGCCGCAATCCCCCTTGGGGCCTCCGACCACGAACCTTCCCGTGGAGTTGACGTATATCTTTGTCTTCTTGTCCATCAGCTCGGAGGGTATCACCTTGTTGATCACCTCCGCGATGACCCCCTCCCGCACGTCGGATGCAGTCGCCTCGGGATTGTGCTGCGCGGCGATGACGACTGCATCCACCCGCACCGGCACCTTGTCCACGTACTCGATGGTCACCTGGCTCTTGCCGTCGGGCCGCAAGAAAGGCAGAGTCCCGTCTTTCCTCGCCTCTGCCAGCCTCTTCACCAGGTGGTGCGCATACATGATGGTCATGGGCATGTATTCCGCGGTCTCGTTGCAGGCGAAGCCGAACATGAGCCCCTGGTCGCCGGCCCCCTGCTCGTGGTCCTCCTTCTCGTCGACGCCCATGGCGATATCGGGCGACTGCTCGTCTATCGCGGTGAGGACGGAGCACGTTTCCCAGTCAAACCCCATCGCGGAATTGTTGTAGCCGATGCTCCTGATCGTCTCTCTGACGATATCAGGGATATGGACGTAGCAGGTCGTCGTGATCTCACCGCCCACAAGGGCAAGCCCGGTAGTAACGAGGGTTTCGCAGGCCACCCTCGCCTTCCGGTCCTGGGCAATGATGGCGTCGAGCACCGAATCCGATATCTGGTCCGCAACCTTATCGGGATGCCCCTCGGCAACCGACTCCGAGGTAAAAAGAAATCTGGACATACTCATATAGGCTAACCTCCTTAGGAATCATGTGCTTCTCGTGAAATCTTCGGGAAACATAGCCGCCATCTCCTTTCTCAGAAGGTGTTCGCTTTCTTTCGCCGACTCTTTCAGCAGTATCTCTTTGACGAGGTCCCGGCAATAGCTGTGTCCCAGCCCCCTGATGATTTTCTTGACCCTGGGGATCACATACGCGTTCATGGATACTTCGTCCAGGTCGAGTCCCAGCATTATGGGCACGTAAAGCGGCTCGCCCGCCATTTCCCCGCACAGGGTCACCTCGATCTGCCCGGCGTGCGCGTCGTCCACCGTCTTCTTGATCATCCTGAGCACTGCGGGGTGGAGCGGCTCGTAGAGATAGGAGACGTATTCGTTGACCCTGTCTATGGCGAGGCTGTACTGGATCAGGTCGTTGGTGCCGATGCTGAAGAAATCGACCTCCTTGGCGAGCAGGTCCGTGATCATCGTGGTGGCGGGCACCTCGATCATAATGCCGATCTTGAGCTGCTCGTTGCAGGGGATCTTCTCCGAGCGAAGCTCCTCCATGCATTCAGCCAGCACGGCCTTCGCCTTCCTCACCTCGTCAATGCCCGAAACCATGGGAAAGAGCACCCTCAAGGGGCCGTACACGCTCGCCCTCAAAAGCCCCCGAAGCTGGGCCCTGAAAAGGTCTATCTCCTTGATACAGAGCCTGATGGCCCGCAGGCCCATAGCAGGGTTGATCTCCTTCGGCACCTCTATCTTGGAGGCGAATTTATCCCCCCCCAGATCGAGGGTGCGGATCGTCGTATATTTCACCGCCCTGTTCTCGGCAAGCTTCCGGTAAATGTGGTAGTGGTCCATCTCGGTGGGGAGCGTCTTGCGGGAGAGATAGATATACTCCGTCCGGTAGAGGCCGACGCCGTCGGCCCCGTACCGCTCCACGATATCCATTTCCGCGAGCAGCTCGATATTGGCGCCTACCCTTATCTTGAACCCGTCCTTCGTCTCCGCCTTCAGCTTCGCGATGCGAAGGAACTCCTTTCTCTGGGCGTTGAGATGGACCTGCTTTGCCAGATATGCCTTTTGTACCTCGGCGGTGGGGTTGATGATCACCACCCCTTCGTCGCCGTCTATGACAATGGTGTCGTTATTTCTCGCGATCGCCGTCACGCTGCCGAGACCGACCACCGCCGGGATTTCGAGGGCCCTCGCCACGATCGAGGTGTGAGAGGTGCGGCCGCCCACGTCGGTCAAGAACCCGGAGATCTTGTGGAGGTCGAGCTGGATGGTGTCGGCCGGGGACAGATCGGGGGCGATGATGATCACTTTCCCCCTGATGCCCTTCGCGTCTACGCCTGATACCTTCCCTTTCACCATCGTCCTCAGGAGTCTCTGGTAAATATGGTTGAGGTCCTGCCCCCGCTCCCGCAGGTACGGGTCCTCGACCTTGTCGAAGTTGGAGAGGAACTTCGAGACAACCAGCCCAAGGGCCCATTCCGCGTTGACGTGCTGCTTGCTGATGATCTCGACGACATCGCCGGAGAAATACTCGTCCTGGAGCATGAGCAGATGGGCGTCGATGATAAAGGCATGTTTCCGCACCTCGTCGTCGGGTATCGACTCCTTGATCCTTCTCAGCTCATCCGAGGCGGTTTTGACGGCGGCCTTGAACCTGACTACCTCCCTTTCGACGTGCTCGTCTCGTACCTGGCGTTTCGCCACATGGATCTTGTCCCGCTCGAGCAGGTAGACCCTGCCTATGGCTATACCCGATGAGACGGGCGTGCCATGTAGTGTGATGCTCGCGGGCTTATCGTGGCTCATGTCTCACCGAAACCGTCCTCTATCAGCTTCCCCAGGTTAGCGAACGCCTCCTGCTCGTCGGCGCCGTCCACCTTGATGGTCAGTCTGGTGCCAAGCGGGCAGGCGAGCATCAAAAGGCCCATGATGCTCTTCCCGTTTACCCTCTGCCCGTTTTTTTCCACCCATACTGCGGACCTGAACCCCGACGCCTTCTTCACAAACTGGGCAGCGGCCCGCGCGTGCAGACCAAGCCTGTTCCTGATCGTAAAGAGCCCCTCTACCATGCAATCCCCGGGGCTCAGCGCCCCCTCCGTCGGCCGAGCCGCCGGAGCCTTCCCCCTCACAAAGGCCTAGTCCGCCTTCTTCATGTTGAGCACATCCGTCGCCAGATAAATATTCTTTTTGCCGTAGCTGGCGATGAAGGCCGCAAGGTCCGACAGGCCCTTCCCCTGCCTGTACGTCACCAGTTTTATCAGCATGGGCAGGTTTGTCCCGGTGACCACTTCCACTTTCCCCTCCTGGAGGAAAGAGAGACTGATATTGGAGGGGGTGCCGCCGAACATATCCGTCAGGATGATCGCGCCTTGGCCGGCATCCACGTTTTTCAGGGCATCGGTGAGTTTCTTCTTTATTTTGTCGACGTCTTCGTCAGGGAAGATGTCCACGTACTCGAACTGCTCCTGCTTACCCACTATCAGCTCGGTAGCGGCAACCATCTCCCGGGCAAGGTTGAAATGAGCCACTACAACGATCCCTATCATTGCGCCTCCTTGTCGATGTCCCTGTGCAGCACGGTCACACTATAGTCCATCATGCGCAGATGCCCTTCCAGCTCGTTGACGACTGTCGGGGACCTGTGCTTCCCGCCGGTGCAGCCGATGCAGATCGTGAGGTAGCTCTTTCCTTCCCGTTCGAAAAGGGGGACGAGGTTCACGAAAAAGTCGAGGAGCATGGGGAAAAATCTGTCATAGGTTTCGTTTGATCTCACGTAGGCGGCCACATCCTCCGACAACCCGGTCCTCTCTTTGAGGGCCTCGACGAAGAACGGGTTCGGCAGGAAACGGACATCCTGCACGATGTCGGCCTCCAGGGGGAGGCCGTAGGCATAGCCAAAGGAGATGAGCTGTATCTTCATCCTCTTTTCGCTCATCCCGTAAGTGCTTATGACAAAATTGCGAAGACCGTTGGTGGTGAAGTGGGAGGTATCGATCACCTTGTCCGCTATCTCCTTTATCCAGTCCACCTGGTCCCGCTCCTTGCCCAGGGCCTCCCTTATATTGGATACATCGTAGAAGGGGTGGCTCCTCCGCGTTTCCTTGAACCGCCTGAAAATCGTTTCATCGGAGCTTTCAAGGAATATCAGCTCCGCCCCGTACTTTTTCTTGATCTTCCTGAGTATCTCCTTCCCTTCCTCGAAAAACTCCCTTTCCCGTATATCGACGACAAAGGCCGATTTCGCGAGGCTAGACTCCGCGCCGGCGGCCAACTCGACAAACTTGTGCAAAAGCACCAGAGGGAAGTTGTCGACGCAGAAAAAACCCGCGTCTTCGAGGGCTTTGAGGAAGGTGGTCTTCCCCGAGCCCGAGATACCGCTTAAGATAAGGATCCTCATTCTTTGGCCTCTTTTGGCCCGGTCAGCCGCAACACCCTCTGTTCCAGGTCGCCGGCCGTGTTTATCCCCTCCTTTTTGAGCAGGTGGTTCCTGCACGCAAGCTCGATGATCGCAGAGGCGTTCCGGCCTGGGCTTATGGGAATCCGCATCAAAGGCAGCTCGATGCCGAGGAAGCGGTATTTCTCCTCTCTCAGCCCCACCCTTTCGTACTCAACGCTGTTGTCCCAGTCGAGCAGCTCTACGACCAGCTCTAACCTCTGGCTCGGCCGGACCGCAGATACACCGAAAAGCTGGCGGATATCGACGATGCCGATGCCCCGGATCTCAAGAAGGTTCCTGAGCATCTCGGGGGCTTGCCCCATCAAATCGAGGGTGCCTGTCTTTTTCACTTCCACGATGTCGTCGCTCACAAGCCGGTGACCCCGCATGACCAGGTCCAGGGCGTTCTCGCTCTTTCCAATGCCGCTTCTCCCGATAATGAGCACGCCGACGCCCATGATCGCCATCAGCACCCCGTGGACCGTGCCGGTCGGGGCAAGCATCTCCCCCAGAAAGTGTGTCACCCTCTCGATAAACCTGGCGGTGACGAGGCGCGTGCGCAAAAGGGGGATTTGCCTGACCTCCGTCTCCCTCAGAAGATACTCGGGGACCTTCAGGTTTCTCGTGACGACGAAGCACGCCACGTCCCGGCTGCAAAGGTCAGCCACGATCTTCTCGCCCGCTTCCGGTTCGAGGCCCCTCAAATAGGAAATCTCGGTATAGCCGAGGATCTGCACCCTATGGGGGTGAAGGTAGACCATATAGCCTGCTATCACGAGGCCGAGCTTCTGGATCCTCGGATTATAGATCTTCCTGGATAGGCCGCGTGAGCCCGAGATGACTTCAAGCTCGAGGCCGTACTCAGAGTCACGCGCAATCTGCTCGACCGTTATCCGTTTCATCCACCGAACTTTTTGTCTTCTTCGACGATATTTGCAAAAAGGTCTCTGTCGTCACCCTCCTCTATTAGCCGCTTTCGAAATGACGGGTCTCTCAGTATCCGGGAGATCCGCGACAGCATCTGGATGTGCAACCCGGCGGAATCTTCAGGGGCAAGGAGCAAAAAAAAGATATTGACGGGCTTCCCGTCCACCGCATCGAAATCAATGCCCGCCTTCGACCTGCCGAATACGCATAATATATGGTTCAAGCCTTTCATTTTCCCGTGGGGTATCGCGACCCCGTCGCCGATGCCCGTGCTCCCCAGCTTCTCCCGCTCGAGGATGACGCCCACCGCCTGACCCACATCCTGCACAAGGCCCGCATTCTTCAGCGCGGATACCAGTTCCGTAAGAACCTCCTCCTTTGTCCCGCCTTTCAGGTCGGCGATGACGCAGGATTCTCTCAGGGCGTCCTTCATGTTCATAGCGCCCTTCCCGTGGTTTCGACCAGGCCGAAATTACCGTCCTTGCGCTTGTACATCACGCAGACATTGCCTCTCTCTATATCACGGAATATGATAAATCCATCGCCCGAGGCAGTGAGCTGCATCCGCGCTTCTTCCGGGTCCATCGGTTTTGCGTCGATCGACCGCAGCATGATGATCTGGGGGACCTGCTCCTCGACGCCGCGCGGTGCGTATTTCGGCTTCCCCTCACGGTACTGCTTCACCTTGTCGCGATATCGCGAAAGCCTGGTCTCGAGCTTGTCGACGATTGCGTCCACCGCGGCGCGCATGTCGCCCTGCACTTCGTGCGCGTTGATCACCACGCCGTTCAGCGTGAACATCACATCGACCCGCTGCCGGTATTTCCGCTCCAGAGAGAGGACCACATGGAGATCGAGCGGGCTTTCCACATACTTTTTAAGCCGCGAAAGCTTCTCCTCCACGTACCTTTTCAGGCCGTCATCAGGGGCGATGCGCCTGAAACTGATGGTAATATCCATGGTACCCCCCGCACGTTTAGATTAAGGCCTGTCCGTCAGGCCCGGGCAAGAAAAGCTATCAGATGAGAAAAACCTTGTCAATCCAATTCGCCTGGACTCTAAAGTCGCCCACGGGGCGCAAAACCGTCCGGCTCTTCGCGGTGAGGGCGCGCTCTAGTCTAATCTGCGCCGCTCGCGTGAAGATTGGATATGCAGGGCTTCTCTGTATTTGGCGACGGTCCTCCGTGCTATCCTGACGTTGAACCGCTCGCTGAGCAGGGCCACGATCTCTTCGTCTTTCAGCGGGCTGGACCTGTCCTCCTTTTCGACGATCTCTGAAATGTAGTCCATCACCGCGTTTGCGGACTGGGCGTCGCCGTTCTCGCTCCCAACACCCGTCGTGAAAAAAAACTTCATCTCAAAGACGCCGCAAGGGGTGCCCATATATTTGTTGGTCGTTATCCGGCTCACGGTCGATTCATGCACACCCACGTAGTTGGCCACATCTTTCAATATAAGGGGCTTCAGGGAGCGGACCCCTTTTTCAAAAAATTCTCCCTGGAAATCGACAATGCTCTTCGCCACGAGGTACAGGGTCTTCTGCCTCTGCTGAAGACTTTTCATAAACCACTCGGCCTGCTTGATCTTCTTCCTGATATACTCCTTGGTGTCCCCGTTCAGCTTCTCACTGACAAAAAGCTCGACGTAATACCTGTTCATCTTCAGGTCCGGGACGTTGTCGTCATTGAGAAAGACCTCGAATCCATCCTCCCCCTTCACCACGTACACATCCGGCACGACGTAGATGGGCTGGTCGCTCTCGTAGTTCCGTCCCGGCTTCGGGTCAAAGTCCTTCATCTTCTCGAAGACCGCCTTGATCTGCTCCAGGGAATAACCGGTCCTCTTCGCGATCTCCCTGAGGTCCATTTTCCTGAACAACTCAAAGTGGTGCAGGAGCACATCTTCGAAGACCTCGTCCTTTTCGCCCCTCTCTTTGTACTGGATGAGCAGGCATTCCAGCAGGTCCCGGGCCCCTACCCCTGCCGGGTCGAGGGCCTGGACCTTTTTCAGGACCGGTTCCAGGGATTGGACCGGGATGGCGGACATCTGCGCGATCTCCTCAAGCTTCGATGCGAGATATCCGTTATCGTCGATATTCTCGATGATCCATTCGGCATAGACCCTCTCCTCCCCGGAAAAATCGGAAAGACCCACCTGCTGGCGCAGGTAGTCGCGCAAGCCGCTCACCTTCTTCACGATATTCTCGTAGTCGGGATATTCCTTGTCTTCGCGGGGCATGAAATCCTCGGACGGGGAGTACCTCTCCAGCCATTCGAGCATCTCCTCCTTCTTTTTCGGTTCCTCCTTTTCTTCCGGCTCCTCCTCCCTCACTTCGAGCACGGGGTTCTCTCTCATTTCCTCTTCTATGGCCTCCACAAGCTCCAGTTGCGAGAGCTGGAGCAGCTTTATGGCCTGCTGCAACTGCGGCGTCAGCACGAGCTGCTGCGCGAGCCTCTGTGTCTGTTTAAGTTCCAGCATTGATGTAAAACTCCTCGCCAAGGTAGACCTCGCGCGCCACCCTGTTCTTCGCGATCTCAAACGGATCGCCCTCGATCAGGATCTTGCCGTTGTTTATGATATATGCCCTGTCACAGATAGGCAGCGAATCGCGCACGTTATGATCGGAGACAAGGATCCCTATCCCCCTTTTCTTTAAGCCCAGTACGATCTTTTTTAAATCGGAAATGGATATGGGGTCGATGCCGGAAAAAGGCTCGTCAAGGAGCATGAATTTGGGGGCGATCATCATGGCCCGCGCTATCTCCAGCCTCCTCCGCTCGCCTCCGGACAGGAGATCGGCGCTGTTGCCGGAAAGGTGCACCAACTTGAACGCTTCGAGGACCTCCTCGATCTTATGTTCTATCACGACCTTGTCGTACTCGTGAAACTCCATGATGGACTTGAGGTTGTCCTTCACACTCATTTTCTTGAAAATAGAAGGCTCTTGGGGTAGGTAGGTGATCCCCTTGCGGGCGCGGAGGAACATGGGAAGGTCGGTCAGGTCGCCGCCGTCGAGCGTGATCTCTCCCGAGTCGGGCCGTATGAAGCCGATGATCATGTAGAAGGTGGTCGTCTTCCCCGCGCCGTTGGGACCGAAGAGACCCACCACTTCACCCGTGTCCACGTACACGGCCACATCGTCCACTACCTTCCGGGAGTCATACGACTTCGACAGGTGGTTCGCCTTGAGTTGCGACAACGGCTGCGTCAGCGGCTGCGTCAGCGGCGTCATCCTTTCGTCCCTGTCGCCTTGGGCCGCTGCTCTATTTTCATCTTCGGCTTGTCCACCGAAAACTTGTCGGTTGTCAGATTATACGTGATGATCTCTCCCTTCATCGTCACATTGTCCCTGACGATCTCCGGCCCGTCCGTCAGGACGACCCGATCTTCCTTAAAATAATATACTGCCCGCTGACTTTTCGCAATAGTCCCTTTTGTGACGATCCGGACCTGGCTCTCCGCTTCGATCTTTTCCATCTCGTCCTGGCTGCTCAGCACGCGGACTTTATCGCAAAACATGTCCATCCGCTCTCCCCTGACCACGACGTTGCCCTCAAAAATGTACGTGCCGTCCTTGAGCAGATACACGAACTTGTCGGCGACGAATTTGTAACTCCCCTTTTCCTCCTGTATGGTGCCGCTCACATCCTTCTCCACGGTGATCACCTGCTCCGCCGTGTCCGCGTTGAGCCCCTTGCCCACCATGGTAAATTTCTTCCCCTGCAGCTCAACCGGCGAGGCCGTATACGCCAGTGATTTCTTGAAATCGAACTCCATGGAGGGACTCTTTATCACGTATTCGCCTTTGTAGAATACCTCCACCTGCTGGACGCTGCCGACCTCCTTGGCCGTATCCATCTCCCCCTTCGACCCCGTAAAGGTGACGACGGTATCGGGCTTTGGCTTGTATTCACCCTGGATGCCCTCCATTTCCACCCTGGTCGTGTCGATGTACTTCCTCATGAGCTTGGCCCGTATCTCCCAGTCGACCACGCCCTTCTTCTCGCCCGAATAT
This sequence comes from Syntrophorhabdales bacterium, assembly GCA_050012495.1. Classification (GTDB taxonomy): domain Bacteria; phylum Desulfobacterota; class Syntrophorhabdia; order Syntrophorhabdales; family WCHB1-27; genus BOG-1155. The sequence goes on from JBEKHB010000035.1 coordinate 28,563, forward strand.
TTTACGTCTCTGAAGACAATAACCTTTTCCCCCTGATCGACGCGGTCCGATGCGACGCTCCTGGGCTTGTTGACGAAAAAGTAGCCGGCGAGCAGGACGACGCCTGCAATAAACGCCGAGGTCACATACACGACAGTCGTTCTTCTGTTCATCCAGGTCCTTACGCCATAGTATAGCATTTATCGTCTCTATGTTTCTTTTTGTTCGGCCGGCCGGCCGCATGTTCGAGAAGTCTCATGGTAGTCACCTACGTTATCAACGACCTTTGTGCGTGACAGGAGGCGTACAGGATGTCCCGAGAAGGCCGCTCCATAAGCTCACTTGTTGGGTCTTTTGGAAGGGATTCACTTGAGTGCATCATGCATAGAATGGAACAGATGGGCCCGGATGGGTCAGGATGAGAAGGAATCACAATGATTTACTACCTTTTTTCTGGACATATTTTTTGGGGGTGTGTTATAAAAAGTACAAAAGTGTTATCACCACAAAGAAACTTATGTTCAAAATTCGAAGATTTTTCAGGATAGCTTTTACTCCCATCACCATGATGATCGTGCCTCATTCGAAGTCGAGGCCGCTGAAGCTCAGGGTGCCCCTGGCCTGGCTTGTCACGCTCTCGGTCCTGTGGGGTTTTGGCATGTTCTACGTGCTCTCCACCGGTGTTCGGACAATTGAGTATTCCGAGATGAGCAGAAAGTTTTCATACTTGTCCGGCCAGTTCCTGGAAATGCGCACGACCATATCATCGCTTGAAGCGGCGGAGGGAGAGTTCAGACGGCTATTTTCCCTGAAGTCAAAGAAAATGGTGTTAGAGGCGGTCAGTACGAATGAAACGGGCGACCTGGACCCTGAGCTCTTGAGGAAACGGATGGCCGATGCGATGGCTTCTGTGGCCGAAATCAAACGGTATATCAAGGAAGCGAGGAATACCTATTTTGCTACGCCTATGGGATGGCCGGCGCCTGGCGCTCTGAGCTCGGGCTTTGGGAGAAGGACCGACCCCAAAACCGGTGAGCAGGCATTCCATTCCGGTCTGGACATCAGGGCGCCTTCAGGCACTCCGGTGAAAGCCACGGCTGACGGCATTGTCAGTGTTTCGGGGTGGGTGGGCGGCAATGGCAACATCGTGGCCATAGAACATGGCCATGACTTCAGCACTGCTTACGCGCACAATATGCAGAACCTGGTGAAGGTGGGCCAGAGGGTGAAGCGCGGCGACACGATAGCGCTCTCCGGGGCCACCGGCAGGACAACAGGCCCGCACGTTCATTACCAAGTATGGAAACGCGGATCTCCGATAGATCCTGTCTCATTCTTAAAGGAGGGGTCATAATGTTCGGAAAAAAGGAAACGACGCTGACGATGATGATCGGTGCTGACTCCAGCTTGCGCGGAGAGCTCGAGTCCAAGGGAACAGTCAGAATAGACGGCACTTTTGACGGAACCATTCAGGCAGACTGGGTAATTCTTGGCGAATCAGGATTGATACGAGGAGACATACTGTCGAGAGGCACGCTCGTAGGCGGGAAGCTGGAGGGGTCAATTCGCTGCAGCGAAACAGTCCAGATCACACCTAAAGGGCAGGTCCGCGGTGACATATTTACGCCAAAGCTTTCAGTTGCTGAAGGCGGTGTCTTCGATGGCAGCTCACATATGTTGGAGGCGAACGAGGCCGAGCGCTCGACAGTGCTTCCGCTCATCCCAACAGAGAAGTAAGAGGGGTTTCCCGTTCACGGGGACCGGCCGCCCGTCCTGCATCGATGTCATAGATACAATCGCCGACGACAATCGTCTCATCCGGCTTTACGGCGAGCCGGCCGAGCGCGTGGAGGACCTGGCCCGGGCTCGGTTTCTTCCCCGCGCCCGAATCCCCCCCCGATGGACTGGCCTATCCGAATTCGGAGACATAAATTATCACCACGGACCAGGTCAGCGCTTACGCACCCCGTCATAAAGGCCCGGCGGGTCACAAGGAGGGAGAAATGGAGCGTCGGGGCGATTCACCTAAGGGGCGCCGGAACAGGCTTCAGCATGAGAAGAGTCCTTACCTCCTGCAGCACGCGGGCAATCCGGTAGACTGGTATCCCTGGGGTACGGCCGCCTTTGAGGCAGCGGCCAGGGCGGACAAACCGATCTTCCTGTCCATGGGCTACTCGACCTGCCACTGGTGCCATGTCATGGAGCGGGAGTCCTTTGAAGACCCGCAGGTGGCGGCCATGCTCAACGAAACCTTTATCTGCATCAAGGTGGACCGGGAAGAGCGGCCTGATATCGACAACATCTACATGGCGGTATGCCAGGTGGTTACGGGCAGCGGCGGATGGCCCCTGACCATACTGATGGCGCCGGACAAAACCCCTTTTTATGCGGCGACCTACATCCCGAAGGAGGGCAGGTACGGCCATGCGGGCCTGATCGAACTCGTTCTGCAGGTGCGGCAGCTCTGGAATACCCGCAGGGCGGAGGTGCTCGGCGCAGGACAGGAGCACATGGAGCGGCTCCGCCAATTCATGGAGATGCCGGGGGGGAGCGGTCTGGATCAGGAAACGCTGCACGAGGCTTTCAAGAATTTCGTCAGCCGCTTCGACAAACGCTACGGCGGTTTCGGCGGCGCTCCCAAGTTTCCCACGCCGCACAACCTGAGCTTTCTGCTGAGGTACGGGAAACGGACTCGCGACGCCAGGGGCCTGTCCATGGTGGAACGCACCCTTAAGGCGATGCGGCGGGGGGGCATTTATGACCACGTGGGGTTCGGGTTCCACCGCTATTCCACGGACCGGAGCTGGCTCGTGCCGCACTTTGAGAAGATGCTCTACGATCAGGCACTGCTCAGCCTGGCCTATCTGGAGGCGTTTCAGGCGACCGGGAAAGCCGAATACGCGGATACCGCCCGGGAGATCTTTACCTACGTGCTGAGGGACATGACCGATCCGGAGGGTCCGTTTTATTCCGCGGAAGACGCGGACAGCGAGGGGGTGGAGGGCAGGTTCTACGTCTGGTCGGAGCGGGAAATCCGGCATGTCCTCGATGCCGGACTTGCGGCGCTGGTGATACGGTACTTTCACGTCCGGCAGGACGGAAACTGGGTGGATGCAGCAGGGCACGGTGATGGGGGGAGCAACATACTCCACCTGGAAGAGGAGCTCGCGGGTATGGCCGCGGAGACGGGCGGTGCGGAGTTGGAGCGGGCGCGGCAGATCCTTTTTGCGGTGCGCGAAAAACGCGTCCATCCCCATAAGGACGACAAGGTATTAACCGACTGGAACGGACTTATGATAGCTGCCCTGGCTCGGGGCGCCCAGGTGCTCGGAGAGCCGCGTTATGAAGAGGCAGCCAAAAAAGCACTCCGCTTTATCACGGACCGGATGGCCGGGGAGGACGGACGAATTCTCCATCGCTACCGGGATGGAGAAGCGTCGATACCGGCAAATCTGGACGATTACGCCTTTTTGGTCTGGGGGCTCATCGAGCTTTACGAGGCCACATTCGACACCCGCATCCTCGCCCTGGCCCTTCGGCTCAACCGCGATCAACTGGCGCATTTCTGGGACGAGGCGGCGGGAGGCTTCTTTTTCACACCTGATGACGGCGAGGAGCTTCTGCTCCGTCAGAAGGACGCCTATGACGGCGCCGTGCCGTCAGGCAACTCGGTCTCCATGCTCAACCTCCTGCGGCTCGCGCGGATGACCGGCGATGCGGACCTGGAACAGAAAGCGGCTCGGCTCGGCCGTGCGTTGTCCGGCAGGGTGGCACAGTTTCCGGCCGGCTTTACTCAGTTCCTCTGCGCCTTAAGCTTCGCCCTGGGACCGTCGCACGAGGTCGTGCTGGCCGGTGCGCCGGGATCCGTTGAGCTGCAAACCATGGTTCAGGCCCTCAGACACCGTTTCATACCGGAAAAGGTGGTCCTTGTCCGGCGCGAGGGTGCGGGCAGCGAGGAAGGGCAGGATCTTTCGGAACTGGCCCCTTTCTTAAGCGCGTACCGGTCTGGGGAGGCAGCGGCCCTGGCGTACGTCTGCTCCAATAACGCCTGCGCCTTGCCCACATCCAGCGTGGACCGGATGCTTGAGCTCCTGGGTGAGGAAAGCAATGGGCAACAGCCCGGAGTTTCCTGAAGTTTTGACAAGAATTTGGCTCCTTGCATGTGTTTCCGCAAATCGACTCTGCCCGGTATTTGAGATTATTATGCCGCTTTTATTCTTGACAAGGCAATTCCACGGTGATAAAAGTTTAGTATCATATAGCAAACTGAGGTTTTATTAGGAGAACAGTAGTGGACAATCGTAAGTCGGCTGGACAAACCCTGTCACGACAGCTCGGCGCCGGGATAGATGCGCCTCTTTGAATCTTGATTTACGTGAGGAGAACCCAATGAGCCGGAAGCTCATACTGAAAGAGCTAAGTCGCTACAAGATCGGAACCTATGCAGACATCATTTACAGGAACGCCATCCTCAACAAAGACCGGCCGGCGTTCGCTTACGGGACAGAGAGGATCACCTTTTCCGCGTACAATGACAGGGTCAACAGCCTCGTCAGCGCCCTTTGCTCAATGGGCCTTAAGAAGGGAGACGGAATCGGACTCCTTTCCTGGAACTGTCTCGAATGTACCGACGTATTCGGGGCAGCGATGAAGGGGGGGTTTATCGCATCGCCCTTTAACCCCAGGATGCAGGTGGAAGAACTCGATTACCTCATCAACTATTCAGAGGTAAAGGTACTCTTTGTGGGCCCCGAGCTCGCGGAGGTCGTCGACCTGCTCCGGCCCCGTTTATCCGGCGTCGCCCACTATGTCTCCCTCGAGCGGGAGGCCCCGGAGATGCTCTTCCATAATCAGCTCCTTAATGCTTTTCCTAAAGAAGAACCTGATATCGCGGTCAATGAGGACGATCCCTTCATTATCTTCTATACCAGCGGCACTACGGGCGTGCCTCGGGGAGCCGTCTACACGCATTATCGGAAACTGGAAGAGGCACGGACAAAGGCCCTCACCATCGGGATGCACAAGGAGCATAAACACGTCATGATCCTGCCCCTATTCCACATAGGCGGTTGGTCCCATTTCTGGGCCTTCTACTGCGTCGGGGCAAGCAACATAATCATGGCCCAGAGGACCTTCGACCCGGCGGCTACAATTCAAACCCTGCAAGACGAAAAGGCGACAGACATCCACATTGTGCCTACCCATCTCGTCAGCATGCTCACGGTTCCCAATATTGACGGGTATGATCTGACCAGCTTAGAAAGGATCTGGTATGCAGCCTCCCCCATGCCCCTGGAGCTGCTTCGCCGGGGCATTGACAGGTTCGGTCCCGTCTTTGCCCAGGGCTACGGCCAGACAGAGTCAGGTCCGGACATCGCGATCCTTTCCAGGGAATCCCATGACGTCCTGGATAAGTCTCCGGAAGAGCAGAAGGTGCTCACCTCCTGCGGGCAGCCCTGCCTTTGGGTGCACGCCAGGATCGTGGACGAGAATCACCTTGATGTGGAGCCCCATACAGTGGGTGACATCATCGTTCAGAGCAAATCCGTCATGGCCGGCTACTGGCGGATGCCCGATGAGACCGACAAGGCCGTCATCGATGGATGGCTCCATACCGGAGATATGGCCTACTACGATGAGAGCGGCTATATCTACATCGTCGACAGAAAGAAGGATATGATCATTACGGGCGGAGAGAATGTGTTTCCCCGCGAAGTGGAGGAGGTGCTCTATCGCCACCCGGCAGTTTCGGAGTGCGCCGTTATCGGCGTCCCCGATGAGAAATGGGTGGAACGTGTCCACGCCGTCATCACGTTGAGGGAGGGGCAGAACGCAAGCGCCGATGAGGTCATGGCGTTCTGCAAGGAGCATCTTGCCCGCTATAAGGCGCCGAGGTCAGTGGAATTCGTCGACTCCCTGCCCCGAAACCCTCAAGGGAAGATCCTTAAGAGGGAGCTCCGCGAGCGATACTGGCAGGAAAGGGAAAGAAAGATATAGTCCGGGCAATGAAATAACGAACCGGCGTCGGGTTACGCAAGGGTTTAGTAAATCGCATATCACACGTGTATGGAGGAACGGATATGGCAACGAGAAAGGCAAGCAAAGCGGGTAAGAGGGCGGCCGATGCCCGGCCCATCGACCTTACCGTGAATCGACAGGTTTACCAACTGAGCAGAGGCAGCAGGCCCGGCGAAGTCGAGCCGTTCCACACCTTGTCCCATACGCTCAGGGAGACCCTAGGCCTTACAGGCACCAAAATCTCGTGTGACGAAGGCGCATGTGGATGTTGCACGGTTATTATGGACGGAAAGGCAGTTCTCTCCTGTAAGATCCTGACCGTGGAGTGCGGGGGAAAAACAGTCACCACAATAGAAGGACTGAAGGACCCTAAGACGGGAGAGTTTGACGCTCTTCAGCAGGCGTTTATCGATTACACCGCCTTTCAGTGCGGCTTCTGCACACCGGGTATGATCCTGACTGCAAAAGCCCTTCTCAACGAGAATCCTCATCCACGCGAAGACGAGGTAAAGGAAGCCCTTTCGGGCAACTTCTGCCGGTGCGTCAGCCACTACCATGTCTTGAGGGCCGTTATGTCGGTCGCGGACAAGGGGAGGTAAAAAATGGGCAACCCGCTGAATCAATTAAGGACCGTCAGCTATCGCAGTTTCCTTTTTCTGAGGGGGTGGCTCCATCCGGCTCTGCCGGTGGAGGGGGCGACGCGAGCCCCGGCAATTGCCAAGGGGAGGTAAAAAATGGGCAATGACTACAGATATATCGGTAAGGCAATAAAGCGCAGGGATGCGGAGGGCATCGTCACAGGGGCTGCGCAGTACCTGGACGATTTGAAATTTCAGAATCTCCTCCATGGAAAGGTAATGAGAAGCCCTTATGCCCACGCCCTCATCAAGAGCGTTGACAAGAGCAAGGCCCTGGCGCTGCCGGGCGTCAAGGCGGTCCTCACCTGGGCGGATATTCCCGATTACCGCGGAGGCACACCGCGTAACGTGCGTATCCTCGATAAGAAGGTCAGGTGCGTGGGCGACGTCGTGGCCCTCGTGGCGGCAACGACCGAAGAGATCGCAGAAGAGGCCATTGCTCTCATCGATGTCGAGTATGAGGTGCTTCCCGCGGTCTTCGATATAGATTCAGCCCTCGCTCCCGGCGCCCCGGCGGTGTACGACGAGTTTCCGGACAATATACTGCCCGGCGGCACAATCATCTACGGCCCCAACTGTCTCAAAGGCGTGGTGAGGGGCGATGTGGAGAAGGGGTTCACAGAGGCCGACGTCATTACGGAAGGTACCTTCGGATATGAGAACATACCTAATGCCCTGCCCCCTGAATCGGTAGGGGCGGTAGCTGTCTGGGAAGAACCGGATAAGGTCACGATCCAGGGGACCAGCCAGGCTCCTTACATGGATAAAGTCACCCTCTTCCATGTCTTCAACCGGCAGATAGAGGTGCGAAGCATAGGGTGTCAGGTGGGGGGCGGTTTTGGGACAAAGTTCACGTGCTGGCAGGTTCAGTCCTATGCAATCCTTCTCAGCAGGGCCACCGGGCGGCCGGTAAAGGTGATGATCTCGAAAGAGGAGCACATGGCCACCTTCGTGCTGAGGGTCGGCTCGCGCATACACGCGAGAGTCGGCATGAAGAAGGACGGCACATTAACGGCCGTACAGGGTACGTGGTATGTCGATACGGGATACTATTCTTTCACGACCCAGGCCCAGGTCGCGATAGGCTCGGGCGAGCTCATGATCATGGCCCAGTGTCCCAACTGGGACCTCAAGAATATTGTGGTGGTCACCAACCGGAATGCGTCCGGCGCCACACGGGGCTTTGGCGGTCAGGAATTGAAATGCGCGTTTATACCTCTTCTCTGCCTTGCCATGGAGAAGGCCGGACTTGACCCCTTCGAGGTGCTCAAGAAAAACTTCGTCAAACCCGGCGGAGGGTATTATTGGCGGGATGGAAATTGGTTTGACTTCCGGGGAATCGATTTCTCAAAGGCCATGGATAAGGGCGCTGAGACCTTCGGATGGAAGGAGAAATGGAAAGGCTGGCTGAAGCCGGTCGCCGTAAACGGCGCAAAACGGCGCGGCATCGGTGTGGGCGTGCACGGGAATGCCGATATCGGTGAGGATGCGTCGGAAGCCTACGTACAGCTCGGCTATAACGGCACTGCGACCATCTTTCTTTGTGTCGCAGAGCATGGGACCGGCCAGAAGAGCAACTATATCAAGATGGTTGCCGAAGTGCTCCAGATACCGCCGGACCGCATCTCCATGACCCCGGCCGATTCATTGGTGACCCCCTTCGAATTTGGACCTGTCGGCTCCAGGGGCACCTATGCCATCGGGAGCGCCGTCATCAACGCGGCAGAAGATGCAAGGCGACAAATCCTTGAAATGGCCGCACGCAAACTGGGTACGCCCCCCGAGGACCTCGATACGGCCGACGGTGTGGTGTTTGTGAAAGGCCATCCGGAAAAGCACATGAAGTGGAGGGCCATGGGAAACGACCGGACCATACTCGGCTACGGACGCTTTGACCCGGATTTTACGATGTGCAACTGTATGATGAGTTTTGTGGAGGTCGAGGTCGACACGGACACGGGTAAGGTGGACCTGGTGCGGGTGGTGAACGCCACTGACGTGGGCCAGATTATTGACCCTCCGGGGCTGGAGGGCCAGCTCAACGGATGTTTCGGCTCCGCGGGCATCGATAGCGCGATCTTCGAAGAAACAATCCTGGACCACCGGACAGGACATATTGTGAACGCCAATATGATCGATTATAAATGGCGCACTTTCGCCGAATTGCCTGTAATCGACAACGTGGTTATGGAAACCCCTTTTCCCAGCCACCGCTTCCATGCCGTAGGCGTTGGCGAGATATCCACTTCACCGGGGCCGTCTGCGGTACTCATGGCTGTTTCCAACGCAATCGGTGCATGGATGCATGAGTATCCGATGACGCCCGACAGGGTATTGAAGGCGCTCGGGTGGGTGGAGGATGCGCACCTTCCTCTATATGAGGGGAGGCCGGGGTACCCGCTTGCGGGTCGCGGCTCTGCCGGTGGAGGGGGCGACCGGGTACCCGCTGGCGGGTGTCCCGGCAATTGCGAAGGAGGTACGAAATGAAGCCCTTCACACACTATAACGCACGGTCGGTCAAAGAAGCGACCGGACTTCTTGCACAATACGAGGGAAAAGCAAAGGCCAACGCAGGCGGTACCGATCTCTTAAGCGCTATGAGGGGCAAATGCATGCCCGAGTATCCCGAGGCAGTGATCAACATAAAGACGATCAATGGTCTGGACTACATCAAAAAGGAGAAGAAGGGCCTCAAAATAGGCGCGCTCACCCTGCTGGCCGACGTAGCCGCCTCGCCTGAGGTTAAAGAAGACTATAGACTTCTCGCAGAAGCGGTTCACTCTGTCGCCACGCCACATATCAGGAACATGGCCACCATAGGCGGAAACCTGGCCCAGGATGTGCGCTGCTGGTACTACCGGTATCCGCAGCAGATCGGCGGACCTATCGTGTGCCTGCGCAAAGGCGGCAAGATATGCAACGCCCTGGCAGGAGACAATCGTTACCATTCGCTCTTCGGGGCCGCCCGGCCTGCCGAATACCCGTGCGCGAGCCATTGCCCGGCCCGCACCGACATCCCGTCTTATTTGAGCAAGGTCCGAAAGGGCGATTTTGCGTCCGCGGCACGGATACTGATGGAATACAACCCCCTCCCCGCAATCACAGGCCGGGTTTGCCCCGTCTTTTGCGAGCCCGAGTGCAACAGGAGCGAATTCGATGACGCCGTGGGAATACAGTGCATCGAGCGCGGGGTAGGTGATTACGTGCTGAAGCATGCGTCCGAGTTTTATGCGCCGCCCAAAGAAGAGTCAGGGAAGAAAATAGCGGTAGCAGGCTCGGGTCCCGCGGGTCTTGCTGCAGCATTTTACCTGAGGAAGGCGGGGCATAAGGTGACCGTGTATGAGAAACTGCCCGAAGCCGGCGGCATGCTCTTCTACAGTATACCTCCTTACCGGTTGCCGAAGGATCTGGTGAGAAGGCAGGTCCGGGCCTTGAAAGATATGGGAATCAGCTTCCAGGTCGGCGTCGACGTGGGGAAGGATGTCGCCGTTGCCGACCTCAAGAAAAGGTTCGACGCAATCTTCCTCGCGGGCGGAGCGTGGAAGAGCGTGAGACTGGGGGTACCCGGTGAGGACGCGAAGGGAGTACGTTATGCGTTGGATTATCTTAAGGCTATCAATTCGGGCGAGAAAATCCCCTTAGGCAAAAAAGTGATCGTTATCGGCGGCGGCAGTGTTGCGATAGACGCTGCCAGAACAGCCGGGAGAACGGGGGCGGAGGAAGTGCATCTCATCTGCCTGGAGTGCCGTGACCTCACTTCGAAGGACAGGATGCTCGCCCGGGATAATGAGATCCTGGAAGCCGAGGAAGAGGGAGTAATTATCCATCCTTCCCTCGGGATAAAGGAGATCGTGAAAGAAGATGGGAAGGCCGTGGGTCTCGAGACGATCACATGCCTCTCGGTCCGGGAGCCTGAAGGCACCTTCAACCCTCAGTATGATGCGGCCTGTACGGCCTTGAGTTTTCGAGCCGACAGCATTATCGTTGCAATCGGCCAAACGGTCGATCAGTCTTTCTCTGCCCCGGGGCTCGTATATGACCGGAAAGGCACGATGTCGGTCGATCCATCGACCCTGGAAACGGACGTGCCGGGCGTCTTTGCCGGCGGAGATGCGGTATCAGGCCCGTCCACCGTCATTCAGGCCGTCGCCTCGGCGAGAGAGGCCGCCCGGCTTATAGGGGTGTCTTTCAAGGGAGTCACACGACCCGTCGGGGCTAAAACGGCGGAGCCTGATTTCAGCGAGCCCGTGCTGAGCACAATACCGCGCGCGCGGGTTTATGAATTACTCCCCGCCCAGCGGATCGAAGGTATTGAGGTTGAAGACATACGGGGTCTTACCATGGATGAAATCGAGACAGAGGCAGGGCGATGCTTCAACTGCGGCTGCCTGGCGGTCGGCCCATCGGACGTGGGGATTGCGCTCGTCTGTTTGAATGCGCACATTGTGACGACCAGACGGACAATTGACGCAAGGACGTTTTTTGCGGCGACCGCGACGACGTCTCACGTCCTTGAAGGGGACGAGTTGATAAAGGAGATCCGGATTCCACGGCCGCCTCCGGGGTCGCGCCAGCGGTACGAGAAATTTACTCTGAGAACACCGATTGACTTTGCCATCGTGAGTGTCGCCTCGGTGGTGACCGTTAATGACGGCATTTGCAAAGAGGCCCGTATCACACTTGGCGGGGTTGCCCCGGCCCCGATCCGGGCGGAAGCCGCAGAGCGAGTGATCACAGGCCGGGCGATTGATGAGAAAACCGCCCTAAAAGCGGCGGAACAGGCAGTCGGGGGGGCAAAGCCGCTCAGCATGAACACATATAAGGTGGCGATCACAAAAGCACTGGTAAAGAGGGCCCTCCTGAGGTGATACGGATTTCATGGCATGGATGGGTGAGAACGTGTGAAAAAATTGTCCTTTTGTCGTCACCCCGGCGGACGCCGGGGTCCAGGCCCTTTGCAACATACTGAAAAGACTGGATTCCTGCTTTCGCCGGAATGACGACAAAGGGTCCCCAAACGATTTTTTCACACGTTCTGACCCATACATTTTACCTTGACGATCTGCTTTTGACCCTTATCTTTACTCTTCACTCGGCGCTCGCCACGTTGATTGTCCGGTGTTCATGCAGGTTGGGCAAAAAGGCGGTCAGCAGGCCGATGGCCGGCAGATAGGCGCACACATTATAGACGAAGTCGATGCTGGTCAGGTCGGCAAGCCGGCCGAACAGAGCGGCCCCCAGACCGGCTACTCCGAAGGCCAGTCCGAAGAAGAGGCCGGAGATCATGCCGACTTTCCCCGGCAGCAGCTCCTGGGCATACACCACAATAGCCGAAAAGGCCGATGCCAGCACCAGGCCGATGATGACGGTGAGGATGGTGGTCCAGAACAGATCGGCGTGCGGCAGCAGCAGCGTGAAGGGCAAAACGCCGAGAATCGAAACCCAAATTAC
>JBEKHB010000036.1:0-40320 GCA_050012495.1 Syntrophorhabdales bacterium
AGGGAGGCATCATGATGCTGATAAGGGGTACAAAGAACGCTTTGTGGTGCCAAGAACTTTTTCAACGTACCTATCTGCCTGAAATAGCTAAACTATTTTTTGGCAACTGTTAAAGATCAGTTTAAGAATGCGATGGGCAGTGACGATAACCCAGATAGACTTAGGAAAAGCGTGTGAGACGGAGCCGCCTCGGCACGATGTGGGAGAGCGGTCGGCGGGGGTGAATTGGCATTTTTATCTGCGGCAAGACCTTGGCGTGAAGCAAGCACTGAGGAAGACGAAAACAGGAGCCCCTGCATAGATACTCGAAATCAGAGCGCACTGGCTCCCGGAGCGGCGCGAATATCGAAAGAGGATTGTGAGTCTTATTCCTCAATCCGGGGCCTAAATGGAAACGGCCTGATTCACCGAAAATGCGTGTAAGGAGGGTTTATCAACTATCCTGACCTGCCCCAGAAAATGCATCTCTCGGTGGCCGAAGCCGCACGCTTTTTTGAGGTCTCTCAGAGGACCATCCGCTGCTGGCACCATGCGGGCCTGATAAAGGGAACACGGGTGAACGGGTCTCTGTGGATTGATCGCAAGTCTCTTGCGGGACTCATTGATCCTAATGAACGCGACGAGCAGGATAAGAGCGCCTGAGCGACACCGCATAAGGAGCTGAGCAAGCGACATGAGGAGGATGAGCGTGGGACAAAAATAGAGGAAAACTTGTCTTGGCGATGAAGCTGCCCGACAAAGACCCACAGGAATTAAAAGGGTGCTCCCCGCGTAGGACTCGGGTTGCGGCTTTCGATTGGTAATCGATAGAGTCTGTCAAATGCGCCGTACCAACTCTTTTTAGGTGTTATCAACGGGGGGTGTTGACCGGGGGCTAACGGCACCTTGTTAAGGAATCCCCTTCTCTGCTTATTGCGATGGACAATGTGATTGACTTCAGGCGGTGCGGTGGTAGAATGGGTTAAGGACACAGATCAATAAGGCGTAGCAGAACACCGAGAATGAAAATGCGAACGGGGGGAGGATAAGGATGAATGTACCGTCGGCGATAAGGCTGATCGGTGCTGTATGCTTCCTCGCGCTTCTACCCGTGCCAAGCCGTGCCCTTACGCCTGCCCAGGTCTTCGACAAGGTCAAGGACGCCGTTGTGGTGGTGAAGACACTGGATGCCCAGGGCAAGGTGAGAGGACAGGGGAGCGGGGTGCTCCTTTCTTCCGGCAGGGTCGCCACGAACTGCCACGTCGTTGAAGGGGGTGTCTCCTACCGGGTGGGCCGGGGCGAACGGCTTGTTTCTGCCACCCTGTATGTGGAAGATAGCGATAAAGACATCTGCCTCCTCGATGCCAAAGGCATAGAAGGGAAACCAGCGCAGCTCGGCAAGGCGGCAGACCTCAAGGTGGGGGACCCGGTTTATGCCGTGGGTGCGCCGAAGGGCCTGGAGCTTTCCCTTTCCGACGGCATCGTTGCCCAGCTCCGGGGCACACCGTCACCACTGATTCAGACCACGGCGGCAATCTCCCCTGGTTCGAGCGGCGGCGGCCTCTTTGATAAGGAAGGCCGGCTTGTCGGGCTGACCACCTTTTACCTGGAAGGCGGACAGAGCCTGAACTTCGCCATGCCTGCGGAGTGGATAGACGAGGTCAAGCCGGACCGTAAACCGGCTGCCGAGGGACACAGCCAAACCGAATGGGTGAAGCGCGCCCTTGCCCTGGTAAAAATGAAGGACCGGCAGGGGTTGCTTGAGTGGTGCCTGAAGTGGACGAAAAGCGAACCGGAAAATGCCGGTGCCTGGTGTAGCCTCGGAGTCGCTTACGGTTACCTCAAGCAGTACAATGACGCCGTCGAAGCCTACCGCCAAGCCATCCGCATCAATCCGGAGTATGCCCTCGCTTGGCACGACCTCGGAGTCGCTTACGGTTACCTCAAGCAGTACAATGACGCCGTCGAAGCCTACCGCCAAGCCATCCGCATCAATCCGGAGTATGCCCTCGCTTGGCACGACCTCGGAGTCGCTTACTACAAACTAAACCGCTACAATGACGCCATCGAGGCCTATCGCCAGGCCGAAACAGCTCAGTCTCGGTGACTAAGAAAATTCCTTGCGTTCCCATCCGCCTTATGACACATACTTCTCATAGCACAGGAAGCACGGTATCGGGGAAGGGTCTACACCGAACAGGAGCTTGGCGAGGTCCGCGATCTCATAGCTCGCAACCCTGACGCAAGCAGCGTGGTGCGCTTTATGTATAGAGTGCAGCACTTGCTCGTTTCATTCCGTAATCATCAGTCCCCCATCCTTATTAGGTGCGCGGATTAGGTAGGTGTACCAAAGGGCCGGCATCTTCCTATAGCCGAGCCTTCTTGCTTCTTTGATTGGCGGGCGTGTCCGAAGAATACGTGGTGATGGGTCCTCAGGAACAATCCTCTTCTCTCCGGCGCGGAACCGTAAGCAGCGGAGATATGCGATCTCTCGTTCGACAATTCGCCTGGGCCCATGGGTCCGGGCGGAAAACGTTACCCCGCTTCTTAGAAAATGACGTCTTCTTCAGGGAACCGCATTTTCGGTATAGGTGTGTCAGCCGCATATCCCAGCGGGCAAATGACCGTCAGAACCAGATTCGGCTGGGTCCCGAGGATCCTCGAAACCTGGTCAGGGTCAAACCCGGTCATGGGACACGAGTCGAAGCCGAGGGCCTTCGCGCCATTTACCGCATTCCCCAGGGCGAGAAATACCTGGCGCTGGGCCCAGGCGACCCTTGCCTCGGGAGACATACTTCCCGTCATGTTTCTCGCAATCCCGATCGTCATGTTTCTCATCTCGTCGGGCACCGCTGATTTCTTCATCATCTCGTCGACCTTCTTAATGAGTTCCTCCGTATCCGTATTTGCATAGAAAGCGAGCAGGTGGGAGCATGTGCTCACCTGCTCCTGGCCGAAGGCGGCCCGGCGAAGCTCATCCTTGATCTTCTGATCGCTGACGATCTTGATCTTCCATGGTTGGAGGTTTACCGCAGAAGGCGCAAACCGGATCAACTCGATGAGATCTTTGATCTTTCCATCGGGAATTTTCTTGCCGTCAAACTTCTTTGTTGCGTACCGTTGCATGACGATGTCTCTGAATTCCATGTTCGGCCTCCCCGGTTTGTTTGATCGTACAAGACACATTATCCGACAGATAAGCCACGCGGTCAAGAGAAGGGCCTACGTTTTTGATTCTGCTCCTTTTTCTGCCCCTCGCTGCAGGAGGCTCCAGGATCGTTTTTACGGAGGGGGATGATGAGAGAGTTCACCGTAGCGAAGCAGTGCATCCGGCGGCGGCCAAGGTGGATCGCCAGAAGGCATTCATTGCACTCCAAACGTTTCCCGAAGCCCTGCGGGTAATGGAAGGACTTAGGGAGTGGTTTGCGCCCTGGGTCCGCCCAACGAGACGTTCCACCGGATAGCCGATAAATCGGGCGCCCGGTGAACTCCGCGTTGCTTTCTTTCAGACGTAAATCCTCAGTTTTTGGAATTTGCTTCGGTAAACGAGTAGGTGAACTGGGTAAGGTCGTTTTTGCGGCCGAGGCGATTTTTCATGGATGTACCACCCCCGTCCCAGGTGGTTCCCTCTTGCGTGAGGTGGGTGGTCGGGGGCGCCTGGCAAGCCAACTTGGATCTTGTGACATGGAGGAGCCGCACACCCGCTGCGGTGAAACGGATCATTGAAGGAAAAGGGGAATGTGTGATTGCAAGACCTGACCCCACTGCACCCTGCCAAAACCCTCCTGAAATTCTCGGTTTGCAACATCCTAAAATTATGCAATAATAGAAGTGGAAATCATCCGAATGAGCCATTCGGAGGCCAGAGAGCTTTCTGGGCACACTCAAAGGAGGAACTATGACCCTATGTACTGAGTGCGGATTTACGATGGCCCTCCCCGATGAAACCGTTATCGAGAAAGGCGTGAAGTACTGCCCCTCATGCGGAAAGGCGAGTCTTATCGTGAGCTGCCCCCATTGCAGCTCTTCGATTTGCACTGCAGAGCAAAGGTATTGCGTCGGTTGCGGGGCTCATCTCGTAAAAGAGCATCCAGAAGTGTGAGCGGGACCCCGGCTCAAAATGGGTGCGCCAGCCTAATCAACCCGGGGGCAGGTGGGTTGTCCCGCATTCGCGGCCGGAGGTCAGTTGGCGCGTACCAGGACAGGTGGGTGCACCCGTCCCGTACATTCTTTTGCCCGCACCGGAGTGCCACTTTTATAGCATAGACACTCTGTTGTACATGAGGATGCGGGGCGAGCGGGATGACAAAGCTATGCGCGAAAAGCGCCCGGCCGCTAAACACGGCCCCCCTTGATTGTTTGAGCCAATCCCGCTAAACTCTCCCTCATGAGAAACGTCTATCCCATCCGCCGGGGAATGCCGATGCCGGTGAGCTGCGTCATCTACGACTGCGACGGCGTGCTCTTCGATTCTCTCGAGGCGAACCGCAAACTTTACAACCATATCGCGGTTTCCATGGGCAGAGCGCCCCTGACGGAAAGGGAGCTCCATTATTGCCACATGAACACGGTGGGAGACAGCATTCATTGCCTCTTCGAGGAGGACGGGGAAGCCGAGGCGAAAGCCGTCAGGTTCTTGAAGGAACAGGTCGACTTCAAAGACTTCATCCCCTACCTCATTATGGAGCCCCATCTGCTGGAAACCCTGTCGGCCCTGAGAGAAAAACGGATCATGACGGCAATAAGCACGAACAGGACGACTTCCATGCCCCATATTATGGAAAGGTTCCGCTTGCAGCCTTATTTCGACATGGTGGTAACCGCCCTCGATGTAACGCGGCCCAAACCGGACCCGGAATCGGTTAACCTGATACTCGACAGGCTGGCTGTGCGGCCGGAAGAGACGCTCTATGTAGGGGACTCGGAGATAGACCTAGGCACGGCCCGCTCGGCGGGCGTGATGTTCGTGGCGTACAAGAACCGGGCGATCTCAACGGGGATTCTCATAGAGAACCACCGCGAGATCCTCAGGTTTCTCTCGAACGGGGAAACTCCACAAGCGCCGTTTTGCGCTTGAAGATATATTTGAAGATATAAAAGACAGGGCCGGAAAGCATATAGCACATAGTGATGGCGAAGAGCATTATAGCCGGCTCAATAAGCACAATGACAAAAAGCAGGATGACGGCGACAACCGCCTCGAAGTGTCTGGACCGGAAGGCGCTCGATTCTTTGAAGCTGCTGTATCTCACGGCGCTCACCATGAGAAACCCGAGGGCGTACATGAGGACAGGCGCGAAGACCTTCCGCACCTCAACCGGCAGGTGAAGCTCCCCGAAGAAAAGCACACTGGCTGCTATGGTAGCCGCCGCGGCAGGGATGGGGAGGCCGAGAAACTGCTTCTTCTGAACCGTTTCCGCCTGCACGTTGAAGCGCGCCAGGCGGAGCGCACCGCAGGCCACGTAGAGAAAGGCGGCGAGCCACCCGAATCGCCCGTACCCCTTGAGCGCCCACATATAGACGAGAAGCCCCGGGGCAACGCCAAAGGCGATCACATCCGCCAGGGAATCGTACTCCACGCCAAACCTGCTGGTCGAGTTGGTCATACGGGCAACTCTGCCGTCGAGTGCGTCGAGGATGCACGACACGAATATGGCTATACTCGCGTGGATAAACCTCTGATCAAGGGTGGCCACCATCGCGTAGAACCCCCCGAAGAGGCTCATCGACGTGAGCAGGTTCGGAAGGAGGTAGACGCTCCTGCGCTTTCTTTTTCTCATGACTTGTCCCCTTTCTTTGCGAGTACCGTCAACCCGCTTTTCACCTTTTGACCCACCTCCACCGCAGGGCGATAAGCAGTGGGCATATACACATCTACCCTCGAGCCGAAGGCGATCATGCCTACCGGCTCTCCCTTCTCGACAGGATCATGCTCTTTTACACGGCAGACGATGCGGCGGGCAAGGAAGCCCGCAATCTGGACGACGAGGAACCTTTCGCTGTTTCGCCCGATGACGATATAGTTCCTCTCATTCTCTTCATCTATCCCTTTCTTGAAGGCAAGCCTGAACCGGCCGTCCCTGTGCTCGACCCTTGCAACATGCCCCTCACAGGGGGCCCTGTTGACATGCACATCGGCCAGCGACATAAAGACGCTTATCCTTCTGACCTTTTCGCGGAGGAACTCGTTTTCAAAAAGGTCTTCCACGCCCATCACCCGGCCGTCGGCGGCAGAGAGGATCTCCTCTTTGCCGCTACGGCCCGACCTCGCAGGATTTCTGAAGAAGAACAGAAAAAACAGGGCGAGAAAGAGAGTGAAGGCTGCAAGCGCGTAAACGCCCAGGAAGCAAAAAAGGAAGGATAAAAAGAGGGACGGCAGAATGAAAAGTAATCCTTCCCTTGCAACCGGAACTCTTATCAATCCTTTCTCCCTATCCAGCTCATCATGGAGCGGAGCTTTTTGCCCACCGTTTCGATCAGGTGCTCGCTGTCCCTCCTCTTTACCGCAGTATAGACGGGTCTTCCCGCCATATTCTCAAGTATCCATTCCCGCGCAAACTCACCCGACTGGATTTCTTTAAGAATGCGCTTCATCTCCCGCCTTGTCTCTTCGGTGATGATCCGTCTGCCTCTCGACATATCGCCATACTCGGCGGTGTCGCTGATGGAATTGCGCATATTGGCGATGCCGCCTTCATAGACGAGATCGACTATCAGCTTCAGCTCGTGACAGCACTCAAAATAGGCTGCCTCAGGCTGGTACCCGGCCTCCACGAGCGTATCGAAGCCGGCCCTTATCAGCTCGGTAAGGCCGCCGCAGAGCACCACTTGTTCTCCGAACAGGTCGGTTTCCGTCTCTTCCTCGAAGGTGGTCTGGAGCATGCCCGCCCTGGCTCCCCCTATGCCCTTTGCGTAAGCCAAAGCCGTGTCGGTGGCATGACCGGAATAATCCTGGTGCACGGCGATAAGCACGGGTACGCCCGCTCCCCTCTGGAATTCCCGCCGCACCAGATGTCCCGGTCCCTTTGGGGCGACCATGATCACGTCGACATTCGGCGGCGGCACGATCTGTTTGAAATGGATGTTGAAGCCGTGAGAAAAGAGGAGGGTCTTGCCCTGTGTGAGGTGTTCTTTGATGACATTCTTATATAAGGCGGCCTGGGTCTCGTCCGGGGCAAGGATCTGAATTATTTCAGCGTGAGCGGAAGCCTCTGCCGCAGAGACGGGGCTGAATCCATGCTCTATCGCCAGCGTGAAATTCGGCGTGCCTTCAAGCTCGGCGACAATCACCTCGACCCCGCTCTCCCTCAAATTCTGGGCCTGTGCATGTCCCTGGCTTCCGTACCCGATAATCGCTATCTTCTTGCCCTTGAGAACTCCCAGATTTGCATCACTTTCGTAGAACACCTTCGCCATCGCTTCCTCCTTTCGATTGTTTACTGTTCCCTCTCACCGCCTTCTCGCCCCTCATCATAGCCACGGACCCCGTCCTCACCAGCTCTTTGATGCCAAGGGGCCTCACCAGGGTCAGGAAGGCCCGCACTTTTTCTTCATTACCCGTTATTTCCACCACATAGGACCTGGGTGACACATCTACCACCCGCCCCCTGAATATCTCTATCATCCTCAGGACTTCCTCTCTTGTCCGCTCTTCCGCGTTTACCTTGACAAGCACCATTTCCCGCGAAACATAGTCTGCATCCTGAAAATCAGTCACTTTTATCACGTTTATCAGTTTATTGAGCTGCTTGAGGATCTGTTCGAGGATGCTGTCGCTCCCTGCCGTGACAATGGTCATCGAGGAGATCTCGGGGTCGAGCGTCTCCCCCACACAGAGACTCTCTATATTGAAACCCCTTCCGCTGAAGAGCCCCGCCACGCGCGCGAGCACACCGAACTCATTTTCCACAAGGACTGAAATGATGTGTCTCAATTCTTCCCCCTACACAAGCAGCATGTCGTGCAAGCCGGCGCCGGCGGGAACGAAAGGATAAACGCCCTCCTCCGGATTCACATGGGCGTCGATGAGGGTCGGCCTGCCATTGGCGAAAGCCTTCTTCAGCACCTTGTCCACTTCCCTTTCGTGTTCTATCTCATACCCCACCGCTCCGTAGGCCTCGGCGAGTTTCACAAAGTTCGGCATGCATTCGAGCCTGGAGATGGAGTACCGCTTCGCGTAGAAAAGCTCCTGCCACTGCCGCACCAAGCCCAGACATCCGTTGTTCAGGATGACGACTTTTACGGGCAATCCATACTGAACGGCAGTCGCCAGCTCCTGGATATTCATCTGTATGCTCCCGTCACCCGCTATGTCGATCACCAGCATATGGGGATATGCCGCCTGAGCCCCGATACTCGCCGGGAACCCGTATCCCATGGTGCCGAGGCCCCCTGAAGTAATGATGCGCCGGGGTTCCAGGAACTTGTAGAACTGCGCGGTCCACATCTGGTTTTGCCCGACTTCCGTGGCGATTATCGCCTTGCCCTCGGCGAGCTCGTGAATCCTCTCAATCACATACTGCGGCTTCAGTGTGCCGTTTCTCGTGTAGCTCAAGGGGAACTCTGTTTTCCACTGCTCCACCTGCCGGAGCCAGTCTGCGATTGCGTCGTTCCAACCGCCGCCGAAGCTCTCTTTGTCCTCTTCCACTGCCTGCAGCATCCTCCTGAGGACGTTCTTCGCGTCGCCGACTATAGGTATGTCCACCCTTATATTCTTGCTGATCGAGGTGGGGTCGATGTCGATATGTATGATCCTGGCACGCGGGGCGAACTCGTCAACCTTTCCGGTTGCCCTGTCATCGAACCTGGCGCCCACCGCGATGATGATATCGGCGTTTGTGATGGCCATGTTCGCCGCGTAAGTGCCGTGCATCCCGAGCATGCCCAGGAACTGGGGGTGGTTGCCGGGGAAGCCCCCGAGGCCCATGAGCGTGTTTGTCACCGGGATCGATAACCGCTCCGCGAACGCCCTTAGCTCTTTTGCCGCGCCCGAAGTGATAATGCCGCCCCCTGTATAGAGCACCGGCCTCGAAGATGAATTGATGAGCTTTACCGCCCTTTTTATCTGCCCTGGATGTCCTGCATACGTAGGCTGGTAGCCTCTTATATGCACCTTCTCGGGATACGTGAACTCAGCAAGCTCCGCAGACACGTCCTTCGGTATATCGATGAGGACAGGTCCCGGCCGGCCGGACCTGGCAATGTAGAAGGCCTCTTTAATGATACGCGCCATCTCGGTCACCTCTCTTACGAGGTAGTTGTGCTTCGTGCACGGTCTCGTGATGCCGACAATATCCGCCTCCTGGAAGGCGTCATTACCGATAAGCGCCGTATTCACCTGGCCGGAGAAAACCACGACGGGCACCGAATCCATATAGGCGGTTGCAATAGCGGTCACCGTATTTGTGGCCCCCGGGCCGGAGGTCACAAGGGCTGTGCCGACCCGCCCGGAGGTGCGCGCGTAACCGTCGGCAGCGTGCACGGCCGCCTGCTCGTGCCTTACGAGGATCTGTCTTATGTCGGAGTCATAAAGGGCATCGGTAATGTTGAGCACCGCCCCCCCGGGGTAGCAAAAAAGCGTGTCGACCCCTTCCATTTTTAGTGACTCGACAAATATCTGTGCGCCGCTCTTCTTCATCTTTCGGCCCTTAGCTCTCCTCCTTCTTAAGTCCTTCCATGATATCTTTATAGTAGAGCTTTTCTTTCTTCAGCATCTTCATCTCAACCTCTTCATCCTCAGACAAAAAGGATTTCCTGAGCAGCATCCTCAATCGCCTGTCGAGCGACGTATGGCAACCTTCTGCTTCTTTGTAGAGATCCTCTTTGCTCTTTGGTTTTTCCATGCGTATAGCCATAGATGGTATAAAATATACGGAAGAATGTCAAACATATCGCGCACGGCGAACAGAAATCTACGATAGTCTGTGTTCCACCACGTGCAATAGTTTATTCCCTCCGGCAGATGATGTCAATTATCGGGCCCATGGCACGGCAAATTCAAAAACCACTTGCAAACTATCGCGCGACAGCATATAATTCGTGGTTTTACATGAGAACACTGCTCATCCTTTGTCTCGCTTATATCCTTTTTATCCACGGTCTCGGCACTATTTCCCTGTGGGACCCCGATGAGCCGAGACAGGCCATAATGGCCAGAGAGATGCTCGACCGTGGCGATTACATACACCCTTACCTGAACGGCCTGCCCTACCTCGAAAAGCCGCCTCTCCACCCGTGGCTTATCATGCTCACCGCCGGGATCACCGGCAAGGTCAACGAATTCTCATCGAGACTGCCGTCGGCCGTTGCCGCCACCCTGCTTCTCCTTCTCACGTATTTTTTGGGCAGGAGACTGGACCACGAGGTGTCGGGATTTCTTGCGGCCCTGATTTTGGCCACCAACTACCAGTTTCTTGGAAATGCCCGGGAATCGGTCATGGATATGACCTTCGCCCTTTTCATCGGCATGGCTATCTTCCTGGGATACCTCTCCATAGAAAAAGAGCGGAAGTGGTCGCTGGCGCTCGCATTGCTGCCTTGTGCCTTTGCCATTCTGGCGAAAGGGCCCGCCGGCCTCGTCATACCCGTCGCTGTGTTATTTCTTTATTGCCTGGCCACGAGACGGCTGGGACGCATGTTTTTTCCCCTCCTTGCCGGCAGTCTCCTGTCGCTTGCCCTTGGCTCGGTCTGGTTTTTTCTCGCGGGAAGGGCCTATGCCGAGGAGTTTGTCCTGCACCAGAACATCGTCCGCTACACGACCGGTTTCGACCATATCGAGCCCTTCTGGTACTATTTTCATAAGCTTTTCATCAACTTCCTGCCATGGAGCATCCCCCTGCCTTTCGCCGTCTACTTCGCATTCAGGCGGAGGCTCTGGCTTCCCCTCATCTGGCTTCTCTTCATCTTCATCTTTTTCGATATCTCGAAGAGCAAGCGCGCCATCTACCTGCTTTCATGCTATCCCGCCTGCGCCCTTCTTGTCGGCATTTATCTGAAGGAGCAGTGGTACGCCCTGGTGAAAAAAAGATGGACCACGGCACTCCTGTGCTGCTTCGGCGGGGTGCTCATGGTCGCGCCGCTCCTCTTGTTTCCTGCCATGGGGCGTGTGCCCCTCCCGGGCCGGATGTTCGGCACCACCCTCATTGCACCGGCCGTCTTAGCCGCGGTCCTTTTCGCCTGCGGCCTCGTCTTCGTGCTTTCGGTCCTGATGAAGGCCCCCGGGAAAAGCTTCCTCGTGCTCTTTACGTACCTCGTTGTCCTCGGGTTTGTCTACCACTCCCTCTACATGCCGGCTATGGATATAAGCTCCAAGTCCGTCCGGCTGATCACCGACCGGATAAGCGACATGCCGAAGACCGCCGCCATCTATACCTTCGGCTTCAACTCTCCCGCCCTTATCTTCTATGCGGGAAGGCCGGTCGTCCCGATTTCAAACCCGGCCGATATCCTTTCGGAAAAAGGTGATATAATAGTCGTTGCCGAGAATAAGCACGGGCGGCTGGACGCGCTCAAAGCACTTTTTCCGGTGGCAAGAGAGGCGTGCTACGAAAACGAGAGCTACGTGATTCTCGTGAGGAAAGATGGAAGATAGGATCGATACATCGGTTCTCGTGCCCGCTCTGAATGAAGAGGAATCGTTATCGGAACTCAACGAGCGGCTCAGGACGGCCCTCGAATCGACCGGGCAGACCTACGAGATCATCTACATCAACGACGGGAGCACCGATCACACCCAGGAGATGCTCGAAGGCTTTCGGGCCAACGACCCGAGGGTGAAGGTAATCGAGTTCAACAGGAACTACGGACAGCATATGGCGCTCTTTGCGGGGTTCGAGCGGGCTGCCGGCCGCGTGATGGTCACCATCGACGCCGATTTACAGAACCCGCCCGAGGAGATACCGCGCCTCATTGAAAAAGCGGCCGAGGGCTATGATGTAGTGGCCACGTACAGAAGGGGAAGGCAGGATCCGGTTTTTCGCCGGTGGCCCTCATGGATCGTCAACAAGATCACCTCACGCCTTGTCGGCGCGAAGCTCCGGGACTACGGATGCATGCTGAGGGCGTACAGCCGGGGCGTCATCGACTCCATCAACTTGTGCCAGGAATCCTCCAGCTTTATCCCCGCCCTCGCCAACACGTATGCGAAGAGGATCGTCGAGATCGAGGTCGGCCATGAAGAGCGGAAGAAAGGCGTCTCCAAATACAGCCTGTTCCGTCTTTTGCGGCTCAATTTCGACCTTATGACGGGTTTTTCCCTGCTCCCGATCCAGGTCATCGGCATCCTCGGCGTCGTCATCGCCCTCATAGGACTGGCATTCGCCGTCTTTCTGCTCATTCGCCGTCTTGTCGTGGGCCCTGAGTCGGAAGGCCTCTTTACCCTCTTTGCCGTCCTTTTCTTTTTCATGGGCGTCCAGATTTTCGCCCTCGGCATCATAGGAGAATATGTTGGGAGGATTTTCCAGGAGGTGCGGAGAAGGCCCAGGTTCATCGTGAAGAGGGAACTCCTGTGAAGGCGGTCGTCCTCGGCTACCATGAAATAGGCTACGTCTGTCTGGAGGAGCTGCTCAAGAGCAGGATTTCGGTGTCGGCCCTTTTTACCCACAAGGACGACCCGGAAGAGACGATCTGGTTCCGGACGCCCCGCATCCTCGCAGAGCAGCACCGCATACCCGTATATGAGCCGGAGAGCGTACGTGACCCGGCATGGGTCGAACGCATAAGGGCTGACGCGCCGGACTACCTTTTCTCCTTCTATTACCGGCACATGCTTCCAAAAGAAATCCTTGAGATACCAAGGGTCGCCCCCCTCAACCTCCACGGCTCCCTGCTCCCGAAATTTCGCGGTCGATGCCCGGTCAACTGGGTGCTGATAGAAGGCGAAAAGCGGACAGGGGTCACGCTCCACGTAATGGAGGCAAAACCGGACGCCGGGGACATTGTGGGTCAGAAGGCGGTGGACATCGCCTTCGAAGATACAGCCCGGATCCTTGCCCTGAAACTCGCCTCTGCCGCCCGGGCCCTTATGAGAGATGTGATCCCCCTTCTGGAAGCGGGGACCTTTGAAAAAAGACCGCAGGAAGGGGTCTCTTCTTACTTCGGCGGCCGGAAGCCGGAGGACGGCGTCATCGATTGGACAATGAGCGCCATGCGCATCTACAACCTTATAAGGGCCGTCACTCACCCCTACCCGGGGGCCTACACCTTTTTTCGCGGCCGGAAGCTTTTCATCTGGAAGGCCGTTCCCCTGGAAGAGACCGCGGAAGGCGCCCCCGGCACTCCGGTCTCGATAGGCCCCCTTCTCATCAAAGCAGGAGAGGGACTGCTTCAGATCACGTCGCTTCAACAGGAAGGCGAGGATGAAATGGATGCGGAGCGTTTTCTCTCCCTTCACGATCTCACCACGAACGTTTTAGGAGATAAGGATGGGTCCCTCAGTCATCACTGAGGGACAATAATGAGGAGGTAAGTCTTGAAAATATTGATACTTGGCGTCAACGGATTCATCGGAAACAGCCTGGCCGGCCACATTCTCGAAAAGACGGATTGGGAAGTCTTCGGCATGGATATACGGGAGGACAAGCTGGACAAGTGCCGCGGCAACCGGTGCTTCCACTTTGTCGAGGGCGATATCTCGATAAATAAGGAATGGGTAGAGTACCACGTGAAAAAATGCGACGTTGTCCTTCCCCTCGTCGCCATAGCCACACCCGCCACGTATGTGAAGGAGCCGCTCAAGGTGTTCGGCCTCGATTTCGAGGAGAATCTGCAGATCGTCCGGCAGTGCGTCAAGTATGACAAAAGGCTGATCTTCCCCTCCACGTCGGAAGTCTACGGTATGTGCCCCGATGAGGAATTCAACGAGGACGAAAGCCCGCTCGTGGTGGGACCGATCAACAAGCAGAGGTGGATTTACAGCGTATCGAAGCAGCTCCTCGACCGGGTCATTTGGGCATACGGCTTTCAGAAAGGGCTTCGCTTCACCCTCTTCCGGCCCTTCAACTGGATAGGCCCGAAGCTCGACGACCTGACCCTTGAGCCGGAGAAGGAGGGGAGCTCCAGGGTAGTTACCCAGTTCATATCGAGTCTCATTCAGGGCGAGGCCATACGGCTGGTCGACGGGGGCGAGCAGAAAAGGTGCTTCACCTATGTCGATGACGGCATAGACGGTCTCATGAGGGTCATTGAGAACAAGAACGATGTCTGCAACGGTGAGATATTCAATCTCGGAAACCCCAGGAACGAGGCGACGATCAGGGAGCTTGCCTATAAGCTCCGGGACATCTTCATGAGCTACTGCGGGAACGGCGGGCAGAGGAAGGCCTCCGAGATCGTGGAGGTCTCTTCGGGAGTCTTCTATGGCAAGGGGTATCAGGACATAGACCGCAGGGTCCCTTCCATTAAAAAAGCCAGGGAAATCCTTGGGTGGGAACCGAAGGTGGACCTCGACACGGCGCTCGCGAAAACTATAGAATACTACGTCGAATCGAAGACAAAGGTGTGATGGAAAAGGTCATAGGGCTGGAAGTCCACGTCGATACCTTTGAGGGGATGAGGCGTGGGGTGCCCCGCCTCCTCGATCTTTTCGAGAAGTACCATGTGCGGGCGAGTTTCTTCGTCCCCATGGGAAAAGACCATACCGGCCGGACCATAAAGCGGGTTTTCACCCGGCCGGGCTTTCTGTCAAAGGCGGCTCGGGTGGGGGTGTTGGAGACATACGGCGCCAAAACGCTCATGAGAGGTCTCATCCTGCCGGGCGCCGAGATAGCCCTGCGCCATCAGGATCTTTTGCGCCGGATTACGGCTAGTGGTCATGAGCTGGGCATCCACGGACTCGACCATGTGTACTGGCACGACCATATCAAGCACATGGACCGGGATCGCACCGGAAAGACGCTCGACAAGGCAACGCGGGTTTACGAGATGCTTCTCGGCAAGAAACCCGTCTCATTTGCGGCCCCGGGCTGGATGATCAACGCCCACGCCCTTGCCTTCTTCGAGGAGCACGGTTTCGTTTACAGCAGCGATACCAGGGGGCGCACCCCCCACTACCCGAGGATGGGTGGGAGAACATTCAAGGTGCTGCAAATCCCTTCGACTCTCCCTACCCTCGACGAAATGGTGGGACTGGAGGGAAAAGAACAAGCGGCCCTGGCCCGCTTTTTCGCCGGGTCCCTTACAGCCGGGCTCAACGTCATGTCCATTCACACCGAACTCGAGGGGAACCGTTGGACCGGCTTCCTCGCCTCCTTCATCGAGCAGTCACTCGAGCGGGCCTACCGTTATGAAAGGCTCATCGATATAGCCGCGTCACTACGGGCGGGCGGAGACCTGCCCGTATGCGAGTGCCTCTACGGGACCGTCCGGGGAAGGGCGGGAGAGGTGACCCTCCAGGGCTGAGAAGCTAAAGAGGGGGCCTAACGGCCCCCTCGATCGTGCTCTTTTTGACCTTTTCGTCTCTCTTAGTACATGCCTTCCATCCCGCCGCCCTGCGGCATAGGAGGATAGTTCGCCTTTTCCTTCGGTTTTTCCGCGATCATCGCGTCCGTCGTAAGCAGGAGTGACGCAACGGAGGAGGCGTTCTGCAGCGCTGTCCGGGCCACCTTCGTCGGATCGATGATACCCGCTGCCATCATGTCATCCACGTACTCTTCTTTTGCCGCGTCAAACCCGTAGTTGCCCTTGCCGACCTTCACTTTCTCGATCACAATCGAGCCGTCATAGCCGGCGTTCTGGGCGATCCATCTTATAGGCTCTTCCAGGGCCTTTTTCACGATCTTCACGCCGAACTGCCGCTCACCTTCGAGAGTCAAGGTCTCCAGCTTTGCGATCGAGCGGATGAAGGCCACTCCGCCGCCGGGGATCACGCCTTCTTCGACCGCCGCCTTCGTGGCGTTCAGGGCATCCTCCACACGGGCTTTTTTCTCTTTCATCTCCGTTTCCGTCGCTGCCCCTACGTTGATGACCGCAACGCCGCCCACGAGCTTCGCAAGCCTTTCCTGGAGCTTTTCCCTGTCATAGTCGGAAGTCGTCTCTTCGATCTGGGTCCTGATCTGTTTCACCCGGCCCTCGATGTCTTTCCTCTCGCCTGCACCGTCGACGATCGTCGTATTGTCCTTGTCGATCACCACCCGCTTGGCGTTGCCCAGGTCTTTCAAGCCGATGCTCTCGAGCTTGATGCCGAGCTCTTCAGATATTACCTGGCCTCCGGTGAGGACGGCGATATCTTCGAGCATGGCCTTCCTTCTATCGCCGAACCCGGGCGCCTTTACGGCCGCCACTTTCAGGGTGCCTCTCAGCTTGTTCACCACGAGGGTAGCCAGGGCTTCACCTTCCACATCCTCGGCTATGATCAGTAAGGTCTTGCCCATCTTGGCGACCTGCTCCAGAATGGGGAGGAGGTCTTTCATGGCGCTGATCTTTTTCTCGTTGATCAGGATAACCGGCTCGTCGAGAATGGTTTCCATCTTATCGGGGTTCGTCACAAAGTAAGGAGAGATATATCCTTTGTCGAACTGCATGCCCTCGACGATGTCAAGGGTGGTCTCCATGCTCTTCGCCTCTTCTACCGTAATGACGCCCTCTTTTCCCACTTTGCCCATGGCCTCTGCGATGATGTTGCCGATTGTCTCATCGTTATTTGCCGAGATGGTTCCTACCTGGGCGATCTCTTTCTGGTCCTGGGTCGGCTTGGAAAGCTTCTTCAGCTCCTCGATCACGACCTCAACAGCCTTCTCGATGCCCCTCTTCAGCTCCATGGGGTTGTGGCCGGCGGCCACGAGCTTGGCGCCTTCCTTGTAGATCGCCTGGGCCAGGACGGTTGCGGTCGTCGTCCCATCACCCGCCACATCGGAGGTTTTGCTTGCCACCTCCTTGACCATCTGGGCGCCCATGTTCTCGAACTTGTCCTCGCACTCCACCTCTTTTGCGACCGTGACGCCATCCTTCGTGACCGTGGGGGAACCGAATGACTTTTCGAGGATGACATTCCTCCCCTTGGGGCCAAGGGTAACCTTTACCACATCGGCAAGGGTGTTCACCCCTTTCAGGAGCGATTCTCTTGCCTTCTGATCGTATTGAATCTCTTTAGCCATCTATACGCCTCCTTAGTATTAATCTTCGATTACGGCAAGCACATCATCTTCTCTTAAGATGAGATGCTCCTCGCCGTCGATCTTTATCTCCGTTCCGGAATATTTACCGAACAGAATCTTGTCGCCAACCTTTACCGACACCGGGGACCTCTGACCGCTTTCGAGGACCTTCCCTTCTCCTACCGCGATGACGCGACCTTCCTGGGGCTTTTCTTTGGCTGCGTCAGGGATGATGATGCCCCCCTTTGTTTTCTCCTCCTCCTCGAGCCTCTTGATTACGAGTCTGTCCTGTAATGGTTTCACCTTCATTTGTATCACGCTCCTTTCTTGATTTTTGGCGAATTAGCAATCGACGTGATCGATTGCTAAAGATAATATAATTGCTGTAATGCTTTTTTGTCAATAGCAGGGGACAATTTTTTTGTGGGAGGTGCGGCGGGGCGAAAGGCGCTTCCCCGAAAGCGGCGGCGTCTAAGGCTTCAGGGCATTCGGGAATCCCAATTTCAATGAGGGAAGCATTCAACCCCCGCTTGAATATGGCCCCTGTTTGGTACTATACTATTTCACCATGAAAAAGCGTTCATTCGTTCTTGCAATCGCCCTCGTCCTCCTCGCTTCCGCCGCCTTTTCACAGGATTACAACAGCGCGTTGAAGACGGCGAAAAAGGAGAATAAACCGCTCCTTCTCTACTTCTTCAGCAAATCCTGCTACTACTGCACCCTTATGGACGGTAAGACACTAGCCGACAAAGAGATCGCGGCCGTCCTGAAAAAGGACTTCGTCTTTCTGCGCGTGGACGTGGACAAGTCTGAAGACCTTGGCAGGCTCTATCGCGTGAGCGGCACTCCGTCCTCCTGGTTCCTCGAGTCTTCGGGGAAGCCCGTGGGTGGGATGCCCGGATATGTGGAGCCAGGGGACTACAAGAACATCCTTGACTACGTGAAGGGAAGACACTACAAGGAGATGGACCTCCAGGCTTATCTCAAAAATGCGTCAGCCAGGAGATAGGCCGCCAACAGGTGCGGCCCCGTACCGCTCGTTTCCGCTTCTACCCCAGAGAATGCGCCTGAAGTGCGAGAAATTGTGCTTCCAGTAGGCGGCTTCGACGCTGTCTACGGTGATGCCCCTCGATTTCGAGGCATGGATAAAGTCCAGCCGGTTGATCATAATTCCCACGTGGCGCTCGCGTTTTATGAGGAAAACGACCAAATCGCCCGAGGCGACGTCACCGCGCCCGATCTCGTAACCTATCGTATCGAGCCCCTCCGTCGAAACAGGCACGGCCATGCCGAACCGTCCGTACACATAATAGACAAAACCGCTGCAGTCGAAGGCATCAGGTCCTTTGGCCGCATTTTTGTACGGCTTGCCGAGGAGGGTCACCGCATACCGGACAATATCACCGGACATCCGCGCGGCAGGGGCTGAATCGTAAATCCTTACTGTTTTTGGGGCGCAGCCGAAAGCGGCAAGCAGGGACAACGCTGTCGTGAGACTGACGAAAAACCGTATGTCTTTCGTCAACCTCCACCGGCTCAATCTAACCCGTGCGCTCGCAGTACCTCGAAAACCTTTTTAAAAGAACCGTTGTACAGGGCATGGTCGAGAAAGGGAAGGACTTTTGCGCTCGGGCGATACCCGATAGCCACGCCGGCCTCCTCGAACATACCCAGGTCACCCTCACCATCGCCCACAGCCGCCGATTCTTCCTTCCTCAAACCCCTCTCGCTCAAAATCTTCTTTACCCAGTGGCCTTTGTGCCGAAGCCCGCTCGGTGCGCCGGAATGCGTGTCCGCAACTGCAGCGTATGAGGGGCCATCGCCGGCGCCCCCCGGTCCCTCGCAAGCCGGGCGCCCTGTGTCGTGCGCCACATGTATCCTGACGTCGCCCGTAAGCACGCCATTTTCCACGACCAGCTCATTGGCGACGGCAAGCGTCATGCCCAGCTCCTGTTTCACCCTCTCCACAAGAAAGGAGAGCCCCGTCGACAGGAGAACCGTGAGAACACCCTCGCATCCGAGCGTCCGCATCGTCTCTCTTACCCCGTCGTGGTAAGGGATTTCTTCTATTATCTCAAGGACGCGCTTTTCGGTCATGCCCTTCCAGAGCGACGCATCCCGCCTGCAAAACTCAAGGTAATCGATCTCCCCCGCGCGAAACAGGCGCTGAAACTCATCAGCGTTCCGGTCCCACACGCCTAATCTTTCATGGATGTACTGCCAACTGCTCTTTACGGTGGTGAGCGTTCCGTCGCAGTCGAAAAACACGATGCGTAGGGCCATGCTGTCCTTATAGCATGTTGCCATCAAAAAATCTATTTTTGGGCGACCTTAGAGCGCGTTGCCATCAAAACATCTATTTTTTCAGGCATGGAAGCCTTATAATAGCATGCATGCAGGTGTTGGATGGGCATACGCACATATTCCCGCCCGAGTTGATACGGCAGAGGGAAAAGATAGCGGGCCATGATAAGGGATTTGCCGCGATCTATGGCGACAGCCGTTCCAGGATGGCCGACGGCGACGGTCTTGTTGCCTATATGGACCGGGAGGGCATCGACCGGGCCGTCACCGGCTGCTTTCCCTTCAGGGACGCCGCGCGTATCCGCCTGGCCAATGATTACGTCCTCGATATGGCAACGAAGGACACGAGGATCATACCTTTTATCCTCGTCGACAGGGACGATGAGGATAAGGCCCTGGCCGAGGCCCGGCGCTGCTTCGAGCAGGGCGCGCGAGGCGTGGGGGAGATAGCCTGGTATGACCGCCCCTTCGGCGCACGGGAGCGAAAAAGCATCGACGCCCTTGCACGATACATGGAGCAGACTGGCATGGTGCTTCTGATGCACCTGAACGAGCCGGTGGGCCATCGTTATCCGGGCAAGACGGAGGCGGACTTCGGCGAAGTGGCCGCTTTTGTGGAAGCGCACCCGGCCCTGAAGATCATACTGGCCCACCTGGGAGGCGGTATCTGTTTCTACGAGCTGATGCCCGAGGTCCGGAAGGCCTTTTCCCTGGTCTACTACGACCTCGCCGCCTCCCCTTTCCTTTACTCGGATGACCTGTATCGTTTTGCCGCGGCGTTTCTGCCGGACAAAGTGCTCTTCGGCTCCGATTACCCCCTCCTCACCCTGAGCCGCTACAAGCCCCGGATCGACGGGCTCGGAGACGAGGTGAAGGAGAAGTTCCTGTGGGGTAACGGGAGGCGCCTTTTTGGTGGTTGACTGGGACAAACGGTACCGGGAGGGCTTCTATGTCGAGCCATACGGGGCGCACGGCCTCGTCGAACGGTTTTCCCCCTTGATACCCCGCGGCAAGCCGGTAATCGACATTGCCATGGGCCAGGGCCGGGACCTCCTTTTCCTGGCTCGGAAAGGATTCCCTGTCTACGGTCTCGAAAGGTCCACCGAGGCGATCAAGCTCGCCGCTCAGGCCGCGCAGGAGGAGCACAGGGAACTCACGATGGTTCAGGGCGATGCACACTCCCTTCCTTTTAAGCCCGCCGCCGCGGGATGCGTGCTTGTCTTCTACTTTCTCGTGAAAGAAATCATGGCCGACCTGACCGGGCTCCTCATACCCGGCGGCCTGCTCCTGTACGAGACGTTTCTGAAACGCCAGAACGTCATCGACAGGCCAAGGAACCCCGACTACCTGCTGGACGACGGCGAGTTGCCGGGCTATTTCCGCGACCTGGACCTCTTGTTTTATGAAGAGGGGGTTTTCACCGTCAGGGGGAAGCAGCGCGCTCTGGCGCGGTATGCGGGGAGGAAGCGATGATTGTCGAATGGAACCCGGCAAGGCCCAAAAAGAAGACAACCGCCCTCATCAAGGAGAGTCTGGAAAACGGCGCTATCATCAGCTACCCGACCGACACCTTCTACGGCCTGGGATGCGACCTGTTCAATATCAAAGCCATAAAGACCCTCTATGCCATGCGGGGGCTCAGCGAAAAAAGACCGCTGAGCATCATTTTCAAAGACATCAAGGACATAAGCGACTACGCCGTCCTTACCGATTTCGCCTTCCATATCCTGAAGAGCACGCTGCCCGGCGCCTATACGTTTATCTTGAAGGCAAAAAGGATAGTGCCGAGGCTCCTCATGACGCCAAAGAAGGAGCTTGGGGTCAGGATGCCCGACCACGAGATTCCCCGGGGGCTCGTCAATTTGCTGGGAAGGCCCATACTCAATACCACGGCAAAATCGGCCCGGCAGGAATACATATCCGACCCGAGGGAGATCGAGCGGTATTTCAAGACCCGGGTATCGTTCGTGATCGACGGCGGGCTCATCAGGGGCGAGCCGTCTACCGTCATAAGCCTCGTCGACGACAGGGTGCAGCTCCTGAGGGAAGGCAAAGGGCCGCTTACAAATCTTCTTCG
Organism: Syntrophorhabdales bacterium; assembly: GCA_050012495.1. Lineage (GTDB taxonomy): Bacteria > Desulfobacterota > Syntrophorhabdia > Syntrophorhabdales > WCHB1-27 > BOG-1155. The sequence continues at coordinate 21,451 of JBEKHB010000036.1, forward strand.
GGGCTAGTCTCGTCGCCCGCGAGGGCCTCTTCCATCTCCCCTTCGAACCCTTCGCCCAGCTCGTCACGGAACTCGCTGCCCATTCTCTTCATCAGCTTTTCCATGGACCGCGGGTCGTTCTCATCGAGGTCGCCCAGCGTGCCGGGGTCGAGAAGGCTCTCCATCCTTTTCTCTTCGCTCCTCAGAACGGCAACCCGGGAGAGCACCCTTTTCACGGCCGGCGACTTGCAGTGCTTGCAGTAAGGCTCGACTGCCTCGTTCACCCGGAGGAGCAGAAAGGACGATCTTTTTTTACAGGCATCACAATAGTATTCGTAAATGGGCATGCTAGAAGTTTATTTTTTTCGGTGTGATTTGTAAAGGCTTTACGCTATATTCTAATAAATCACGGAGAGCATTCGGCAACGGCGGAGATTTCTTTCCGGAGCAGCCCTACAACGCCGATCACGTCGAATTTGACGGCGATATGGCCAAAATAGCCCATTGGGTTTATATTAGTAGCAAAATGTGGGACGACGGCAGTATGGTTATCGCGAAAGGGATGGGGAACTACGAGACTATTTCCGAATTCGACCACGAGCGGCCGGTCGTCTACGTGCTGAAGGTCAAGTGCAGGACCGTAGCCGAGACGCTGGGACGAGAGGTCGGCACGTATATCGCTATTGCAGGTGGTGATCATGGCTAAGAAAGACTATTACGAAATCCTCGGTGTACAGAAAACAGCGTCGGAAGAGGACGTGAAAAAAGCCTACCGAAAGCTGGCCCTTAAGTATCACCCGGACAGGAACCCCGGGAACAAGCAGGCAGAAGAGCAGTTCAAGGGAATAAATGAGGCCTACGCGGTCCTGAGCGACAAGGAAAAACGGAAGGAATACGATACGTACGGCATGGGCGGGTTCCAGCAGAGATACACGCAGGAAGACATTTACCGGGGTTTCAACATAGGCGACCTCTACAAGGACCTCGGCTTCGGCACGGGCGACATTTTCAGCATGATCTTCGGCAGACAGCCCACGGAAGCAGGTGCCGGAAGGGAAACCGGAAGGGCGGGCAGACGCGTGCACGACTACGGTGATTTCGTCACCAGAGAACGGACGGCGGCCGGCGAGCTCGACCTGAATTACGAGCTGGAAATACCCTTTATGGATGCCATGAGGGGAGCGGAAAAGGTCCTTTCCTTCACCAGCGCGCGGGGCTCGGAAGAGATCAAGGTGAAGATCCCGAAAGGTATCGATACCGGCCAGAAATTGAGACTCCACGGCAAGGGGAGCAAGGACCCGTACACGGGCAGGACCGGCGACCTGTACGTGACCGTAAAGGTCGCGGAACATCCCGTATTCAGGAGGGTGGGGAATGACCTCTCTGTGAAAGTGGAGGTGAAACCGACCGACGCCTTTCTCGGGGGGAGTGTGGAGGTGCCGACCATAGACGGGCCGAAGCAGATCAAAATCCCCGCCGGTATGCGAAGCAATTCCAGGGTACGTCTCAAAGGCCTCGGCGTGCCGCACATGGGCAGGCAGGCGAGCGGCGACGAGTATGTCGAGGTGGCCATAGAGGTACCACGCAAGCTCACGGACAGACAGAAATCGCTCCTCGAAGAGCTGAGACAAGAAGGTCTTTAGTGCGCAGTTTATTTTGTCTCCCTCGATGACTATATTACCGGTATCAGGTAGGCGCAACTCCAAGGGGGTATCAATGCCGCATGCGCGCCTCGGCCTCGCTGCAATTCTCGTCCTGCTCGCGTTCGTGTGCTGTGCGGAGGCGGTCGGCCTGTCCGCCGATATGATCACGAGAGACGGGGAGCACGCACAGACGGGGAAACTCTACGTGAAAGGAAACAAGTACCGCATAGAGTCGAAGGACGGCTCGGACTACGCGATCATCAGACACGACAAGAACAAGTCATGGATCGCTATGCCGCCGAATGGAGGGGAAGTGAGCAATACCCGATAGAAGGACGTGCAGATAGGTGGAAGGGCAGGCCGCTTTTGGACCTGCCCTTTTTCTTTAGAGCTTGACCACGTTTGCAGCTTTCGGGCCTTTGGGGCTGTCGACTATATCAAAACTGACCGCCTGACCCTCGGACAAGGATTTGAACCCCTCGTCCTGGATGGCACTATAATGACAAAAGACATCTCCGCCGTCCTCTTTCTCGATGAATCCAAAACCCTTCGATGCGTTGAACCACTTCACCGTTCCTTTTGCCATATCTAAAAAACCTCCTCATGAAAAATGGAAAGCCCGGACCATGCCAAAAAAGCCGTAATGCCGTTTCACGCATTGCGGCACCCGGTCCAACACGTCCGAAACTTCAGATAGTATGATGTCACAGAATAGAATAAAGATCAAATAATTTTCAACACACCCTCACAGGCTCTTGATGAAGCGAAGAATTGTCTTGACAAAACCCATATTACAGAGTATAACACACATAGGCATAGGCACATAGGCACTGAAAAAGCCAAACTATCCGCAAGGATAGGACGGAAAGCGCCGGGTCTTGCATCGTAGATACTGCCTCCTGTTGCGAGATCGCCGGGGCCGCCAGACAGCCCAAGAAAACCGGAAGGGGTTTCTTGCATGGACGCGTTGGCGGTCGGGACAACCGGTATTGTTATTCGTGGGGAAAGGCGTTCGCCTCTCAGGCCCCTTAACGCCATCCCCGCCATATGGACAAGACTTGAGGTAGTTGAGGTACCGGCTGCGTCGATGACGAGCATCGCCCGGCGCCCACGAGTCACTGAAGCCCTGAAACCGGATGCCGGCCTGAATGAACCCCTCAGGACCATGGCGATAGCAGCGTACCGGCGCACCATGACCGCGCCGACTCCAGGGGCAAAAGGCGCTCTCCTCATCGACACATATCTCTAGAAACATACCTCGTGTTTGCATCCTTTCTCCCCTCTCATCCCTCGGGTGCACGGGGGCATGTTCTTTCTTTTTATTGCCCAACGCTGTCCGCACCCGGGAGCCTTGACAGAAGAAGACTCTATCCGTCAGGAATTGGCGACGAACTAGTGTACTGTCTCAATAACGGCTTTACAATTGTCTGCCCGCCGTCATTCACGGGAACAAACGTCACAACATGTAAAGACTTCTTTGAGACACTACACTAGTATACCTCATTTTATCGGCATGCCCTGGTGATTTCCCGGTCGGCTTCTCCCCGGAATCCCGGTCCGAACTGCCGGCAACTTCAGTAATGATTACAGCCGCAAATAATGTTGTGGGAATTCATGTCCTGTGATATACATGTGATAGTCACCATGAAGACCGGAAAAGTCATAATTTAATGGGATCTCCCTCAAGTGTACTAATTCCCCCGGGCACGCCCGGGAGCGCAGTCTTGATTCGAATCTTTACCGGAGGCGCACATGCTTAAGAGGATGAGAATCGATGGATATAAGTCGTTGATGGGAGTTGACGTGAGCCTGAAGCCGCTTACCGTTCTTTTCGGCCCAAACGCTGCCGGCAAGAGCAACTTTCTGGACGCGCTGCAGTTGCTCTCAAGAATTGCCACCAGCCGGACCCTGAAAGATGCCTTTGACCCACCTTACCGGGGCAAACCCCTGGAGTCTTTCACTTTCCCCGAAACGGGCATCAAGGGATTACTCGCCATGGAGACCGCATCATTCACTATGGAGGCCGATATAGAGCTGTCGACGACGGTGATGAACGCCGTGAATAAGCAAATACGGGAGATGAAGAACACCAGGGTATCCGACGACTCCCCGGAGCCCGCAGAAAAGCCGCAGTCCTTTGTGCGGGAGAGATACCTTCGATACCGCATAGAGATCGAGATTATGCCCAAGTCGGGTTTTCTCCGCGTAGCCGATGAGTATCTGACGGCCCTCAACAAGCAGGGAGAGACCAGCGTACAGCGAGGCCCCTTCCTCGAGAAGGTGCAAAACCGGCTTCACCTGAGGATGGAAGGTCAGGCTCACCCGACCTACTATGACCGTTACCTCGATCACAGTGTACTCTCCATGCCACTCTACCCGCCTCACTATCCTCACCTGGTCGCACTCCATCAGGAATTATCCAGTTGGTTCTTTTTCTACTTTGAGCCGAGGGAGCACATGCGGGCGCCCAATCCCGTGAAAGAAGTGCGCCACATCGGTCTCATGGGTGAAGAGCTGGCAGCTTTTCTCAACACTCTCCGCGCCCTGGACGACCCCCAATTCAAGGCCGTCGAGAAGGCCCTCCACACAATCATGCCGAACGTTACCGGTATCGATGTGGGAGTCAACGAGTTGGGGGAGGTTGAGCTCAAACTCCTGGAAGGCAGGACCCCGATTCCTGCGCGCGTTCTATCGGAAGGGGCGTTGCGTGTGCTCGGTCTGCTGGCTTTAGGGGGTGCAAAGGACCCGCCTGCCCTGCTCGGTTTTGAAGAGCCGGAGAACGGGATTCACCCGCGACGGATCCGGATGGTGTCGGATATTCTTAAGACCAGGACTTCGACAGGTGACACCCAATTCATTGTAACTACCCATTCGCCCATCTTGCCCGACATGATACCCGACATCGATCTGTACGTCTGCCGTAAGGATAGGGGTCATACGGTAATAGAACCCTTTTCCGCGTGGGGGCCTCTCGGTAAGCGGAGGGCTGTAGAAGAAGCGCTTGATGCCGAAGAGATAACGCCTGTGTCTGAACGTATTATGCGCGGTGATTTCGATGCGTAGGGTTGTCCTGTTTGCCGAAGATTACGGACACGAAGAGTTTATCCGCTCTCTGGTTACAAGGCTTGCCCGAGAGAGCGGCATCGAAATCGAATTCGTGAGCCGCAGCGTGCGGGGAGGGCACGCGACGACAATCGCCGAATTCAAGAAGTTCCTCGATGACCTGGAACGCGACAAGGAGGCGCCTCAGGACCTTCTTATCGTGGCCACAGATGCCAACTGCAGCCGCTACGCGAAACGAAAGAAGGAGGTAGACGGGGCGAGCAGCAACTATCAGGGGTTCATACTCAGCGCCATCCCTGACCCGCATATCGAGCGGTGGCTTCTCATCGATTCTTCGGCATTCAAGGCAGTGCTCGGCAAAGGATGCCATGCGCCCGATCAAAAGTGTGACCGCGACCGTTATAAGGACCTCCTGAGACAAGCCATGAAAAATGCGGGGATTATTCCGCCTCTTGGTGGCCTGGAATATACCGAGGATTTAGTAAACGCCATGGATCTGGAGCACGTAGAACAAGCCGATCCGTCTTTGGGCAGATTTCTCAAGGAGTTGAGGAACAAAATGAAGCAATGGGCTTCCGAATGACGTACGCCAAGGGGCTTATCGAGGCAGATCTGCCGAGTCTATGATGAGCGTAGTCTATAAGGCGTACGGCGCAATCGCCGTCCAGATCAGCGCCAGCACCCGACTCTGATGACGATCCTGCGGCAGCTATCCCACACTGCTTTGGAGGCTGTTCGGCATAAGTTGTTTGCGGCTGTCCCTGATGCTCCCCGGCTGCGAACATGGAGTGACGTCGCAGCCGGGGAGCTGCTCCTCGTCCTGTCCCCTTCTACTGTTGCGGAGGGGGGGGGCGGCGGCCCATAAGCGGGGGGCGGCGGGCCATAAGCGGGAGGCGGCGGCCCATAGCCGGGCGGAGGCCCATAGGCTCGCACCGGCCGGGCACCGGGGATCTGGTTTCCCTTCGCATACATGCATTGCTGATAGGCCATGTCGTAGCGCCTCTGGAGCTGATACCCGGAAGAAGCGGCCGGACCGCTCGCCATAGCGGTTCCGGTGAGGAGGCCGGCCCCCGCACCGATTGCGGCGCCGGCGCCCGCGTGGCCCGAGGCAGAGCCGATCAGCGCACCCAGCCCGGCGCCTGCCAGCGTTCCCACTGCGGCGCCGGTGGCGAGGTTCTGATTGGCGCTTTGGCTTGGCGACGTTCCTCCTATCTGCTGCTCGGCCCATTGCCTGCACGCATAGTCATCAGCCTGGAATACCTCAAAAGGCTTTCCAGGGCCGGGCATGGCAGCGACGGTCGGGCCGGTGGGCATCGTTGCGCATCCCCCGAACAGGGCCAGAGCTAAAAATATGAGAACACCTCGTGTCAGGTTCATTGTACCGCTCCCCCTTCTTTTCCCTGCGGTGCCGGCGGCGTCGGAAGCACTTTCATCCACCCGCTCGGGCAGCTTGCGACGTACGGATAATAACCTTGCGGCTCCTTGCAGTAGTACCAGTACTCCTGTTGCGGCTCGGCGTAGACCTGAGACTGGGGAGGCTGGGCATAGGCATCGGGGTAAGGAGATGCATAGGGGTAAGGATAACCGTAAGGGTAACCATAGCGGTAAGGGTAGGCATAGTAGGGGTAGGCAAGGGCGGCGCCGAAGGCGGCCCCTCCCCAAAAAGCGCCGGGGCCCCAGCCGCCTCTCCAGCCGCCCCCCCAGCCCCAGCCGCCCCTCGCATGGCCGGGCGTGGGTACGGCGAGGCATAAGACCACCACCGCGAGTATAACAAAGACGATCCATTTTTTCATGCGGTCCTCCTTCGGCGGCTTCGTAAACGCGGCACCAGGGACGGGACGCGTACGTTCCGCGCCTCCCGCCATACCCGCCTCCCGCCTGTTGTAAGCCAAGAGCGCGTGTATCCCATCGGGTTTAGTGTTTCATGGGTGCCGGCGGCTCGGGCGGGAGCCCTTTGCCCATCGGTCCCCAGAGGTGATTGGGGCCGTGGTGATGCCCCCAGTGGTGATGGTGACCGTGGTGATATCCATGGCCGCGGTCGAGCATCTCGATCTGCGCCGGTGTGAGGACTTTTCTCCATTCGACCTTCATCTCGGCCTTCCTGTCCATGAGCTTGAGCTTCAGGTTGTTCAACTCCTTCTCCTTCGCGAGAAGGGTTGCGTCATCCGTCTTGGGATTGGTGAAGAGCTTCTGTACCTCGATCCTCTTGATGCGGATGTCATACTTGAGGTCGTGGACATCAGCCCAGAAACTCTTCCTGATCTGCATCATCTTTTCCCTCTGTTCCTGGGTAAGGTTGAGGAAGGACCCACACCGGTGCTGCGGATGGACCCACTGATGGGGTGCACAGGGGCCGGGGGGAGCCGAACCCGGGTCGGGCGGCGCTGCGACTGCAACTACCGCCCAACCGACCAGAACCAACGCGAGAGCGATTACATAGAGCTTTTTCATGGTACCTCCTTTTTTTTGTGGCCCGTACAGGCCCTCGATGCCACTCATGCTTATACGGGATAAGTCGCTGGAACCTGTCAAAAGGTTACATAAGGGTGGACAACTTTTATCTCCGGCCGTGGAAAAGCCGAATTGATTACGACGTTATAAAAATCGTCGATATACAGGAAAAGGCAGAAAATGGGGGTCCCGCCGCAAGCAGCGGGGAATGTACCCGAAGGGATTCAGCGTGCCATGGGCCTGCAGATACTGAAAAGCCGGGAAGGGACGTCCTGTGAAAGTATTGACTATCAGACCTCATCACGGCATACTTGTCGCCGTGAGTGACGATGGGCACATTCGTGGCTTGAACCATTTATGGAGGGTTTATGAAAAAGACGTTGGCTTTGGTGTTTCTTTGCGTGATTATAGGCGGCGCCCTTTGGGCTAACCCCTGCGCTTCCCGGGACTACGATACCCGGAACGGGGCCGTGCTCGGGGCTATCGGCGGCGACACGGCGGGCACATTACCGGGAGCTGCAGGTGGTGCGCTTGTAGGCGCTACAGCGGCAAATGTGGTGGAGCAGACGGACACGGCCGTGAGGCTCGCCCAGGCCCAGCCTCCCGCTCCTCAGGGATACGGCCCGCCACCCCCCGGTGCTCAGGGATACGGTCCACCGCCCCCCGGTGCTCAGGGATATGGCCCACCGCCTCCCGGTGCTCAGGGATATGGTCCACCGCCTCCGGAAGAGGCCCCGCCGCCATATGCATTCGCCGCTCCCCCTGATGTGGTTCCCATACCGGGAACGTATGCCTACTTCGTTCCTGGTATGGGTGCCGACATCCTCTTTTACGGAGGCTACTGGTACCGACCCTTCAGAGGTCGCTGGTACGGGGCCCCATCTTACAATGGGCCATGGATGTACGTGCCCGGTCCAAGAGTTCCCCGCGTCTTACTCTCACTGCCGCCGGGCTGGCGCAGGGTTCCGCCCGGTTACCGCCCCATACCCCACGCGGAGCTGAACAGGAACTGGCAGAGGTGGCAGCGGGAAAAGCACTGGGAGGGACACCGGTAGGAAAAGTGGCTTGGAGCTGTATGACCTCGATCTGCACCCGCGCAAGCCCCTTATGATAGAATCCCAGCAGTCTTGCTGCCCTTGCGCTGACGTCAAGGATACGCTCGCCCGATGACGGATTGCGGTCGCTCGGGAAAGGACCCCGGTCGTTTACCCTGAGGATGACGGAATGGCCGTTCTCGAGATTAGTGACTTTCACGTGGGTCGGAAGGGGCAGGTACTTATGGGCGGCCGTCAAGCCTTCCGGATCAAAAGCCTCCCCGTTGGCCGTCATATGGCCGTACTTATTCCGGGAAGTCTCGTATCCGTACCAGGAAGCAGTGCCTGTTGCACGATAGGTCTTTGCCTCCTCGATCGACATGGGATAGTACGTCTTCCCCTTGACCGTGTAAGGCGAGGTCTTCACGCGCCCCTGCCTGATGGCCTCCTTGGGGGGAAGCCCATCGATCGTCTCGATGCCGCTGGTGAGGGGCCACTCAAGGGGGGCTTTTACCGCCTTGAAAGTGAATTTCCCGATACGGTACATCACTTTCGTCGTGCCGGCGGTGAGCTCATAGCTTCCCTCTACCACATAGGCTGCGGTCTTCACCGCACCCTTGGTTATGTGGTAAGGGAACTCGACGATGGTACACGCCGCGATAGAGAGGCACGCGGCTGTAAGGAAGCAGCCCTTAACCAGGCCGGCCCGGAGAAAGAGTCTCATCATCACAATAGAAGGAGTCTACTTCTCATCGGTCCATTTGGGCAATAGACAAATTGGCCCTACCCTTCACCGCACCGATACTCCGGCCAGTGCTGCACCTTCGTCTTCTCGCCCTCGTTTTTTTCGTACCGGTTCCGTGGAACCGACCGAACACGCCGAACGAATCGCATCGATGCCGACCTTGTCGGGCGTCATGTAAAGTTTCCACTATTCTCGTCTCCCTGTCAAAGCGACAACCAAGGGTGACAAGGAGAAGTGATAACCAGGCATGACAACCAAGGGTGACAAAAGACATAAGCTCTTCACTTCTTGAAAAACATATGCTCGATGCTCCGCCGGCATGCCCCGGTGATTTGAGGAACGGGGGTATGATCTCCTGGAGAAATTGCAAAGGGCAAGTTATTTACTCGTCCCCTTCTCCCGACCTGATGTCGCTCCCTAAGCTGTTTGTACCGTAACAGACATATGGCCATATTGCCCCTTGCTGGGCTCTGAGACCGGCTTGACGGTCAACTCCACATCTTGACCGAGTACCGTCAGGAACTCCATCAAACGACCTACCGATACCGAGACAGGACGCCAACGCATAAGCGTAGATATTTGTGCCTGTGATGTGCTTAACAGTTTCGCAGCCTCAGCCTGGGTCACCTCAACTGTTTTCCCACGTTGAAGAAACGGCCGACACCGTTCATATAGAGCTTACCACCTTGAGATCGCCAAAATACGTCTTGTACACCCCCAGGTCGCGCGAAATAATGCAATCTGCGTGCGTCAAGGCGTGGGCGCCTATGAGGAAATCGGCCAGAACGTGGAGACGTCTGGTGAAGGCCTGGCCGCAATGTGGACAAGCTACCTTAAAAGCCTTACCGCATCCGGCGCAGGAAAGGCCATTCTTACCTACCCTTGCCGCATACGTCGCCCATCTCGTACCCGCAATATAGAGGGATTTTTCGTTTGAACGGACCAGGCGCATCCCGGTCTCGGAGAGGAAAGCCCTCAATTCCTTTTCCGATGGAAAAAGCCCCGCAAGCTCGGCAAGCACTACCTCGCAGAGTATGAGCTGCCCGCGTGAGAGGTGCCGCTCCAGAAGGGTCTTCGAAGAATTGGCGAATGGCTCGTCCGGTATGAGAATATCCAGGATAATGTTCGTGTCAACGGCTGTTATCATGACCCCGCGCCTCTTTCACAAGGTCGTCGCTCCGTTTACCCTTGAGGTGTGTGAGCGTGCCCATCCATTTGTCAAAGGGCGATGTGGTCAGAACTTTTGTCATGACAAGCAGGCCGTCCTTCTCTTCGAACCCTACAGCTTCACCCGGCCGGACCCCCAGCTTCTCCCTCACTTTCTTGGGGATTGTTACCTGGCCCTTCGACGTGACCTTTGCAGTTATCATGATGCACCTCTTGGTAAGGGATTATCATCCTTACATCCAGTGTAAGGAATTACTGCATCCTTGTCAAGATTTATGAAGGTCCGGAAGCCCGGCGTAGCAGCTCTTCGAAACTGTAGTTCACGCTAGTCACCCCGAAATCGGGCTCACGGTGAAAGGGCTGCCTAAGATAATGTACCCTGTGAGCATCACCCATAAACTCAACAATAGCAAGGATAAAATCGTCGGGCTTGTTGAACGAATAAAGGATCTCATTGCGGGTCACCGTGATGGTCTCCGCCCCTGTGGCCCGCCCTTTTACCTCAATAAAGCGTAGCCGGCCCGTACCCGGAATGCGGCTGTCGAGGTTCAATTGTCAACGAGCGAAGTGGTTTTCACCGGTTCCGTGGAACCGACCGAACACGCCGAACGAATCGCATCAATGCCGACCTGTCGGGCGTCATGTAAAGTTTCCACCATGAGCTCCTGGAGAAATTGCAAGGGGCAAGTTATTTACTCGTCCCCTTCTCCCGACCCGATGTCGCTCCTCAACCTGTTTGTACCGTAACAGACATATGGCCATATTGCCCCTTGCTGCGCTCTGAAGCCGGCCTGATGGTCAACTCCACATCTTGCCCGAGTACCGTCAGGAACTCCATCAAACGACCTACCGATACCGAGACAGGACGGCAACGCATAAGCGTAGATATTTGTGCCTGTGATGTCCCTAACAGTTTCGCAGCCTCAGCCTGGGTCAACCCCCGGTCTTTCAGGAGACGATAAATTTGCACCGTTAATTTGGCTTTAACGAGTTCCTGCTCTGAATTTGGAAATCCAAGATCAGCGAAGACATTCCCGCTGCTTTTTTCATGGCTTTCTGTCATATCCTACCTCCTTATCCTTACCGGCGAAAAGCCTCTCGGCCAGCCTTAATCGGTCGCGGACTACCTCAAGTTCTTGCTTTGGAGTTGCAATCCCGCGCTTCGCCTTCTTCTGAAAAACATGCAGCACACAAATCTTGCGGACAAACTTGACCGTGTAAACAGCCCGATACGTATCGCCCTTGTAGTTCTCAATCAACTCAAGCACTCCGGCGCCGCCAAAACCTTTCAAGGGTTTTGCCTCAGGCGGTTTTTCACCGAATTGTGCGGCATAAAGCGCATAGCCAAAGATACGGCGGACAGACAGGGGTAATGCCTTCATATCCTTTCGACTCGAACCCATCCACACAAGATCTCTTGGCTCGATCTCATCCATTATATAAATATACCATTATCCATATAATTGTCAAGTAAACGACACCCCAAGGATGTCGGCAGGGTGCTTGACAGGCTTCCTTCGATTGTCTATACTTGATTACATAATTACACAAATACATAAACAGGAGCCGAGATTATGCCCTGGGCCAGAGTTCTGCGTAGCGGTCAGGTCACGTTTCCCAAGGAAGTGAGAGAATCCCTCAATCTCAAGGAAGGCGACATTGTCGATTTTCAGATCAAGGGATCCGAAGTGGTTATTCGTCCGAAAGTGATGATCGATAAGGGGAAGGCGGAGGTCTGGAAGATGTTCGATGAAATGCATGAGAAGATGAAGGACGAGGATCCGCAGAAAATCGGCAAGCTGATCGACGAAGCGGTAAAGGAAACGAAAAAGCAAAGGACAGCCAAAAAGGCGCGAAGGCGTGGTTAGGGTTGTCCCCGGCATCGAGTAAAGTTGGTTATTTAGTTATGGCTGTCCCCGTGGGACGGCTAGGCTATACTTCTTGCTGTATTTCTCTAGCTTTTTGTGCCGAAAAATGGGCACTCCGAAAAGGCGCGTGCGATATCTTGTCTGGTTTAATGAGGGAATGTCATTTCCGCGAAAATGTTACCCAGTCGTAATCATCCTGAAGGCGGCTGAATTCAGGACCGATGGGGCAACGGTACTTGCGGCTACCTGAATAGGGATTATATACGGGAGGTTTCACTTCTCTGAATACGAGCTGTGCAATCCTTATTCCAGGCATCAGCGTTAGGGGAACCGTGCCTACGTTCGATAGCTCTAACGTAATAACTCCTTTGAAACCCGGTTCTACTGAACTTGCCGTAGCTACCTGCAACCCAAGTCTCGCCCAAGAAGACCGCCCCTCGACTTGACACTCAAGGTCGCTCGGCATGGATACGTATTCGAAAGTGCAACCCAGGACAAGAACGCCGGGGTGTAGGGCAAGACGATCACCGAAAGGGATGACTTGTCTTTCCTGACTCCTCCGAGGCTGGACGCTCGTAGATGTCCCAATTGCTTCGAATATGCCAAATCTATGGGTTCGAAAGACAATGAACTGATTGCCTAGCCGAACGTCAAGCGAAGACTCTCCAATTTGCCGGTGAGAAAGCAGAGGAGTTACTACTAACGGGTCTTCCTTGCGCGTGAACCATTTTTCGAGTCCCCTTCCTGATACTGTGCTCATAACTTTTCGCCGTCGATTTTGTCACCCCAAGTTAAATGCACGTAGCTTGATTCGCATCCTTTTAGTACGAGGCGGAAAAGCAGGTCGTATTCATCGGAATTTCCCCAGCCAGGATTTTTGGTTATCTTATGTATCTTGTACGCCCAAGCTGCAACAAGGATGTCTTGAAAAGAAGCTGGTTGCCCGCTCAGATGAGCAATCTCATTGGGTGGGATTCCCTGTTTGAGTCGTAAAACCAGCTTACCGATCACATCATGATTTTCGTGCATGCGATAGGGTCGAGCAAGTGCAGGGGGTAGCATGGCTATGACCTTTTCCGCCGCCTTTTCCCAGTGTCTCGACACGAATTCGTACGCTTCTTTAGTGATAATACTCGATTTGATGACATCTAGGTCTGTAGATGCTGCCGACAACCGGCTACCCACTTTAAGCCATTCAAGGTACTCGGCAATTTCTATATTGGGATAACCCACGCCGGTATAGTCTTTCAAGTCCGGTTCACAGTGTTCGAACATTTTTCTTAGTCGATAGCGCCACGGTGGGTAGTTGGAAGACTGTAACGGTGAAATGTCCATAGCAAATCGAGCAGCATATTCCATGGTTGCGGCAAGAGCGGCGGGTCCCAGCAAGTGGATACCTACACGGTCGCATAGGAGTTCGATAAGACCCTGCCGTGCGACTTCCATGGTCGCACGCATCTGTTCTGCGACGGCTTCCTGAATAACCATATCCTTGAACAGCGGATCAACTGAAGGCGGGTTTTTCTTCATCTGGTCTTCAATTCGCCGCTTCATTTGTGATTCATCCGCAGTCCAGACGGTGCCAAAATCAGCGGCGACCCATCTTGCCACCAGAATATGACCCACCTCATGTCCCCAGTTTGCGTGTAGCAAGCAATTCGCCTTCTCAATCCTGGGAAAAGAAATGCAGTAGATAGATTCGTTGTTTTTAAGACCTACCTGTTCTTTCCATTCGTCAATGTTGAACCAGGGCCAGCATGACAGAATCTCTCTATAAACACTTGCGAATTCACCGATCACGGAGTAGTTATACGCCCACGACGGACGGATGATAAAATGGCTTTCGGAACCAACAGCTAGTTTGAGAAGTCGTTCAGCTGATTGGACGATGCTCCAAGGCGTTTGGCTGATCTGTGCCCGTTCCACATACCGAAGGTGCGGAGTGATGATGCCGAGTACCGTGTTGATTTGTTCAAGGTCCTGATTCCGGGCAGTAGTATCTATCCCTCGTGCCAGCAGTTCTGCCGTAACGCGAATTAGTCTAGCTAAGATCGTGGGTGTTTCAATGACAAAATCTTCGGTGAATTGAACAGTATCCGCCAGTTGAGCAAGGCTAATCAAACACCTACGCAACTCGCGGCGGCGTAATGTTTCATGCCAGGCATCTTCATCTGCCTGCGAAAACGGGAGTGATTTCATTGGACGTTGGTTTCCACTCGTCCTTGAGAGTTGCGGTTGGCTGCGGAAGGCCGTTATTGTTGATCTGAACGAGAATGGACTCAGCCATTTCATGCAGCAGCAATGCCCCTAATCGAGATTGATCAGCCGTAAGTTTTTGTTTTTTTGGACCCCGACCCCCCCCTGAAGAAACTAGAGTCGTATAAAGCTTACTAAGGAATGATCTTAGCTGCCTCTGATCGTGCATCCCCGCGTCTCGAAGCTTCGGGGCCATGCGAAACAGACATGAGTAAAAGGTGGGACGCACTGAGGTTGCCTGAAGTGCCAGCCCACCGGCAACCGGTTTCGGTGGCTGTTGGGCGTTCCAATCCATTGCTGACAAGAACTCGCCCGACCAGGACAACCCATGCTTCTCCGCAGAACTAATTTCCTCTTTTTTGCTGGCAGCTAATTTTTCCAGAGCAGTCGCAGCACTTTCCAAGATGGAACTCGTCTTGAACAACCCGGCAACTAGACCTAGATCTTCCATGACAACCCCCCTATAGAGACCTACACTCTTGCCAGTTGAGTCACCGTCAAGCCCTTCCCGCAGCCGATTCCTACCGGAATAGTAGAATAACGCGAGTCGAGTGTCAAGCGAAATTAACTCCATGCATGCAAGGCCCTTGCAACACATAGTAATATAATTATCGCGGCTTTGCATGTCCACGACTCCCGCATAATAAGAGAAAAGGAGCGCACAGAGAAAACTCGAACGAAATCTTCTTGAAACTCAAGAAGCAGGCTTGGTAGAATGGCCATAAGCAGCCGAAACGAAAAGGAAACAGAAAACGGGAGAAGTCATGACAGGGAAACGGAATTCTGAACCGAATCACAAGCCCCCCGAACAGTACGAGCACAAGGATAAAGAAAGGCTTAATAACCCACCTGTCGGCCTGGTGGATGCCCACACCGATAACGGCGGACAGAAAAAGCGAACCTACGCCTACGATCCGCACCTCGACCCCCAATTGCAGTGGGCGGGCAAGGCCGAACACTTAAGCTTCGATGTGCCGACCGTGAGCCTCCACGTGCATGAGCGTATAGACCCGCGCCGGATCATCGAGGCCGTAAGAAAAGAGCCTGAAACGGGCGGGCAGATGTCGCTTTTCGACGTGGACAGGAAACCGCTTCGTGAGGCCATAGAGTTTTACAAGCATAAGGAGAACTGGACAAATCGGCTCATCGCTGGAGACAGCCTTCTCGTGATGAACAGCCTGCTTGAGAAAGAAGGCATGGGTGGCAAGGTACAGATGGTCTATATCGATCCTCCCTATGGCATCAAATACGGCTCCAACTTCCAGCCTTTTGTGAACAAGCGGGATGTGAAGGACGGGAAAGACGAAGACCTTACCGCCGAACCGGAGATGATCAAGGCCTTCCGGGACACCTGGGAACTCGGTATCCACAGCTATCTTGCTTATCTGAGGGACCGGCTGCCGAGTAAAGTTGGTTATTTAGTTATGGATGTCCCCGTGGGACGGCCATCGTCTTCCCGGTCAAGTACAGGAAATCCCTTCTCGACGAAGAGGTTGTCCAGATAATCAGAGAGACGGCCGCGGGCATAGAGGAGAGATATGAGATCGAGATGGAGACGATGGGCATGGATAGAAATCATATCCACCTTCTTTGCGGAGCACATCCGAAACTTTCCCCCGGACGCATCGTCCAGATCTTTAAGAGCATCACTGCCAGGGAGATATTCACACGAAAGCCCTCAGTCAAGAAGCACCTCTGGGGCGGTGAGTTCTGGACAGATGGGTACTATGTGGCAACTGTCGGAGAAAGGGCCGATTGGAGAACGGTCGAAAAATACGTCCAGAAGCAAGGATTACCAAAGCAAGACCTCAAACAGCTACCGCTTTTTGGTTTTTAATACCCTGTAGCTTGCTACAGGGTAGTTTATTATGGTCGTCGTTCTGGACACGCCCCATTTCGGAAAGCGGCAATGGGGATTGGTGCGTCCTTTGCATATATCCCCGCTTGGGTGCCATAAAATGCTTGAACGTCAGGGGACGCGCCAATATTGGGAGCTAAAACGTCAGGGGATTGACAGCCGAACGCAATTCAAGAAGGAGAGGTATCATGAATCTTGACCCTTCGAGCGGGTTGAAATGTGTATTTCAGGGTTCTCTACAATTTCGTACACGGTGTCTTTTGGTGGCTGGACACGGTGATCTAAGAGGACTTTGGGTAATGGGTCGTTTAGAACAAAATCCTCATGGAAACCGGGGGGTAAATTCTGAAACCGCAGCGTGTCCATCCGAATTAGTCTGGCTGGGCTTTTCCATCCTTCAATTTTGTTTTCACGCCAGTGTGGCACGAGCCAAAGCTTATCTTTGTAACGTATGGCATCGCAACTGAGTATGTCGCCGTCCCGGTCATTTCCGACAAGCGTCTTAAATATTTTCAGATTGATGATTGCCATAATTCATCTCTCCTTGGGTGATTATGTCGGGAAACGGCAGCCAGAAGCCTAACAGCCCTTGCAAGGTGTCGACCGCTTATGCGGCGCAACCTTGACTGTGTGCCCGTCCACCTTCTTTGTGTAGGATGGGACGGACACAATCTTCTTGCCCTCTTTGGTTTTAGCCATTGGCTATCATCTCCTCTGGACATACGCCTACCGTCCTGTCCGTTACGGTATCGCATGCCAGCAAAAAAAGGGTGGCTGCCGTTCCCGATCCTTTGTAGCATATCACGCCCCTAACCTTTCGTCGAAGTAATAATAACCAAAGTTGCCGTCTGTCTGTTTTGTGTCAGGATGCGCTCGCTGGGTAAGACTGGGTAGTGCCCAATTCAGGAATGAGAGTGCGGTAGGGACCTTGTTTCCTTCCGTGCATTCTCATTCACCGGACCAGTCTGCTGGCCTTTCCGACACCGTTATCCCCACCGCTCTTCTTCCCCAACGTACAGAATGAAACAATGGCCCCCACCGCTCTGCTCAGATCAGCACCAGAACCCAAAGCCTACCCGCACACAGGTTGTAGGCGTGGATCACGTGATCCCAGCAGCGACCGGCAATGAAGCGGCCGAAAAGGAATTCGAAGGCGACGTTGCTGCGGCCCATCTTTTTCTATTGAAATACAGTGCTTTATAATGGTAATGGATAAGGGGATCAAGATCAGATTTAAAGGAAAAGCCTATCTCATAGTCAATGGATGAGGGCAAAAGACAACAAAGCGCGGGCAAGTATTAGCCACGAGAGTTGAATGGTAGATAAAGGATGCCAGGATTGAACGAAGCAGATACGTGCAGGATTTATGTTACACCCGCCCTTCAGAACGCCGGTTGGGGAGACCCGCATTGGCGCATTGCGGAGCAGCACTACTTTACCGATGGGCAGATATACCTTGTCGGTGACGGTCACAAACGCCGCAAGGGCAAAAAAGCTGATTACCTCCTTCGCTACACCGAGTCTTTTCCCCTCGCTACCGTTGAAGCCAAAGCGGAAGACCTTGAGCCTGGTGCGGGCCTCCAGCAATCCAAGGATTATGCACAAATTCTCGGTCTCGTCTTCGCGTATTCCACCAACGGACACGACATCGAAGAATGGGACTTCACGACCAACCTGCAGAGCAGTTTGACTGCCTTTCCAACGCCTCAAGATCTCTGGCAAAGGCTCTGTGCATTTAAGGCGCTGGATGCCGCGAGACCCCGTAACCCCCTTCTCCATCCGTACTGCATAAAAGAGGGCAAAAGCCCTCGCTATTATCAGGAAGTCGCGATCAATAGAACCATCGAGGCAATTCTGAACGGCAAGGACCGTATCCTGATCAACCTGGCAACGGGTACGGGCAAAACGCTTATTGCGTTTCAGATTGCCTGGAAGCTGTGGAAGTCTAAATGGACGGTAAACGGCGCAGAGCGAATCCCGCGAATCCTCTTTCTTGCTGACAGAAATGTTTTAAGGGATCAGGCATATAATACCTTCGAGCCATTCGAAAAGGAGCGGGACATTATTTCAGAAGGAAAAGCTCCGACGAACCGCTCCGTTTACTTCAGCATCTATCAGGCAATGTACTCCGGCATTGACGGGAAGCGCCTCTTTCAGAAGTATCCCCGTGACTTCTTTGACATGATCGTCATCGACGAATGTCACCGGTCCGGCTTCGGCACATGGAACGCCATCCTCCAGCACTTCGATAAGGCCGTCCAGCTTGGTATGACCGCGACTCCGAAACGAACCGAGAATATAGATACGTACAAGTATTTCGGTGATCCGGTCTTTGTCTATTCCCTCGGTCAGGGGATCGATGACGGCTTTCTTGCCACGTACAAAGTCCACCGTTCCATTACCAATTTCACTCGGGACGGGGTTGTCATTGAGGACGTGGTTTCGCAAGGCGCCGAACTTGAGGTTCCCCCTGAGACGCTCGTGGAGGATCAGTATGAACTTCTGGATTTCGAGCGCAAAATTACGATGCCCGATCACATTGTTCGTCTTTGCGGCCACCTGAATAAGCTGCTTCACAATTACGGGCGCATGGAAAAAGGCATGGTCTTCTGCGTCAATCAGGAGCATGCTCTCGCTGTATGCACTGAACTGAACCGCCTCAATTCTGATTTAGGGCTTATCCCTAAATAGGAGCAACTTTCCTCCAGCAGATAATTGCGGCGGCGAGATGAAGAAGAGCTTCGTAGCTTTCAGACAGCTTCTCATATCTGACCAGAAGTTTTCGGAATCGGTTGAACCAGGAGTG
>JBEKHB010000037.1:0-39264 GCA_050012495.1 Syntrophorhabdales bacterium
TACCCCCCCCTAAAACCGTGTACTTTCGTGCACAATCGTGTACACCCCTTAGGAAAGCCTTGCAAGAGAAGGGAATCAGCAAAGGGGTGGTGAGACGGTTAGTGAACAATCCGTGCTGAAAAGGGTAAAAAGAGGTTAAAAGCAGAAAAAAATGCCAAAAAACGACCGTTTTTGCGCTTGTTTGTGCACCCTTCCCTCCCTACCGGTCGGGTGGGTACCAGGGCGCCCGTACATGAATCTACGCAAGAGAAGGAAGAGGGTCTTTTCCGGGCCGAGGCCCATGATTAAACCTCTGCAGAAGAACCGACTGCAGCTCGGCGCATAGAATAAACACAAATACCGAATAGTAGAGCCAGAAGAGAAAGGCGATGAAAATGCCGTAGGCGCCGAAAATCACCGTAAACCTTCCCACATGGAGTGCATAGTACTTGAACAGGTATTTCCCGGTCCCCCATAGCAGGGTAGCGAGGAGAGTGGTGGGGAGAAGAAGGCCAACGCGCTTCCGCAAGGGGGTCAGCACGTAGTAAAGCAGGTAGAACATGGCAAAGGTGCAGGCCATATCGATGAGCGAAATCAGGTAGAGGTAAAAGCTCCCTTCAAGGAGAACGTGCTCCCTGTCGGAGATAGTGCCTACTATCCTGGACGTCGCCACAAACAGCGTCGCGGTCATGAAGAAGATAACGGCCTGCAGCAGCGCGAAGAGGAGCGTGAAAAAAAACTCCTTTCCCTTTTTTTTGAGGAAACTGTCCATCTTCCCGGCGAATATCACCTGAAAGGACGGTATCAGCATGGAGAAGAGCTTCGAGGTGAAAAAGAAGAGGAAATAGAGACCCAAGGGCCCTGAAAAACGCTTCCATATGTCGATGACCCTCAGATTTTTTGCCATCATTGTGGTAACCGTCTCACTGAAGGGCTCAGGTATCACCCTTGCCGTATAGGCGAGAAGGTGTGTGTCGATATCGCTCAGGTTCACGAGGTAACCCAGGATGGAGATGGACAGGAGTGCAAACGGGATAAACGTGAGGAGGACGTAAAAGGCTATGGCGGCCACCATCATCGGGGCATTATCCCGCTGATATTTCCGAAAAAGGTCCTTGATGACGGAGAAGATTTCTTTGAAGCCGCCCAAGTGTTTATCATAACGCCGGCGCCCGGTTTTTTCAACCTGGCGCCCGGGGCACGCATGTGGAAACTGTCCACTCACCTGACCGTATGGCACTACTCACTCGTCCCTATTCACCCGTCGCTATTCCCTATTTTTTTTCATCATCTCGTCCAGGATTTCTACAGCCCTCCGGGCGAAGGCCGGCTCACTTATATGCACGTTCATCTCCTCCAGGGGGACCCTTGCGACAAGGAGTCCTTTGAGAGTATCCGTAAACACCCGATCGACAGCAGGGTCAAAGAGGGGCATGCCTTCCTTATCGGCATCGGACCACCCTTTTGTCGGTATGAGCACACGGGCGGGACCTCGCGATTTATTCAGTTTTTCCGCGATGATCCGGGCGAATTTTTCCATCTCGGGGGCCTCCATGCGGACGCAAAACCTGGTATCATGGCCGTGCTGCCTTCTTCCTGCGAATTCCCGGGGCATGGGGTAAAAGGGACTAAAAACCGCATTATCGAGCCCGCCGGGGGCCAGCACGAGAGGGACGCCCATGCTTCCGGCCGTTTCAAGGCGGCTGGGCCCGATCCCCTTGCAATAGCCGCCGAACATATCGTCGGCGATCTCGTGCGGGTTGAAGTCGAGGACGCCGGCGATCCACCGCTCCGCAACCAATTCCTCCATGGCCATGCCCCCGCATCCGTTTGCGTGAAATCCTATCATCTCGTAGCCCTTCTCACGGAGGAACCCCTCGGCGAAGACCGCGCACTGTGAGTTGATGCCATAGGCAGTAACGCCCACCATCGCCTTGCTCCTGTCCAGGCGGCTCCCCATTTCCATCATACCGCATACCGCGCAGGCGGCCTGACCGAGGATAAGGCGGATAAATTCGTTGAAGCCGAGAAGGTCCGCGACGGAATGGAACATGACGATGTCTTTGGTGGCGACGTACTCCCTCACATCCCTCGATGCCACCGTGGAGACTATGACCTTGGGAAGGCCGAAAGGGAGGCTGCGCATGATGTACGACACCATGGCGGTCCCCGTCCCGCCTCCCAGCCCGATGACCCCGTCCAGCCTGCCTTCTTCGAGCAAGCGGCGGCTGACGAGAGAGCCGCCCTCCTGGATCGCTTCCAGGGCCTTGGCCCGGTCCCGCGCTTTTATCAGGTCCTCCAGGTCGTGCCCCGCCGCTTCGGCCAGTTCTCTGTTTGCGATGTCCGGTCGGGTTTGGGGCACACCCAGAACCCCGATATCCATCAGGACAGGATGAACGCCGCGTTCCGCGGCAGAATCCCTTACATAGGCGGCTTCTCTCCCTTTTGTGTCAAGCGTCGCGATAACGAGCAGCTGTTTTTTCATTATTCCCCCCCTTTTTGATACGTTTCCCCCGTGGCAGCCGACTTTTGTTCAATCGAGACATGCGCCGCTCTATGATCTCCGGCTAAAGATGCCTTTCGTCACTTTAGTCTCCTGCCCTCGCAATCGTGCATGGTATGCCGCGGAGCCCCGGCGTCCCCATCTCCCTTCCATAGGGAGGCGCATCGTCGGTAAGGATATTCGCGTTCGCCCGGTCCCATGAAAAGAGCTCTGCCTCGCCGGCTTCAGGGAACCACCATCCATAATCGACGAAGATTACTCCCCGGTCGATATCACTGCTGAAGCAGGCTTTTTGCACAATCGAGCCGTTCGAGGCCCGTATGACGACCGGATCGCCCTCAGCAATCCCCGCCCTGAAGGCTGTATCGGGGTGCATGACGACGAGAGGCGCCGGGTGCGCCGCACGAAGCGAGTCGATCTGCCTGCCGTCCGAATGGCGAAAGGGGGCACGCTTCCATGAGGTAAGGGTGAGGAGAGGGGTCCCGGAAAACGCGTCGTCCCGGACGTCATCGGAAAACCGGTAGTCGGGCAGGGGGTCGAAGCCCCAGGATTTCAACCGGGCCGAGTAGAGCTCCACCTTCTTTGACGGCGTGGCAAAACCCGTCTCCAAGTATGAGCGGCAGAGCTTTTCGCCTTCGATGAAACCTCTTCCGCACAGGTCGTCGAAGGTAAGGCCCGAAGGCCGGAGAATGAAGTCGAGAAACTCCTCCTCCGTCTCCCGGAAATGCTCGCCCTGGCCCAGTCCCCGGGCGATGGCGCGGAGGATTTCGTAATCGCTCCGGCACTCAGGGATGCGCGTCACCTTTCGCTGGGCGGAGACAACGGGGTACGCATAGGGAGGGGCCGAGATGCTGTTGCATTCAAGGAAGGTCGCTGCGGGGAGGACTACATCGGCAATAGCCGCGGTCGGGGTCATGAACATATCGGAGACCACCAGGAAGTCGAGGGAACCGAGGGCGTCTCTCACCTTTCGCGCGTTAGGGTAGGTCAAAAGCGGGTTCGAGCCCTGAACGAGTCCTCCTCTCACCGGATAGGGCTTCCCGGTCAGCATGGCATCGAGGACGGGCGGCTGGAGGGCGTAGAAGACGTTCGGAAGGAGCTTCGCGCCGCCTGTTATGCGCATCGACCTGACTTCCGGAGAGATCAGGTGATGGAGGCTCATTTCCATCGAGCCCCTGGGGACCGTGGGGGGTTCCAGGCATCTAAGCTCTCCTCCCGCCACCTCCAGGTTGCCGCAGATCGCCCGCAAAATGCAGAGGGAGCGGGCCGTCTGGAAGTTGTGCCTGTTGTGATCGATACCGTTTCCCCACTCGATGACCGCGGGGCGGCATGCCGCATAGAGACGGGCCATCTGCCTGATCACCTGCGGATCCAGCGAGGTGAGGGACGCGGCCCGTTCCGGGGTATGGGGCCCGAGGTGCTTCCTCAACTCCTCGAATCCGGTCGTCCGGGTTTCTACGAACTCGCGATCATAGAGCGATTCATTCACTATGGTATGCAGGACGGCGAGGGCGAGCGGGAGGTCCGTGCCGGGTTTCGGCCGAACCCATAGATCAGCCACGCCAGCAACCTCGCTCTTATGCGGATCGACGACAATGAGCTTCGTCCCCGCTTTCCGGGCCTGCGTTATGCGGGAGAAATTGTAGTGCAGGGTCTCCGACACGTTCTCACCCCAGACGACGATTGCCTTCGGGGGATGATTGAGGTCGGGGACCGCATAGAACCCGTACGTGAAGAGAGAGGCGTTTTTACGCGGGATGAAGCAGACATACCCCATGGAGAGGAAATTAGGGGAGCCGAACACGTTCGCGAAGCGGGCGAGGTAGTCATCCTGGAGGCCCTTTGCCGAGCCTCT
The DNA here is from genome assembly GCA_050012495.1 of Syntrophorhabdales bacterium. Lineage (GTDB taxonomy): Bacteria > Desulfobacterota > Syntrophorhabdia > Syntrophorhabdales > WCHB1-27 > BOG-1155. Next base: position 4,338 of record JBEKHB010000037.1, read on the forward strand.
CATGATGGCGACAGATCTGGCCCCGTAGTGGTCGCGCAGCGCCCCGAGACTTTGACAGACAAGTCCGATTGCCTCGTCCCAGCTCACGGGGGTCCACGCGCCTTCCCCTCTCTTTCCCGCCCTCTTGAGAGGCCGCAAAACCCGGTTGGGGTGATAGAGATACTCCACGGAGGCATGCCCTTTGGGACAGAGTAGACCGCGGTTGAGCGGGTGGGCCTTGTCGCCCTCTACCCCCGAAACCCTGTCGCCCTCCATGCGGACGAGAATGCCGCACCCTATGTGGCAGAATCCGCACGTCGACCTGATCGTCTCTGTTGCGTTCATGGGGACCTCCCGAAGAAGCGGGTACCTGTACGTCTATTATACACCTTTTTCATCGCGTTCTATCCAATCCCGATGGAAGATGGGCGACCGCTTCGCTTCACTCGCTAGGACGCAAGAACTTCCTTTCTCGTCCCTCTGAACCCGTCACTATTCCCCGGCTCCCTGGCGTAAGGCCTTGAGTCTGCAAAGGCCCACGCCTCTTCTCTTAAAACAGGAGGAGGGACAGCGCTGCCCCGATCACTACGATGTACATGAGATCGACCTTCCTGATAAGGGCGGCAAGGGAGGCCAGCACGAGGAGTATGCGGAAGAAGTCCCACGGGACGGCCACGGCAAATCTGATGGCGACGTAGAGGAGAAGGCCCACAAAGGAGGCGAGTATGCCCTGCGTGGCCTTTGCGAAGGCGAGCGACCCCTTTAATCTGTTGAAGAACGGAGCGGTCAGAATGAGCACTATGAAAGATGGGGTGAAAATTGCGACAGTCGCAACGACGGCCCCCAAAAGGTGATGCGTCAGGTATCCCACAAACGCAGCGGTGATGACGATGGGTCCGGGCGTCACCTGGCCGAGGGCTATGCCGTCCATGAATGTCCTCGCGTCCATCCAGCCCCTCACGTGGACGACTTCCTGCAGCATGAGCGGCAGGGACGCGAAGCCGCCGCCAAAGGCAAAAAGGTCCACTTTCAGCATGAGGAGGGCCAGGCTGAACAGCCCCGGACGAACGAGGTAGAGGAAGAGAAGGCCAAAGGCCGGAAATGCCAGGCACCCGACAACAGGGATGGCGGAAAAGCGTTTTTGATCTTCCTTTGCCGGTTGCGCCTCCGGTTTCTCCCTTAAGAGCAGCATCCCGGCAAGCGCGGCCCCCAGGATGACATAGAAGGGGCTTGACCCAAGCCCGAAGGCCAGGGCTGAGGCGGCCGCAAGCAGGACGTGCACATACTGTTTCAAGGACGTTCTGCCGAAGGTATAGGTCGCAGTGGCGACAATGGCGACGACAATCACCTGGAGTCCCGAGAAGACGGATGCCACCCATGGCAGGTTCCGGGACACGGCATAGAGGGCGGAAAAGCCGAGCATGAGGAGAAAGGCCGGCAGCCCAAAACCGATGTAGGATACCGCCGCGCCTGCGATCCCTTTCGTTTGCAGGCCCACGAATGCAACCGTTTGCATCGCGGTCGCGCCGGGGATCGATTGGGCGAGGGCGACCCCATCCTTGAAGGTCTGCCCGTCGAGCCATTTCTTTCGCTTCACCGCGAGATCGCCTATGTAAGCGACCATCGCAGGTCCACCGAACGCCGTCAGCCCCAGGCGGAGGAATGACAGGAAGATCTCCCCTAGAGTCGGAGAATTTTGCGGGGCCTCCTGTGTGCCGGCTCGATTCTCCATCCTTTCAGCCCGAGCAGCAGCTTCCGGGACTACCGCACGAACCTGGCGAGCCGCAGCAGCCGCCGGTTTCCGGTGGAGAGAACGACGGGGAGCCGGCCCCGACATTTGCCGCGGACATAAGCTTCACCAGGTCAACACTTCCGCACCGCGTGCAGGCGGGCGCCTCGTCTTTGCCAAGAAGCAGGACCTCGGTTATTGCACCACATTTCTCACAGCGATATTCATAGATCGGCATAGACGTATCCTCCTCTAGGCGGCCTAATGGTGCCCACAACTGCCATCTGAGTGGCCGCCGCATGCATGCTGCAGGGTCAACAGCGGCAGCTTGCCCTCTTTCAGGAGGTCCATGTTCTGCTTGACTGTCTCAGCGCCGGAACGGTACACTTTAATGCCCCTCGCATTGAGTCCGGAGATGGCCCCCGCTCCTATGCCTCCCACGACGACCGCATCGACTGCCTGACCGCCGATCGCCTGAAACGGGTTGCATGCGCCGTGCACGTGGTCGACGTCCTTGTTGCCGACCGTACCGACGCCGTCCGTCTCCGTATCGACCATGACGAACACGGGCGCCGTGCCGAAATGTCCGTAGACTGCACTGTTGATGCCTTCATCCTTCTCGACCGCGAAACATACCTTCATTTTGTATCCTCCTTGTGGATGTCGTTTGTCTCTATTTTCAGGGCCTTGCCCCCGATCAGCGCCTCTGCCACCTTCCGCCTCGCCTCGTTGACGATACGTCCGAAAGTGGCCCTGGAAACCTTCATCTCACGGGCTGCCTGCTCGTGATATCGGCCTTCGTAGTCGGCAAGCCTGATGGCTTCCAATTCATCAAGGTCCAAAGAGACCTCCTCAAGTTGGACAAGAGGGATCCCCTTCGGCTTGAAATACGATGCGTCCGGGCGGCAATTTATACAGCGGCACTTCTTTGGTCTTGACACGATATTATTATAAGCATATGCTCGTAATGCTGTCAAGAGAAAAGTTTTTGCGAAAGGTTGGTTCTGTTGCTCTATAATGGATTTCAGGTGTGACAGGTGTAGGGGAAGAAAGTTTTTTAAACGAAATCGAGCCTCAATCGTTTATATTGTGGAATTTCCCTAAGGAGGTAGCGTTTATGGTAAGGAAGAGAGTCGAACAGATCATCACGAGGGTCACGGCGCGCATCAGCATCCTCGTCTTCTTCATCATGGCTTTCGAGATCATGATTATGATCAGCCCCTTTGCCTTTTTCTTTTACTCCGTCTTAAACCCCCTATTCCACTGGCTCGACAGCTTCGCCGCCACGCGATGGCTCACCGCGTTCTTCCTGCCCCACATGATCCTGCCTCCCACCATGTTCCTGAAAAGCGTGCGCGTGTTCGGCTCTGTCTGCTTCGTGGCAGGCTCCCTCACCTTTGCCGTCTGCGCCCTGCAGGTATACCTCGGCAAGATATTCAAATGGGGGATAGCATCCAGGGGCTTGTATCGTCTTATCCGCCATCCCCAGTATACGGCACTCGGCATATGGGGCATCGGGATGAGCATCCTCTGGCCCAGGTTTATCGTGCTGGCAAGCCTCTCCGTCATGTTTATCCTCTACTATTTCCTCGCCCGGGACGAGCAGGAGAGGATGCTGCGCCTTTACGGCCCGTCGTATCGGGTCTACATGGACCGGACGGGCATGTTCGTGCCGAAGCCGGTGGAGAAATGCTTTTCATTCGTCCCCGGAGGCTCGTTGAGATACGCGGTGATTCCCCTATCGATACTCGTCGTGCTGATAGGGACCGGCTTCCTCCTAAGGGAGGTCACGCTCCACTCCCTCGCCTTTGAATCGAGAGGCAATCTCACCCTCGTTCCCATCCTGCCCGAGGACGAGGCGATGGCCGCCGGTGTGCTGACAGGCATACTCACACGGAACCGGGGAGCTGACGCAGGGCTGGCGGGCGATAAGGATTATCTGGGATACGTCATGCCGGTCGACTATATTATGCAGGGGATGATTGCCGACACGGGAACCGAGTTTCACCTCTACAAGAAACATCATACGGTCGCCATGATCAACGAATGGGTGCTCCATCCTTTCCAGCACCTGAGAAGCTCGCCCTCACTCCACATGGCACAAATGTTCCACGTTGACCCTGCCGTCGCGCGGAGGCACCACTGTCCCATTCAGGCTAAGGATGTGAATGGGGATTGCAATACCTGCCCTTACAGGAGGGTTGCCGTGGTAGAAATAAGGCATGACGGCGGACATCTTTCAGGGAGTGGACTTCTGGGCGTGGATACCACGAGGGTGCCGGTGAGCTTCATCGACATCAATGCGAAAACGGGTCAGATCGTTAACATAGTGAGGGTAAGGAAGGCTACGGCGTGGGAGAATGTGCCGACGCCGGGCATATGATGAGACCGCACGGGATGGAAGGAGATCACATGATCGAACAGTGGCTGGGGGAGGTAAAGAAAAATGCCGACCCGGGGGCATTGGGGATGATTCTCGTGCACAACGGAATTGTCCGGGGTACCTCGAAGGATGGGAAGCCTGCGGCCGGGATGAACCTGTCCCACGACAAACTGAAGCTGGAGAACGCCATAACCGAACATAAGAAGAGGGAAGGCATAGTGGATATCCGGGTCTGGATCGGAAGCGGAGATCTGCACATAGGCGATGACATCATGCGCGTTCTCGTAGCCGGCAGGTTCAGAACGGACGTGCTCCCCGTATTCGAGTCCCTCCTCTCTGTCATTAAGAACGAGATCGTCAATGAGCGGGAGTTGATATGACGGTGCTGATGGCAGGAGGTGTGATGAGCGATGCAAAGAAGGCTTATGGCGCGGTCAAGATGCCTGAAGTCGACAAGGTGGTGATAACCGTCATCACGGACAACTACTATGACGCGCTCAGGCCGGATGCGAGGGTCGATCAACCGTCGTCTTCCCTCACCGCTCCCGATTCCTCGCAACACCGGCTGACCGGCTTTCAGCAGGACCTCCAAAACCTTATAAATTGACCGACTTCAGAAGGTAAAACCGGAAGGCATCACATGGCCTTTTGAATCCGCGTCCTGTAACCAGGCATGCTTCTCTCCCCATATGGGCAGCAGCCTTTCTCTCAACCAGGAAAAGGGAAAGTCGGGTTGGGGTTCATATTTTTCCAGATATTCAATGAAAGGCCGGCCATAGAGGTCTGTGCCGGAAAGCAGCGCGTCATGGATGCCGTCGAACTCGGCAGGAGGGAGCCCGCTTTTCTCGCATAGGCTCCGGTCAAAGGCGGGCGTCACGCTGATCCATGTGCCATTGATGTAAAGCTGTGTGTAGCCGTGGCTTGGCAGGACGTTCGTTCCCGTCTGTTTTACCACATGCTCGGGCACTCTATGGTTTCTTATCTTTGCAAAAGCAAGCCTTGAAGGGATGCCGACGGCCCTTGCAAGGGCGGCCAGCAAAATGGCCTTCTGCACGCAATATCCCCGCCTTCTCTCCAAGGTCACGCTTGCCCTGAAATCCTCGAAATAGGTGGAGATCATGTAGACGCTGTAATGGATCTCGTCGCGGACGAAGTAAAAGAGGGCAACACTCTTCTGAACGGGATCGCGAAGGCCCGTCGTGAGCCTTTGGGCAACCTCCCGGATTTCATTATTATCCGACTCGATCGCTTCCGTGGGGTGAAAATAGATGTTCAGGTCTTCCGGGTCCATTATGACCTCGTGGTGTATCATGCATCAAAAAGCGTGTAGACAACTATGGGACCTTTCTTCAATCCCTTCAGGACCTCCATGTGCCGCAGCACCGCGAATTCTCTTTTGAATTCCTCCGCGGTCAGGCCCAGGTGCTCCATCACCTCTTCGACCGTCGCCTCGCCCTTTGCCCTGATGTAGTCGACGATGCGGCGCTGCCCAGGTGTCAGGGCAGCGAATTTGTCATTGCCCTGCAGCGAGCACTTGGCCGCATAGACCGCCCAGGGATCACAGGCCTTTGGAGGAGACAGGATATCCATATAGCAGTCTTCGCAATAGCTCCTTCCGAGGTGTTCGTGCCTTTGCTGCTCTCCCACCTCTTTACCGCACTTTTCGCACGCAAAAGATGTCCCCACTATACCCTCCTTGCCAGGGCCGCCTATTTCTCTTCGCCGGGAGGCCCTTCTGCCGACGTCAAGCTTATTGACCCACTCCGGCACCGCAGCAGTCGTCTCAATATCCAATTGTGGAATGTAGGGCTTGATATCAACGAGAGGAGTACCGTCTACCGCGTCCAATCCCTTCACCAGAAGCACGTTCCGCTTTCTTTCCAGCAGTCGCACCAGATGAAGCCCGAGCCTGTTCGGTCTCAACTGGCTGCGTGTGGCGAATATGCCGACCACAGGGAGGTCCCGCCGGTCCCTCGGGTGCCTTTTGAGAAGGAGTTTCCCCGGCAAATGGAGCCGGGAGACCACGAGCAGATGGGAGAACTGTTCTATCCCGTCGAGCCCTTCAACGTACATTTCATCGATGACGAGGCGGGAAATGAGGTTTTTCCAGTCATCGAACCGGACATCATGCACGTTATTTGTTACGTGTCCTATGGGACTGATAATGAAGCCTTTCACTGTTTCCGGGGTCCTGTTAGTCTTGTATGCTGTTCACAAGTTTAAAACGGGTACTCGCAAAATTCAAGGCCCGTGAACGCGCCAGCTTCCGGCAGTTGAAGTCATCCGGTTGTAGAGAATTGGTTACGATGGTAATATAGGACATCATACTTCGATGCTGACCGGGAAGAATTGAGAGGTGGAGTCCACGGAATGGGGTATGGGCGCTCCGCAGGCGCCTTCGCCGGATGAACGGTATCGAAGGATGAAGGGATGAGTTATTCAGCCCCTAAAAAAGCGCGGAGGAAAACAATGAGAAAAGCAGCGGTATTGTACTGGTCCCATACGGGCAACACGGAGAAGGTGGCGCTCAGCATTCATAAAGGTTTGGGGGAGGGCGGATTTGATACTCTGATCAAGAAGGTGCAGGAAGCGGGTGATGTCGATTTTTATGACTACGACCTGGTTTGTTTTGGAATTCCCTCTCACAATTGGCATCCCCCGAAGCCGGCCGATGAATACCTGAAGGCGAAGTTCGCCCGCTACAAAACAGAGGGACGGATTCGGCTCACCGCCCCCGGCATAGACGGGAAGAACGCTTTGGTGTTCTGTACTTATTCAGGGCCCCATACGGGTATACGGGAAGCCGTCCCGGCGGGTAGGTACATCGGTCAATTCTTTGAGCATCTTGGTTTTCTCGTAGTGGATGAATGGTACGTGTTGAGCGAGTTTCACGGGTCGGAGGAGAACAGTACACTCGGGAGAATGGGAAACATCAAAGGCCTTCCCAGCGAGCAGGACCTGAAGAGGATAGAAGATCAGGCCCGGCTGCTCGCTTCCCGCATATAAAGAGCGGATGGCCGGGCTTATGCCCTTTCTTACGACACACCGGTTAGTCTCCAGGCTGATCATCAACGGTCTCAAGTACCGATTCCACAGACTGTCGGGGTTTTCCGGAGTTATCGAAGCGTTGAGCATCGAGGTCACCCATCGGTGCATGGCCCGTTGCCTCATGTGCAATATCTGGAGAATCCCCGCTCATGTCCCCGACCTTCCTGTCGACGACTGGCTCATGCTCCTGGGTCAACCGGCTTTCCGGCGATTGAAGGAACTGGACGTCACCGGTGGGGAACCCTTTCTCCGGGAGGATCTCACGTCGCTGATGCGGGGCGTGAGCGAATTGAAGGCCGCCCGTTTGAACGAACTGCGGTCAGTGGCCTTGACGACAAACGGCTTTCTGACGGACAAGGTGCTTTCGGGGACGAGCCGGATCGCTCAGGACATGAAAGAGGCGGGGCTTGATCTCGTTGTGGTTCTTGCAATGGACGGGATCGGTGAGGTCCATGACCGGATCAGAAATGTCAAAAACGGATGGAAGAAACTTGCAGCGACGATAGACGGGCTGATAGAGCTTCGACGCACATGCGATAACATAATCATTGGACTGAAGACGACTGTCCTGCCTCTCAACGTGGATGAGCTGAACGGCGTAGCGCAATTCGCGGCCGAACGCGGCCTCTTTACGATTATCTCGCCCTGCATCATCACCGGAGGCCGGTACGCCAACGAGGACCTCAGGGAGAACCTTCAATTCAGTCGGGAAGACGTACAAAAGATGATCCGTTTCTTCGAAAGCCCGGCTTTCCAGTGGAGCTATCATCGCCGCGGCCTCCTCGATTTTCTGAAGACGGGGACGATCAGCAAACCCTGCTCAGCCGGGTTCAACTATTTGTTTATCCGCAGCACCGGCGACGTATATCCATGCCCATTGATAAAAGATAAACTGGGCAATTTCATGGATACGTCTATAGGAGCGCTCATCGAATCTCGGCCGGCGCGACGGTTCAGACGACGCATCGGACAATTTGAGGCGTGCACGTCCTGCACCGAGCCGGGTCTCGAGCGCTATGCTCTTCCCTTTGAGGGTTTTAGCTACCTGAAGCTGCTCCTCGCTTTAGGAAGAAAAGACTTCCTCGCCTTTCACGCGCATGCGGGGCTGGACAAGTACGTCTGAGACCGGACGGACGTTCAAGAAGGGTTCTCGCACTCTTCAGACGGGTCATTTCGTGCTGTCCGGGAGGGCCCACCCTGGCCTTGTTCGCCTCATCCGCTCATCAGACGGCAGTAGGCATGCCGGCGCAGAAAGAGATCTGCTTCCTCAAGAGCCTGGACCAGGCAAAGGCCCTGCCTGCAGATGGAGTTGAAGAAATGACTTAAGGGCTTTTCACCCAGGCACCATAGTTTCCCGACGTATAGATGCACGCCAGTGGGTTATGGCCGGAAGTCCTGTCCTTCACCGCAAGCACGGTGGAGGGCGCCTCGGCGTACTTGAAGAACAGGGAGTCATGGCCGACGCAGAGCCCGAGGACGATGTTGAAGTGAGTGCCCGCGTTATTGAGAAGCATCGCCTGGAGGATCGGGTTGCACATGGATTCGTGCTCCCCGATATAGATCTTCTGATCGTCCCGCACGCCGATCTCCTCTTTCGGGACCGCCCCTGCCTTGCAGACAGCCGATACCGTCTCAAAACCGTGGTTTTTCAGTATCTGGTCGACAACAGCCGCCTCCTTTGCCAAGCCGGCGCAGAAGGCTAACCCGAGTCTGGAGTAGTTCATCTTATGAGCAAATTCACATATTTCCTGCATCCTCGGTTTGACGGGGTGCATCACGTAGGGTTTTTTATCCTTGTCCGCATAGCACTCCCCTTCCTGAATCGTTGCCTGCCGGGCAAATTCGGCGACTTCCTTCTTCCCGTATTCTTCTTGTGCTTTTTGCCTATCGGCTTTCCCGCTCAGGGTAGGACACCCTTTATCCCCTACGCCTCCGGGGTTCATACACGCCTTCTTCTCCGGTGAAACCGTACATCTCGCACACTCGGGCTGGTTCTTTTTCTTCACGGCTGCACCTCCCCTATTTTGCGAGTATTATAGCATATGCTCACGTCGTCACTTTATCTTTTTGCCGTTCCCTCTCCGATTCTTCGAAAAGGCTCACCTCGCCATCATCCTTTTCTCCCCTTGAGAAGCTATCATGCTGTTCCTGACTGTTACAAGCTCTGCAACAATGCTGATTGCTATCTCTTGTGGCGTTTCTGCATGAATCGGTATGCCGATGGGTGCATGGATCTGCCTAATCGTCGCATCATCAATACCTTTCTGTCTCAGCCTGTCAAGGATAACCCGCACTTTCTTTTTGCTTCCGATCATCCCCACGTACTTCGTCGGTTTCTTCATAGCCTCTTCCAGAACTTCACCGTCAGTCTCGTGGCTTCTCGTCACGACCACAAGATATTCGTTTCCGGTAAAACGCAGGCTGCGAAAGGCATCCCTAAACTTCTCGACCACGATGGCGTCTGCGTCGGGAAACCTCTCCCTGTTTGCAAAACCGTCCCTATCATCGATCACAGTAATAGTAAAGTCCGTGATCTTTGCTATTCTCGAAACAAATTGCGCCACGTGTCCCGACCCGAAAAGATAGAGCGGGAAGGATTCGGGGAGTGGCTCTGCCAGGACCCCCCCTATCAGCACAGGTCTTTTCTCGTAAAGCACGTTTCGACACCAATCGAGAACCCCACTATGAATCTCATCGCCGGTGACGCTCATATCTTCCGCCAGAACAGACTTTACGAAGACGTTTTTGCCGAATTTCGTCACAATGACACCCCTCCGGCACTCTTTCATCAAGGTCTCTATTTTTCGGTACAGACTGAGATGCTTTGTCGTCACGGGTTCAAGGAGTATCTCCACGTTGCCCCCGCACACCGTATCCGTTTCTTCTATCTTCCTACCACCACTACTGGCAGAGAACACGCTTGCCCGGCCACTCTTCATTATTTCGAGCGCGTGACGACAGACGTCGGATTCGAGGCGGCCACCGCCGACAGTCCCGAAGGTTGTGCTGTCTTCACCCACAAACATTTTTGCTCCTACATCCCTTGGAGCCGAACCTGTCTTCCTGACGACCGTAGCCAATATTCCTGTTTTCCCCTCGTCCAAACATCGACAAATAAACTCGTATACGTCCATTTTTCTCACCTCGCTTGCTCGTGTTTAGCTAATGATCATCGGTCCTTTGGTTGGTTCTCCCGCCCATACCACGCGTCCCTCCCGTGCCGCCTTAGCGGGATAACGGTCACATTGCGCACCAACCGACTTGAAGCACAGAGAGCAGGAGAAATCCGGAATTTTCGGGCAAGCCATTCCGACATTCTCCTTAGTCCGGTATATATTCACAATAGGCCCCTTGTCAAGGCGAAACTTGAGGCAGGCTGTATATTCCACAGGACATCCTCCTCGTCACCCATGGCAAATGCGATTGACACCCCTGTAGGCAAGGGCTACAATATATTCGGAAAAAACGAAAAGGAGCCATGGGAGATCAACCTCTCTACACAATAGGCATCGTTTCTGATCTTTTGCACATACACCGGGAAACAATTCGTGTGTGGGAACGATTTGGACTGATCAAACCGAAAAGACGAAGCACGAAGCGTTTTTTCTCCGATAATGATGTGAAGCGGATGCAATTTATCCAACGACTCATGAATGATGGACTCAATGTGCCGGGCATTTCCTTCTTCCTCCGTCTCTATCCTTGCTGGCAACACGGAGATTGTCCTGGTTGCATGCGACAGTGTCAGGAGACCGGCTGCGCCAAGCCGTGCTGGAAAGAAGAGAACATGTTTTGCTATGTTTCGATGGATGAGAATGCCTGTGCTGAATGCCTGCACAATACAACCGAAGGCAAGCGATGTCCTTCAGAAAGGCCATCAAGACCGGCAACGGCCCAGAAGCATCTAGACACCAAAAAGAATCCGCCGGTACTGTCCTGATCGCCGGTTGAACGGCCGTCATGTCGAACCGGCGGGCCTTCCGTAGTGCTCCCCTTTTGCGCCGCCTCGTGTAAACCTCAATGTCATATGCCATATAATATCAAGTATACTTCCAATGTTACAGTGATGCAATAGTAAAGATTACATCAACAACAATATCAATGTAACATCACAAATTGTTGGATCTAATATCAATTATATAATGCATGTAACATAAGTTATTTAATTGACATAATCTACATAAATATGTATAGTTAAGTTATAACGACGGTAGGAGGTTAACAGCCATGACGTCCATCCAGACAGCGCCAGGGGCAAAGGCAATGCCGGCTGTAGATGAAGAGGGCTTTTTGCTCAATCCTGAGATGTGGTCGAAAGACGTTGCGCAGACGCTCGCGGCCGGAGAAGTACCTGCTGGGCTTACAGAAGACCACTGGAAGGTGATCGATTTCTTGCGTGATTACTACCTGGATTGTGGCAGCGTGCCGCCTGTCCCGATGTTGCGCAAGCGCACGGGGGTGAATCTTCAGGCCATTTACCGGCTTTTTCCGTCAGGATTGACGAAAGGGGCATGCCGGGTGGCTGGAATACCGCGGGCCACGATCCGGCCGAGCTTCCTCTATCCTTGACAAGACATCTCGGTCGATGACAGCCGCTACAGACGGATGGAGGTAATCCACACAATGAGTCTGCTTTCGGCAGTGTTCTATTCCGCTCTTTTTCTCTTCTTATACGCAACTGCTGCCAGGATTGCGCGGTATGCGAAGATGCCGCCTCATCTCAGATGGGAGCTCTATCCCGCTGCTCCGGAGAAGGGGGCAAGCGAGGGCTCGTACCTCGAGCAGCAGGAGTGGTGGAACAAACCGCGCCACAGGAGCCGTCTGGCCGAACTCCGGTTCCAGGCGATAGAGATGTTCTTATTTCATCGATGTTATGTGAACAACAGGGGGATATGGCGCTTTACCCTTCCTTTCCACTGGGGCCTATACTTGCTCACCTGCTGGCTGCTGATCCAGTTCCCGTGCAGCGGAGCAGCCTTTTTCCTGGAGACCCTCGGACGCACAACCATTTTCGTTGATCGGGCTGCGTCGCTTGCACGTCCAATCGGAATCGTCGGTCTTGTTCTCGCTGCATACGGATGCACAGGTCTGGTCCTGAAGCGGCTCACCGACCGCGTCTTGCGATCTGCCACCTCTCGCAGCGACTTCTTTGGCCTCTTCCTCATCCTTGGCATCCTGTTCTGCTGGCTGCTGTCCTGGGGTCTTTTCGATCGATCTTTTGCCGGGGCAACGAGGTACGTCAGAGAACTGGCAGAATTCGCCCCGCTTCCCGGAGTCAATCCATTCATGATCTGCGGGACCGTGCTCTTCTCCGTATTCCTGGCCTATATGCCTTTCACTTACATGGCACACGCCTTTGCCAAGTATTTCATCTTTCATAAAGTGGTCTGGCAGGACGCACCCATGGCGCAGGGGAGCGAAACGGAACGAAGGATAGAGCAATTGCTCGGCGAACCGGTTGGCTGGTCCGCTTCGCACATCAATAAGGGTGCGTCATGGAGCAAAACCGTCTCCTCTCCGCCAAAGTGACAAGCCGATTTGCCGGCTGCCCGGCTTGTGGGTATCCCGGCAATTGCTGAAGATGGGGTGATGAAATGAAAGAAGCAAGTCATCTGCAAAACAGCCTTTCCCACACAGTGGAGGCCCGTGACCTTATTGCCATTCCGTACCTGCCCGATGGCGTCGACGGGAAGGGGATCACGCCTCTTTCGAAGGAGCAGTTGCTGCGTATCGATTGTTCTTTCGACGGCGTCACCGCCCTCGGCCTTTCCGCACCTCAGAGCGTGGAGGAAGAGGAAAAGCTCGTTCGCTCCTTCCTGGACGGCCTTCGCAAGCTTTTTCAGCCGGATACCAACTGGACGTTCCTGCAACCCTTGACACTTACCCTCGACAACTGCGCCCGGTGCCAGACGTGCACGAATGCCTGCCCCATCTACATTGCCAGCGGCGGCAAGGAGATCTATCGGCCGACTTACCGGGCGGACCTGCTTCGCCGCATCAAACAGAAGTACCTTGGGGGAAGCAGGATCTGGGCGCGTCTCGCCGGCAACGACGTCCAGCTCAACTGGACTACCATCGCCCAACTGGCCGAGTCGGCGTACCGGTGCACCCTGTGCAGGCGGTGCAGCCAGGCGTGTCCCATGGGGATAGACAACGGACTGGTGGCCCGGGAGATCAGGAAGCTTCTGAGCCAGGAGCTCGGAATCGCCCCCAGGGAGCTCCATCGCCTCGGCACAGTTAAGCAGCTTACGGTGGGGTCGAGTACCGGGATGAACCCCATGGCGTTCGCCGACATAAAGGAGTTCATGGAGGACGACCTCAAGGAGCGGACGGGCAAACAAATTGAGATTCCCGTGGATCAGCAAGGGGCGGACGTACTCCTTCTGCACAATGCCGGCGAATTTATCGCCTGGCCGGAAAACCCCGAGGCCTTTGCCGTTATTCTCAATGCCGCCGGCATAAGCTGGACTCTGTCCAGCCGGCTTTCCGGCTACGATGGGGTTAATTACGGCGCCTGGTACGATGACATCCAGCTCGCCCGTATTGCAGCCACTCACGCCCGGGTTGCTATAGGGCTCGACGTCCGGAGAATAGTCGTCGGTGAGTGCGGCCATGCCACTAAGGCCCTGGTCGTCACCGCCGACAGCCTGCTCACCGGACCGCTTCGTATCAATAGGGAGAGCTGTCTTCCTCTTCTCAGGGACCTGGTGGTGAAGGACGCGCTCCATTTGGACCCCGGAAGAAACGACTTCGCCGTTGCCCTTCACGACCCGTGCAACCTCGTACGACTGTCGGGAATTGTTGAACCCCAGAGGCAAATCCTGCAGAAGGTCTGCCCGCAGTATCGGGAGATGACTCCAAACCGTACGAATAACTACTGTTGCGGCGGGGGGAGCGGTTTTGCCATCATGTCTTCTGCCAACTTCATGGATTGGCGGATGAAAGTCGCGGGCAGATTAAAGGTGAGTCAGATTCTAGAAACTTTCCGCGACTGTCTCGACCCAGGCATAAAAAAGTATGTGTGCGCGCCATGTTCCAATTGCAAGGCGCAGATAAGGGACCTCCTCAGTTACTATCAACTGGACAAGAAATACAATATCGTTTATGGCGGGCTGGCGGAACTCGTTGCCAACGCGATGACGGATATTCCTCCCATACTATAGACTCCCTTTCTGCGGGACGATGCACGGATTCAGTTTCTTCAGAGTTTCCATCCCACGGGGGATCAAGATAGGCGCGATTCTTGCCCCAGCTACGGGCGGCAAAGGAAGCCTTTTCCCGGCAATAACCTCCTCGGCGATGTAAACTGCGCCCTTAACATATGTTTATGTTAAGGACAGCGCAATATCGTGGTACCCGACTTTATCGCCTCTTTCTCACAAATAATGGGTACCAACCACCCCGGCACACATTTTGCTTGCACGGTCTTCTTAAAGGAAACGGCGACCGGCCACGAAACGTGCGCCGGGCAAACGTAAAAATTGCAGAAAGGAGACCTAAAAGATGATCACCTTGTCGGGACCGGCCATTGAAAAATTAAAGACATCCAATCTCAACAGCCAAAAGAATGCGCTTCGCATTTTTATAAGCGGCATAGGCTGAGGCGGGCCCAAAATGGGACTGGCTCTGGACGAGCCAAAAACAAATGACGAAAAAATCGAAGTGGAAGGATTCTCTTTTATCGCGGCCGGGGATGTGGCAGATTTGATCCGATCGCACGGAAGCCTCTCTATCGATTACGTTGAGGGCCTGTTCAAGAAGGGGTTCCAACTGTCCCTTGCCGGGCAACATACTTGTTGATGCGCACGAACGAAGGATCACCTGCACCCCTGCAAAAACGGAGCGTCGAGTAGAAGGTACAAGAATGAACGGAGACAGGGCAAGAGAGAACGAAGACAGATTAGCCGACCTCAAGGCGAGATGGCCGGCCCACTCGGTGCCGCCATCGATGTGGAAGCAACTGGAATTGCTGGAAGAGGAGCTTGCCGAAGCGAAGAGGGATGGGGGCAGCGACTGATGTTACGCAAAATGGCGCTTGTAAACTATAACAAATGTCATCCCGAAAAATGTGACGGCGGCTCTTGTGCGGCAGCGCTGGCATGGTCTCGCCGGGTGCTCAAGCAGGAAGCGCCCTGCCAGATACCCGCGACAGACCCTTTTTTGTGCAGGGGCTGCGGCGATTGTGTCATTGCCTGCCCCTTGCGGGCAATCGCTGTAGTAACAATGTGAACGGGGAAGGCTGACAAGATTTCCCGCAGTACTGGATGACCATTGTCGATACCACGGCGGACGATGTGGTCGTCACAGATGGGGACGGTACCACACTCTTGGTAAACAAGGCTCCGGAAAGGATTACCGGATACGACGGCGCTCCTTTCAGCGTTCTACTCTTTCCATGCCAAGTTTGCAGTACTTGTCTGCCAGCTCCACATAGAGCCTTCTCGCATACTCCCAGAATTTTATTTCCTTCTCAGACACGTCCTTGATCTTCCTTGCCGGGTTGCCCGCCACTACCACCGAATCCGGTATCCTCTGCTCCTGCTTCACCACGGCCCCTTCCGCCACGACGGAGTATCTGCCGATCTCCGACCGGATGCTCAGGACAGCGCCCATGCCCACGCCTGAATAGTCACCCAGCCGTTTCGCATGCACGATCGCCCCGTGCCCAATGACGACACCGTTGCCGATAGCACAGCATTCGTTCGGAGGAGCATGTATGATTGCCCCTTCCTCGACCGTCGCTTCATCGCCTATCTCGATGGCACCGTAGTCGCCCCGCAGGATGGCCCCGTGTCCTATATAGCAGCGCTCGCCGATCCTCACCTCCCCTATGACGGTTGCCGTTTCGCTCACGTACGTGCCGGTCCCGACAACGGGCTGCCTTCCGTCAAACCTGTAAAACATGTTTTTCTCCTCCCGGGCCCGTGTGCCTCATATGTCTTTAGCTCTTCTTCGCGGAAATGACTGGGGCAGCCGATGGCAGGCGGGCCATCGATGCGGCAAAGAGGTAATGGAATGGACCTAGGTCTGTTACCCGGTCCTTGACGAATCCGAAAGGCGCGATTACCTCTTCAGTCTCTTCCGGTGAAAGCCGCACGCTCAAAGGAGGTCCCGGACCGTCCTCGACCTTCTTGAACTCAATAATGCAAAGTCTCCCGCCAGGTCTGAGCACCCTCTTTATCTCGTCCATCGCCACCTCGCCGGGGCCTTCACGGAGAAGGTCATGAAGCACGGTCGCCATGAAACAGACGTCAACCGTCCCGTCTTCAAGGGGAATGTGCTCGTTCAGGTTCGCATAAATGGTGGTGATGTTCTTGAGACCCCGGGCAGCGGCCCGTTCCTCCAACTCTTCGAGCCCTTCCGGCCAGGCATCGACTCCGTAGACTTTGCCCTGGGGTCCCATGGACTCGGCCACGGGGATGGCGTAGTTGCCTCTTCCAGACCCGAGATCGAGAAATATGGTCGATGGCGTGAGCGACAGGGCTTGAAGAACCCGATCGAAATCCACAAGCTCAAAGGTGCTCTTCCCCGCTCCATACGGTTTCTGCCCGGCGCTCATGATTTGCGTTCCTCCCGTCACATCGAGTATAGGGGTCAGCCCTATACTGCTTTGCGTCTATCTATCGTTTGCAGGAATCCTTCCCGCCGGGACGCACTCAGGTTTTTACACCGAATCTGGGCAGCACATACCTGTTGAGCATGTACCAGGCGACGACGATGGCGATAACGACGATCAGATCCTTCATGTGCATCTCCTTTGAGTCCCTGTCGCCTAGTCTAATACTTTATAGCCCGCTTCTTCAACCGCCTTCTTCGCTCGTCACCCCGCACTCTGAATTCGTCACTTTCCTTTTTCGCCAGGTCGCATTAGGCCGGTTTCTTGACAGATTCGATAAAACATTACTACAATTAAGGGCACATACCGGGTCCGGGACTTCAGGTGTAGTGGTACGTCCGCGATGGGCTTAACATCGTGAGTAAGTGCGCATGTTCCATATCCGCATAGCACCTTCCACACCAATGCCATCAAAAAGGACGGAAGGACTTTGGAGGAACAATGAAGAGAAGGGCGGTTTCCCTGCTTTCAGGGGGACTCGATAGCATACTTGCCGCCAAACTGATTCTCGATCAGGGGATCGAGGTCTTTGCACTCCATTTCACGTCGCCCTTCTGCAACTGTACCCACGGCGCGAACAAGGGGTGCGGTATTCAGGCGCTCCGAAGCGCGGAAGAGCTGGGGGTGAGGGTCACGGTGAGGACCAAGGGAATAGAGTACTTACGGATGGTCAGGGAACCCCCTCACGGCTACGGCAAGAACATCAACCCCTGTATCGATTGCCGGATTTTCATGCTGAAAAAAGCCACTGAGTTTATGAAAGAAGTCGACGCATCTTTCGTGATTACCGGCGAAGTCCTCGGCCAGCGGCCCATGTCGCAGAGAAGGGACGCACTCGCCCTCATTGAAAGGGAGAGCGGCCTTGCCGGACTGATCCTGAGACCCCTTTCCGCCCATCACTTTCCTCCTACCATTCCGGAAAAGGAGGGGATCGTTGACAGAGAGAGGCTGCTCGACCTTGCGGGCAGGTCGAGAAAAGGGCAATACAGACTCGCCGAGAAATATGACTTGAAGGAGTTTAGCTGCCCCGGTGGCGGCTGCCTGCTCACCGACCCCATTTTCGCCGCGAGGCTGCGCGACCTTTTCCGGTACAGTCCCGACTGCACCATGAATGACGCGGCCATGCTGAAGATAGGCCGCCATTTCCGCGTGTCGGATAAGACAAAGCTGATCGTGGGACGGAATAAGCAGGAGAATGAACGCCTGGCCGGCCTTTCCCTTGCAGGTCACCTTCTTTTGACGCCTGCATCATTTTTGGGGCCCTCAGGTCTGCTTATCGGCGAGATCGATGAAGCCGCTATCGATATGTCGGCGAATATTATGGCCTCCCATGCGAAGAACACCGGTTTTCCACTGACGGTAGAGTTGAGCAACGGAGCTTCGACCCGGCGGGTGATTGATCGCCTTTCGGTAGATATCGAGGGATTGAGGATTTAATACTAGGGACAACAGGAGATGAAGCCACATGGATGATGTCTTGAAAGAACTGAAAGAGCGGGCGATTGAGAGAAAGGATATAGGCGTCGAAGAGGCCCTCGCGCTTTACCGCATAGGGATGAAGGCGCCCTTTGCCCTCATGGCCGCCGGCTCGGATATAAGGGAGGTCTTTAAAGGCAAGCGGATCAACCTGTGCGGCATCATCAACGCGAAATCGGGAAGGTGTCCCGAAAACTGCAAGTTCTGCGCCCAGTCTGTCCATTACGACACGGATGCGCCCGTGTACGACATGGTATCGAGGGCGGAGATCGTCCGGACAGCCAGGCAAATGTTGCAGGACGGCGCCCACATGTTCGGGATTGTGACGAGCGGCACCCGGATCGAGAGTGAGGAAGAGTGGGAGGGGATCTACCAGGCAGTAAGGGAGATTAAAGCCGCAGGCATAAAGCCCTGTGTTTCCTTGGGCCTTCTCGACAGGGAAAGGGCCGGGGCGCTTAAGGCCGCCGGCCTTTACCGGTATCACCATAACCTTGAGACCGCCAGGAGCTTCTTCGACCACATCTGCACCACCCACGAGTATCAGGAGGATATCGACACGGTGCTGGCGGCGAAAGAAGCGGGGCTTGCGACATGCTGCGGCGGCATCATAGGGCTGGGCGAGTCGATTGAGCAGAGGATAGAGCTCGCCATGACACTGAAGGAGCTGGACGTTGACTCGGTGCCGGTGAATATTCTCAACCCCCGTACGGGCACGCCCCTGATGGGAACGCCCGCCCTTCACCCGATCGAGATCCTGATCACCATTTCTCTATTCAGGTTCCTGCTCCCTGACAAGGATATCAAGCTCTGCGGCGGGAAAGAGACGAATCTGCGACAGTTGCTGCCCCTCGGCATCGTGGCGGGCGCCAACTCCTTCATGACGGGGAACTATCTCACCACGCCCGGAAGAGAGACGAGCCTCGATAGAGAGATGATAGAAGACCTCGGACTGAAAGCCGTGATGGAAGAGGAGGTGCCCGCCTGAAGGGACCTTCGCTTTCGTACACGTACAGGATTCAGGTCGGGCCGGAAGTTATTTTGGAACGACGCAGAGCAGGATATTTACGGCCTGCTCCCCATCTCTCCGGTATTCGATGTTCTTGAAGGCCTTCTTCATCCGGACCGTCGACAATCTCTCTCCGGGCTCGACGAAATCGGCCGTGGACGGAAACGAGCTCGCCACGAGCATATTGAAGGGTCTGCCCGTGTCCCTTATATCGATGACGAGCATACCCATTTCATGCTCCGTGCACCTTACGCTGATCTCCCGTGTGCCGTCGGCACAGGCAAAACGGAGGATATTGTCGACCGTCTCAACGAGTGCGGCGCCTATCTCCAGGACCCTGCCCTCCTCGTAGCCGAACTCTCTCGCGCGGGCAACCACGAACTCCTTAAGAACCGGAATGGCATCGGCCCGGGCAGGCCGTTTGATCCGGTTTGCTGATTTCGCACCGGCATCTTCGCTCATTGATCTCTCCCCATTATCTATCGACCACATCAGGATTATACCTGTACTCAAGGACATTAATCAACCGGTCTGCAAAAAGCGCTAGCCGCCGCTGCCCGTGGCTTTCGCAAGGGCGTGGGTGAAGTCGTCGATCAAGTCCTGCGGGTCTTCAAGCCCCACCGACAGCCGCACAAGGGTGTCCTTAATACCCCGCTCCAGCCTCTCCTTTTGCGGGACGGATGCGTGAGACATGGTGGCCGGGTAGGAGAGGATGCTTTCCACGCCGCCGAGGCTCACCGCGAGCAAGGGGAGGGTAACCGACCTGAGAAAGGCGTGGGTAATCTCCACGTTCGGCAATTCAAAGGAGACAACAGCGCCCGGACCCGATGCCTGCCGGAAGTGTACTTCCCTCCCCGGATGCGACGCCAAACCAGGATAGTAGACTTTTTCTATCTCCTTCTGCCGGGAGAGCCAGGAGGCAATTATTTCGGCGCTCCGCTGTTGGATCTCCATTCTGGCCGCGAGGGTCTTTATGCCTCTCATGAGAAGCCATGAGTCCTGGGGGCCGAGGATTGCCCCAAAAGCGGTTTGAACCGCCTTCAGCCTTTGCCCCCACTCTTTATCTTTTACGGCAACCAGCCCTGCGATCAAATCACTGTGACCGCCGAGGAACTTTGTTGCGCTATGGATCACGATGTCGAAACCGATTTCTATCGGCCGCTGAAGGAAGGGAGTCATGAACGTATTATCGACGATGGTGACGAGATTCTTTTCCTGAGCCGCCTCTACAACCCCTGCCAGGTCTGTAATCTTCAAGGTGGGGTTTGAAGGGGTTTCCGCAAAGATAGCAACCGTATCGGGCTTGATCGTTTTTCTGATCTTGTCGGGAGTTGAGATGTCGGCAAAGGTGTAGCGGAGACCCCAGCGGTGGAAGAGCGTCGTGAGCACGCGATGGGTCCCGCCATAGACGTCCTCGCTTACCAGCAGGTGATCCCCGGTCTTGAAGAGGAGAAAAACGGACGAAATGGCTGCCATCCCCGAGGAAAAAGCGAATCCCCGGGATGCGCTTTCCAGCACTGCGATCGTGTGCTCGAGGGCATCCCTGGTGGGATTGGCGCCCCTTGCGTAGTGATACTCGCTGAATAGAACGGGATCAGCCTGAGCAAAGGTGGAGCCGTGATAAACCGGAATGCTCGACGCCCCTGTATGGGGGTCCTTGTCCTTTCCCGTGTGGAGTATTCTCGTTTTGTAGTCCATATGCTTCTCCTTACAGCTTGCAAGATAAGGCATCGGTTGAACGCTCGTCCCTCGTCCGTCTTCCACCTGTCCCTCAGTGAGGGACGACCGTCCCTACGCGAAGAGGGACCGCCCTATCTCCCTTATACTCTCGACGCCCTTTATCTCACAGGGAGAAAGGTAGAGCCGCGCAATGTTGATCCCCGCGCATGTTTCTTCCAGAGACCGGATGTACCGGTGCTGCATCTCCTGCCTCTTCCGGTGAAACTCGCAGTCGCTCTCCTTGACGATATGGTTGATGATCAGATCGCCGACCTGGAGCCCGTTCTCGCCGAGCTCGCGTATGACCCTCTCCGTCAGACGCACGCTGAGGGCCTCCGGTATCGTGACGAGCACGTACCTGGTCGTCCTCCGCTCCCTGATGAACGCGATGATGCCCTCCGACAGCTCTTGCCAGCTTCTTATGACCTGAAGGAGCGTCTTTTTTGAGGATTGGAGCCGCACGGTATCTTTGACCCGCTCGACCACGCTGTACATGTTCATGTAGAATTTCGTCGCCCCTTCGAGATGGCTCAGGAAGAGCTGAGGGAGACGCAGCAGCCGGAGCGTATGGCCCGCTGGGGCCGTGTCCCAGACGACCACGTCGTATTTTCCGCTCTTCGTCAGCTCCTGGATAAAATAGAGCATATACTCCTCTTCTATCCCCGGGGCGGTCCCCACGTAGTCGACGAAATCGTAGTCCACGTCGGCGAAGCTGGATACCACCTCGTGAATCTCCCTCCCGAACCGCTCCTTCCATTTGGCGAGCACCACTTCCGATGAGATCTCAAGACCGTAGAGCGGAAGGTCCTCACATATCCTCTTCTCCGCGCTCCCGATCTCTTGCTCGTAAATGTCGGACAGGGACGGCGTCGGGTCGCTCGAAATGAGGAGGACCTTTCTGCCCGCTTCCGCAAGACCGAGGGCGATGGCGGAGGCGGCGGTGGTCTTTCCCACACCGCCCTTGCCCCCCACCATGATGAGGCGTACGTCGGCTCCCGTAATCGCGCTGAGAGGCATAACGCGCTATCCCTCCTCCTCCCCGTCCATTATTGGGGTTCAGCACCCCCTCGACGGGCAAAGCCACGACCCGCTTCGCGGGTGCCCCGGCCTCCCCGCTCAGCTCGCTTCGCTCGGTTTACCGAACATCTCGCGAATAAACGCGGTGATCTCCGTCTCCTCCCCGTCCATTATTGGGGTTCAACACCCCCTCGACGGGCAAAGCCCGTCGAGCCTCCCCGCTCAGCTCGCTTCGCTCGGTTTACCGAACATCTCGCGAATAAACGCGGTGATCTCCGTCTCCTCCCCGTCGAAGGTGTGCCCGGAACGCACTACCTTGAGGGATTTATCGGCAGGCAGCTCCCTGTAGAGGGCAAGGAGCGCATCGAGAGGCGATATCTCATCAAGAGATCCGCCGATGAAACAGATCTTTCCCCGAAAGGCGCGAAGCTCTTCGGCCCGGTATACGGAAAACGGGTAGGCCACAAGGCAGAGGCTGATGTCGCGAATGACGCCGGAAGCGGCCCTCGCGCAAACCCAGGCGCCGAAGGAGTAACCCGCGAGGACAAGCCGCTCGTCGCCGCCCGTATGCTCCTTCAGAAAGAGGCACGCGGCCGCGACGTCCCTCATCTCGCCCGCGCCCCCGTCATACCGGCCCGTACTTCCGCCGACGCCCCGGAAATTGAACTTCAGCGTGGTGAAACCTGCCTGAGAAAAGCCGATCTCCAGGGCGTCCACCACGTTATTCCACATGGACCCCCCGTAGAGGGGATGGGGATGGCAGATGACGGCAGCACCCTTCCCTGCCCCTTCCCGCAGCACGCCTTCCAGGCGTTCCTCGCCTTCTATGCCGACCCTTTTAGTTGACACAATCCATTTATTTTGGTAGGTTTTGAGCAAAAATTCAATAGGAAATTGATGCCACTATTTAAAAAGAAAGAAAAGGAAAAGAAGCCTCATAAAGAAATCGACATACAGAAAGAGATCAGGAAGGCCGAAAAAGAGGACGAAAGCCTCTGGATAAAATGCAGCTCCTGCCAGGAGCTGCTCTACAGAAAAGAAGTCGAAAGAAACCTGAATGTCTGCCTCAAGTGCTCGTACCACTTCCCCATTTCCGTCGAGAAGCGCATCGGCCTCACCTTCGACGAAGGGAGCTTTATGGAGCTCTATACCGGCGTGGAACCGGTCGACTTCCTGAAATTCAAGGACACAAAGAGCTACAAGGTGCGCCTCATCGAGACAAAAGAAGCAACGAAACGCAGCGACGCGGTCGTTTGCGGCAGAGCGCGAATAGAGGGCATCGAGGTGCTCGCCGCGATCTTCGACTTCAGCTTCATGGGCGGGAGCCTGGGGTCGGTGGTGGGAGAAAAGATCACGAGGCTCCTCGAGGAGGGCCGGGACAAGGGGGTGCCCGTCATCGTATTCTGCGCTTCCGGCGGGGCCCGGATGCAGGAGGGGATCATGTCCCTCATGCAGATGTCAAAGGTGTCGGGGGCCATATACAGGCTTAAATGCAACCGGGTCCCCTATATCAGCGTCATCACCGACCCCACCCTGGGGGGTGTGAGCGCGAGCATCGCCATGCTGGGAGATATCATTATCGGCGAGCCGAAGGCGATGATAGGCTTTGCCGGGTCGAGGGTGATCAAAGACACGATAAAGGTGGAGCTGCCCCACGGGTTCCAGAGGTCGGAATACCTGCTGGAGCACGGCATGATCGACCTCATATCGCCGAGAAAACAGCTCAAACAGCACTTGCACAATATCCTCTCCCTTGTCACTCTATGAAAGAGTATTCCCAAATTCTCGACTACCTGTACGGCCTTGAGAAGTTCGGCATGGTATTCGGTCTGGACAACATCACGTGGCTCCTCGGGCTCATCGGCAACCCGCAGGACTCCCTGAAGGCGGTCCACATCGCCGGCACCAACGGGAAAGGCTCTGTTGCTTCCATGTTGTCGGAAATACTGAGAACGGCGGGCTATATGACGGGCACGTACACCTCCCCCCACCTCATCTCGTTCACGGAGCGCATCGCCGTCAATGGCGACTACATCCCGGAAGCGGAGGTCGCCGAGCTGACGGAGTTCATCAAAGAGCGGATCGACCGGGAAGAAAGCGCGAGGTCCCTCACGTTCTTCGATTTCACGACCGCCCTCGCCTTTGAATATTTCAAGAGAAAAGGCGTCGCCATCGCGGTGGTGGAGGCGGGGCTCGGAGGCAGGCTCGACTCGACGAATGTGCTGCGCCCTCTTGTCACCGTCATCACGAACGTCGGCCTGGACCACCAGGAATACCTTGGAAGCACCATCAAAGAGATCGCGCGGGAAAAGGCAGGCGTCGTGAAGGAGCATGTGCCGGTCGTCACCGGGGCAAGGGGCGAGTCCCTGGAGGTCATAAGGGCGGCGGCAGCGCAGACCGCTCTCTACGCGCTGGGCGAGAGTTTCTTGTACAAGAGCAAAGGCGAGCAGCTCATGTGGTACCGCGGCATACGCATGACCTACGATGATCTTTCCGTCGGCCTCAGGGGAGACCACCAGCTTTTCAACGCGGCCCTCGCCCTCTGCGCGCTAGAGCTCCTCAGCCCGGCCGGTTTCCCCGTCAGAGAGTATGCGGTCAGGAAGGGGCTTGCGTCGGTGCAGTGGCCGGCGAGGCTTGAGCTGGTCCGCAAGCCCGGACAACCCCTCGTCCTCATCGACGGCGCCCACAACCCCGACGGGGTGGGCACACTCGTCTCGTACCTGAAAAACCACTTTGTGAACAGGAAGAAGATACTCGTTTTCGGGGTGATGAAGGACAAGGACTTCAAGGAGATGCTGCAAGAGATCCTTCCCGTGGTGCAGCAGACCATCCTCACCAGGCCGGAAATCGAAAGGGCCGCCCTTCCGGCCGACGTCGCCCGCTACGCGCCCGGCGCCCTCATCGCCGCTTCGGTGAAAGACGCCGTCGACGGGGCCTTTGCCTTAGCCGATGAGCATGATCTCATCATCATTACCGGCTCCTTTTACACGGTCGGAGAGGCAAAAAGGCTCCTCGATGAGCGGTCTTAGGCTCGTTGGCGCCACCCTATCCCTGCTCGCCATGCTGCTGCCTTTCGCGGTTCACGCGCAACTGGCAAGGCCGTCCAAAGTGACCGGTCCCGTCGATATTACCGCGAGAGAGATTAACTACAACAAGGAGCAGAACATCTACACGGCGGAAGGGGACGTGGATATGAAGGAAGGGACGAGGCGGCTCAACGCCGACTTCGTCCTGTACAACGACACGACCAAGGACGCCTTTGCCGAGGGGCACGTAGTCTTCCAGGACCTTGGGGACGTGATCCATGCGCAGCGGATGTCCCTCAACATGGTGACGCAGCGGGGCACCATAGAAGAAGGGCAGGTCTTCGTAAAGACGGGCAATTTTTCCGTAAACGGGAACGAGATCGAAAAAACCGGGGAGTCGTCCTACGTAGTCCACAGGGGCGAGTTCACTACCTGCGGCTGGGACCATCCTTCCTGGACATTCAAGGCGAAAGAGATCCAGTTGACCATGGGCGACTACGCGATCGCCCGCTCGAGTACGTTCACCATCATGGGCCACAAGGTATTCTACCTGCCCTGGAGCCTATTCCCCGTAAAATCGGAAAGGCAATCGGGTTTCCTCCTCCCCCTGTTCCAGTTGTCGAGCAGGGACGGGACGATCTTCAGGAACGCCTTTTACTGGGCAATCGCGAAAGACAAGGACGCGACCTTCTTTCTCGACTGGATACAGCAGCGGGGCTTCAAGCCCGGCGCGGAGTACCGGTACTGGCTCACGGAGGACACAAAGGGCAAATGGTACGCCTCAGAAATCGACGACGCGAAAGACGGCCATGAGCGCTACCAGATAAAGGGGGAACACCAGCAGATGTTCGGCGATATGAGCTTCAAGACGAGCGTCAATTACGTCTCCGACTACCTCTATTTGCAAGACCTGGGACTGACGACGATCGAGAGGAGCGAGAGCTCGCTGCGGGACGTCGCCTTTATCGAGAAGCCCCTCCCCAGCTCCCTTTTGACCGTTGAAGGCGCCTATTTCCAAACCCTGACGCAGAAGGACAACAGCGGCACCCTCCAATACCTCCCTTCCGCGTCCTATTTTACCGAGTACCTGCCCTTTGCGAAAAACAGGCTCTATGCCGACCTGACAAGCGACGTGACAAACTTTTGGGCGGATAGAGGCGATAAGGACACCAGGCTTACCGTCACGCCGAGCGTGAGGATCCCTTACTCCTGGAACGGGTTGAATTTCCTCGGCTCGGCGAGCCTCCTGGAAAAAGCATATGCCGCCGACCCCGCTTCGCCCTCACCCAGCGACATCGTGCACCATGAAGCGTTCGCGGCGGAGGGCGATGTGAACGCCTCTTTCCTCAAAGAGTCATCCACGACGCTCTTCGGCCTCGGAAACGTTGAGAGCATTATCACGCCCAGGCTGAAGTATAACTATGATCAGAACACGACATCCATCGGGAAAGTCCCTTCCATAGACCCCTCGGACCGGCTCTTCAACATGAACACGGCAACGTATTCCCTGAACCATTACCTGAACGCGGTGAGCAACGGCCAGGTGAGGGAGATATCGCTCCTGGAGATAAGCCAGACCTACGGGCTGACGGGCAAGCTCCCCGGCGACCCCTACCTGTACCAGGTGGTTCAGCCCGATGAAAGCCGTTTTTCCGAAGTGCACAGCAGGTTCACCCTCTTCCCCCACTCAACCTTCTGGTTCGTCCATGACGACTACTGGAGCACGGCGGGCAAGGGTTTACAAAACATGACGAACAGTATACACTATGCCTGGGCGCCGAGGTTCCAGATCGATCTAACCCATAGCTACGCCCCGGGTCTCGTCGACCAGGTATGGATGAACACGATAGTGAGATGGAAAGTTATCGACGCGAACTACGGGATCAGGTACGACCTTTTGCTGCACGAATGGATCAGTACCCTCTACTCCCTTACCTACCACCCCGGCTGCTGGGGTTTCACCTTTACCTTAATGCAAACGAAAGTCCCGAAGGATACGAGCTTTCATTTCTCTATAAATTTGACGGGCATCACGCAAAAGGTCGGAACGTATTGATGACGCAGCAGGTACGGGCAACCCCCCTCGCCGGGAGAGGACGCATATGATCGATGGGGCAACGGTAAAACGTCTCAAGCTCATCTCTGACGAACGGGGCAGGCTCATGGAGATCCTTCGCTCCGACGAAGACCTTTTTGTGCGGTTCGGCCAGGTCTATATGACCACCACCTATCCCCAGATAGTCAAAGCCTGGCACTATCACAAGGTGCAGGACGATTTCATCACCTGCGTCAGGGGCATGCTCAAGCTCGTGCTCTACGACGACAGGGACGGTTCGCCGACGCGGGGGGAGGTCAACGAGTTTTTTCTGGGCGACTATAACCCTACCCTCGTCAAAGTGCCGAAAATGGTCTACCACGGATGGAAATGCATATCCCCTGAGGAGGCGCTCGTCATCAACGTGCCCACGGAACCATACAACGCGGGTGCGCCCGACGAGTACCGGCTGGACCCCCATAACAACAATATTCCGTACAGATGGATGAGAAAAGATGGATAACCCGCATATCCTTGTCACCGGCGGATGCGGCTTTATCGGGAGCAACTTCATCCGTTACCTGCTCTCCTCCGGCGGCTGCACGATCACGAACCTGGATAAGCTCACCTACGCGGGAAATCTGGAAAACCTGAAGGACCTCGAAGGCCTGCCGGGATACACCTTCGTGAGGGGCGACATCGCGAACGAGGCCGACGTTCAACGCGCATTCGCGACGGGGATAGACGCGGTGGTCAATTTTGCCGCGGAATCCCACGTGGACAGGAGCATCATGGATCCGGGCGCGTTCGTGACAACCAATATCTACGGCGTCTACCTCCTTCTGGAGCAGGCGCGCCACAAGGGCACGAAAAAGTTCCTTCAGGTGTCGACCGATGAGGTGTACGGCAGCCTGGGCGAGACGGGGAAATTCCGGGAAGAGACACCCCTTGCGCCCAACAGCCCCTACTCCGCGTCAAAGGCCTCGGCCGACCTGCTCGCGATGGCGTACCACACGACCTTCGGCCTGCCGGTGGTGATCACCCGCTGCTCGAACAACTACGGCCCCTACCAGTTCCCCGAGAAACTGATACCGCTGCTCGTCAGCAACGCCCTCCTCGACCGCGAGCTCCCCATTTACGGTGACGGCCTGAACGTGCGCGACTGGATACACGTCTCCGACCATTGCGCGGCCCTCACCCTCGCGCTGGAAAAGGGCGTCCCCGGCAACGTCTACAACGTGGGCGCCGGTAATGAAAGGGCTAACCTCGAAATCGTGGAGATCATCCTGGACGTCCTTCAAAAACCCCGGAGCCTCATCAGATACGTCAAGGACAGGCCGGGCCACGACCGCAGATACGCCATAGACAACACAAAGATAAGAAACGAGCTCGGCTTCGAGGCAGCCGTGCCCTTCAGGACAGGGATGGAACAGACGGTGCGGTGGTACGTGGAGCACAAGGACTGGTGGGAGAAGATCAAGACAGGAGAATACCTCAGCTACTACGAGAAATGGTATGGC
Organism: Syntrophorhabdales bacterium; assembly: GCA_050012495.1. GTDB lineage: Bacteria > Desulfobacterota > Syntrophorhabdia > Syntrophorhabdales > WCHB1-27 > BOG-1155. The sequence continues at coordinate 32,892 of JBEKHB010000037.1, forward strand.
CCACGGTGAGGTAGCCCAAAAAAGGGCATGAAAGCAGTCTTTTTTTCCGACGCGCACCTGCCCGACAACGACGCGGGCAGGGTGAGGGTGGTTAAGACATTCCTGCGGCACGTGGCCGAGGACGCAGACATAGTCGTCGTCCTCGGCGATCTCTTCGAATTCTACCACGGCTATGACGATTACATTTATCCCTTCTATAGAGAGGTCGTCGATGCGTTGGCTGATGCGGCCCTTTCGAAGTCCGTCTATTTCATCGAGGGGAACCATGAATACCGGATGGGACCGTATTTTGAATCCTACACCGGGATCAGGTGCGTCAGGAGTTTGAGCCTCGATCTTGACGGGAAGCACGTATTCCTGTGCCACGGCGACGCGTTCAGGGCCTTCAGCCTGAGTAGGCTCCTGAGGTCGAGTCTTGTCTATTCGATTATGGACCTCCTCGGCCCCGACCGCACCTGGCGGATTGCCATGCGATGCGGGCGCGTGCTTTCGAAAAAGCGCAAAATCTATGACGAAGGGGTGCGTGCCCGGTTCAGGAGATACGGAAAGAAGAAGCTCCGGGAAGGTTATGACGCAGTCATCATCGCCCATTCCCACATAGCGGACTTCGAGAGTTACGATATGGACGGCAGGAAAAAGATTTATATGAATACGGGAGATATTGTTGCATCCGGCACCTATGGCAGTTATATCAGTGGCGAGGGATTTGCGCTGCGCACTATGAGTGATGAATAGGAGGATATTTCGATCTCCAGGCGAAGGAAATCATCAAGAAGGAGACTTTTCGGTGAGAGACAGTCCGATATGCAGGAGGAGCTCGCTCTTTCCATACCCATCTCTCGACGAAAATACGAAGACGTCTTCGCGTCCGAGCATGGCCTGGAATGCTTGTTTCTTTTGTAAGGATGCCCCTCTTCCCTCCTTGTCCGCTTTGGTGAGGACGAGTGAGAATTCGAGCCGGCTGGCCCTCAGCCAGTCGAGGAGCATCATGTCGAGCCGGTCAAAGGTCCGGCGGATGTCGAAGACCCATAGTACCCGTCGCGCCCACTCGTTGCCGGCCATATAGCCTTCGACCATCGCCTGCCAGCCTTCATAGAGACCTTTTGAGACTTTTGAGTAGCCGAAACCGGGGAAATCCGAGAAAAGGGCGCTTCCCCTGCGGCCCCCACGCTCCCATACTATCGTATAGAGGTTGATGAGCCGGGTGACTCCGGGAGTGCCGCCGGTCCTCGCAATCTTTCTCGCAGCCAGCGTATTGAGGAGGGAGGATTTGCCGACGTTCGACCTGCCGACAAAGCAGACTTCCGGCAGGCTGATCTGCTTCCTCTGACCGATCTCCGTCACGCTCCTGGTAAAACTCGCGTCAATTATGCGCATGGGACGTCCTTTTTGTTGCCCCCCTCTCCCCGCTGGGGGAAGAGGGTCGGGGTGAGGGGGGAAATGTCACGTCTCAATTTTTTTGCCGCTCCTATCCGAGGGTGAGCCGGTCCTGGAGCACATCCCCTATCCGCTCCTTACGCAAGAGCGCCATCAGAAGCCTGTCTATGCCGACCGAAACGCCGGCCAGGGGCGCGCGTATGCAGCCGAGGGCGTCGAGAAAGTGCTCGTCAGGGGGGAAAACCCGCATCCCCCGCTGCGCCCGGCTTGCGTTGTCCGTTGAAAAACGCGCCCGCTGCTCGCCCGCGTCGAGGAGCTCGGTATACCCGTTCGCGATCTCCAGCCCATTCATGTAAAGCTCGAACCGCTCCACCGTATGATCATCCTTTCTTTTGGCCATGGCGGTGAGGGACGCGGGCCAGTCCTTTATGAAGCATGGGGCCCCACCGAGCGCGCGTATCCGGGGCTCGACCTTTTGGACGAAGCATAGGAAGAAAAGGTCCGCCCACGTGTCGCACCCGGCCAGTCCCTGAAAACCGCGCTCTTCCATCGCGGAAAAGAGGGCGTCCCTGTCGAGAGGAAAGGGGTCGAGACCGGCCGTCTCAAGAAAGAGCGCCTTCACCTCGCAGACTTTGAGGCGGCCCGCGACCATGTCCGCACTACCGGCGCCTAACGCCCCGCCTACCTTGCGAACCAGCTCTGTTGTTTCCTCCATCGCCTCCAGGTAGGTGCCCCCCATGTACCATTCGAGCATGGTGAACTCTATCGCGTGGTGCTCCTCGAATTCCTCGACCCTGAAGACCTTGCAGATCTGGAAGATCCGCTCATGGCCCAGGGCGACGAGCTTCTTCATGCCCATCTCCGGCGAGGTGTGAAGATAATAAGGCCCCGAACGGCCCACGTACGCCTCCAGCGGCTCGATATACGGGTCGGGAGGCGCCGTCCTCATGAGGGCGGGCGTCTCCACCTCCATATAGCCCCGGCCGTAGAAGAACTCCCTTGCGGCCAGGAGCGCTATGTGCCTTTCCCTGACCATGTCCGCTCTGGCATCACCCATAAGCACGCATATTACCACAACGCGCCCTTCGTGGCAAACCTAGGCCGGCCGGGCGACGGCCTGGAGGAATCGCGATCTGCCGCGCCCTGCTCGCCCTGTGACCTCCGACGTACGGTACAGTACGCCTACGGTCTACAGGGCTCACAATGCATCGACATCTCATCGATCCCTCCATGCCGTCGTCCACCCGATCCGGCATCGAGTACAACCATGATCGATGCCGGAAATTATTACCGTATCAAGCCGTTTACCGTCATTCCGGGCGCAACGTTTATTGGTCCTATAGGTCCTATAGGTCCTAATAGTCCTATTATGATATGGCGTTGCCCATGCCGGCGGCCTTATCCACGTCCGGCCGATGGGAAGGGCGCCATCTGCTCCAACCCGAATTGGGATTCCCAGCTCCCGCTTGCCCCGTCCTTCGAGCCGTTTCGCCCTCCCCGGCGATGTCCGCTCGTAGGGATATGCTCAAGGGGAATCTCCCCCCATTCAGCGCTTCCTGGGGCCTCGACGATGTAAGCCGAGCCGTCGCACGTGATACACCTGCAAATGCAGTATTCAGCAATAGCCACAAGGATTGCATATTACCACTTGTACGTGTGTCCATGAGCGAAATGCGCCCATATGTACCGAGGCGAGAAATATTTTTGACTCTATCAACTTTCCCTTGATTCTGGGGTGCTGTAGCCAGGGCAGATGCAACCTTCCTTGAGGGGAGGACAGATGCACAAGCGGGTCAGACAGCGGTTGTCGCATATGGCTCCCTTTAATCGGTAGGTCCGTGGCGCGGAAGAGGTGGTTAACGGAAATGGTGTAGACAGCTGAGGCGAGAGAAACACGGGGAAGCACTGGTTGAAGGCCGACCAGGAAGGGCATGCACAGGAGGAGCCAGCGGCACCAAGGTCGCTATCCTCCAACCCAACTGCCACCATTTCATGGAGACATACTACGCCGTTGCCCAGATCGGCGCGGTCTGCGTTCCCATCAACTACCGTCTCTCCCCCGGCGAGATCCTCTTCATCCTCAAGGATTCGCAATCAAAGGTGCTCGTCGCCGACCCCGACTTCTCGGAGGCTGTCGATGCCATCCGGGGGGCGATGGACGAGATCGGGGCGATCATCTGGACGGGGGATGCGCCTCCCCGAAGGGAGGCGAGGGACATAGGCTACGAGGAAGCCCTTTCCGGGGTGGATAGCCTGCCTTTGAAGGACGCCAAGCTCACCGGGGGAGATCTCGGCCAGATCTACTACACGAGCGGCACGACGGGCCGGCCGAAGGGCGTCATGCTGTCCCACGAGAACGTCTGCGTCCACACCCTCGGGACCATCGCGGACCTCCATCTCACGGATACCGACGTGTGGATCCACGCGGCACCCCTTTTCCACCTCGCGGATGCCTGGGCTAACTGGGCCATCACGTGGGTGGGCGGGACGCACGTCTTCATGAGGGAGTTCGACCCGAAGAAGATCTTCGAGCTCATCCAGCAAGAAAAGGTGACGATCACCAACCTCATCCCTACGATGCTCAACCTCATGGTGAACCATCCGGACGTTGGCCGCTACGATTACCGGAGCCTCCGCGTGCTCTTAAGCGGCGGCGCCCCCATCGCCCCGGAGGTTGGCCCCCTAGGCCCTCTTACAGGATAAACTTGGCGGGGAATCGATGGGGAAGAGAAAAACATCGTTGACACAAAAGGAGGAAACGATGTAAGGTAGGGAATCATCAGCTCCGGCCGCGGGTGGCTGGCTTCATCATAATGCATGGGCGACTTGCCACGTTACGAGCGGCCGGTTTGGATCGCAAGGTGTACTGACTTCACGGGAATCAGTTAGGTTGATCGCCTGGAATTAGGAGAATCACCTACACTTATCCGAAGGGGAAAATTATGAAAATAGTAAAAGCTTCATATAGAGTAGAAGACGAACTGAAAGGGGTAAATATTCTGGAAAAGATAGAAAGAGCTGGTAGAACTTGTTATAAGAGCGAAGATAAAATGGATGCGGGGTCTGCAGCTGAGTTTATAAAAAAGATATTGGATTTGGGCCATGAATCAGTTATAGAGCATGAAAAGGTTAGCGTGAGAATCATTTGTGACAGGGGTGTTTCCCACGAAATTGTACGTCACCGCCTTGCCGCGTACTCCCAAGAAAGTACGAGGTTCTGCAATTACTCAGATGACAGGTTTGGTAATGAGATAACAGTAGTTGAGCCTCTCTTCTTTGAGCCCGGCACGAGGAATTGGGAAATATGGCGAGATGCAATGTTAGCGGCGGAGGAAGCTTATTTTACTCTGCTAAGAAACGGGGCTCTTCCACAGGAAGCAAGAAGCGTGTTGCCAAACTCACTTAAGACTGAGATAGTGGTAACTTATAATCTTCGCGAATGGAGACACTTCTTTAGAGTAAGGACTTCAGGAAGAGCGCACCCCCAGATGAGGGAAATAACTGTTCCGATGCTCAAAGAATTCAAAGAAAGAATACCCGTCATCTTCGATGATATCCGGCCCGAGTAGCTTCTCTTTTTTCGGTGGCAGATTGTTTGTTAGGTCTTCTCTTTGCTCTCAGATCATTTGAATATTGGCGGTTGGTTTGTATAACAGTGGGCCACAAATAAAGCTCAAATATGGCTGGATAGGTGGGCTTATGGCGCTGGGCGACGCCAAGTTGTTGCAGGAATGCTCGGAGTTGTTTTCAAACCACTATGGCTTATGGAGCGGCAAGTCAAAATACCCTGGTCAAAAGATTCGGTTGTCCCCAAACCGAATAGCCGATTGGCTTCAATGCAAAGATTCATCGGTCCATTGGGCTAGATTCGGCAACATGCTCATAGGGTATGCCGTAGCAATTAAAACTAAGATCCCGTATTACGGCATCATTTCATGGGTGACCCAGCTCGTTGTGCACGAACAATACCGCAACAGGGATGTTGCCAAAACCCTTTTATTCTCTATATGGGGGTTATCTAGCCATTTTGCTTGGGGGGTTGTAAGTTCCAATCCTTATGGGGTGAGAGCTCTGGAGAAGGCAACGCGCCGTAGGAGTGTTCCAGACCGCATATCACGCCATAAGGCGATGCTTTTAAAGGTAGGGAAAAATAATGTTCCGTATATTTCTGATGATACGGAACTTATCATAACCACAAAGGTCTCCAAGATAAATACAAGATTTTACGTTGATCATTCCGAAGTTGGTCCCATGGTTGAAAGCGTGACATCTGAAGGCACTCCCTGGCTACTGGGACCGCTTGACGAGGGGTGGGAATGGTTTGCGTTTACATTTCATGATCAACAGCAGATCAGTTTAACATCGCAGGAGATCAGGCAAATGCTCGAAGCTTCAGATCAAGTCACGAAGCAAGCATACTCTCGTATGCAGCTCGGTACGCGACAAAGATGGGCTCAACATGCAGCCAAGGAAGCGCGTCAGATTGTCGAGTTTTGCGGCCTGGTAGATCGCCAATCCATACTCGATTTGGGTTGCGGCGTAGGCAGGCATGCCATAGCTCTTGCGGAATTGGGTTTTAAAGTCACAGGCATCGACTATGTGGAAGACTTTATTGACCGAGCAAGGGAGAAGTCTAAGAGGTTGGGTCTCGATCATGCACATTTTCAAACAGGTGACGTCAGATACGTAGACCTCGGACGGAGATACGATGCGATAATTTGTTTGTATGATGTGGTGGGAACGTATACCGAAGATAGTGAGAACATGAATATACTTAGAACTGTGGCCAATCATTTAGAGTTGGGCGGCAGGGCTTTGATATCAGTAATGAATTACGAACTTACGGAAAGACAGGCCCGTCACACATTTTCTTTGACTGATCTTTAACAGTTGCCAAAAAATAGTTTAGCTATTTCAGGCAGATAGGTACGTTGAAAAAGTTCTTGGCACCACAAAGCGTTCTTTGTACCCCTTATCAGCATCATGATACCTCCCT
>JBEKHB010000038.1:0-38850 GCA_050012495.1 Syntrophorhabdales bacterium
GATAGCAGGGGAAAGGCCGACAGGGCGGGAATGAGAATGTACAGGAAGAAACAACGTCGCCACCGTTCGCACACTGTCCCGATGCTTTAACTCAAGAATAAAGATTTGACCCCGGACCCCCCGCACATCGTCTTAGCGAGTGGCGCCGTTTGCCTGTTTTGGCGAGGCGCCCTCGATATCCTACCTTTACGCTCCGCGCACCCGCCGCGCATACGTGTTCAGGATCGGTGGTTGAGCGGCCGTTCCTGGTGGCCGACAGCAGACTATGTTTCCATGAGCACCAAATTTAACATATAATGATAATAATTATTCAATTATGATATTTTTTTCTTGACAGAGCCGGATAGACCAGAATAAACTTGACACATAACGGACACCCTTCCGAAAGGAGGACCAGTTGGAAAAGAGAATCAAGGTTCTGGTAGCTAAACCGGGCCTCGACGGGCACGACCGAGGCGCAAAGCTGGTGGCCCTGGCACTGAAGGATGCGGGTATGGAGGTTGTGTACTCGGGTCTCCACCGAACTGTTGACCAGATCATTCGCGTCGCTATTCAGGAGGATGTAGACGTCATCGGCCTTTCTATCATGAGTGGGGCGCATCTGACAATAACGAAAAAACTTATCACAAAAGCCAGGGAAGAGGGTGTAAACGATAAGATGGTTGTTGTCGGTGGAGTGATCCCTGCAAAGGATGTAGAGAAATTGAGAGAAATGGGCGTGAAAGGAGTTTTTCCCGGTGGTGCTTCGTTTAAAGAGATCGTGGAGTTCCTGGAAGAAAATGTGAGGACGTGAGAAAAGAGCGAGGAGAGTTGGGGAGGGATTCGTGGGCTTAGCAAGATATACAAGAGATGATAGAGACCGGCTGGCGGAGGTTGAGTACCAGTCCGGAATCAAAGTGAAGACGCTGTATGGTCCGGAAGACCTTGAGAGGGTGGGATTCTCTTACGAAAAGGACCTGGCTGATCCGGGGAATTACCCTTTCACCCGAGGCATACACCCGGAAGGGTACCGAAGCAGGGCCTGGACAATGCGGCAGTACTCCGGATTCGGGACGGCTGCCGAGACGAATGAGCGGTTCAAATTCCTGATCTCCCACGGGTCCACGGGACTCAACGTTGCCTTCGATCTGCCTACCCAGATGGGCTACGACTCTGACGATCCCATGTCGGAAGGGGAGGTAGGAAGGGTGGGCATGGCTATCGACAGCCTTCGTGATTTCGAGATTGCCTTTGAGGGGATCGACCTCGCAAAGATCGGCGCCAGCCTCACGGCCAATGCCGTTGCTTCTATCATACTGGCCATGTATCAGGCTATGGCGGAAAAATATGGATATTCACCTGATGTCATATCAGCGACGCCTCAAAATGACATTCTCAAAGAGATGATCGGAAGAGGAGCATGGATCTTCCCGGTGGAACCCGCGGTGAACCTCATAGGTGATACCATCGAGCATTCAATAAAGGCCATGCCGAAGACGAACCCTGTCAGCGTCAGTGGATACCACATACGGGAGTCGGGAGCCACCTCGGCCCAGGAAATGGCGTACGCCATCCTCATCGCGAATGCCTACATCGATAATGTCCTGAAGAGGGGATATGAGGTCGATCACTTTGTCGGCAGGTTTTCATTTAACTTCAACATATTTGGCAACCTCTGGGAGACCGTGGCAAAATACAGGGCAGGGAGAAAGCTATGGGCCCGGAACCTCAAAGAGAAATACGGGGTGAAACAACCCCAGAATATGTTCATGCGCGGCATGTTCGGAGGCGGCGGGGGAGGTCTTACCAAGGAAGAGCCGGAGAACAATATTATGCGGAGCGCCTACTATGCATTGGCCGCTGCCCTTGCCGGCGCCCAAACGACCGGTCTCTGTAGCTATGACGAGGCCTATACGATTCCGACACCGCGGGCAGCCCTTCTCTCCCTGAGGACCCTTCAGCTTTTGATGGAGGAAGTAGGACTTCGCGATACGGTCGATCCTTTGGCGGGAAGCTACTTCATGGAAACGATTACCAAGGAAATGGAGCAGAAGATAGAAGAAGAGATGGAAAAGATTGAAAAGGTGGGCGGGATTATCCCGGCTGTATCAACGGGGTATGCTCAGAGGACCGTGGCCCGTCAGGCATACGAGTTCGAAAAGGGTATTCAGTCGGGCAACCTGCTTAAGGTGGGGGTGAACATCTATACGGGGGAGGCGCCGATGGAGGTTGAGCTCCATGAATACAATTATGCATCGGCAGAGAAGCAGGTGGAGAGCCTCCATGAAGTGAAGCAACAGAGAAATAGCCGGGAGTGCGCACGAACGCTCTCCGAACTGGAAGGCGCCGCAAAAGCAGGCAAGAACGTCATGCCCTATCTGGTTGACTGCTGTAAGGCATATGCGACCGTAGGAGAAATGACCAAGGTCTTTCGAAACATTTACGGCGAATTCCTGGAACCGTCGATTTTTTGATGGGTGGTTCGCAAAAGAAATGAGAAAGACGCCAACAGCGAGAAAGGAAAAGCAAGGTGAAACTAGACGGAAAGGTGGCGCTGATTACAGGAGCAGGTTCGGGCTTTGGCAGGGCGACAGCGGTTCTTTTTGCGAAGGAAGGCGCAAAGATCGTCGTCGTCGATAAGAACCCGGATACTGGGAGAGAGAGCGTCGACATCATCAGGCGGCACGGCTGCGAGGCAATCTCTGTGAAAGCGGATGTCTCCGACGCGCGGGATTGCGAGGCGATGATCAAAGCTGCGGTCGACGAATTCGGAAAACTCGATATACTCCACAACAACGCCGGAATCGCTCAAGTTATGACACCTATCGCAGAGATTGATGAAGCAGTCTGGGACCGGCTCATAAACGTGAACCTCAAATCAGTCTTTTTGTGCTCTAAAATGGCTATTCCCGTTATGAAGAAGCAGGGCGGGGTTATCATTAACACGTCTTCGGTAGGTGCGGTAAGGGCAAGGCCCGGCGGGGGCGCCTATGCCGTGGCAAAAGCCGGCGTGACTCATCTCACGCGAATACTTGCCGTTGAGTTGGCGGCGTTCAAGATCAGGGTCAACTCCATCAGCCCCGTGATATCGGAAACGCCTCTCGGATTGGAGCTCCTCCCCGATCACCTTAAAAAGGATATGGAGGCAACCCGGAAGGGGTTCCTGTCCACAATACCCATCGGCAGGATGGCAGTGCCGGAAGACATCGCCAACGCCGCACTCTTTCTGGCGATGGATGACTCTTCCATGATCACGGGCATTGACCTTCTTGTGGATGGCGGGCGGGCGATATAGTCCGGCCCGAGGGAACGCTGTTGAAGCAGCATGGAGGGGAATGAGAACAGCCGTGTCGGCTTCAGGTGCTCATCCTAATCTCCGGCAGCGGGAAGGTACGGCCCAAATAGGTGGGCAGAAAGGTCCGTAGGAAAACTATCACCAAGGTGAACGCGAATTATGAAGTGCGTCTGCAGTTTAGACAGAAAACCTAATTGAAGGAGGCTGATGATGAGGCTGTCGGGTAAAGTAGCAGTGATTACGGGCTCCGGATCTGGTATGGGTCAGGCGAGCGCGCTTCTTTTTGCCGAAGAAGGAGCGAAGATCGTCGTAGCGGATATAGATCGAAAAGCAGCCCAACAAACGGTGGAGTTGATCAAAGAGAAGGGCGGCGATGCGGTATCCATTGAAACAGACGTATCAAAAGCGAGTGACGTGGCCAGGATGATCAGGACTGCCGTGGATACGTATGGAAGGCTTGATATTCTGTACAATAACGCGGGGCACCCAATGCTTCCCACCCCCGCGGAGGATGTCGAAGAGGAGCTTTGGGATAAAATCATGGCGGTCAACGTGAAAGCGATATTCTTGGGTTTCAAGTATGCGGTCCCCGTGATGAAGCAACAAGGACAAGGGGTTATCATCAACACGGCCTCGGTTAGCGGCGTCCGCCCCAGGCCGGGCCAGAGTCCCTACAGCACCTCCAAGGCGGCGGCGATCTTTCTGACGAAGGCTCTTGCCATAGAGGCCGCACCCCATCAAATTCGCGTGAACTGCATCAACCCAACGGCAACGGAGACACCCATGCTTCCCAAGCTCGGTGCCACGGAGGAGGCCAAAAAAGCTATTGTTTCGACCATTCCGATGGGGCGGATGGCACAACCGAAGGATATCGCCTATGCCGCATTGTACCTGGCTTCAGACGAGGCCTCCTTGGTCACCGGAATCGGCTTGGACGTTGACGGGGGCCGGTGCATATAGAAACGATTCTCGCTATGTGGTTGCCCCCGCCAGGGTTTTTAGTGTCGCAGAGGGGCGCGCAGTACGAGGCGGGTTCTTTCGGTCCGGGGAGCGGGAAAACAGGAGCGGTCCATTATGGCGCATGTCATTGCGCAACTGTTCAACTGATGGAGGCCACAAATATACAAGGGGGTGAGCGAACAGGATTGCAGAATGCGGGTGGGTTTGAAGGATAGACGACAAAAAGCGCAAAGCCCGGTCGGAGGGGGCCGGAACTACAAAAAGGAGGGAGTTCAGATGAGAAAAAGATTACGGGAAACAGTATGGTCAGTCACGATTGTAATGGTTATGATGTTTTCGCTGGTAATCTCTGCAAGAGCGTTTGGGGCAGATTACAAGGTTTACTACCTGGAATATGCACAGTTTAACAACTTCCCTACCACGCTGGAAACGCTTGAAACGGTTTTTCCGAAATTTGTTGCATGGCCCTTTGGCTTTGTGTACATTGAAGATTCTTCCTCAAACAGAAAGATCTTAGTTGATTGCGGCCTCGATGATTATGCCATAAAGACGTGGCTTGATCCCGAGGTTGAGTTTATGAAGATAGAGAAATTCGGAAACTCGGTGCAGCTCTTGGCAAAATTAAACGTAAAGCCGGAGCAAATCACCGATATTATTCTTACGCACTTGCACTGGGACCATGCCGCAGGCATTGATCAATTTCCCAACGCTACTTTTTATGTGCAGAGGGAAGAATTACGATTTGCTGTGTTCAGCCCTGAGTACAAGTTCCTTCGCACCCACTACAAGAAGGAGGTTGTTACCAAGTTTATCGGTTACGAGTTTGACGGCCGAGTAAAAGTGCTGAATGGGGACGAGCAGATTTTTGACGGCATCAGGGCCTACCTTACGCCCGGCCATACGCTCGGAAGCCAGGTGGTGGCAGTACAGACCAAAGGTGGTGTGATAACCCTCGTCGGAGATGCCGCTCACTCATATGCCAACCTTATGGATGAGAAGCCGGATGTCTTTGTTGTGGATACGGTTCAGATGCTTCAGAGTTATCGAAAAATAAAAGCTATTCCGGGTTTTGACAAAAACAAGGCTATAGTTTATCATGCCATTGAAACAACAAAATTTCCTGTAGCGGCTGACCATATTTACCGGCTCGATTAAAAGGAGAAGCTTTGGGAAAAGATAATGGCGGTGAATGTGAAGGGGGATACCACCCGCATAGTAAGCGGTCCCCGGGAGGAAGGCCCAGAGAGAAGAGATTATCATCGCACCGCCTCTATCGGCGGCGTACGTCACCGGCCGAGTCAAAGCCCGTACGCCGCCTCCAAAGCCGGCGCGATTCGCGTGACGAAGGCCTTTGGCGTCGAGCTTGTGCCGATTACATCCGGGGTGAACTGCATTAATCCATCGGCAACGGAGACACCCATGTTGCCCGAGCTCGGCGCCGCAGAGGAAGCCAACGAAAGTAGTGAATCGACCATTCCGATGGGCGGATGGCGCAACCTGAAGATATTGCGTATGCAGCGTTGTACCCAACCTCACACGGATCTTCAATGGCCGTCGGGACTGCGGCCCCTGGATGTGGACGGGGGACGCGCCATATAGGAGCCTTGGAAGCGCCAACTGGCCGCGAGGGGGTCGTATGAACAGCGATGCAGAGCAGGCAATTCTAGAGGTGCAACACATCAGCAAGAGCTTCGGAAATGTCGTTGCCCTTAACGAAGTAAGCCTGTCGGTGAAGAAGGACCAGATCACTTCTCTCATAGGCCCGAACGGATCTGGCAAGACAACATTTTATAATGTGATTACCGGAAAATACGCTCCTTCTTCCGGTCGTATACTTTTTAGAGGCAGAAACATAGCAGGACTCCCTCCTCACAAAATTGTAAAGCTGGGTATCGCTAGGTCATTTCAGATCACGAATATATTCCCGGAACTGACCGTGTTTGAAAACATCAGGTCTTCGGTAATCGCGCGATCGAACAGTAGAATGATGCTCTTTCGGGACGTCGGTTCTTTCTCCGGTCTTGCCGAAAAGACTATCGCGGTTTTGCGGCTTCTCTCTCTTGAAGAGCAGCAGGACGTCCCTTGCTCCAAGCTCTCGTACGGGGACATGAGGAAGGTGGAAATAGGCATCGCCCTCGCCACGGATCCTTCCCTATTCTTTCTTGATGAACCGACGGCCGGAATGACCCAGGAAGAAACGAGAAGGATGGTGCACCTCATCAAAAGACTATCGGAACAGACAGCAACGACGTTCTTCATAACCGAACACGACATGAGTGTCGTCTTCTCCATCTCGGACCGGGTCATTGTCCTTTCGTATGGCGGAATCTTGGCCGACGGCACGCCCGATGAAATCAAGTCGAATTCCAAAGTCAAAGAAGCCTATTTGGGCGCCCCCGTTGGAGGATGAATGATGCTGCAGGTTGAGGATATCCATACCTTCTATGGGCCCAGCCACATAATTCAGGGCGTGACGCTGGAAATAAGAGAAGGCGAGACTGTCTGTCTCATCGGTCGCAACGGCGCCGGCAAGTCGACTACCCTGAAAAGCATTATCGGCATTACCCCTCCCCGCACCGGGAGCGTCAAATTTAGGGGGGAAGAGATAGCCGGGAAAAGGCCTCACCTGATAGTCAGGAAAGGGATCGGCTACGTCCCTGAGGATAGGCGGATTTTCCCGAATATTACGGTCAGAGATAACCTGGAGATCGCAAAACGGCCACCGCGGCGGAAAGACAGGGAATGGACAGTCGAGAGAGCTTATGATTTTTTCCCTTTGCTAAGAAAATTAGAAAACCGTAAGGGAAAAGAGCTGAGCGGCGGGGAACAGCAATTGCTGACAGTGGCGAGAAGCCTTATGGGAAATCCTGAATTGCTGCTGATTGACGAGATATCGGAGGGTCTCGCGCCTATAATTGTCCAGAGCCTGATGGAGGTGGTCCAAAGGATCAAGAAGGAAACAACAATTCTTCTTGTTGAACAAAATGCGATGTTTGCTTTCTCGGTAGCGGATAGGGGCTATGTGATAGACAAGGGAAGGATATGCTACGAGGGACCAATCGAAGAACTCAAAAAGAATGAGGAAGTAAAGGAGAGGTATCTCGCGGTGTAGCCAAGCAGGGGTAATCAGAAGAATTTCAGTAATCTCATAGAAGGGGGACCAAATGGGCACAACAAAGAAGAGTGAAGAGGGCGTAACCAGGAGAAAGTTCCTCAAGACTTCGCTGCTAAGCGTCGCGGCCTGCGGCGTCGGGAGTTCTTTCGGCATTGTAAAGGCAAGGGGTGAACAGCCTGTCACCTTTGGTCTTCTCGGAAACGCGAGCGGCGCCGGGGGAATGACCGGCGAGTCTGCGCTGTTCGGCGTGAAATTATGGGCTGAGGCGCTCAACAAGAAAGGGGGCCTCCTCGGTCGAGAGGTTCAAGTAATTCAGCGGGATACCTTTGGAAAGCCGGAGGAGGCTGCACGGTATACACGAGAATTTGCCTCAAGCGGCAACATCGATTTTATCTTTGCCCACGGTTCCAGCGCAGAATCTTTCGCCGTGGCGGCCATCTCAAAAGACTTGAAGCGACTCATTACCTCCCAGTCTGAGGCAACCGACTTCACCGCCGACCCCAAAGTCAGGAGTCCCTACTGTTTCAGGTTTTCGACCAACAGCCTGCTCACTGCAATCGCTTTCGGACAATATGGGGGAAAGATCTCAAAAGAACAGGGATTCACGCGGTGGTTCACTGTCGGTCCCGACTATTCATTTGGCCGCGATCTGGCCAACCTGTTTACGCAGTACCTCAAGAAGTCCAATCCGGCGGCAGACGTGAGAGGTCAGGCATGGCCGAAACTCTTCGAGTCCGACTACACCCCGCAAATTAACGCCATTATGGCCGCCAATCCCCAGGCGGTAATGACCTGTCTTTTTGGGGCGGACCTTATTGCCTTCATTAAACAAGGGGCGATGTACGGACTCTTCGACAAAGTCAAGCTTTTCGCTACCCATCTGGGAGACGAGGAAACGATCCAATCCATCACGAAAGCAATCGGTAAATTCCCGGCCGGATTGCATGCAAGGGTAAGGTATCTTAGGGGGGTCCCTGACACCGCCCCCACTCACGCGTTCTATGACGAATACGTGAAACGCTTCAATACCCCCCCCCTTTACTGGGCCTGGATGAATTACCTGGGGGCGATCTCTGTAGAAGCCGCGGTCAAGAAGGTGAAATCAGTAGACAATGCGAAGGTTATTAAGGCCCTGGAGGACATGAGCGTCAAGGGACCGGGCGGGGTCGGGGTCGGCGACACGATCATGATGCGGGGCCGCGACCACCAACTGATCAATTATGTGGAGGCAAGCGGAGTCACCATTTCTCAGCCGCCATATCTGAACAAAGTCGTCTACACTTCCTGGAAAGACCTCGTTGCCGAGGAGACGGCCTGGCTCAAGAATAAGGGGTGGCTGTGACAGGCGGACGCGCTAGCCAGCGGACATGGC
Organism: Syntrophorhabdales bacterium; assembly: GCA_050012495.1. GTDB lineage: Bacteria > Desulfobacterota > Syntrophorhabdia > Syntrophorhabdales > WCHB1-27 > BOG-1155. The sequence continues at coordinate 8,722 of JBEKHB010000038.1, forward strand.
GGAGCCTGGAAAAAAAGAGGCGGAAACGGTAATTATTTTTGCAAAAAGCTTTAGAACATCACTGAGACGCCTTTGGGCTGGCCGCGCTCAACAAGAGGAGAGAGCCTCGCTCGCCCGTAGAAGGGACCTAGCGGCGACAGGCTCTTCCCAATTGTTCTGAGGCTGAAACGTCCTGATTTAGGAGAGTGCCAACGTGAATATATCTGCCTTGTTTGACTGCTTTACGAGTTTTTCCGGTCTTGCCCCTCAATTGACCACTTCCATCGTGATCGCGATGATTCTCTTCCTTGTGGCCTCGGGGCTCTCCCTGATTTTCGGGGTTCTCAACATCGCCAATTTCGCTCACGGTTCTGTATACGCCATTGGAATTTATATGACTTATACAGTGGTATCCGCCACGGGTTCGTTCCTTCTCGCCCTTATCGTCGCCCCCTTGTGCGCCGGGCTTGTGGGGTTTGCCTCCGAGAGATTGCTCATCAGGAGGATTTATGAGGCCCCCCATCTCTACCAGTTTTTGCTGACCTTCGGCCTTCTGCTCGTTCTGGACGATCTCGTAAGACTGATATGGGGGTTCAGTTCGAAATCAATAGCCACCCCACTGATTTTCCAGGGGCCACCTCTATTTCTCTTCGGAAGTCCGATTCCCCGCTACTACGTCTTTATTATCGCCGTGGGCGCCTTAGTCGGTCTGGGCCTTTGGCTTTCGTTATCAAAAACAAAAATGGGCAAGCTCATCAACGCTGCGGCCTCTGACCCGGAAATGATCGAAGCCCTCGGGATCAATGTCCGCTTGGTCTATTCCTTGGTCTTTACGATGGGCGCCGTGCTGGCGGGCCTTGCCGGATTCCTCGCTTCTCCCTTAAGATCGGCTACTCCGGGCATGGGCTTTTCGATTATCATAGAATCATTCATAATAATGGTCATCGGGGGAGTGGGCAGCATAGGCGGAGCGCTCATCGCCTCTCTTATGGTTGGGCTGTTGCGGTCCTTCGGAACAATCGGATTCCCCGATTTCGAATTAGGTTTTGTTTTCTTTCTGGTCATAGCGGTGCTTGTCATTCGTCCGTGGGGAATATTCGGAATCCCTCTGGAATAGGACAATAGCAAGGAGAAAGGCTTTGAAATTTATACAATCGCGCTTCTGGTGGATCATCCTGATTGTATTTCTGCTGATCTTTCCTCTCGTGAGCTCTTCTCTATCATTTCTCAACAATGCCACGGAGATCCTCATCGACGCCCTTTTCGGCGTGAGTTTGAATCTGCTTATAGGCTATACCGGACTTCTCTCACTCGGACATTGCGCCTTCTTCGCACTGGGCAGTTATGGAACAGGCATTCTCCTTCGTGAAGCGTCAATATCGATACCCCTCGCCCTCATAGGCGGCGCCTTCTTGGCTGCTGTAGTGGCCCTGGCGATGGGATATCTGTGCACACGGTTGACCAAATTTTACTTTGCTTTCCTAACTCTGGCGCTCAGTCAGATCGTTTACATAGTCGTAGTAAAATGGGTGAGCCTTACCGGCGGCGAGCAAGGCTTGATCGGGGGCATTCCTCATCCTCCGATTCGTCTCCTGGGTTTTGCCTTCGATATCTCGTCCCGCCTGCATTTCTACTACTTTACTGTGTTATTGGTCTGCGGCTCTTTCATCCTCTGCAAAATGATTGTTGACTCCCCTTTCGGCTGGCTTCTCAGGTGCATGCGTGAAAACCAGGCAAGAACCCAGTTTGTGGGAGTCAACGTGAGGAGATATCAACTGGGGGTCTTTGTCATTGCCGGGGTATTTGCTGCGATATCAGGGGGACTTACGGCGCTTAACCTGAATGGCTGTTATGCGGACCATGCCCAGTGGCTGAAAGGGGCGGATCCCATTTTCATGATCCTCATCGGGGGCATGAAGACGTTTGCCGGGCCAATGGTCGGCGCCGCCGCGCTGGTTTGCCTGAACACGTTCATCGGCGCTTACACCAGGTATTCCGCGTTGATCTTAGGTGCGATCTTGATCTTTCTCGTTGCATTTGCGCGGATGGGGATCGTCGATTTCATTCTTCTCCAATGGGAAAGTCTTCGCCGGTTCGCGGGGAAAAAAGTGGTGCCTTCCGTTCCGCCGCCCGGGTAGTGCGCGCGGACTACAGATGTCCGGAAGGATGCGCATCTCAAAAAGGTCGGAAGGACGGCGACGCCGGAATGAGGATAGGGGTCAGGGTTTTATCCTTCGCTTATTTTTTGGCATGGGATGATCTCAAAGGGAAAGAAGTGATTTAAGGGAGGCTATGGATGGAATCGCACACAGGCACCGGTTATGTGGGCAGGATTCTGAGAGTGGATTTGACGAAGCGATCGATAACTAGCGAGTTAGTCGACGAATCCATCTTAAGGAAGAGTGTCGGCGGTGCAAGCTTGGGCATCAGACTGCTCTATGATGAAGTGGCACCGGGGGTCGAATGGAACGATCCCGGGAATCGTCTGTTCATTGGGACAGGACCGCTTAGCGGAACCGCAGTTGAAGGTTCAGGCGCGATTTCAGTGGTGACAAAAGGGGCGCTCACCAATGGTGTCGCTAGTTCGCAGGCCAACGGATACTTTGGAATGTACCTGAAAACATCAGGGTTTGATGCGATTGTCGTGCAGGGGGCTTCCGACAAAGAAGTCTATTTGCATGTCCACGATGGTGCCGCCGAGCTGAAGGACGCTCGTTATCTTGTCGGTAAAGATACCTATTCAACAGAAGCTGCAATCAAGAAGGAACTTCAGCGGGGAAAAAGAGAGGCCAGTGTCTTGAGCATTGGCCCGGCAGGAGAGAATCTCGTCAGGTTTGCACTTACCTTCAGTGACATGGGACATGTGGCGGCCCACAACGGTGTCGGAGCAGTCATGGGCTCCAAGAAACTGAAGGCTATCGTGGTTGATAGGGGAAAGACGGCCATACCCGTCAAAGATAAGGGAGCACTGACGGATGTGGCGGGGCAGATAAAAGCAAGAGTCAAAGAGATTATGATTTATGAACTCTTTTCGCGGGTGGGAACGGTAGGGGGAGTCTTCGATAGCCGAAAGGCCGGCATCATTCCGGTGAAAAACTATACCACGGGGATCTACACGATCGATCCAGAGAAATTAGACCAGTACCAAGGGCTGCGGATTAGGGAGAAATTCAACGCTCGGCCCGCTCCTTGTTGGCGTTGCTCGTCGAGGCATTGTCATGAGATGAAGATTCCGGACGGCAAGTATGCCGGTCGTGTCTTAGAAGAACCTGAATATGAGTGTATGGCCTCCTGGAGCTCTCTTGTCGGCATAACCGACGTGGCTACCAGTATGGCTTTAGCTAATGAAGTCGATCTCCTCGGTATGGACACGAACGAAGCGGGCTGGGTAATAGCGTGGGTCCTGGAGTGTTACGAAAAAGGACTGCTCAGGAAAGAAGATATGGATGGCATTGAGATGAAGTGGGGTGATGACGATGCCATCATGGCCATGCTGAACAAAATAGCCCGGCGCGAGGGTTTCGGGGATGTCCTGGCGGAGGGGGTCATGAGAGCCAGCCGGAAAGTCGGGGAAGAGGCAGCCAAACTTGCGGTACACAGCATGAAAGGCAATACTCCCCGAAGTCACGACCATCGCGTGATGTGGTATGAACTGTTCGACACCTGTGTCTCCAATCTGGGTACGATCGAGGCGGGCACAATGCCCCCATTCAAAGTGCTCGGGCTGCCTCCGTATGACGCCTTCGACCCTCAAGCCGTGTCTAAGACGGTGGCTACAGTCAAAGGCGGCATGGTTTTTGAGGATTCCATGGTAACCTGCCGCTTCAAAACCGGAACCCAGGTCGATCTCCTGGCGCAGGCCGTAAACGCCGTGACGGGTTGGGATATGGATGTTCAGGAAGCCATGCAGGCGGGCAAACGAGCGGTAAATACGGCGAGAGCTTTCAATATCCGCCACGGGATCGATCCAAAACTCGATCGTCCCTCGTTACGATATGGATCTGCTCCGCTTGACGGGATAGCTGCAGGCAAAGGCATTATGCAGCATTTCGACAGGATGCTGCTTAATTATTACAACCTCATGGGCTGGAGTGAACATGGTGTGCCTCTGCCCCAAACGTTGAAAGACCTTGCCCTTAATGGAATTATTGGCGATCTTTGGGGTTAGATGAGGTCTTTAAGGTTTGCATAAGGCGCACGATTTCAGCGCGCCATCATGGAAGGAGTTCAAAGAAAGGGAAGACTCTTTGACTGACCATGCAGGCCGGCTCGTTGGAGCGCGTGAACCTTGGGAGGAAACCCGCAAATGAAGATTCATGTGGCAATCGATCCGCTTCTGTTGGAGTACGCCGCCGGTTCTGCCGTGCCGTTTCGGGCCGGCGAGTGGGAGGTGAGCGATGGGACGACTGTGGCGGAGATTGTGACATCGCTCAGTTTTCCAGAAGGTACAGAAATACTTACGATGGTGAATGACGTCTGCTATCTTGACAAGAAGCGACTGATCAGGGACGGTGATTATGTTTCATTGTTGCCGCTGATCGCGGGGGGATGACGACCGAATCGAAACCGTGAGGAGGACGGGATGGAAGGGAAGCTGTTGTGCGGATAAGAAAGAAGGAACGAAAAGGAGATACGTTATGTCTGTTGGCAATCTGAATGTCGGTAACTGGGTCACAAAGTGGGCCTCTTTGAACCCGGACAAGCCGGCCATCATCTTTGAAGGTAAAACGTTCACGTACAAGGACCTGAACGAACGGATTAACCAGACGGCGCACATGCTGCAGGGGATGAGCATCGGCAAGGGCGACCGGGTAGGCGTGCTCATGTATAACACGTATCAGCTTGTCGAAATCTTCTTTGCCCTGGCGAAGATTGGCGCGATTCTTGTTCCCTTGAATACCAGATTCGTAAGCTCTGAACTTGAGTACATCATAAAAGACAGCGGTCTTGAGGCCCTTATTTTAGGCGATAATTTCATAGGCGTGCTGGAGCCGTTGAGCAGGAGCCTTCCGATCAAGAATGGGCATTACCTGTGTCTTGGGAAGCCCCCGGTATGGGCAAAGAACTATGAAGCCGAGATGATGGCGCAACGGTCCGTAAGCGAGCCCGTAGTAAATGAACTTGCAGGTGGAGAGGACGCCATAATCATCATGTATACTTCGGGAACCACAGGAGATCCGAAGGGCGCCGTTCTGTCGCACAGAAAGACGTTCTTCAATGCCCTGAACGCGAACATCTACTACGGCCTCAGGCCATCGGACGTAATGCTTGCCCCCAGGCCTATGTTTCACTCCGGCGGTCTGCTGGTCGAGCTATGCCCCATAATTTATAAAGGCGCAACGCTTATCATGAAGGGGCGATTCAGTCCCGAAGAGATCCTGACGACGATCAAGAAGCACAAGGTAACTATTCTCGAAATAGCCGCCACGGTGCTCAGGTTCATCCTTGAGCAATGCGACATCGACAAATATGATCTCAGTTCTCTGAGAGTCTGTTACACAGGGGGCGAGCGGGTTTCCCCGGCGCTCATGGAGGACTATGAGAAAAAAGGGATCATCGTTTCTCAAATCTACGGGCAGACTGAGACATCCACTCTCACATGGCTGTCCATGGAGGATGCTGTTCGAAAACGCGGTTCCGTCGGGAAACCCGTATTTCACGGCGACGTGAAAATCGTCGGAAAGGACGGGCAACCGGTTGGGCCAGGCAAGATCGGAGAGGTCGTTGTATCAGGCTATATCACCATGAATGGTTATTGGGGAAGACCCGAACTTACCGAGGACACCATAGTCGATGGCTGGCTGCACACCGGCGACCTGGCGAGGGCTGACGAGGAAGGCTTCTTTTACATTATCGACCGCGAGAAGGACATGTACATCAGCGGTGGAGAAAACGTATACCCTGCTGAGATAGAGAGGGCGTATCTCGAAAATCGGAAGATTCTCGACGTAGGCGTTTGCGGTATTCCCGACCATAAATGGGGGGAAGCAGGTCTTGCCTGTATTGTCCTCAAAAACGGCGAGACCATGACGGAAGAAGAAGCCTTGCAATTCTGTGACGGCCGATTAGCCCGATATAAAATACCCAAGGTTGTCAGGTTCGTCAATGAGTTGCCGATAAATGCGGCCCAAAAGGTTATCAGAAAGAAGCTTCGGGAAGACTATCTGGAAGCTGTGGCGGCGGCAACAAGTGAGGTTGCCCCTCAGCCGGGTCTTCAGGTGAAGCGTCGGGAGGCAAGGTGAGTTACACCGGCGCATTGTCACGTTTTGTCGTCGATTATCGGTTCGAGGATATTCCTCCGTATGTCGTTGAAGTGGCGCGAAAATGCGTGCTCGATTGGATCGGCGTGACGGTGGGAGCGGTAGGGCAGCCGCTGGTCCTGCTCCTGAAGGAGACCATCGAGGATATGGGAGGACGGCAGCAGGCGTCGATAATGGGGTACGGAACCAAAACAACAATGGCGAGTGCAGCGTTGATGAATGGTACCATGGCCCAAACTCTGGACTATGATGACGCCCACAGCGGGGTGAGAACTCACCCGAGCGCCCCCCTGGTGGCCGCCATTATTGCTGTCGCGGAGCCTCTCGGCCTTTCCGGCAGGGATCTTATCACTGCCTTTGTCATCGGCTGCGAAGTAATGTTGCGGGTTGGTTATGCCCTTGGGAGAACGTACTACGAACGGGGCTGGCATTCCACGTCTATTCTGGGCCGGCTCGGATCGGCAGCGGGTATATCGAAAGTCTATGCCCTGGATGCCGGACAGGTGTCGATGGCTCTGGGTCTGGCGGCAACTCAAGCCGGCGGCTTGAGGGACACCTTCGGTACCATGGCTAAGCCTTTTCATTCTGGAAAGGCAGCGATGGATGGGCTTATTGCAGTCATGCTGGTAAAGAAGGGGTTCACCGGGCCCGTGAGCATACTCGATCCAGAGGCGGGTTTTGCCCAGGTTTTCTCCCCGGAATACGAACCGGAAAGGTTGTTAACAGACCTTGGCAAGGATTACTATACGGCGGGGATCAGTTTCAAACCTTACGCAGCTTGTCTGCTCGTTCATCCGGTCATTGACGCCCTAATTGCTCTGAGACAGAGAATGAGGCTTAACATAAACTCCATCAGGGAGATCCGCGTGTCAATTGCCCCGTTCAATCTCGAAGTGGTAGGGAATCCTGCACCGGAAGATGGCATGCAAGGTAAGTTCAGTCTACACATGGGGGCAGCCCTCGCGGTAGCGTACGGTCAGGCCACGGAGAGGTTTTTTACCAGCGAAATGGCGCGCTCCCCTCACATTAAGACGCTGATGGCTAAGGTGAATGCAACCCCTGACAGTTCCCTTGCAGAAACCGAAGCCATTGTAAAGGTTGTCTTGGAAGATGGAAAGGAGGACTCAGTCCATGTCATTGCTCCGAGGGGCGATCCGAGGAACCCCCTCGCTTTCATGGATATTGCGGAAAAGGCACGGGACCTTGGAAGAGGAGTGCTGTCCGACGACGCGCTGGATCGCATCGTTCATCTCGTCGAGGTTTTAGAGACGCTGGATAATACTGCGCGGCTGGTTCGATTGTGCTGTAAAGATGGGTAACAAAATGAAGGATCATCTCTGAGAGGGGAAGGTAGAATGCTACCGAGTGCGAAGGGTTTCATTGACAGGCTTACATCCGACCGAGGGGCGCCTGATAAAAGGTGGGGAAGTAGGCATGCTTTTATGGTAGTGTAAGATAGAGGAACCATGGCCGGGGAGGAAGCGTTATCCTTATCGTGAGGGAAAGATCGCCCGGCACGAAATGGCAAAGCTGGTGAGATGCATTGCGGGGCTTCTCAACAGGGCGGTCCGGAAGATCGAGCGCAGCGAGTTGTATAATGCCTCGTGGAAGGGCAGAAGGATAGAAGGTGAGATAAAATCTCAGAAGAAGGAACCGCGAGGGCATGACATTGTGAATGGCGCAAGAACATCCGGCATTCACGCTCCGGCATCAATTCCTGTGATATATTCTGCGAAAAACTCAAAGAGAAAGGACGACTCGCGATGGAGAAAATAGGCCGCAAGATAAGAACGCAGCGAAAAACAAGGGGATTCTCTCTGAAAGAACTTGCAGAAAAGTGCGGAGTGAGCACGATGACGCTCCAACGGATAGAGACCGGCAAGACAAGCCCGTCCGTCGCGATACTATCGCTGATAGCCCATTATCTGTTGCAGCCCATCGATTTCTTTATCAAAGAAGAAAGCCCTAAAATCCGCATCGTCAGAAAGAACGATCATCGGATTGTTGAGGCTGAGAACATGCAACTCGCCATGATCGCACCTCTGGGGTTTATCGAAAAAAACATGTTCGTGAACTTGCTGGAGGCGAAGGAGGGGCAGTTTGTCGACTCCCATACAGACGACGGCTATTCGTTTGTTTACATCCTCGAAGGAGGCATCATTTTCGAGCACGACGGGGTGAAATACGAGCTTCAGCCGGGAGATGTCCTTTATTACAATGCTTCCTATCCTCATTCGGTAACGGCTACAGGAAAGATCCATAAATCCATCAACATATTTTTCAAGGGGAAGAAGTGAGAAAGTGGAGAAAGGTAAGCCGTAGGCCGGTCCCGGTCGGGGAGTTAGAGCGTCTGCTCGCAGCAGGAACATGTGGAAAAAATAGGGAGTTCGACACATGAAAGACCGCATACGAAGCCTGAAGGAAATCAAAGAAAAAATCCTCCTTGGCGGTGGTGAGGCGAAAATCGATAAACAGCATAAAGCCGGAAAACTCACGGCACGGGAGAGGATCGGCCTTCTCCTCGATCCGGGAACGTTCTTTGAGTGGAATTTGTTATTGGGACACGCCAATAAGGCGCCGGCGGAGGGTATTATCACAGGCGCAGGCATGATCAACGGAAGATCCGTCTGCGTCTTCTCCCAGGACGCAACCGTGCTGGGCGGTTCCATGGGGCACTGGCACGGGTTCAAGATGTACCGGACTATAGAAAGGGCCCTTGAGATGAGAGTCCCAGCTATCGGCCTCTTCGACTCCCCCGGGGGCAGGGTGGAGAAGTCTGATGACGGAGGAACCGCCGGAGTGATGCCCAACAGCGAGAAACACGAGGCCTCTGTCTTCTACCCCAACACCCAGGCGTCGGGGATAATACCCCAGATATCGGTGATTCTGGGCAGTTGCGCCGGTATTGCCGTCTACTCACCGGCCCTCACTGATTTCATATTCATGGTTGACGGCATCAGTCACATGTTCATTACGGGGCCTCGGATGGTGAAGTCGGCACTGGGTGAAAACATCAGCATGGAAGAATTGGGCGGGGCCAAAGTACACACGCAAGTCTCCGGCGTCGCTGACTTGAGGTTCAAAAGCGAGGAGGAGTGTTTTGCCGGGATACGGAAGCTCATGACTTTTCTCCCCCAAAATAACGATGAGCGTGTACCGTTTGTGGAAACGGGAGACGACGCGGAGCGCGTAGATCAGGATATGGCCGAGCTCATACCGGAATCACCGAGCAGGGCCTACGACATACGGAAGGTGATCAGCCGACTATGCGATAATAATGAGTTTTTTGAGATCAAGCCGGAGTTTGCCGGAGAGATCGTCGTCGGTTTCTCCCGGCTCGGAGGAGAGGCAGTCGGCGTCGTGGCCAATCAACCGATGGTCCGGGCCGGGAGCCTAACCGTTGACAGCTCCGACAAGGAAGCCCGGTTCATACGTTTCTGCGATGCCTTCAACATACCCATCATCGAGCTTATCGACACCCCGGCCTATATGCCTGGATCAGCGCAGGAACACAAAGGGATCATCCGTCACGGCGCCAAAGTCCTCTTCGCGCTTTGCGAGTCTACCGTGCCCCGTATTGCGGTAGTGCTCCGTAAATCATATGGAGGAGGAAACCTCGGCATGGGCATCACACCGGGCATGCAGGTGGACTTCACTTTCTACTGGCCTTCCGCTGAAGCAGGGGTAATAGGGGCACAGCAGGCAGTCGAGCTCTTCTATCGGGACGAGATAGAGAAGGCGGAGAATAAGGAAGCCTTCCGTGCTGAGATGATTCGCCAGTACCGGGAGAGGTATGCCAACCCGATTATCAATGCTTCGAGCAATCTCTATGCCGAAGATGTCATCGATCCGGCAGACACAAGAAGGCTGCTTATTCGCGCCCTGCAGTTTTTGCGCACCAAGACGAGAGACACAGGACCCCGGAAGCGGCACGGGAACTTACCTTTGTAGCGGTACAGGAGATTCATCACGGTTTTCAAGGCCATAAGGAAGATGGGACCCCCTGGCGGGGTTCCTGGCTCGCGGCTTCGTGACGTGCCTGACCGCGCCGGCAATCGGCTGTCGAATCGAGATTTACAGATCTACTTCGCTTTCCGGGAAGGGAGCGCTCCAGGATTTGTTTCCAGGTATTTTCTGAGCGTTGCGGTTTCAGTATCGAGTTTGAGAGCATCCGGTGCAGGCTCATTCCAGAGGAGACGCAGGTCTGCCCCGGTAGTATCTCCAAATATCAGTTTGTGAGGGGAAAGCCAGAAAGTGAAGACTTCCGGGGAATATCAGCGAGCTTTCCGGCTAATAGGACCCGGATCGGGTGGACGCGGGGCACCCGAGCGACCATCGGCGGGTCGATGGAGGGATCGATGAGATGTCGATGCACTGTGAGCCCTGTAGACCGCAGGCGTACCGTACCGTACGTCGGAGGTCACAGGGCGAGCAGGGCGCGGCAGATCGCTATTCCGAACAGGCCGTCGGCCACCCGCCCACCCCTACCTAGACCTCTCTCGGTCCCAGCAGCAGTTGAACCCCCTCCAGAATTTGATTTATCCGTGCGAGCGGCAGGGCGCCTATTTTTTCCACGAGGTCCGATTTGTCCACGGTGATGATCTGCGTGATGTTTGCCACGCTGTCCTTCGGTAGATCCCCTTCGCCTTTCCGGAGCAGCACGTTGCCCGGCGCCTTGGCCCTCCCTACGTTGGATGTGAGTGCGCATAAGGGGCCAACACCACCATAAAAAGGCTATAACCCTGCGGCAATAGGTGAGGGTCTACTGCCGACAGTTATGAGGGTGAAAGCCTCGTCGCTAACAGTGGCCGATGATCTCCCCGGAACGATACACGCGCCGTTTATGGCGACCTGTTTTACGAAACCTTCCTCCGTATCAACGTATATCGGTCCGGCACCAACCCGACGTTTCTGTTTCGGCTCTATCGTCACCATCCCCGGATAGAGTTTTACAGTATGACTTGAATTATTACTGTTAGTTAGCTTTTTATTGTCTGCTGATATGGCCCTTAAATAAACAAGCAGGGCCATAGGCACTGCCCCGGACATTCGGGTCGCGCGCTGGACCGTGAGTGTCCCCGCGCTCCTTGGGCCGGGGGAAAGAGCATGTGTTTGATTGTGGTGGGTTATTTTCCGGCGTCGGCCCGGCCCCCGTGCTCATCCTTCCGCGCGGGAGGCCGGAGCCTTGCCGGAGAAAGACCGTCCGATCTTCTATGGTCTGGCTCCACCTATCCCCTTGCCCTTGCAGGCTGCGAGTGGTACAATTTCTCGCGTACCTACCGATGGGCAGGGGGCTGTCACTTCTGATTCACTTCTGAAGTGGCTGAAAACCGAGGAAAGAGAAGGAGAGCAAAGGGTTCGAATCCCTCTCTCCGCCAGTTAACATCAATATATCAGTCGACTATACCTTTTCCCACGTCTATTTTTCCGTCACCAATCTGTCACCAGCGCGACAAGCCGGCCTAAAAGGCGTAAAAACTTTGTCGTATTGCAGTGCGGCTTGCCCGGCCTGTGCAAGAGGTGTATAATCTTACAAGTAAGAACACAGATGGAGGTGCGAAATGGCAGATATAGCAACAACAAAGATGTCTTCGAAGGGTCAGGTGGTCATCCCTGAAGAAATCCGGAAACGACTCAAATTAAAGAAAGGGTCTCAGTTTGTGGTTGTAAGTGAGAAGGACGTGGTGATATTGAAAGCCATATCTCCACCATCTCTGGATGAATTCGATGCTTTGATCGCGGATGCGCGAAAGAAGGCGAAGGAAGCGGGCATGAAGCGATCAGACATTGAAGCGGCCATCGTCGAGGCTCGAGGCCGTAAGTGAGGATAGTCCTGGACACGAACTTTGTGCGTGCGCCATTTATAAGCACTTGAGCACCTTCACCCAGCCTCCCGAGGCATCGATCTCATTGTAGAAGGTATGCCTGGGGGCACATGCCTCACCTTCTGGTAGCAGGGCGCGGCAGCGCGCGATTTCGAACAGGCCGTCGGCCACCCGGCCCACCCCTGCCTAGACCTCTCTTGGTCCCAGCAGCAGTTGAACCCCCTCCAGAATTTGATTTATCCGTGCGAGCGGCAGGGCGCCTATTTTTTCCACGAGGTCCGATTTGTCCACGGTGATGATCTGCGTGATGTTAACCACGCTGTCTTTCGGTAAATCTCCTTCGCCTTTCCGGAGCAGCACGTTGCCCGGCGCTTTGGCCCTCCCCACGTTGGATGTGAGTGCGCAGAGCACCACCGTATTCAATCGGCTCGCGTTGAATACGTTATTCTGTATCACCACGTACGGGTGTCGGAACCCCGGCTCCGAACCTCCCGGCTCCCCGAGATCGACCCAGAATATGTCTCCCTGCCGGATTTTCAATAGGGCTCCTTCCGAACCCTTGTGGCGTGATATGCTTTTGCCTGCTGCCTTGCCTTGCTTTCTTCGGGCGTCTCCGTTTCCCGATAGGCGTCGTTGAGGGCTTCCAGAAGTTTTTTGGCGTTCCTCCGGTCGAGAAACTCCCTGACGGCCATAACGAATACCTGGCTTCGGGAGCACTCGCACTCCTTCGTGACCTCTTCGATCTCTTTGAACATCTCATCCGGAAGGGATATCGCTGTTTTCATATCGTTAATGATAGATCATGGTATTACCGCTGTCAATACCGATTCGATAGATGCCTTGGGAGGGATGTTTTGCCATGTGAGATATCCATTGTCGGCGCGAAAAGAAGAAAGCCATAGAAAAGGACCTTGATAATGTTATGCGCCTACGGGGCATGGCGCTTCAAACCGGGTATGCCGTCGAAATGGCTGTCCAATGTGAATAACGACAGTTCGTGCTTGAGAGCAATGGCCGCGAGAAGAACGTCCGACAAGGGAAGGTTGAGCCCCCTGCCCTTCAGTGACCGGGAAAGTGTGCCGGCAAACCCCCACAGATCGTGCGACATCTCCACGTAGTCCAGGCCCAAGAGAAGGCCGCTGATCATTGCCTTTTCCTTATCCGACCTCACCCCTTGAACAAGCTCGAAAATAACGATCCCGGTGGTCACGACGCGACCAGTTCTGATGAGTCCTTCGAGTGCTCTGCCCGGCGCCGTGTCCTTTCGTAAGAAATCGATCCACACGCTCGTGTCGACAAGCACACCCCCGTCAAGACCTCTGCTGTCCAAGGCTCTCCTCCCTCTCCCTCTGCGCCTCCAGCTCTCGCACCTCTTCGGCTTCCCAATCATAGTCGATCTGAATCTTACCTCTGAGAGCAATTAATTCCTCGACCTTCTTCCGTCTCACCAGTTCTTTCAGGGCAATAACGATCGTCTCCGTCTTGGTCTTGGCCCCGGTCGCCTCTTGAGCCTCCTTCACAAGCTCATCAGGTATGTTCAGCGTTGCACGCATACTCATCACCTCCTACGTATGCATCTATTATATGCTCCTCTGTCCGGGCTGTCAACGGTCGCTCGGGCAGCCCTTTCCACCAAAAACATTTCCACAGGGCATTGCACCCGTCAATCCCCTGAGCCGGGTCGTGGGGCTTCACCCTGCAATCCTTGCACGAGCTGCTCGGGGAGAGGATCAAAGAAGTTCCTGGGGCACTGGATACCGGCTTTCGCCGGTATGACGGCGTACAGAACAATTATGAGACTGTTAATAAGTCGAATCATAGTGCTGCAGTACAGACCAGGTACTGAACTAAGTCAATAGTTCAATGGCAGGTGGCTTGACAGGACATCCTTTAATGGCCGCCTCGGCCGGAAAAGTTCCTTCCTTTGCCGGGCACAGGGAAAAACGGCCTGCGCACCAAAAGGTCAGAGGCCGCTGAGCCACGCTTCGAGCCGCTCGCACCCTTCTTTCAGGTTTTCGATGGCGTTCGCAAATGAGAAGCGCACGTGGGCGCCTGCACGGTGAGCGCCGAAATCATATCCCGGCGTCATCGCGACCTTTGCCTGGACGAGCGCCCTTTCCACGAATTCCATGCTGTCCAGCCGCCACTTTTCGATGCCTGCGTAAATATAGAAGGCCCCTTCCGGCCACGCGGGCAAGCTGAAGCCGAGCTGCTTCAAACGGGGGAACAAAAACGCGCGTCGCTCTCTATACGTGTTCTTCATTGCTTCAAGCTCCGTCGCCACGTCGAAAGCGCCGAGGGCCGCATACTGGGCAACCGTGGGGGCTGAAATAAATACGTTCTGCGCCACCCTCTGGATGGGGCGCACAAGCGGTTGAGGCACCACCATCCATCCAAGCCTCCAGCCGGTCATTGCGTAGGTCTTTGAAAAACCGTCGATTACCACGATCTCGTCCGATACCGCGAGGGCTGAAAGGTATTTCCGGTCATAGGTGAGACCGGAATATATTTCGTCCACCGCCATAACCCCTCCCTTCTTCGAGACGGCGTCGAAGAGACCCGCCAGGGACTCGCCCCCGTACACAACGCCCGTGGGATTGGCCGGGCTGCATAGCATCAGGAGGTGCGGCGTTGTCCCGCACTCTTCCACATGTGCAGGCGTGATCTCGAACCGGGATGCTTCGGACACAGGCAGGGGAACAACATGCGCGTCGAAGAGGACGCCGAAATTCCGGTAACAGGGGTATCCGGGGTCGGAGATCAGGAAATTTCTTCCTCTTTCAAGAAGCACCGCGCAGAGGAGAAAAAAGGCGCCCGACGTGCCGCTCGTCACGATGATCCTGTCGACCGGCACGCTTACGTTGTACGATTCGGCGTAATAGGCTGAAATCCGCTCCCGTAATTGGGGCAAACCGAGACTGTGGGTATAAAAGGTGTGCCCCTCTTCCATGGCCCGCATACCGGCTTCCCTTATGGCGAGCGGGGTGGTGAAGTCCGGCTCCCCAATCTCCATATGGACCACATCCTCGCCGGCCGACTCCAGGGCTTGAGCCTTCTCCAAAAGCTCCATGACATAGAAGGGCTGAATCTTAGCGGACCTTGCGGTGCATCGTACGGCTTTCGGCTTTGGCATTGTACTACCCTCTCACGTCGGGGGAAAGCCCGGACACCGCGCCGGCCCTGCCCTCGTCATAAAAACTTGCCCCCTGTGACAACTCTTGCAGCTTCTTTCGCTCGAGTAACCTGATACGCCGTCCTTCCACCTCGATGATCCCTTCAGCCGCCATTTTTCCGAGCACCCTGGAGATTGTCTCAGGTATGGTGCCGAGCACGTTGGCGAGGAGCGTCTTCGGTATGTCGAGCTCGATGAGGGCGGCGCCTGCCGCGCGATCGCTTTCATAGATGAGGTAGGATGCGAGCCTGCCGGGCACTTCTTTCAGCGACAGTTGCTCCACGAGACCGGCAAACTCTTTGAGCCGGCGCGACAGAAGCGCCAGCATGTTCATGGCGAGGGTTGGATCGTGCCGCGTGAGGTCGACGAAAGCCGGCGCGGGAAAAAAGATGAGAAGGCTTTCCTCCAGTGCCTGGGCATGGGCGGGGAACCGCCCGCCGCTGAAGACGGCCGCCTCCCCGAAGGGTTCCTGAAACCCCATTATGTGCAGCACCTGTTCTTTTCCTTCGGATGAAAGCTTGAATATCTTTATCCGTCCTCTCATCGGGACATAGAAGCCGTTCGCTTCCTCCCCGTCAGAGAAAACAATCTCACCGCGCCTGTACTCCCTCGGCACGGCAATCCCGGCGATCCGGCCGAGCTGGTCTGCCGGCAGCCCTTTGAAAAGAGGCACATTTGCGAGAAATGAGAAGATATTCATAGGGGAAACATACCATACCGCCAATCCCGATATTCTTTTTTGCAATCGGACGGTCTTTATGTGATACTAACGGCGTATGGGACTCATAAGACTGCTCTTTTCCGACCCCGCCACCTTTATCCTCATTGCGATCCCCCTGCCCTACTCGGTCATCATTCATGAAGTAGCTCATGGATGGGTGGCGGATAAAATGGGAGATTCAACGGCGAGACGGCTCGGCAGGCTGAGCCTGGACCCGCGCCGCCACCTCGATCCTGTCGGCACGCTCATGTTGTTTTTCTTCGGTTTCGGCTGGGCAAAACCTGTCCCGGTCAACTTCGGCAACCTGAGAAACTATCGCAAGGGCCTCATATTCGTCTCGGCCGCCGGGATTGTGGCGAACATTATTCTCGCCTTTCTCGCGCTATTGGTCCTTGCCACCGTCCATTTCTCGCTCTTCAGCCCCTTCGCAAGGGGCCTTCAGTACCTCGCGCAGATAAACATCATGCTTGCTTCATTCAACCTTATCCCCATTCCACCCCTCGACGGCTCGAAGATCCTCATGGGCTTTTCCTCCAGGAGCTTCCAATATACCCTCCAGAGACTCGAACCCTATGGTTTCTTCATCATCATAGGTCTGCTCTATCTCGGCGTCCTCGACCCGCTGATCACGTTCTTTCAGTGGCTCATCATGGCCCTGATCGGCATGATCGTCGGTTGAGAAAGACCACACCTCCCGGGAGTGAGCGCGCCGGATCAGTGCGCTTTTAGCTTTCAGGCAACGCGTCTATTCGGCAGCCTTCGTGCCCGTGGCTTTGCGATATGCCTCTTTTACCCCGCTTACACACGATTCCACCTCCGCTTTCTTCTGCTCCAGGATCTCCGCCCCTTTCTCCATAGCTGTCGAAATCTGACTCTTGGCCTTATCGTAGCACTCCTCTGCCTTCTCTTTCGCATCCTCCGCCAGGTCCTTGATCTGCTCTCTCGTCTGACGCCCCGATCTGGGCGCGACGAGCAGGGCAACGGCAGCCCCGATCAATCCGCCAAGTATGAACGAGAGTAACCATGACCCCGAGCTCGTGTCGCATTCGTTCTCTCCGTGCTTCATTTTCTTCCTCCTTTGTTTTTCGGCTGTCCCATAGGGTTATTGGGATACTTGCCAAAATGGGGCGATATCACTTCGCTGTAAGCAAGCGCTTCAAAAACACCTCAAAACCCGTTTTGATCCCCGTCCGCACGCCGCACGCCGAGGCGATTGTCTCCCTGCCAAGGCCCTGAACCAGATCGCTCAACTGTTTCACATTCGTCGCCAACCCTTGCACACTGTGGCCCACATCTCTTACCGACCCTGAGAACGATTTCAAATCACTTGTTACCGCGCCCACGTCATCGGTAATGGTGCGCAGACTCCTGAGGTTCAGGCTTATCTCCCCAATCGCTTCCTTCAATGCCTGATCCACACCGCTCGTTTGCTTCAATGCCTCATCCGCACTCTCAATGAATTTACTCAGCGCCCTTACGGTGTCCATGAGCCTCATGATGAACCAGATCAGGAAGATCACTAATGCGATAATTGCCGCGGTAATCAGACCGAAGAATACCTCGTTCGCTCCCATACTCTCCACCCCTCTCTCGCAGATTTAACCGCTCAACCGCACCCCAACAAGCGTTCTTGTACAAAATAACCATTTTCGCGGGCTATGTAAAGGGTCCTGCGCCGCTCAGGGACCGAAAAGCGGGAAGCGCGGCAAAAGAGCTTGAAAATAGATCACGGATAGATTAACTTAAGGGCAATAGTCCAATCCGGCGAGAGCCGTCTTGCCTTATCTTCAGGAGATGAATCACATGGTTAAAATCACCGACTCGCTTTTCTTCATACCCGGCCAGGATGAAATGATACCTGATTCCCACGTCTATCTGATCGGCCGGCCCCAGTCCGGCGACCTTTCCCTGGTTGATGCGGGACTCATGGGCAAGGGCAGGTACAAGATGAGCGCTCTCACCGAAGCAGGCATTCAGCCGGCCGATATAAAAAGGGTGATCATGACCCACACCCACCTTGACCATATCGGTTGTCTGAGAGAGATCCTCGAGGCCGTCCCCTCCGCGGAGCTATGGGTGCACGCGGAGGAGGCGGGGCCCCTCGAGCGCGGGGACGAGAGCACGGTGTACGGCATGGAGATGTTCAAGCAGATGTGTCAAACGCAGTATCATCTGAAGGACGGCGCCTTCACCTTCAAAGTGGACCGCCGGCTTGAGGACGCGGAAGAGCTGCGGATAGGCGGAGAGGTGTGGACGGTCCTCCATATCCCCGGCCACTCGGCCGGCGGCATAGCGCTTTATGACGCGGCGAGGGGGATATTGATACCCGGCGACGTCGTCTATGCCGATTACAGCATCGGGCGGTTCGATCTTCACGGTGCAAGCGGCAGCAGCCTGAATCAGTCCCTGGTGAGGCTCTCGGACCTTGAGGTGCGGATGCTCTTGCCGGGGCACAATCGCGTCCTGACGGATGTCCCCGAGGGTTATATCCGCGCCGTCGCAAAGCAATGGGCACCGTACCTCGGGTAAGCGGGCATGGCGCCTGATTCCTGAAGGATCGGCAGGCCGCCGTTATTGAAGACAGATTATTTACCGCTTCCGGTCCTTTGCTCTTTCTCCCTTTCGTATGCTTCCTTGCCGGCTTCGATAGCTTCGAGCAGCAAAGGCCTCCCTTCCCGGATCAATTCCTTGCCTCTATGGAGAGTCACTCCCACCTTTTCGAGTACCTGTGCGGAGTAGGAGCCCAACACCGCCCTCGTCTCCCGGGACGCCTCCTTTATTTGCCGCCTCGTTCTCCGACCTGACTGCGGCGTGAGTAAAAGTCCCAGCACCGCTCCGGCGACGGCGCCGAAAAGAAAAAACAGCGCGACCGACAAGCCGCCATGGCCGACACATGCCGTGTAGCGCTCTGTCCCCACTACTGTGTATCCCTCTTCACCGTAGCCTTCTTCGTCTGTCATATCCGTATCCTCCTTCCGCACCTGAGTCTACCACACCCCGCCTCCCGCCCAAAAGGGCTTTGATCGAAGGATCTTTCAGGGAGCGGCCTACTCTTCGATAATAATGGCTTCTACGGGGCATGCGTCGGCCGCCTCTTTGCAGGACTCCCGGAGGTCGGGAGGCACCTCTTCCATAATGGTCACGGCCACCTCGCCCTCCATCCTAAAAATCTCAGGACAGATCGTCAGGCACGTCTCATCGCCCACACATGCTTCCTGATCGACACGCACTCGCATCTCCTTCCTCCTCACGAATGGATTTTCCGGGATTTATACGGCTTATCAGCCGTGCTCGCCCTGTTTTTGCCGGTGCGGCCCGGGTGGCCGCCGCTATTCCAGCCCCGCCTCTTTCAAATCGGCGACGACAACGGTGACCGACTCATCAGGATGGATGTAGGCCCGCGCTACCCTGAGCACGTCCTCCCTTGTGACGCCGTTGATAAGAGAAGGATATTTCTCCGGGTAATCGAGACCGAGGCCGTAGTATTCGACCTGCGCGAAAAATGAGGCGATCCTCGACTGGGTGCTAAACCTTTGAGGAAAATTCCCGACGAGGTACTTCTTGGCGTCCTCCAGCTCTTTTTCTGAGACAAGCTGGCTGCGCACCCGCTCCAGATTTTCCATGGTCGCCTTGATTGCCTCGGTTGTCGAGCGGTTCTTTGTCTGGAGAAAGACCATGAAGGGCCCCGGATATTTCCGCGCCTCAAAGGTACTGGCCACAGAGTAAGCCAGCCCCCTCCTGTTCCTGATATCCTCCATAAGGCGCGACGTGAGGCTGCCGGCGCCCAGGATATGGTTCATCACCTGGGCCGCATAGTAGTCAGGGTTATCACGGCTCATCCCGCCGTTGCCGATGACGATGTTCGATTGGGTCACCGGCTTGTTGACCTTTATGGTCTCTTTCCTGGTGGAGAACTTTATCTCGACCCTCTTTTCCGGAATGCCTCCCTTGGGCCATTTCTTGAGCCAGGGCGCCATATATCCATCGATTGACCGTTGGTCGATATCTCCCACCACGCTCAGGATGGCGTTGTCGGGGCAATAATGGAGGTCATGGAACCTCCTTATCGCCTCGCGAGTCAGCTTCGACACGGACTCAACCGTGCCCTCCGTGGGGTGACCGTAAGGGCCGTCCAGGTATAAAGCCTTCTGGAACGCCCGATCCGCGACTGTGCCCGGCTTGTCCTCCAGCGACTGGATAGCGGCCAGGGTGCGGGAGACCTCCTTCTTGACCTCGTCTGTAGGAAAGGTGGGCTTCGTCACCACGTCCATAAAGATAGGAAAGGCGCGTTCAAGGTCCTTTTTCAAGACCCGCAGACTGACAGTGGTGTAATCCTTGTTGGCGCTTGCGGTCACGGTGACGCCCATGAAATCGAGCTCTTCGTTGATCTGCTTCAATGTCCGGCCGGCGGCACCCAAAAGCAGGCTCGAGGCGGTCAGGTCGGCCAGTCCCGCACCGAGGGGCGGATCATCCTTGGCGCCTGTTTTGACCATAAGGTTGACCGTCACAAAGGGAAGCGAGTGCTCCTCCGACACCAGGAGCACCAGCCCGTTGTCGAGCACCGTCCGCTGAACGGGCGGAAGGCCGAAGGCGCACGTCCATGAAGCGACAACACATAAGAGAGCGATGCAGACAGACGATGCGATTCTTCTCATCCTTTTCCCTCACCTCACGATATTTTCTTTTCCCGGAGAACCTGGTTCCACGTGCTTTTGCTCCGCGGAAGGGATTGGATCGAGACGCGCGGTGACGCAATTCTCAGGCACCAGGTATTTTTGTGCGACCCTTTTCACGTCCGCTGCGGAGACCGCCCGGATGGCGGGAACATACGTGTCGGCGTCTCGCCAGGAGGAGACGATTTCATACGTGGCGATGAGCATAGCCTGAGCAAAGATCGAGTCCTGGGCGAACGTAAAATCTGCTTCTAACTGATTTTTCGCCTTTTCCAGCTCGCGCATCCCCACGGGTGCTTTTTGCAAGAGCTCTATCTCACTCAGCAACGCCTTCTCGACAACATCCGCGGTCTTTCCCGGTAATACATCGGCCGAGACGGAGAACAGATTCGGGTCCCTGGAGACAAGCTCGTTATCGGCCGAGACGCTCAGGGCGAGCTGCTTATCCCGCACCAGCGTCTGGTTGAGCCTCGAACTCTCACCGGCCGACAGGAGGGCGGCAATCACCTCGAGCACATAGCTGTCCGGCGACTGCAGATTCGGTACGTGGTATGCCTTCTCGATCGACGCGAGCTGGGCTTCCTTCCGGACGATGATCCTCCGCTCGCCCAATTGCGGCTCTTCCTTATCCTGCCACTGGACGGGGGCCACGCCTGCCGGGATCGACCCGAAGGCTTCTTCGATCATGGGGAGGACCGCCTCTTTCTTGAAATCACCCGCAAGCACGATAAACGCATTTACCGGAGCGTAATAGGTTTTGTAGTGTTGTTTCAGGTCGCCGACCGTGTACCTGGCTATATCCTGCATCCAGCCGATAACCGGCCAGCGGTAGGGTTGGATCTGAAACGCCGTGGCCGCCAGTTGTTCGCTCAGCACGGCCTTGGGGTTGTCCTCCGTCCTCATCCGCCGCTCTTCCATTACCACGGGCCGCTCGGTCTTGAAGTCTTCCTCTCTCAGGACAAGATTTCGCATCCTGTCCGACTCTAGCTCTATGGGTATCTTGACGCGGTCGGCGCTCATATTCTCGAAATAGGCGGTAAAATCAGTCGAGGTAAACGCATTGTCGTCACCGCCGTTCTGGGCGATGATGCGTGAGAACTCCTCGGGACCTATCTTTCCCGTCCCCTTGAACATCATGTGCTCCAGCATATGGGAGAGGCCCGTCTTCCCCGATTCTTCATTGCGGGAGCCCACCCTGTACCACACCTGGAACGTCACAAGGGGGGCTTTGTGGTTTTCGAGGAGAATGACTTTCAGCCCATTCGCGAGGGTCACCTCGGATACGTGATCCGCAAGCGCCGCTCCGGCAGGAGAAAGCAGGGACAAAACGCCTGCGGCGCCAAGACAGACGAGCAATAAGAGTCTTTTCACTACCACCCCCATGAACGACACGGTATTCTTGATTGTAGGAACAGCCGCGGTGATTGTCAAGATCGGCGTCCGCTTTCCAGGCTTCACCGTAGAGTGCCGAGTTCAGTTCCTTATCTTTTGCTCACGCCCACCGGCCCTGCACCGGCGACCTGTCTTCCCTTGAAGCTACCTCACCCTTGAGAAGATCGAGAATGTCGAGAAAGCTCGCATACAGTGTCACGTATCCCTTGACGTAGACAGGATGGGGCAGATTATCCCAGTCCCCCATCTCGATCGCCCCGATGAACCGCTTCTTTATGAACAGGGCGTTTGACACCTCGTCAAAAGTTAACCCTCTCCTTTCCCGCGTTTCCCGCAACAATTGTCCAATTCTGCAAAGGTTAAAAGGCATTTCTCCCCCCCTCCCCTCTTAGGCCGGACGGCCTGCTTTGCACATTTTGTAAGATCTGCTTTTCATACTACAAAAAACGTTCCTCCGCTCCTAGAATTATCGGCATATCCCTTCGTATCTTAAGGTTTTGTGCTTCTCAACGACTTTCAAGTACTCCCGGCGCGGCCGAGGCAGAAAAGTTGAATTCTGCTTTTTGTCACTTCTGGTTGTCGCTCCTCCTTGTCATGTCTGATTGACACCCCTGGTTGTCACTTTGACAGCAGATGCGGAACCGTTCCATACTCTTACGTGCGGCGAGAAGACCGGATCACAAGGTCCAGGAGGTGAGTCATGGCAGAGGATGTCGGGGGCAGGAACGGTCAAAAGCAAGGTGTGTTTTCTCTTAGCGGGAAACAGGAGCGTGCAATACTGGCCGTTCTGGAGAGCCGCTCGATAGAGGAGGCATGCAGGAAAGCCTGCATCAGCAAAGTTCTTTACTACAGGTGGCTCAGGAACGATCCAGGTTTTGCCGACGCCCTCAAGAGCCGCCGGGATGGGGCCAGCGCCGAGGCCCTCGAACGACTCCAGAGGGGGCTGAGCATGGCCGTCGATGTCCTCGTCGACCTTTTGGCCTCCGAGAACGAGTGGGTGCGGCGAGTCGCCGCAAATGACGTCATCTCCCGCTTTTTCAAGGCTAAGGAGTTAGGGGAGATCGAGGAGAGGCTGGGGCGCCTGGAATCTGTCATAGCGAACAGAAACGAGGGATAGGAGGGACGGATGGGTATTTTGAAGAGGGTGAAGAAGTTGGAGGAGCGGTGCCCGACCCCGGACAAAAGAAACGACCTCATTATCCGCGTAAGGCGCTTCTCGGAAGGCCCGTCGGACCTGCCTCCCGTGGAGGAGCAGATCGCAAGGCAGCGGAAAGAGGGCAAGAAGGTAATTGTCGTGCGGGTGGCGTAAGGCAGTGGCGTACCTCATATTATGATATGAAACGCAGCGAAGGACGACGGAGGGACATGATATGGCTTTGCCAAACCACGCATTACCACAAGTCCAAATATGTCCTGGTTGCTGCTTAGATTCTTTCTTTTACCGCTTCATCTTCTATGCTGCCGCACCTCTCTCCGAGACGCTCCTTTGAAATCGCCCCTATTTGATGTGACATCGCAATAGAATCTTTTGGCAATCCCGTGACGGAAACCTCCAGGAGAGTCTCTGTTGGATACACGTTTCTCCCCATTTTTACGGAGGTTAAGGACAGAACAGATACGATTGGCAACACCTGGTTGACTTCCTCTGCAGAAATAACCAAAACAGGGCGGCGACCTGCTTGCTCGGACCCCTTGGAAGGATTAAGGTCTGCCCAGAAAATACCCCACTGGTAATTTACCATCCCTGCCCCTTCCCTATTTCTGAGTCTGAGGCCTCGAAAGCATTCATGCTATCTTCGAGATCTTTCATAAACAGAGGATCTTGCGATGCCTCTTTCATTCGCTTGCGAAGCTTTTCTTTCTCAATCTTCCTTGAATATTCTTCCAGCGCTTCTCTCACTCCTGCATTCAAAGAGGGAATATCCCGGTTCTGTGCGTATTCCTTCATTCTTTCCAGCAGGGTCACCGGTAGAGAGAACGTTGCGTTTTTTACCTTTGTCACCATATACTTACCTCCTATATCTATATTGTATAATATAATTGCATTATTCACAATATGCTACAGGCAGCCTATGCTTTCTGAAAGCAAAAATTGTGCAAATACGACGCTTACGCCTGCGGGTAAGTGGACCCTGCAAGTGGTTTAACGCGGAT
The DNA here is from genome assembly GCA_050012495.1 of Syntrophorhabdales bacterium. Classification (GTDB taxonomy): domain Bacteria; phylum Desulfobacterota; class Syntrophorhabdia; order Syntrophorhabdales; family WCHB1-27; genus BOG-1155. The sequence continues at coordinate 32,898 of JBEKHB010000038.1, forward strand.
TGGGTTGGCCGACTTTCGGACCTGGGCAAGATCATAGGACCCCTGAAGCTGGAGCCAGCTTTCCGGGCTGCGGCCAAAAGCCTGTGACAGCCTCACGGCCATTTCGGGGGAAATACCTGCGTGCCCGTTCAGCAGTAACGAAAGAGTTTTGCGGGTTATGCCAAGACCTTCAGCGGCCTTTGTGACCGTCAGGCCAAGAGGTTTGATGCACAGGTCCCGTATAATCTCGCCGGGATGTGGGGGGTTCTCCATAGTCATAACTCATTACTCCTTAATGATAGTCAATCAAATCAACATCGGTAGCCTGGCTGCTCTCAAAACGGAAGATCACGCGCCAATTACCCGAAACAGATACCGAATAAAATCCGGCGAGGTCTCCCTTTAGCTGGTGAAACCGCAGGCCAGGGATATTCATATCTTCAGCAACAAAAGCGGTATCAAGCAAAGCAAGTATCTGACGCAATCGTTTAACAAGCGCCTGTTGCACCCCCTTCGTCCGATCGTCATAATAGAGGGCGGCCAAGCCTTTGTGTTTTATGCTACCAACCATAAATAGTATACCCCATTACGTAACAGGTTACAATATGTTTATCAAAAGCGCCATAGAAATCTTGCGTGGCAAGGGTGTCGCCGTAATCTGTAGAAAATCAACGCTTATTTTCTGACTGCATCCTTCATAATCGTATCAATATCATTCGGGCCAACTTCCCCTCATAGAGAAAAGTTCTTGTAAAATGTAAATTTACAGTTTACAAATATACGATGGAAACGCTTTTGATGTTGATTTTGTCGATTATCATTAAAAAGGGGTAAGACCCATAGAGATGAAAAACCCTGTGCATCCCGGCCTTCTTGTTGGCGAGTGCCTTAACGACCTTGGGCTAAGTGTCGCGGAAGCCGCGAAGGGCCTCGGTATTACGCGTCAGCAGCTTCACAACGTTATTGCCGGACGTAGTAGCGTGACGCCTGAAATGGCAATCAGGTTTGAAAAAGCGTTCGGGAGCACCGCCGACACGTGGCTGAGGATGCAGATGAATTATGACCTCGCGCAGGCGCGCAAGCGCGAGGGTGAGATCGCTGTGACCCGACTGGCCCCGAAGGTTGCCTGAAATTATAGCACGTCTGTTGCATAATGCTATCTATCTGGATATAATGTCACGGAATGTAACGCTGGACAGCGGAGGGACACGATATGGCAGCAGCAGTAAGGATATCAGAAGAACTTCTGAATGACGCGAAGAAGTATAGTCGTATAGATCACAGGTCTCTCGCAGGCCAGATCGAGCATTGGGCTCGTATGGGCAAATGCGCCGAAGAGAACCCGGACCTGACCTATACACTCATCAAGGAAATCCTGATCGGGCTGGAAGAATTGGAACATGGCGAAAAAACGGAATACAGATTCGGATAGGTCCTCGTGACAATATACCAGTCGAGATCTTTCGAGCAAAAGGTGAAGAAGATGCCGAAACAGGAAAAAGAAATCCTGGATCGGGCGATACGACGAATTGCAGAAAATCCGTCGATTGGAGAAGAAAAGAAGGGAAACCTCACGGGGGTGTTCGTTTACAAATTCAAGCTCAACACCACTCAATACCTTCTTGCCTATCGAAAGGTCGGTCAGGACCTGGAGCTGGTTATGATCGGTCCTCACGAAAACTACTATCGAGATTTGAAGCAGTATCTGAAAAACCGATAAGACGGGGTAATAAATCGGTCCATCCGATCACGCCATGGGGAAAACTGCTCTACATCCCGGCGAGTATCTTGCCGGACAGCTTGAAGAACCGGGCATGAGGGCGGCTGAATTGGGGCGCACACTCAAGGCGCCGACGAACCGTATCATGGAAATTCTGAACGCGACGCGTCTCAAAGGAGAATTCATTTATGCGCGAATGGAAGATGGTAGGCAAGCCGGCTCTTATTTTCATTCACATGCAGCACGCAATAACGCACCCGGAAGGCAAACTTGCGGTTTTTGGACACGCGAAGGCAACCCGGGACTCGGGCATTATTTTCCGCCAGCAGGCCCTTCTCAAGACATTCCGGGAGAAGAAGCTGCCCGTCGTCTTTGTCAACGCCGTTACCCCGGAAACGAAATGGCCGGCTTACGGCCGGTTTTGGGAAAGCGTACGGAGTATAGGCGCCAACCTCCCCGGCTCGAAAGATGTGGAGGTCATTCCGGAGCTCGCCCCGGCGCCGGGCGAGCCGGTCCTCTTCAACTGGCCCTTTGGAATCTTCAGCATGAACAGCCTCCGCGAAATCCTGGACGGTTTTAGGGTCGAAACGCTCGTGCTCCCGGGCGTCGCGACAGACATGGCAGTCCTGGCTGCGGTTTTTCAAGCATCCGACATGCTCTACAACGTCATCGTGCCGGCTGACTGCTGCACGTCGGCGAACCCTAAGTTCCATGAGGCGGCAATCGAGATGATCGATGCCATGGCGCTCTTAACCACTACGGAAGATATAATGGCGCATTTGTAAAATCTGAGGAGGCGCGAAATGGAGAGATTGAAGGACAGGGTCGCGATCGTCACGGGCGGCGGAAGCGGCATTGGAAAAGCTATCGCGACCGCCTTTGTCAGGGAGAAAGCCAAGGTTGTCCTCGCCGCGAGATCGGTTGCGAATATGGAGAGAACGGTGGGAGAGCTCAAAGGCATGGGCGGCGACGTCATCGCCGTCCCGACGGATATCACTCAAGAGCGGCAGGTCGTGGAGATGGTGCAAAAGGTGATCGACGCCTTTGGGAAGATCGACATCCTCGTGAACAACAGCGGCATAGGTGGACCGGTCTGCAACGTGGTCGATATGAAACTGGAGGAGTGGAATTACAGTTTTGCCGTGGACCTGACGGGCAGCATGCTCTGCGCCAGGGAGGTGCTGAAACACATGATCCCACGGAAAAGCGGCAACATCATCAATATCGGCGCCGAAGGCGGCAGGACGGGCGACGGGAGGTCGGGGTATCCCACCAGGGCGGCTTACTGCTGCGCCAAGATGGGCGTGATCGGCCTCACCGAGACGCTGGCCGTGGAGGTCGGCGAACACGGCATTCGGGTAAACTGCCTCAGCGCGGCCGCCGTGAGAGGGGAGCGCTTCATGTGGGTCATGAGCACCAGAGCAAAGACCGCAGGGACAAGCGTCGAGGAGACGATCGCACGGGAGATGGCCAACTACTCCCTTAAGAGGCCCACCGAAGAATACGAGCTGGCGAATACCTGCGTGTTCCTGGCCTCCGATGAAGCAAGCGCCATTACGGGTCAGACTATCGTGGCCAATTGCGGACAGCACATATCGTTCAGGTAAGGCCCACGTTCCGCGGAAAAACAATACGGGGGTGCGTCGTGAAAAGGTGGAAAGGTCGCTTGGACTCAGGAATCTAAGAAAAAAGCGAACGTAAAATTCAAGGGGATACCACGCGATGAGGCGTGCGGCCAGGTTAACCGGAAGCTTACCGATGCCGGGCAAACTGTGATGGCCGACTAAGACAGGCACAAATGTTTGCGGAAGCCGCGCGTTTGAAAGTGAGACGGCAGGACGGCAATCAAAGCCGCCGACAGCGGGAAAACGCACACAAACGGGAGGATAGGCCATGCCCTTTCAGGTCAAAGCGACGGTAACCGGGTTTCTGGGGGACGAGGAGAGGTATCCCTGCCACTTCCAGCACACTATTGGCGACGAGTTTTTGTACGACGGGGAGAAGTACGTGGGATGCCTGTGCCCGTCTATGTGCCGCGTCCTCATCCCGGAGATGATGTCTTTCCATGCGATAGGACCGAGGGTCGTATCGCCTCCGCGCTATTATTACCCCTTCCAGTATGCGCCGGTAAGCCGGAAGGTCCCGGAGAACGCCAAGTACGACGGCATGGGTTTTGGGAACGTCCTCGAGACGCCCGTCGAGCCCCCGTACCACATGGCGAACCTCTTTCCGAACCCATCCGTTTGGCCTCCGCCCACAGAGCGGACGATCCTGAAGGCGGCAAACACTGTCGTTTGCCCCGACTTAAGGACTGCCATGGTCATGAAGATACAGGCCTTCGATCTGAGCGACAAGGGATACGACATACCCTACTTCAGGAGAGAGATGGTGATCCTTGACAGACTCATGAAGAGGCACGCGATCCCGACCGGAAGCATCCTGGACGAGTTCTCGAAGAAGGAAATCGAAGAGATCTATCCGGCCCTGAGCCCGATCATGGTCGATTGCCTTGTCGAAGAGCTGCAACTCATAGGATACGTCAACGTAGTGGACGGAAAGGCATGCGCCACAGACAAAGGCCGGGGCAGGATCGAAGCGTTCAAGGCAGGCCTGTCAGGAGAAGAGAGGGAAGCGTTAGGCGTCTGACCTTATGCGAAACGCGTGAAACGAAAGAAATTCCTGTCAACCCTATCCCATTGTCTTTCAGGACTCTCTCTTCCTCCTGCCTTCAATGTGTCCTTCCTTGCAGACGGGAAATCGCAAAGACGATCAGAAAGGTGCTGGACGGTTAGCCTTCGGTCGCGGCTTTCACACGGTAATCGATAAAATGCATTATATCGCTCAATGCGTGTAGGCGACGCTCAAGCCACCCTCATTTCTGACGACCCGCACCCGTTCAAAATCGGCAACAGGCCGGACCTCACCTATTCTCAGGCAATCATGCGAGATTCGGGGAAGAGCCTGCTTCACCCAACAGCGGAGTTCAACGTATCCCGACCTGTGATCCTTCTCTCGCCCCTGTAGGTTGCCTCCGTGAGGTGGTTGAGGGCATAAACACAACTGATATCATATCCTGCTGCATCAGCGAAGTTTTTGCAAGGTCGTCGCGTCAACCAGAAATTCAATGTCACGCAGTACACCTACTACTTATCGCAGATGGGCTTCTCTGACGAGTGCGGATTGCCAGTTCAAAGAGAAGAGAAATTTATTTTCAAAACCTGTACGTTTTTTCTTGACTTCTTGGTGATGCGCGGTATAACATGTTCATATAATATGAAAAAGCCAAACCATCCGCGAGGGTGGGACGGAGAGGCATGGGTTTCTCCATCAATCCGCATGTCGCGGATAGGCAAGAGTCGAGTTGCCAGAACAGATTCACTATACCGTTTGTGAGGGGGCTAGTCATGAAAAAGTTGTTGGTCGTCATTACTATTCTTGTAGGGGCCTTGTTTGGTTCGAATGTGCTTGCGGTAACGATGGTGGGGCAGGCACCGTCCATTATCGAGTCTTGGACAGGAACAGGTATTCGGTATGATGTTACCCCTGTGTTTGGCAGTGGCAACAGCGTCGATGCCCTATTGATCGGGGCAAAGACGCCTCTCGGCGCTCCTGACGTGACCGGAAATACTCCTTCCTCCTGGAAGGGAATGACTCTTACCGTTGATAGTGGCTCTCTGACGGCAAGCTCCGGCTCAACAGTCCTTTTCCAGGGGTTGCCCACCAGTTTTGCAGTTTACAGTTATGCGTACCTCTTTTACGACACTACAGGCAATACACCCATTATGAATAACATCTATGGACAGTTATTCGTGGACGGCGGCACCCTAGCATCGCCGTTCGTGTACACATACTTCTCAATTGATCCTTCGAATGCACCAACAGGGGGATACACACCAACGGGTTCGGGAACCACGAGCACGGTTCCTCTCCCCTCAGCGCTTCTTCTCTTTGGTCCCGGCCTCGTCGGCCTCGCGGCTGTCAGGAGAAGATTCAAGAAGTAGGCGTTATTCGGCCAACATCGCGGGGCAGGGTCAGAAATGGCCCTGCCTTTTTCTGTTTCTCCCGCTCTCACGATTACCATTTCAACTGTGGTATAAAAATAAAAAAACTTGAAAGCAACGACTACAGGAAGGAGGCCAGTCGTGGGCAACGGCTCTGATCTCCGGCTTGAAGCTCGGCGCGGAGGTGGCTGAAAACTGTAGGGTCTATGCGCAGCCATGAGGAGAAGAAGGTGAGGGCCGACTATCGTCAGAA
>JBEKHB010000039.1:0-44391 GCA_050012495.1 Syntrophorhabdales bacterium
TTCTTCGCTACCCCGGGGTGCAGCCGACAAACAATCAAGCGGAGCAGTCGATCCGCTTTCTGGTAATCTTTAGGAAAATCATGTTCGGCACTCGATCCATAAGCGGATTAAGAACGCATAGCATCCTGCCAAGCCTTGTACTTACCTCACTCAGGCAGGGAAGAAATCCACGAGAGTTTCTCCAAATTCTTCTTACGTCCCATACCGCCAAAGCCCAGGCCGCCCTGTATCAGAACACAAGCTGAGAGGCGTGGTGCAGGAAAGGGACTAAACTGTTACAAAGAAAGAGCCACGCTGCCTGACCATTTATGACCCAAAGTACACGGTAGAAGTTACGTACTAAATAGCGGCCGGGAATTCGCCTAATTTCATTCTTTACGTTGAGCCTACGGGCCTTTCTTTCGGCTGGCAATCCTCATTTTTTGGTGCCCGGACAGACGGTCACTTTGCAGGTGCAATTGACCAAGCTTCTTTTTCCCCGGCCGGAGGGATTTTTGATGGATGAGGCGGAAGCCGGGACGTGTCCGGGCCGGAGCATACTGTGTGTGTATGTGAGGACCCGGACACGCCCCGGCGACCGCGCCAGGCGCGAAAATAGCCCGGCCGTGCCCAATCACCGTTTGGGCGCGGGTTTTGCGATTGCCGGCACTGCCCGTATTGCCAGGCAATCGTACACCATACGATCAGCCTGGTAGACGATCGTATCGCGCTTCACCACGCGCCACCCCCCGTTTTCGAACACCCCTTTCGATGCAATTGCATCCATGAGTCCCATGGCTGAATCGAGCAGCTCCACGAGAACGGGATTCTGGGCAAGCACCACGTATTTCAACCCGGGAGCCGTCACCAGGGTGACCGGCTCGATCACGAGATTCGACAAATCGGGCGCGGGGATTTCCTCGACCGCCGCCCTGGCCTGAAGCTGTATCATCCGCGCCCGCGTGTCGGGACCTACTGCCTCTTTCGTGGAACTGATTAAATCGAGCAGGTCGTCCCGAATCTCGTTCAGCGACTGCGTGGAGCGCCAGTTCTCTGTCTCGCCGTAAGCGTGAAGGGCCTTGGCGAGTATGGATATCTCCCTCAGGTAGTGGTTGCGCTGATTAGCGGGCACGAGATACATGGCGACGATCGAGACAGGAATTCCGTCTGGCGCCCCGTAATCGATGCCCGTCGGACTCCATCCCACCACGCACATGAGGTCCTCATCAAAAGGCACCCGCGCATGGGGGCATGCCCAGCCTTTGCCGAGGGCCGTGGTGACAGTGCTCTCCCTCGACATTACCAGCCCCACCACGTCGGTGCCCGCGGGAACCGACGGGATCGCCTCGAGAATGTGCGCCAGAAACTGCAGGGCGTCGTACTTGTCGTTGTCGGGCAGCTCGATCAATCTGCCCTCTTGCAGGGCATCGAGAAGGGTATCCATAATCACTCATCTCCATAGTGTGTGAAGAACCATGTCTTCACGGCATGCGTCAGGAGGGCATAGCAAAAAAGGAACGCGGCAATCCATGCCCAGTAGACAGGGGGTAGGGGAACCATGCCGAGACCCGCCGCGAAGGACGAATACGGCAGCCAGGCGCCGACGGCCATGATGGTAAGTGTGGTGAGCGTCATAGGGAGGGATGCCCTGCTTTGGATAAAGGGTATCCGGCGGGTCCTGATAATATGGACTATCAGAGTTTGGGTGAGGAGCGACTCCACGAACCATCCGGTCTGAAAGAGCTTTGCAAGGGCCTCTTTCTGAAGAGGCTGGGATGCCGGATCGATATAGGCGCTGCACCTGAAGAAGAACCACATCAACGCGAAAGTGGCATAGTCAAAGATGGAGCTCACCGGCCCGATAAACACCATAAAGCGCTTGATATTGGTGATATTCCATTTCAGGGGTCCGGCGATCTGCTCGTGATCCACGTTGTCCATGGGGATGCCGGTCTGGGAGAAATCGTAGAGGAGGTTATTGACGAGAACCTGCACCGGCCGCATGGGCAGGAAGGGCAGGAGATAGCTTGCGCCGATGACGCTGAACATGTTTCCGAAGTTGGAGCTTGCCCCCATTCGTATATATTTGACGATGTTTGCGAAGACTCTTCGTCCTTCAATGATCCCCTCGTGAAGGACAAGCAGGCTTTTTTCCAGGAGCACGATGTCTGCGGCCTCCTTGGCGACGTCAACGCCCGAGTCTACCGAGATGCCGACGTCGGCCGCTTTGAGAGCAGGCGCATCGTTGATGCCGTCTCCCATAAAACCGACTACGTGGCCGTTCGTTCGCAGGTTGCGGACAATCTCCTCCTTCTGCGACGGTGAAAGTTTTACGAAGATGTCTGCCTCCCGCACCGTTTTCGAGAAGGACTCAGGGGAGAGCCCGGACAGCTCCGACCCGGTAACGATCCGTTCCATGGAGAGGCCCACGTCCCGGCAGACTTTTTGAGTGACCAGGTGGTTGTCCCCGGTCAGGACTTTGACCCGCACGCCCGCCACATTGAGTAAGTCGAGGGCTTGTGCGGCCGAGACCTTCGGTGGATCGAAGAATGCAATATACCCGAGCAGGATGAGCCGGCATTCATCTGCGATCGTAAAGGCGCGTTTATCGCGGGGGAACTCACGGTAGGCTATGCCGAGCACCCGGAAGCCATCCCTGTTGAGCCCCTCGACCTCTTCGAACAGGTCCGCCCGGATCATGGGGATGAGCGGGTAGACTTCATCACCGATCTGGTAGTGTGTGCAGCAGGCGTAGATCTCCTCCACGGCGCCTTTGCAGATAAGCACGTTGTCGCCCTCGTAATCGACCACAACCGACATCCGGCGCCTTTGAAAATCGAAGGGCAGCTCATCGACGAGGGTGCAATCCCGTTCGACATCCAGATCGACGTGGTGGAGGATCGCCCGGTCGATCAGGTTGCGCAGGCCCGTCTGGTAATAGCTGTTGAGGTACGCGTAAGTGAGGGCATCGGTGCTCGGGTGACCGATAATGTCGACGCTGCGCTCCAGCACCACCTTATCCTCGGTAAGGGTGCCTGTCTTGTCAGTACAAAGGATGTCGATGGCGCCCAGGTTCTGAATCGAGGGAAGCCGCTTGACGATGACCTTTTTTTTGGCCATCGTGAGCGCCCCCTTCGCCAGGTTCACGGTGACGATCATGGGCAGCATCTCCGGGGTGAGGCCAACGGCGACCGACAGGCCGAACAGAAGGGCCTCCACCCAGTCGCCTTTCGTCATTCCCACGATAAAGAACACCGCAGATACCATGACCACCATGAACCGGATCATGAGCCAGGTGAACGAGCGTACGCCCCGGTCGAAACTCGTTTCTTCCCTGCCCCCGGCCAGCCGTTCGGAGATGGACCCGAAGACGGTATGTGTGCCCGTGTTTATCACCAGGCCCCGAGCCGAGCCGCTCGTCACCGTACTGCCGAGGAAGCAGGCGTTTACCAGTTCCAGAGCGGGTTTCTCCGGCGCCTTGTCTGCCTCAGCCGTCTTTTCAACGGCCATGGATTCCCCGGAGAGGGCGGACTGGCTGACAAAGAAATCCTTCGCGGAGAGGAGGCGCAGATCCGCGGGGATAAGGGACCCGGCCTGCAGGAGCACCACGTCACCGGGGACGACTTCCGATATCTTAATCTCGACTGCCTTGCCGTCCCTCAAGGCAACCGTCCGTGACTGCACCCGTTTTCCAAGGGTTTCGACCGCCCGATTCGATCGACTGTCGAGCATATAGGAAAGGCCGACGCTCAAGAGGACCATCGCACTGACGATGAATGTCGACTTTATCTCTCCGATTACCCCGGAGAGCACCGCGATCACCAGCAACTGAATGACCAGGGGGCTCTTGCAGCGATGGACGATGTCGGCCCAGAAGCCAAGTCGTTTCGCATGGGACATTTCGTTCGGACCGTACTCGTCCACACGGTGTTCGACCTCAACGCTGGCGAGTCCCTGAGCGGTCGTTCGGAGCATATCTATAGCTTCTGCTGCGGGGAGCGTGCAAAGATCGATGAGGCGACGCTCATCTTCCGTGATGTCCCGATGGTTATTACCCTTGAATGCATCAGGGATCGATTTTGCTACGTGATTGCCCATGTCGAAGTTCCTGAACCGCTAATCGGCGGACTCAACACTTCATAGTTACCGCCTGTGTGGACCGTGCAATTGTTATTTACTGCCTATTTACTTGTTGCAGAAGCGAAGGAGGGAAAAGTTCTCCCCTCAGGAACCGCTCAGGCTCAAGAGGAGAGAGAGGAAAACCGGGAGGACTGCGTTCCTCTGATGCCTTGAGCAGGAGCGGTTTCGCTCCCACCACACCGATGCTGACCGCCAGGGTCGTCTTCCATCCGGAAATCACTCCTCAAAAGGAACCTTCGAAACTTTAAGCCTGCGCTTCCACTTTGTCAACAGGAAAAAGTCACAAAATAGTATTGACAGGGGCCGTGCGCTATAGTAGACTGCGAGCGCTACGAAGGCGAATTCGGGTGAGAAAACCCCAAACGGCTTTGTGGCGTTTTTTTTGAGGAAGGCAAGGATAACCCATGTATATTCCTGAAAGGAGAGGCTCCTTGAAAGTGTTGCACGAGAACGAGGTCCTCTCTGCACGTATGGCCTCTTTGAAAACAATCCCTGTTTTCACATTACTCCTGATGGTCATGACAGGCATTGCCTACGCAGGTGACGGAGACGGGGCGAGTATGCCCGCCTGGTTCCCCCAGCTTTTAGGCGTGCAGTTCAACGCGGTCTATCAGAACGTGCCCGGTTTCCGCAGCCCCTACACAGGGGGAAACAGCTTTGTCTTCGACCATAGCTTCAAGCAGCAGGTGACCCAGACCTACGGCGTCTACTTAGGCTCCCAGATCACGCCGTCACTCCAGGCTTATATGGATGCTGAGATGTTCCGGGGCGCGGGTCTGAGCGGGGGCCTCGGCCTCGGCGCCTATACAAACGCGGACGTCATCAGGGCGGGGCCAGTGGATCTCGGCCAGAGCCCCTACCTTGCGCGCCTCTACCTGCGCTACCTCATCCCCCTGTCGGGAGAGATGGGTGAGTCCCTGTCCCGCGGCATGGATCAACTGCCCGGCCGCGAGCCGGTGGATCGCATCGAGATAAAAGGGGGCAAGCTGGCACCCACGGACGATTTCGACCAGAACCGCTATGCGAATAACGGGAGGACCCAGTTCCTCAACTACGCCTTCCTCTACAATACGGCCTGGGATTACGCCTCCGATACGAGGGGCTACACCATAGGGGCCTCCGTTGCCTTCGTCCACCCCACGTGGCGATTGATCTTCGGGAGCTACCAGGTGCCGACGACGAGAAACGGCATGAACCTCGACGACGAGATCTATCATGCCAGGGGGGACAACGTCGAGCTTTCCTTGATGCCGAACAGGTTCGGCACGGTGGTCCGTCTCCTCGCCTTCCATAACGAGGGACGCATGGGCGACTACCGGGAGGCCATGGCCATCGGCAGCGCCAATGGCGCCGTGCCGAGCACGCTGGCGGACGAGCAGCCGGGACGCACGAAGTACGGCTTCGGGGTCAACATCGAGCAGCCCCTCGCAAACGACGGTGAAACCGGTCTCTTCGCGCGCCTCGGCTGGGCCAACGGCGCCAATTCCACCTGGTCCTACACGGAAGTGGACCGCGACGCCAGTATGGGGCTCCAGGTGAGCGGGGTCAACTGGGGACGCAGCGATGACCGCTTCGGCATCGGCGTTGCGGCCGACGGGCTCACCGGCTCGCACAGGCACTACCTTGAAGAAGGGGGCATAGGCATGCTCATCGGCGACGGGGCCCTCAACTACGGCCTCGAAGAGGTATGCGAAGCCTACTATCGCATCCAGCTTGGGCGCTATGTGCAGCTCAGCCCCGATTTCCAGTACATAGAGAACCCCGGGTACAACCGCGACAGGGGGCCGGTGAAGGTCTACGGCATGAGGCTGCACATGAGCTATTGAGAGGGGACGAGGGACGACCGTCACTTCCTCCCTCCTCCCTCGGCCCTCTTCACTTTCCCCTTCTCTTGAGGTATAGTAACGCCCATGAAACAGAAAGTATTCACCCGCAAGGCCGTTTTGTGCGTCGCCGGCCTGCTCCTGCTCTTTGCCCCCTTGCCTCTCCGCGCCCAATACGCGGCATTTGCCATCGTCAGCGACACGCACATAGGCGCCCCAGGTTCGGTCTACCACGAATTCATCCGGAACATCGAGGAAGAGGGGACGCACATGGTCGTCCATACGGGCGACGCCATAAACAACCCCGGCAACCTGTCTCAATGGGCGCGGTTTTTCGATATCACGGGGAGCGGAAAGACGCTCTACCTCGCGCCCGGCAACCACGATATCAACGGCCGGAGGTCGCTCGACGTCTATGTGGGCTTCTTCGGCGCCCCTTACTCTTCCACATGGGACGGGGATACGCTCCTGGTCTTTTTGAATACCGAGCTGCCCGGCGAGGAGAGCAGGATAGCGGGCGAGCAGCTCGCCTGGCTTGGCGCCGAGCTGGCAAAACCGTTCAGGTACAAGCTCGTCTTCCTCCACGAGTCGCTCTTCCCCGTCATCGATCAGCACGGCCTTGACCGCCACGCGCAGGAGCGGGACAACCTCCACCTGCTCTTCGTCCGAAGCGGCGTTTCCCTCGTCGTCGCGGGCCACGACCATCTCTATGACAGGAGCCTGAGAGACGGCGTCACCTACGTGATCGCGGGAAGAGCGGGCGGAAAGGCCTGGCCGGCGCGGAACGGGAGGTCGACGTGCTACATCATGGCAAAGAGGACAGGCGACTTCTATTCCTTCGAGGTGAGAGACGTGAACGGCCTGGTAAAGGACACCTTCACGGTCAAGAGGGAGAAGGGGCGAGAGAAGAGTGATGAATGCCGAGTGAAGAACAGTGCCGAGTGACGAGTGGGGGTGCTGGTAACCGGCGCTGCGTCTGCGCGTTACCCGGCAGCACCTATAAGGTTCATGTAACATCAGTGCCCCTTTTGCTGCCGACGACTGTTCGCGTTTTTACTCCGATACACCGCCGGGTCGGCCGCGCTCCGGTGGGTTTGGCGCCGCACCGGTTTCGGCGCGTTCGGGCGCTGCGCTGTCTTCCCTGGTGACGAGGAAAAGCCGGAGCAGAGATTCGTAGGAGCAGACCGTTTTCCGCGGGGGCTTGCCGAGCCATTGATAGAAGATGGCCTTATGCTCCCGCAATTCCTGTCGGTGGCGGATCGCCGTCCGCACCGTCCATCCGAGCACCGGGGCTATGGATTTCCATCCTTCAAGACGCGGCTCAGCCATGTGTGTTCTCCTCCTTTTTCCTCTCGTTCCTCTGTACGGCCACCCCGTGGCGCTCCATGATCAGTCTCAACGCTTCTGGTCCGTGAACGTCCGCGGGCCGGCTTTTAGCTCCTGGAGGACAAGCGGCCGAATGGGCCCGCACGCCGCTTCGGTTTCAGCTTCAGCTTGAGCTTCTGTTTGCTCATGAGCCGGTCGTGAGCCGCTCATGAATAGATCGCAAGCCTGTCGGGGAGGCGCGGGGCTCTTCGCGGGCGACGGGTGCTGTATCTTCTGGTGCTTCAGGAGGCCCGGAATGAAATAGTATTGCTCGCCCTTCACGGTGTAGGGGAGTATGCGCCCGAGGCTGACGAGGTCCTGGAGCCATCGCCGGATCTGTGTGGTCGATATCCGGTCGTAGGGGAATATCCGTGACTTGAGCCAGAGGGGGTGCCCCCGGGTGGCGCCGGCGTCGTCGGACGTGTTCCATAACCCTATATAGAGGAGACGGGCTTGCAGGCTGAGCCTCGCGAGCTTCTCGTCGCTCCAGAATTCGGGCTTGATTCTTCTACTCCTGGCCATGGCTCCTCCTTTGCCTTGGAATGCGTCTGCCGGAACGCGCACTTCGACGCTCACTCCCGGCTTCCCCGGGGACCTGCCCGGCACTCTTTTCAAGGTACCAGACGAAGCCGCAAAGAACGCAATGAAGCTCATCCTCCTCTACGGTGATGAATCCCTTTGCACCGCATTTGTCGCAGGTCAGCATGCAACCCTCCTTATACTGATGACCGGCAGGCCGACGGGTCGGCGGCCATTCTCGCCCCGGACCCTCCCGCATGCACCATTACAGTTATTACCATGGTGGGAATACTATGTCAACATAATTCGTACAGAGTGTTCCTATTACGCTGCATGGTTTTTTAGTTGAAAAACGGTTAATAGAGTGTTATGGTAAGAACGGAGTCAAAAAAGAAAATAAGGGAGATGTCGCCCCACGATCTGACGACAGCGGCTGATGGCATAGTAATTGCTTGGAATTTTATCAGAATACGAGAGCGTCTGCGCCTGACTCAGGAGCAGGCCGCCGAATTGGGGGGGGTCACCGTAGGCTATGTCGGAAAATTAGAGATCGCCGCAGTAGGCTTCGGGACGAGAGCACAACAGAAATGGTCTGGAATATTCAACGTAGACAGGACTGAATTTCTTAAGAGACCTGACATCGGTATCCTGGTCATCGGAGTGGTTATGGATAAAGGAGTCGTCAGGCATCACGAGTTGGTCGGGGAAGGGGAGGTCGAATATGTCCCGCTGCCACCCGGCTACACGCAGGAAAAGGCCCAGAGAGAGGGCGTGACCTGCCTGAAGGTCCTGACCGACGCGCTCCATCCGCACCTGCGGAAGGATTCCTACCTCTATGTCAACAGAATGCCGATATCTGTCATCCGCAATGACAACCTCGTGATTTACGCGGAGGATGGAGAGGCGGCAAGCGTCAAGGAAGTCGAATTACTCCCCAAGGGAAGGATCCTGCTCAAGGGCCTCGGCAGGGGGGGCACCATCACCAAAGATATCAGCGAGCTGCCCACGGTGGAAAAGATCGTCTTCATCAGTATGTAGAGCGAAAGGCGGGCACCAACACGCACGGATAAGAAAGACCGGCTCACCCACCGTTTCTCCGCACGCGCCTCCCACGCCCCACTTGCCGCAAAATGTTTGCCATATTTTCGACCGACACGGGCGGTGAGAATTATTACCGTGAGGGTAATATACTATTGACATTATTATACCTGTTATGGTAATATAAAAGCAGGAAAGAGTGATGCATCCGAATATGCGACATGCGGGGGAGCCTCCCGCCGGGAACGAGGGCGGGGATGGGCCGGAGGAAGGAGCGAGGCGCTGCATCGTGGATGAGGACCTCGTGTGTCCCCCCTCGCGGTATGACTGCACGCGGCCGTGTCCGTACACGGGGTGGGAAAGACGAGTGGAGAGGGAGGCCGGGTGAATTTCGCGCCCGGCCGCCCATCGGGCGCGTCAATGGCCGGGTAAGTACCGCCTAAAGATATCCCTGGCGATGACGACCCGCTGGACCTGGTTGGTGCCCTCGTAGATCTGCGTGGCCTTTGCGTCGCGCATCATGCGCTCCACCGGGTATTCCTTGGTGTAGCCGTAGCCGCCGAGTATCTGGACCGCGTCGGTGGTTACCTTCATGGCGACATCCGCCGAGTAGACCTTGGCCATGGCGGAGAGCTTGTCGACGCCTATGGCGCTCATCTTGTCGCGCTCGTAGACCTTCATGTCGAGCAGGTGGGCCGCATCGTAGACGAGGGCGCGGGCAGCCTCCACCTCGGTCGCCATGTCGGCCACCATAAACTGGATGCCCTCGAAGTCGGCGAGCTTCTGGCCGAACTGCACCCTGTTCCATGCGTATTCGACGGCGAAGTCGAGCGCGCCCTGGGCGATGCCGACCGCTTGTGCGCCGACCGCGGGCCGCGAGAGATTGAGGGTAGCCATGGCAAGATCCCAGCCTTGTCCTTCTTTTCCGATCAGGTTGTCCTTGGTGAGTCGTACGTTATCGAATATCAGCTCGCTCAAGTCGGTGCCGATCATGCCCATCTTCTCTTCGCTCTTGCCGAGGATGACGCCGGGATAGTCCTTTTCGAGGTAGAAGGCGGAGATGCCGCGGGTGCGTAAGGACGGGTTGGTCGCCGCGAAGACGCAGTGGAATTGCGCGGATGCCGCGTTCGTGATCATCGCTTTCTTGCCGTTCAGGTAGTAGTATTCTCCGTTTTTCGTGGCGTAGGTCCTCATGTGGGAGGCGTCCGAACCCGCCTCCGGCTCGGACAGGCAGAAGGCCCAGATATAGGGCTTATCCGGCTCAGTCATCTTGGTGTAGATGTACTCCTTCTGCTCGTCGGTGCCCGCGACCATGATGGGCATGAGCCCCACGGCATTGGCCAGAGGAATGAGGGATGAAGCGCCCGACACTTTCGCAAGCTCTTCTATGATGAGACAGAGCGACGTGATGTCGCCGTCGAGGCCGCCGAACCGCTCAGGCATCGTGAGGTAGAGAAACCCGTGTTTCTTGAAGATGTCGAGCAGGTCCCACGGGAAGGCCCCTGTCGCGTCTATTTCCTTCGCCCTCGGCGCCACTCTCTCTTTGGCTATCTTCTCGCCTATCTTCTGGATCAATAGGTGTTTCTCCGATAGGTTAATCATAAAATCTCCTTTCTCTTTCCGAAAAAATCGCGGTATACTTGTACCATAATTCCGGCATGATTGAAAGGCGATTATGGATTATGAAAGCGATTTTGGATCCCTATAGGGTACATTCCCCGCGGCTTGCGGCGGGGTCGTTCACTATGTCGTTCTTAATCCAACATGAAAAATCCAAAATCAATAATCCGCTTATGGGGGCATAATGGCGACGGTGTACCTTACGGACGTGCGGACGAGGCCCGGGCGAAGTCTCCTCGACAAGGTAGACGGCCTGCTCAAAAGGGTGAAGGCCGAAAGACGGGTGAAAAAAAACGACCTGACCGCGATCAAGGTCCATTTCGGTGAGCACGGGAACTGCGCTTTTATCCGGCCCGTTATGGTAAGGGTGGTGGTAGATCATATGAGGGCCCTGGGCTGCCGCCCCTTCGTCACCGATACGAACACGCTTTACAAAGGCTCGCGCAGCGATGCAGTTGCCCATATCGAGACGGCCGTCCGGAACGGCTTCGACTACGCGGTGGTGGGCTGCCCGGTCATCATTGCGGACGGCGTCCGGGGTAAAAGCGGTGTCAGGGTGCCCATCGAGGGGGAGCTTTTGGCTGAGGTGAGCATCGCCCGTGGAATAGTCGAGGCGGACTCCCTTGTCGTGGTGAGCCACTTCAAGGGGCACGAGCTGTCCGGCTTCGGCGGCGCGCTGAAGAATGTGGGCATGGGCTGCGCGGCAAGGGAAGGGAAGCTCATCCAGCACAGCACCCTCAGCCCCGTGATCAGCGCAGGCGCATGCATTGGATGCTCGCGCTGCGTCGAGTACTGCCCGGCAGGCGCCATTTCTCTTTCGGGCAAGACGGCCGTGATCGAGGGGCACAAATGCATCGGCTGCGGCGAATGCATCCTGGTCTGTCCTCACGGGGCCGTGCAGGTGCAGTGGAATGAAGAGCAGGACCATTTCCAGAAAAAGATGGTGGAGCACGCGGCCGGGGTACTGAAGGGGAAGGAAGACAAGTCGGTCTTCCTCAATTTCCTCATGCAGATAAGCCCCGCCTGCGACTGCTACCCGAATAACGATGCGCCCATAGTGCAAGATATTGGGATCCTCGCGTCTCTTGACCCGGTAGCGATCGACGCGGCCTCCGTCGACCTCGTCAATGCGCGCGAATCCCTCCCGGGCACGGCCGTCACGCACGGGTGCGGAGCCGGACAGGACAAGTTCCGCGCCCTCTATCCGGGCGTGGACTGGAACGTGCAGCTCGACCACGCAGCAAAGATGGGCCTGGGCGGGAGGGAGTACAAGATCGTGAAGGTATAGTCCTATCGCTCCCCCACAAAGGTGATGGCAAGAACGCCGGGGCCGGCATGGGAGGTGATCACGCCGCCGAGTTTACACCGGTGGACAAGGGAGACGCCGGGGACCCGTAAGAGCCTTTCGACGAGGCCGGTCATGACGTCACTGTTGTCCGACTCCGCCACGGAAAGACGGAGGCGCGCATCGAAGGCGGCGGCCTCTTCCACCAACTCGACTAATCTGTTCAATAGCTTCACCGACGTGCGTATTTTCTCGATAGGTTGAATCTCGCCTTCCGTTACTTTCAAGAGGGGCTTGATCCGCATAAGAGTCCCCAGGAAGGCTTGCGCCTTGCCGATGCGCCCCCCGCGATGAAGATATTCGAGGGAGTCTACCGAGAAGTATGTGCGTACCCGGCCCGTCAGATCGAGGGCAAAGTCGGCGACCTCCTCGAATGGGGTCCCCCCGCTCGCCTTCTCGGCGCAAAGGAGGATGATGATGCCCAGCCCCAGGGAGGCCTGAAGGGAATCGACAACCTCTATGCGGGCCCCGGGAAAGCGGCCTCTCGCGAGATTGGCGGATTGGTAGGTCCCGCTGAGCTTCGAGGATATATGAATGGAGAGTATGGGTTCTCCCTTTTCCACAAAGGGCGCGAATGCATCGATGAACGCCTCGGGAGAGGGCTGCGAAGTAGTGGGGAAGTCCTTCGACCCTCTCAGGAGGGCGTAGTACGCGTCGGGGTCGATGTCGAAAAAATCGCGCCACGTCCGACCCCCCAGACGCAAGGTGAGGGGAACAACGCCGATGCCATGCTTCTCATAGCTTTCAGCCGATAGGTCTGCAGTGCTGTCCGTAATGATCTTCAAACCCGTTTCCTTCCCTATTCTACCGAGATGAGGTACTGCGCGTACGGCTGGCCTCCGTAATAGAGCTCGACTGCCTTGTCTTCATGGAGGAGCTGCAAGGTCGCCTGCAGTGCTTCCGCTTCCGCCTTTTCGATAGAATCGCCATAAAAGAGGGTGATAATCTCATCCGAGGCGCCGGTCATGTCATCAACGAGGCTGATTACCGTCTCATCTTTGCGGGTAGACGAGCAGCGAATCTCGCCCCCGAAGATGCCAATGGAATCACCGGAGCTCACCCGAACCTCACCCATCACTACGTCCCGGCCTGCCGATGCCGTTTCTCCGCTCTTCACCCCTTGGTAAGCCGGCTCCATCCGGCTGATGTTTTCTTCTGCAGAGGCATCGTCCATGTAGGCTAGCATTGCGGACAGCCCCTCCGGGACGGATGCGGTTTTCAGGACAGTGACGTTCTTGGGCGATCTTTCCCCTGCCTGTAGTGCGGCGGGGTAGATATTGTTGTTGTTGGGCAGAACGATTACGCTGGAGGACCCAACTTCCTCTATGGCGCTCGCAATGTCCGCCGTGGAAGGGTTCAGGGTCGGGCCTCCGTCTATGACAAGCTCCGCCCCCGCATTAGTGAAGAGCTCCTTCAGACCGTCCCCCAGGACAACGGCGATGACGGACGTCGCCTTTGCGCTTCTTGCGTTTTCCATCCGGGAGGTGTGCTGCACGAGCATATCGTCTACCTTGATGGACGAAACCTGTCCCATGGTGGAGGCATAGCGGAGGACCTCCTCGGGCTGACCCGTATGGATGTGCACCCGCGCCAACCGCGTGTCTCCCACCACTACGACAGAATCGCCCATGGGCCGCAAGCGCGTCTTCATGGCATCCTGGGAGATCCGGCTCCCTTTCAGAATGAACTCCGTGCAGTACCTGAACGTCCACCGGTCACCTTCCGGTTCACGTCCGCCCCCGTTGAACAGGACCTCGTCCTCGAAGGATCGGCCGGTGTCGATCCGGCCCTGCAAGAGACGGAGAATGCCTTCGAGGAAGTAGAGGAAGCCGAGGCCGCCGGCATCCACCACGCCCGCTTCGGCCAGCTTTGGCAGGAGAGAAGGCGTTCGCTCGACGGAAGACCTGGCCGACTTCACCATTCCATCCAGGAGCCGGGCAAGGTCCTTCTCCGTCCTGACAGCCTCTTTCGCCGATTCTGCGGTTTCTCTGACCACGGTGAGGATGGTACCCTCCGTGGGGTGAAGGACCGCATGGTAAGCCTTCTTTACCCCTCGAGAAAAGGCAAGGACGATGTCCTCCGCAAAAAGTCGCTCCCGGCCCTCGATGCCCTCCGTCAACCCTGACAGGACCTGTGAGAGGATGATCCCCGAATTTCCCCTCGCGCCCATCAAAGCCCCCCACGCCGCTGCCTTGACCGTCGCATCGAGCGTGGTTTCCCCCACTGCCTCCATTTCTCTCACGGCGGATGCGAGGGTCATGGACATGTTGCTTCCCGTATCACCGTCGGGTACGGGAAATACATTGATTTTGTTTAACTGATCGCGGTTCTCCATCACCCAGTCCGCCCCGGCCATGATGAACTGTCTGAACCGCTTGGCACCACAATAGACGATAGCCACCCCATACCTCCCTACATGTTCCTTTCTCAGCGACGCTTCGCTCCGCGTATGCATATACTGTCGCCCGGCATCTGTTTGGCCGTTATCATGTCCGTCGCCTCGAAGGCATAGCATGCCTTGCGAAAGGAGGGTCATATGAAGTTTTCAGTTTAAAGTAGACAGAGGCGAACTGCAAGTAGATTATTCCTGATGGGACACATGCGCCGCCGGAACTGACAAATCGCTCAGGGCAAGCTCTGCAATTCTTCATTGCGGGTTCCTTTACCGGTGCTGACAAGGCATGCAAAAGGGATTAGAATAGTGACCGGACAGAAAAGGAAAGCGTCGTTGTCGGGAATGGGCATAGAAACGAGCACCGAGAGGGGAGAGCGATGAAAAGGAAAAGAGGTATATACGCCCGTTTGTTACTCTGGTCACTGGCATTGCTGCTGGCCGCGCCGCCCGGAGGGATCATGGTGCAGGGCCAGGACTCCGGCGGACAGCCGACTTTCAGACAGGAGGAGCTGGACCAGATGCTTGCGCCCATCGCGCTCTATCCCGATGATCTCCTGGCACAGGTCCTGATGGCGGTTACCTATCCCCTTGAGGTCGTTCAGGCCGCCCGCTGGGTGCAGGCGAACCCGAACCTGTCGGGGGACCGGCTTGCGGCTGCCCTGGAGCAACAGGACTGGGACCCGAGCGTGAAATCGCTGGTAACGTTCCCCTCCGTCCTGCAGATGCTGAATGACAGGCTCGAGTGGACGCAAAAACTTGGAGACGCTTTCCTTGCACAAAAGGACCGGGTGATGGATACCGTCCAGAAGCTCAGACAAAGGGCCCAGGGCCAGGGCTACCTTCAGTCTACGGGCCAGGAGAGGGTGGTGGTAGATCCCCAGGACCAGGCAATCGCCATCGAGCCTGCCGATCCCGAGGAGATGTACGTGCCTGCATACGATCCCACGGTCGTTTACGGCCCGTGGTGGTGGCCGACATACCCGCCTTACTACTATTATCCGGCGGGGGTGGTCATTGCGGGCGGATTCATCGGCTTCCGAGTGGCCCTCGGCGTCGCCTGGGGCTATGCGTGGGGCGGCTTTAACTGGCATCGCCACGACGTGTTGATCGACGTGACGAGGAACGTGCGCTTCAATAATCGTATAGACAGGAACCGGTACGCGAGTCACGTGACCACGGGAGGCGGCGGCCGGGGGGAGTGGAGGCATGACCCGGCTCACCGGGGTGGAGTCGCCTACCGCACCCCGTCCGTGGCGCAGCAGTTCGGCCGCGGACCTCGCCCGGGGGCCAATGCGCGTCAGGACTTCAGAGGATTTGACGGCGGTGGAGCGGAAAGGGTTGCCGTCCAGGGACCTAACCGGCAGGCATCTCCGCAGCCGGGGGTTGCGGCGGCGCCTGTTCAGGCCAGGCCTGAGGCGCCCGGGCAGCTCTCCGGTCCCGGACGTCAGGAAGTCCAAGGGCTTCGCAGCCCGACGGCATTTGGCAGCGGCAGTCCCGGCAATCAAACACGGCAGGCGAGTAGTCGAGGCCATGAAAGTCTATCGAGTGCTCGTGCTTCTTTCCCCACCGGCAGCGGAACCGCCTTCGGCGGCGGTGCTTCTCATGGCGGTGGACGTAACAGGTGAGCGCTTAATATTAAAGAGACCAATGCGCTATGGAGGATATGGTGATGTCGCGATTCGGAGATGCCAAAGAAAAGAGCCCCTTCAGAGAAAAGAGCCTTTTCGTCGTAGCAGCCGTTCTCGTCATTGTTTTCGCCTGTGGAAGCGCTCATGCGAACGCTCCACACCAGAAGAGCTTTTCTTCACCCGGGGAAGCGGTCACGGCAATGGCCGCCGCGGTCAAAGCTGATGATACCGGGGCGCTCCTCAGGATATTGGGCCCGGGAAGCAAGGATATTGTCCTGTCGGGTGATCCGGTGGAAGATAAAGAAGGGCACCGGCGGTTCATCACGCGCTATGAAGAGAAGAACCGGCTGGAAGAGGCCTCCGGCAAGGTCATACTCTACACGGGTAACGACGAGTGGCCTTTTCCTATCCCCATAGTAAAAGCCGGCAGTCGCTGGAGGTTCGATACAAGGGCAGGCAGAGAGGAGATACTGGCGCGGAGAGTGGGCAGGAATGAGCTGAATGCGATCCAGGTCTGCCTTGCCTATGTCGACGCCCAGCAGGAGTATGCCATGAAGAAGGGGCGCCAGGGGAACGGCCTTCTTGAGTACGCACAAAAGTTTGTCAGCGCGCCCGGCACACACGATGGTCTCTATTGGGAGGCCGGGAAAGGCGAAGAGCAGAGCCCCATGGGACCTTTGTTTGCCGCTGCAAGAGAGGCGGGCTACGACGGTGAGCCATTGGGAGGCGAATCCGCGCCTTATCATGGGTACTTCTACAGGATTCTCAAGACCCAAGGCAAGGACGCACCCGGGGGCGCCAGGGACTATGTGGTTGGAGACAAGATGATCGGAGGGTTCGCCATCGTCGCATACCCGGCGAAATACGGCTCTTCAGGCGTCATGACCTTCGTCGCGAACCAGGACGGAGTCGTCTGCCAAAGGGACCTTGGCAAGGACACAAAACAGGCCGCTCTCGCTATGAACGCATTCGATCCCGACAAGACCTGGGTCAGGGCGCCTCAGTAAGGCGCCATATGTCCCCATAAAAGCACTCATTCGCGCGGCGGTCGAGGCGGCCCCTGCGTCAATGGACATCTTGAAAGGGTGGGGCGCAAAGCCACTGGCCTAAATTCTCGCACCGCAAGCCCCTTGCGCCCTTGCGACGCGCGGGGCTTGCCCGGCATGTTTAGCGTTCGCCCGTCCGTTCGACTTGGAGAGCAGTTTTTTCGGTAGCGTACTCCGTAGCCGCCGTGTTTTACTCTAACCCCCTTTTACTGGAGTTTTTCTTTTTCACTAGCGCTTCTTTCTTTTTTCTCAAAGGCATATCGGAGCGTATCCTTTTTCGACTGGTCCAAATGCGCATTCACGGCCCGTAGAATCTCTTCCGGATCGCCGTTTTCAATGGCTCTGAGGAGGTTCTTGTGACCTTCTATGGCGCGGAGGGCTACGTCGGGCAGGTAGATGCTCTCGAGTCTGTACATCAAGGTATAACGTCTCAATGTTTGAGCAAGTTCCAGAAGACGCTGCCCGCCGCTCAGTCGCGCGATGGTCTCGTGGAACTGGCCGTCCAGTTCGACAAAGACATCGAGGTTGCCGCGGGAGACTTGTTCCTCTGCCCGGACAATGTTCTTTCTCAACTCTTTCGCCAGCTTCTCCGGGGCCTTCTCCACGGCCCAGCGGGTCGCCAGCCCTTCGATGAGGCAGCGGATCTCCCAGAGTTCCACCGCTTCCCGGTCGCTGATCGCCTTCACCGTATAACCGATACGAGGGATTGATTCGATGAGCCCCTCCATTTCCAGGTTATGCAGCGCCTCCCGTACCGGCGTCCGGGAGGTTCCTATGTCCTGAGCGATCTTCGCCTCGATAAGCCGTTCCTTCGGAGCGATCTGCCCGCTCAGGATTTGCTCCCGCACGTGCTCATAGACCTTCTTCCGAATGGTGGGGTTATTTTTTATGACGAGCTTCTTTCTCATCACACACAGCCCTTCATCGCTGCCTGAGCCAGCAGGCGCTCCCAATCTTCATCGACTTCCCTTTGGAGACGGTCCGTATCGTCCTTGGTAAAATGGCGAAAACGTCCTTGGATCTTCAGATATTCACTTACCGGCAGGCCCTGGGGCTGATGGGTAATCCGGTACTCCGAGCCATCGATCACCTCGTAAAGGGGGAAAAGCTTTGTTTCCACGGCAAGCTGGGCCGCTTTCACGGAGAGGTCCTCGGGCATACGCCATCCCGTAGAACAAGGCGTAAGGGCATGGATAAATTTCGTGCCCTTTATCTCTTTAGCCCGCCTGACCTTCTCCATGAGGTCGAAGGGATGGCCTATCGATGCGGTTGCAGCGTACGGCATCCTGTGCGCTGCGATGATCTGCATAAATTTCTTCTTCCTTCCCTTCCTGCCTCCGGGGGTGGTCATGGTCCAGGCGTTCTGAGGGGTTGAGGAACTGGACTGGATGCCTGTGTTCATGTACGCCTCGTTGTCCAGACAGACATAGATGAAGTTATCGTTGCGGTCGGCAGCGCCGGAGAGTGACTGCAGCCCGATGTCAAAGGTCCCTCCGTCGCCGGCAAAGGCCAGTGCCGTCACGTCCTCCCGTCCCTGGAGCTTCAGGGCGTTCGCGATGCCCGCAGCGGTCGGCGCTGCAATCTCAAAGGCAGAATGAAAACAGGGCACGGCAAAGGTGCTGTTGGGGAAGGTGGCGCTGATCACACCCACGCAGGAGGGCAGAATAACGACGATTGTTTTTTCTCCCAGGACCTTGAGCACAAGCCGGATGGTGCTCGCTTCTCCGCAGCCGGGACAGGCCATATGTCCGGGACGCATGAACTCTCTTTCCATTTCCTCGACTCTTTGATCATGCTTCATGCTTCACTCCGCTTTAACCTGCCATTATTTCATTGTTCCATTATTCCCTTCTTCATCCGTCCCTCCGCACCCATGTGGGCACGCGTTCCGGCTTTGCCCGGTTGAGTGCCTGAAACACCATGCCTTCAATCATATCCGGAGAGACATCTGCCCCGCAGATACCCGCGATGAAGCCGTATACCTCGGGACGACACGCAAGAGGATACAAGGCAGCCTTCAATTCCTGGCACCAGATGCCCTCCTTCCCGAGAGAGATGTTCCGGTCCAGCACGGCCACCTTCGGCACGTCTTTCAGCACCTCCTGCACCTCTTCGGTAGGGAAAGGTCTGAATGCCTTCAACTTAAGCAGGCCCGCCGCAAGGCCCTTTTCCCGAAGGGAGTCAATCGCCACCCGGGCGGTGCTCGTCATGGCGCCGCTTGTGACGAGGACAATCTCGGCGCCGTCACAGTTCAACGGTTCCACGACGCCGTAGCCTCTTCCGATGATGCGCTGATACCGCTCGTTTACCTCGCGGATTATGGGCCTCGTCTTTTCCATGTCCTCGAAGCTCCGCTGCCTGTACCCCATATACTGCTCCGGGTTCACGACATTGTTCACGTACGCCGGGTCTTCTATGTTGAACCTCGTGGGCACGCTGAAGGGAGGCAGAAAGGCATCGACCGATGCCTGGTCCGGTATGTCGATGGGTTCGATGAAGTGGGACGTAAAGAAACCGTCGATGGCGACCATAACGGGCAGAAGCGCCTGTTCTGCGATGCTGTACGCCTGGATCACCGTATCCAGAGCCTCCTGGGCGTCCTCACAGTAAAACTGCATCCACCCGGTGTCCCTCTGCGAGAGACTGTCCGACTGGTCGCTCCCGAAGGCCCAAGGGGCGGCGATCACGCGGTTTACATTGCACATCACGATGGGAACCCTGTTCCCCGAGGCGAAGTGGAGCATCTCATGCATGAGCGCCAGGCCCTGGGAGGCGGTGGCCGTAAAGGTGCGGACGCCGGTCAAAGATGCGGCTATACAGGCTGCCATAGCGGAATGTTCCGATTCCGTCCGCATCATGATGCCTGTGAGCTTTCCCTCATTCTCCATGTCCGACAGTTTTTCGTAAATGGGGGTCTGAGGCGTAATAGGATAGGCCGCCACAAGCTGCACCCTCGCCAGACGCACCGCTTCCGCCACCGCGTAATTCCCTGCCAGGAGTTGTCTCACAGGCCGCCTCCTGTTGTTGTGAGAGATGAGCCGGGGGCGTCGTCCCCCATCTCGATCACGTGCCGGGGGCACGTGGTGGCGCAGACGCCGCACCCCTTGCAGAAGTCCGTTCTCACCGTGTATCCCTCCTCTCCGAGTCTCACGATGGAAATATCAGGGCACAGCAGAAAACAGAGGTCACAGCGGGTGCAGGTTCCGCACTTGAAGCAGCGGGATATCTCGGCCTCCGCCATTTTAGGCTCAAGACCGGCCGTCACTTCTTTGAAGGTGCTCGCTGCGTCCTCCGCCTTCAGAGGATCGGGGTTGTCGCTGCGTCCGGCATGAGCGAAACAAAGCGTGTTGACCTTCTCGAAGGAGACGATTTTTTTCAGGTCCGCGGTGTAGCCGGCGGGATTCATGAACCGCCGGAAGGAAAAAGATCGCCCTTCGGCGATGCGATTTTCCTCGAGCACCTTTTTCACGTCTTTTTTCTCAAGGAAACAGTGGATGGCGAGGGCGGCTTTCTTTCCGTCGGCAATGGCGTCTGCCACGAAAGCCCTTGCACCGGCACTGTCGCCACCGGCGAACACGCCTCCAACGTTCGTTGCATTGGTATCACGGGAGACGTCGATCTGCCCCCTGCTGTTCACCGACACGCCCGGTTCCCGGAGAAATTCAGTGTCGGGAACCTGCCCCACCGCAGCGATGAGCCTGTCAGCGGGCATGATACACTCGGTCCCAGGCATGGCAACGGGTCGCGGTCTCCCGCTTGCATCGGGTGCACCCAGCTCCATGCGGACACATTCCACCGCCGACAGCCGTCCATTTTTCGAGATCAACCGTTTCGGGGCTGCCAGGTAGGTGAGTGTGATCCCTTCACGTTCCGCGTAGGCCACGTCTTCAGGCAACGCCGGCATTTCCGCGCGGGACCTGCGATAGAGGATCGTCACTTCGGTCCCGCCAAGCCGCCTCGCTGCGCGGGCACAATCGACGGCCGTATTCCCGCCTCCGATTATGACCGTCTTTTCTGCAGGTTCTATTGTTTCGCCGAGGTTGACGCTTCGGAGAAACTCTATCCCCTCGACCACCGGAAGGTGTTCTTCTCCTTCCATGTCGAGGCCGTTCCCCCTGTGGGCGCCCACGGCAATGAATACCGCCATATAATCCTTCCGTATCCCAGGAAGGGAAACCTCCTTCCCCACCCGGACGCCGGTCTTTATCCGCACCCCGAGTTGCTCAATATACCCTAGTTCCCTCTGGAGCACGTCCCTGGGGAGTCTGTATTCAGGAATGGCGTACCGGAGCATCCCTCCCGGTTCGGCCATGGCCTCAAAGACCGTAACGGGATAGCCGAGTCTTGCCAGGTGATAGGCAGCGCTGAGACCCGCAGGTCCCGACCCGATAACGGCGATCCGTTCTTCGCGCAACAGGAGCGGCAATTCCCGGCGTACATCCACTGTTCCGTGATCCGCGAGAAAGCGCTCAAAACCGCGGATATTGATCGCCTCGTCGAAATCCTTCCGGTTACATTCCGCCTCGCAGGGGTGATAGCAGACCCTTCCACAAACCCCGGGAAGCGGGTTCTCCTGACGATAGATGCGGAGGGCCTCATCGTATTCGCCTCGGGCAGCATAGGCAAAGGCCCTTGCGATATCATTGCCTATGGGACAGCCCTGCCGGCATGGCGAGGTCTTCTCTACATAGATTGGTTTCCTGGGGCTCCAGTGTCCCGTGAGAAATATCTCCGTCGATCCCCTGGAAAAAGGCACCAACGGTTCGATGTCTTTAATGGTTATTCTGTGCTGATCCATCCCTTCCACTCCTTGTGCCTTCAGGATACGAGCCGGGTAAGGTCGTAGGCCCGTCTCGCGGCAGCGACGTTCTGCTCTACCTTGGCCGGAACCGTATCCCGTATGGCCGCCTCCAGGTGCTCCATCGATACGGTTTGAGCAGTCCGGGCATAGGCGCCGAGGATCGCTGTATTGATCGTGCTCCCTAATCCGGCTTCCTCGGCCACGGAAAGGGCGTCTACCAGGGCAAGGTGGAATTTCCGCAAACCGACAAACTCATTCGTGGTAAGGGCGTTATTGATGAGAACAATGCCGTTCGGCTTCAGGGTGGCCTCGATCTCCCTCTCATCGACAAGGTCGGGGGCCATGTAGATCACGTGATCCGGCCTTCTGATCTCGCACTTGAGGAAGATCTTTTTTTCGTCAACCCTGAGAAAGCTCGCGACGGGAGCGCCCCTCCGCTCACCGCCGAACACAGAGAAGCATTGCGGATACATACCCATGAGAAAGAATACCTTTGCCAGGATCTGGGCCGCAATTACCGCCCCCTGGCCTCCCCTGCCGTTGAACTTGATTTCCGTCATGGTCTCCTCGCATCTATCCTCATTGTATACGACCGCATTCCTGATTCCCCCGGGCATCCGGCATACTGTACCCCAGACGAAAAAAGCTGTCAACGGCTTTTTCCGGAGTTTCCTGAGTTGTGTAAAATCGGGCGGAAGGGGCGGCTCAGACCGATAAAGGGCCGCGCTCCCCTCAGCGATCAATAAACCCACAGCCGGCCCGCTTATTGTGGTATAATCAGACCGTGCATTACGAGAGCAAGGAGAACGGCCATATGGAATACGGAGCGGATAACATCAAAATCCTCGGGGGGCTCGACGCCGTGCGGAAGGTCCCCTCCATGTATATCGGGAATACGAGCATCGAAGGGCTTCATCATCTCGTTTACGAGCTGGTCGATAACGGCCTGGACGAAGCCGTGGAAGGGTACTGCGACCAGATCACGGTGATCCTGCATAAAGACGGGAGCGCAAGCGTCGAGGATAACGGGAGAGGCATACCGGTTGACAGGATGCCGGGAGAAGAGGATATCTCCGCCCTGGAGGTCGTTCTCACAAAACTCCATGCCGGCGGAAAATTCGACAAGGATTCGTACAAGTACTCGGCCGGTCTTCACGGTGTCGGCCTTTCCGTGGTCAACGCCCTTTCGGAGTATCTGGAGGTCGAGGTAAGGCGGAACGGAAAAGTCTACTTCCAACGGTATGAGCGCGGCGTCAAAAAGAGCGAGCTCAAGGTCGTGGGCGGAACGGACCGGACTGGGACTAAGGTGAGGTTCCTGCCCGACATCGAGATTTTCGACGCCGTCGACCTTAATTACGAGACGCTGCTCCATCGGATGCGCGACCTTTCATTTCTGAATAACGGCATTCGCATGAAGGTTGTGGACGAGCACCATCAACGGATGCAGGAGTTCGAGAATACCGGGGGGATCTCCGCGTTCGTCACGTACCTCGGCGCTAACAAGACGGTCCTCTTCCCCGAGCCCGTCTACATCACAGGCTCGAAGCCGCCCCTCGATGTCTTCGAGGCAGCGTTCCAGTACAACGACGGCTACAGCGAGACGATGAACAGCTTCGTCAACAACATCAATACCCACGAAGCCGGAACGCACGTCACCGGCTTCAAGACCGCCCTGACCAGGTCGGTAAACGCGGCCGGACAGGCGCGGAAGCTGCTGAAACCGGAGGAGACGCTGACCGGCGATGACCTTAAGGAAGGTCTTGTCGCGGTGGTGAGCGTGCGGGTCCCGAACCCGCAGTTCGAGGGGCAGACGAAGACCAAGCTGGGCAACAGTGAGATCAAGGGCCTGGTCGAGTCAATCATGAATGAGAAGCTCGGTACGTTCTTCGAGGAAAACCCGGACATCGTGAAGGCGATCATTGCAAAGGCCGCTGAAACCAGGCGGGCAAGGGAGGCAGCAAAGAGAGCGAAAGAGCTGATCCGCGCCAAAGCCGCCGTGAGCACCGGAATCTTGCCGGGCAAGCTGGCGGACTGCCAGGAAAGTGATCCCGCCCTCTGCGAGCTTTACCTCGTGGAGGGAGACTCGGCGGGAGGCTCCGCGAAACAGGGCAGAAGCAGGGCGACCCAGGCCATCCTCCCGCTGAAAGGGAAGATATTGAATATCGAGAAGGCGTCGGAGGACAAGCTGTTCGCCAACAATGAAATAAAGTCCATCTACCTTGCCCTTGGCGTCGATTCGAACGGCATCGACAAGCTCCGATACCACAAAGTGATCATCATGACGGATGCGGACGTCGACGGCGCCCATATCCGCACGCTCATCCTCACGTTCTTCTTCCGCAAGATGCGCGAGGTCATCGAGAAAGGGTACCTGTATATTGCGCAGCCCCCGCTTTACCGGGTGGGCCAGGGGAAGCACGAGGTCTACCTCAAAGATGATGACGGGCTCGAAGAGTTCGCGCTGAAACGCGGCGTTGAAAAGGTCGCCTGCAAATTGAGTGGCGAGTTGCTCTCGGAGGACCGTTTCAAGAAGGATATCCTCAACATCCTCCGGTTTGACAAGGCCCTCTGGGCGGTTGCCAGGGAGGGGTTCGGCAGCGACATCGTGCTTCCGATGCTCCGGGCGGGGATTATGAAAAGGAGCGACTTTGAGACCGGTGACCGGCTCGAAGAGTTGATGGCCAGCCTTCCCGCTGCGTATTCAGCCGCCCTCCGGCAGGATCAGGAACACGACCTGTTCTATATCGAGATCGAGCGGGAGAACTTCGCCCCCCTTCGCATCGATCAGGAGCTGGCTGCGGACGCCGAATACCGCCAGTGCGTGAAGGTATACCGGGAAGTTGCGGCGTATTACGAACAGGCCGTCGAGGCGTCGACCAAGAACGGTCCCTTTTCCGTCTGCACCCCCCGGGAGCTGCTGAAGACCCTCATAGATGCAGGCAAGGAAGGGCTCGCCATACAGCGTTACAAAGGCCTTGGCGAAATGAACCCGGAACAGTTGTGGACTACCACCATGGACCCCGAGCGCCGGCACATGGTGCGTGTGACGGTAGCCCCCGACTCGGATGCAGACCAGGTGTTCACCATGCTCATGGGGGATAACGTGCCGAACCGGAGGGCCTTTATCGAGCAAAACGCCCTCGACGTGAGAAACCTGGACGTGTAGGTCCCGTACCTTTTAAGCCGCCCATATGCGCCATCTCGTCAAAAGGCGCCCAGGTCCGGACGGTGCGAGGACATCTCGCTGCTCACCTTTCTGAAGTGAAATCCGCAAATAGCGAGTTGTATGGCCAGTGGGACAAGGCGGGGATGCCTGAAGAGCGACCACAGGAGGAGCTTCCAGTAGTCGATGCGCTCCCGTCCGATTATTCCGAGGAAGAGGACCGATCTGAGAAAGGCGTTCACATAGCCAACCCGGAAATGAAATATTTTGTTTCGACCGGGCGCATACTCCGACAGGAAACACCTTACCCGGTCATAGTAGCACCGGGGGGAATAGATAGTCTGGAGAATCCGCTGATAACCGCTGACCAACACGTCAAGGTTCATCTTAGGCACGAAGTTTATGGACAGGTCCATGTGGTCCCCGGTGATCTCGCTGAGCAGGCGGCCTTCCTTACCCAGGCGCGTGTAAAGCCGGGTGCCGCGGGGCGCGTTGAGAAGACCCACCATCGCGGTGACTATGCCGCTCTCCTGGATGAAGTGGGTCAGGCGGTCGAAGATCGACGGCGGATCGTTGTCGAATCCGACGATGAAACCGCCCTGGACCTGCAACCCGGACCGCTGTATCGTCTTCACGCACGCCATCAGGTCCCGGTTCTCGTTCTGGAACTTCCGGCATTCGGCAAGGCTCGTTTCGTTCGGAGTTTCGATACCGACAAAAACCGTATCGAATCCCGCCTCGACCATAAGCTCCATGAGCGCCCGGTCATCGGCAAGGTTGATGGAAACCTCCGTTGCAAATGCAAAGGGGTAGCGTCTCCGCTTCATCCAGTCGACGATACCCGGCAGCACATCCCTTTTCAATTTTGTCTTGTTTCCGATAAAATTGTCGTCAACAAAAAAGACGCTTCCCTTCCAGCCCGCCCGCCAGAGCCCGTCAAGCTCGGCGATTATCTGGCCTTTGCCCTTTGTACGGGCCCTTTGCCCGTAGAGGACCGTAATGTTGCAGAACTCACAGTCGAACGGGCAGCCCCGTGAATATTGGATGTTCATCGACGCATATTTCTTCATGTCGATGATGTCCCACCTGGGGCTGGGCGTCAGGCCGATGTCGGCCCGGCTGCCGGAGCGGTATATGTGCCGGGGCCGCCCGTGCCGTAAGTCTTTCAGGAAGAGGGGGAGTGTGATCTCGGCCTCGTCGAGCACCAGGTAGTCGACATCGGGGAACGCGTCGGGCATCGAGGTGAACAGGGGGCCGCCCGCGACCGTCTTGACGCCCTTTGCCCCGCACCTGGTAATGACAAGCCTTGCAGACTTCTCCTGAATGGACATGGCGCTGATGAATACGTAATCCGCCCACTCGATGTCCTTTTCCTCAAGCGGTGTTATCTGGGTGTCTATAAGCCTTATTTCCCAATCCGCCGGGAGCATGGCGGCCACGGTGAGCAGTCCGAGGGGGGGCGAGCTCGCCTTTTTCGAGATAAACTTGAGGGCGTACTTGTATGACCAGAATGTATCGGGATGCTGCGGGTACACGAGAAGAACTTTTGTCCCTTGTCTTGCCATGATGTCTCTTACCTCCAATTCATCGGCAATTATCGGTGCATCCACCGCGGGCTGCCCGGTCCCGCGATGCGGCCGCGATCTTCTGCGCTGCCTCGAACCCGCTCCTGACACAGTCTCCGATGCCTATGCCGCGATAGCTGCAACCTGTGAGATAAAGCCCGGGATAGGGCTTTCGGGCGTCATCGATGGCATCCACGCGGTCGAGGTGGCCCACCGTATAGCGAGGCATGCTCCGGGCCCACCGGTAGACTTTTGAGAAGAGAGGCTCCCCGGTAATGCCCGCGATCTCTCCCAGTTCCTCCCGGACGATAGCCACGAGGTCCTTGTCCTCGCAGGAGACCAGTTCCTCGTGCTGCCCGCCCCCCACAAAAACCCTTATGAGCTGGCAGTGGGGCGGCGCGCGAAAGGACCACTTTATTGAGCTCCACGTGGCTGCATTGATCCGTCTCTGCTCCACCCTGGGGACAATAAAACCGAAGCCGGGGAGACGGGATGGAACGCCGTGGCCGGCAAAAGCGAGCGAAATGGTCGCCGTGGAGGACCATGCAATCGGAGAAAGCCGGTCGGCGAGGGCAGGGGCCATGGGGCCGAGCACGTCGTGCGTCACATACGCGGGCGTGGCGAGGACAACCGCGTCGAAGACCATCCGCTCAGACCCCGCGAGCACCTCGTATCCCTGGGACGCGGATCGGACCTGCGTGACCTCGCACGAGGTGCGGATCCGCTCTTCTCCTGCGAAACTGACGCACCGGTCCACGAGCTGCTGCATGCCTTCTTTTAAGGACATGAAATAGGTCAGCTTCGGGAAAGTTGTGACGGGCGGGGCCTTTTTCATGGTTTTGACCATTGCCCTGATGAGGCTGCCGCTCCTCTTTTCCATTTCAAGGAACCGGGGGAATACGGCCTTCACACTCATATCCTCCGGGTCCGATGTGTGGATGCCCGCCACAAGGGGTTCCGCGATCTTCTCCAGACATTCCCTGCCGAGCCTCCGGGTGACGAACCTGGCGAGGCTTTCGTCGGACCCGTCTTTTTTTGCCGGAACGAACGCCTCCATGCCCATGCGGACCTTACCGGGCAGGGAGATCAGGCGTGAGCGGGCCAGGGGCATGAGCATTGTCGGCACCATGAGTATGACGCCTTCCGGCAACCGGTGAAGCCGCCCCCGGGAATAGATATACGTTCCCTTCCGTTCTTCGTTCGTAGCCAGGAGCTGGTCCTCAAGGCCGACCTTTCTGATGAGGTCCAGGGTCCAGGGTTTTTCGGGAAGGAAGCTGTCGGGCCCCGCCTCGACCACGAACCCGTCCACCTTTTCCGTGAGCAGCTTCCCCCCTGCCGCAGGGCCCTTCTCAAGGACCACGAAATCGATGCCCTCTTCCTTGAGAGCGACGGCGCAAGCCAACGCAGAGATACCGCTGCCGACGATGGCGACTTTCTTCATTGCCCTCCCTGCAGATGCTTTTCCAGTATGGCCTTACACGCGGCGATAAAAGGCGGATAGGTATTGAGGGAAGCTATTCGCGAAAAGGTGATGCCTTTCGTCCCGGCATACCCGGCATGTACGATATCCATATCGTACAATGTTTCGAGATGGTCGCTCACGAACCCGATGGGTATTTCTATCAGCCTCGACGCCGTTCCCGTGATGCCGTCGATGACTGCTTCAACGGACGGCCCGATCCAGGGCTCGTCCGTATTCCGGGGCACGCTCTGCCAGCCGATGGCGTAGGCCGATAGCTTGAGGCGTGCGGCGACAGCGGCAACCGTCTCCTCCACCTGCGAGATGTACGGCTCGTGCTGAAGCGATTGGGGCAGACTATGGGCCGAGAAGAGATAGAAGCCTTCCCCGTGCCCGGCTTCTTCCCGTATCCTGCTGACCCATGCGTCGATAAAGAGCGGTTCCTTGTACCAGCTATGGATAAAGGTGACTATGGGCCGGTAGGAGGCGAAGGAAAGATAGGCGAGATAGGTTTCGACCGTCTTTATGTAGGCGCCGACCGTCCTTGAGGTGTAATAGGGAGACATGACGAAGAAGGTTATCCGTTCTGTCCCGGACTTGTAGCACTCGTTCATCATCTCCTCCAGCGTGGGAGAGGCGTATCGATACGCGGCCCTGATGGGGACCCGGTGGCCGGTTGCATCTTCGATGCGGGCGGCCTGATCCTGCGTGATCGATGCGAGCGGCGAGCCTCCCCCTATGGCCCGGTACCGGTCCATCAGCGCCTCTTGTATGGCCTGGGGCGCAATGCTCCCCATCAGCTTCCTTAAGAACAGAGGCACCTCGCTGAGCGTTGCAGGACCGCCAAAATTGACGAGGAGCACCATGGTTTTCATGCGCCCCATCCGAGAGTGGGCCCTTCCGCCCTCATAAGCCGGACGGGGGTACAATCGGGCACGTCCATTTTGCATGCTTTGAGAAACCGATCGGCTTTTGCCATAGTTGTGGTCAGGTGGATAGTATAACCAATAACGTGCTATTCTTCCAGAGCATTGATAATTCCCGGCAACTGTCTACTCAAAACTGTGGGCAACTACCCTCAGCTCCGGGAAACCATCGGAATTCCTTGTCTCAACGACGAAGTTCTTTGCTCTGCATGTCGGGCATCGAAAAAAAGCGCGGCCGTCCTCTTCCTCCAGTGCTTTGCGGCCGGTGGGGGTTTTGATCAGCAAGCCAAGGGCCGGCTCACGCTCGACAAGTATTCTGGTGCAGTTCATGCATCTGATCGTCCCCACGCCCCCCCTGACATAATAATTATACCGGTTCTCAGACAAAAGCAAGCCCTTCCGCTCCTGATAAAGCGAAAAGGGTATTAAGTAAATACCGGATTGTGCCGAATAAAGAAGCAGGTAGTGTGGTCGGTGAAAGGCTAAAGCCCCGGTCTGACAAAGCGAACCGCGCCAGAGGAGGATGTGAATGAAGACACTCGTGGTTGATGATTTCGCGACAATGCGAAAGATCGTGAAGAACGTGCTGAGACAAATAGACATCACGAACGTCACGGAGGCCGAGAACGGAAGACAGGCATTGGAGATTTTGAAGAGGGAAGGGGACTTCGAGCTGATAGTCAGCGACTGGATTATGCCGGAGATGACGGGCATAGAGTTCCTGAAGGCGTGCAAAGACGATGAATGCGTCAGGAAAATCCCCTTTGTGATGGTTACGGCCGAGGCGCAGAAGGACAGCGTGATCGAGGCGATCAAGGGAGGCGTTGACAATTATATCGTCAAACCTTTTACCCCCGACAAGCTCCAGGACGCGATTCACAAAGCGGTAGCCAAGACGAGGAGCCAGCAATAGGGGGCAGCGCATGGACGCAGGGTTCGTCAACGCATATCTCGCCGCAGTTCAGAACGTCTTCAAGACGATGGTGCAACTCGACATCGTCATGGGCAAACCGGTCTTGAAAACGGACAGACATACCTCGGGAGAGGTGACCGGGGTGATAGGGTTCGCCGGCGACAAGAAGGGCACTTTCAGTCTCGCTTTCAGCAAGAAGGGCGCTATATTTATCTATAAGAAGATAGTCGATGAGGACGTTCCCGGCGTCACCTCGGACGTTGTCGATGCAATCGGCGAGCTGACGAATATCATCTCCGGGCAGACCAGGGTGCATATCGAGAAGCTGGGGTACAAGCTGAGCGCTGCGCTGCCCACGGTCGTCGTGGGCCAGGACGTGGAGATCAATTTTATCACCAAGCTGCCTGTCATCTCACTGCCTTTCACCTTCCAGGCCGGCAGCGATGCCGAGCATCTGTTTCTCGACTTTTCTTTTGAATAGCCTGTCAGGCGTCTTCCTCTTTTGTGTCCCTCCTGATGATGTCGTCAAAGGAGGTCCTGACGTCCTTGCCGCCATATACGATGCGGTAAAGCTCCTCGGTAACAGGCATGTCCACGCGCAGGCTCTTCGAGAACCTGTACGCTGCTTCGATGGTATAGAAGCCTTCGACCACGCTTTTTTGAGACGCTATCACTTCCCGGGGCGCTCTGCCTCCGGCGAGCTCCACCCCAAACATCCTGTTCCTGCTTAAAGGGCCCGTACAGGTAAGGATGAGATCGCCCATCCCCGAAAGTCCCATGAATGTGGTCTCATGCGCCCCCAGCTTCTTCCCGAGTCTCTTAATCTCGGCAAGCGCCCGGGTGATGTACGCGGCGAGGGCATTATATCCGAGGCCCAGTCCCTGGATGATCCCTGCCCCGATGGCCATCACGTTCTTCAGGGACCCACCCAATTCTACCCCCACCACGTCCTGGCTCGTGTAGACGCGGAACCGGTCGCTATGGCTGATTTTTTGGAAATATTGCGCGAGCTCTTTGACGGAAGCCGCGATAACGACCGAGGTAAAATGCCTCCCGGCCACTTCGGTTGCGAAAGAAGGGCCCGACAGGACCGCGCAGGAGATGCTGGTTCCCGTGACGTCCTCAATGACCTGGGTCATGCGCAGGAGCGTTTTTCTCTCCAGGCCCTTTGTGAGGACGAGCATGCGCCTGCCCGTAAAGCTGAGCGGGACTTTCCGGAGGGTAGGTCTGAGGGCGAAGGACGGTGTGGCAATGACGATATCGTAGGAAGACTCGACGGCCGCCCGCAGGTCGTCCGTGAACTCTATGCCTTCCGGCAACCGGAAGCCCGGGAGGTAATAGGTGTTTTCCCTGGTGTCCCTGAGCGACCGCACGAGCTCGGGCTCATAGACCCAGAGGATGACCTTGTGGCCGTTTGCCGCAAGTTGTAGAGCGAAGGCGGTCCCCCATGCCCCCGCACCGATGACGGCTACGTTCATGCCGGATTCTCCTGGCATTGCCCGGGTGGCCCCTGACCGGGGCCCGTTTTAATAGGTCTTATAGGTCCTATACGACCTATTAGTCCTCGCTGATCACGCCTACCCCGCTTATTTTTTCCTCTTCGGCAATTATTGGGGCTCAGCGCCCCCTCCAGCGGCAGAGCCGCATGGAGCCTCCCCCTCAGGTAGGCGTTTAGTCCTCGCTGATCACGCCGACCCCGCTTATTTTTTCCTCTTTGTCTTTAAGCCCCATCAGCTTCACGCCCAGGCCGCCGCGGAAATGCATGGGGATGCTCGTTGTATTGAACCTGATTGTCCTGCCCGTGTTGGTGACGAGGATGATCTCGTCATTCCGGGCGACCTGCTTGACGCCTACCACCTCACCGTTCTTCTTCTCAACCTTGACGTTTATCAGGCCTATGCCGCCGCGGGCCTGGACCTTGTACTCCGCGCAGTCGACGCGCTTGCCGAAGCCCTTTTCCGTCACGGTGAAGAGCGAGCACTCGCTGCTCACCACATCGACCGAGACAAGCTCGTCCCCTTTCCTGAGGCGTATGCCCCGCACGCCGTAAGCCAACCGGCCCATCGACCTTATATCTTCTTCCCGGAACCTGGTGGCCATCCCCTTTTTCGAGGCGAGCACGACGTGGGCGCCGGGGTCGAGGGGGAGCACGTCCATGAGGCTGTCGTCTTCGGGCAGATCGATCGCCTTAATGCCTATCGACCTCACGTTTTTCAAAAGGCTCAGGCTCATCTTTTTTACGTGTCCGTTGCGTGTCGCGAGGAAGAGGAACTTGTCTTCGGTGAAATCTTTGACATGCGTGACCGCCGTAATCTTCTCGCCCTTCTCCGCCTTGATCAGGTTGATCACCGGCCTGCCCTTGGAAGAGAGCTGCGACTCGGGGATGGTGTGGACCTTCCTGATGTGAGCCCTCCCCGCTGTGGTGAAGAGAATGATATAAGAATGCGTCGAGGCGATGTAGAGCTGGTTGACGAAGTCGTCTTCTCTGACAGAAATGCCGATCTTGCCCTTTCCTCCGCGGAGCTGCTGCTTGTACTGGTCGAGGGGGGTCCTCTTTATGTAGCCCCCGTAGGTGATGGTTACCACCACTTCCTCTTCCTTGATCATGTCTTCGATGGTGATCTCGGGCAGTTCATCCACGATCTCCGTGAGCCTGTCGTCACCGTATTTCTCTTTGACTTCCTTAAGCTCGGTCTTGATGACGTTCATAAGGAGCGACTCATCCCGGAGGATGGCCGTCAACCGCGTTATCTCTTCCTGGGTTGCGGTCAGCTCGTCCAGGATCTTCGTGCGCTCCAGAGACGTGAGCCGCGCAAGCCGCATGTCGAGGATGCTCTGGGCCTGCTTTTCGGAAAGCTGGAAGGCGGCGATGAGACCGTTTCTCGCTTCCTCCGTATTCTTCGCCTGTCTTATGATGGCGACCACCCGATCGATATTGTCCAGGGCCACCTTGAGGCCTTCGAGGATGTGGAGCCGGTCGGCCGCCTTGTTCAGCTCGAACGTGGACCTCCTGGTCACCACTTCCTTTCTGAAATTGACGAACTCGCTGATAATCTCCTTCAGGTTGAGATACTTCGGCTGGTTGTTGACGATGGTGAGAAAGATGATGCCGAAGGTAGTCTGAAGCTGCGTCTGCTTGTAGAGCTTATTCAGGATAGGCAGCGCGATCTCGTTCTTCTTCAGCTCGATCACGACGCGGATGCCCTCCCGGTTCGATTCGTCGCGTATATTCGATATACCCTCTATTTTTTTGTCGTTTATCAGCTCGACGATGCTTTCTATGAGCCGCGCCTTGTTGACCTGGTAAGGGAGTTGGGTGATGATGATCGATTCCCGGCCGTCCTTCTTGCTCTTCTCGATGTTCGTTGTCGCCCGCAGCAGTATGTGGCCTCTTCCCGTCTCGTAGGCGTCCCTGATGCCTTTCCTGCCGTAGATGAGCGCCTCGGTGGGGAAATCCGGGCCGGGGATATGCGCCATCAGCTCTTCGATCGTCACGGAGGGGTTGTCGATGTAGGCGATGGTGCCGTCGATCACCTCGGTCATGTTGTGGGGCGGGATATTCGTCGCCATGCCGACCGCAATGCCGGAGGAGCCGTTTATCAACAGGTTCGGGACCCTGGAGGGGAGGACGACCGGCTCTTTCAGCGATTCGTCATAGTTGAGCTTGAACGCAACCGTATCCTTTTCTATATCCTCAAGGATCTCTTCCGCGATCCTGGAAAGCCTCACCTCCGTGTATCTCATGGCGGCGGGCGCATCCCCGTCTATGGAGCCGAAGTTACCCTGTCCGTCGATGAGGGGGTATCTCAGGGAGAACGCCTGGACCATCCTCGTAATCGCGTCATAGACAGCCTGATCGCCGTGGGGATGATATTTGCCGATCACGTCGCCGACAACGCGGGCCGATTTCTTGTACGGCTTGTCGTGCATATTGTTCAGCTCGTACATGGCGAAGAGTATTCTCCGGTGAACCGGTTTCAGACCGTCCCGGACATCGGGCAGGGCCCTGCCGATGATAGTGCTCATGGCATAGTCCAGGTAGGACCGCCTCATCTCGTCTTCAATAGGTATGACCGTGGCTGTAGGCATCGATTCTCCTCACTTGCAGATGCTGCGGCTCTCATCGCCGCGACACGCATCGCCGGCGCATGCCGCCTAAGGGAGGCACAGCATACCGACACGCGTAGGGCTTGTTTTGAAAAACGTGTAAGGCCGGGAAATATCCTACCATAGAGGGGGAGGGGAGGGCAAACCATATTCGCGGGTGGGGTGGGCGGCCGGGTTAATTTCGCGCCATGCGCCTGGGGGGACGGTGGGGACATTGTTTCATTATGTGCATTCTCATTCCCGCCCTGTCGGCCTTTCCGCTGCTATCCCTTGTCCTTCATTATTAGAGAAATGCCGCAAGATTGCAACAACTATTCCGTCAGAAAGACGGTATTCAGGGGTATCAGGAAAGAAACTGCCTTGCAGGAAGAAATGCTCGACCCGGGAGACCATAAAACCCTGGGGAATACCTTGGGCCTGGTATGCTTGGTTTCAGACGTCCAAAGGAGGATAAGGACGGTGCAGCCAAGCGGTACCCGCATGTGCTAACATTAAGTGGAGACCGGAATCAATACCTGACTTTAGGTGGCCGTCCATGAAAGCGTTCTATGGTCTGCTCGCAGACCTTCTCGTTGTTATCCACCTTTTCTATGTTATGTTTGCAGTCGGTGGGGAGGTATTCATTCTCTTGGGGGCCATCCTCAGGTGGAAGGGAATAAGGGGTCCTCTATTCCGGATCGGCCATCTTGTGGCTGTCGGGCTCGTCGCGGTTGAAGCCGCTCTGGGGATTGACTGTCCTCTTACCTTGTGGGAGTACGAGTTCCGGCAGCTTGCCGGCCAGGGGGTGGATCAGAATCTTTCGTTCATTCCGCGTCTTGCGCGTCTGATTATCTTCTACAATTTTCCTAACTGGGTTTTTACCCTCATGCATATCGCATTCGGACTTCTGGTCGTTTTCACGTATATCCTCATTCCCCCCCGGTTTCACAGAAAGAAAACGAACCAACGGCAGCAAGCCCTACGACCACAAAACAAACGTGAGTAAGCTGCAAGGGGGGGAAGGATCAAGGGGCTGTACTCCCTGCCTTAAAAGCCCAACCCACCAGGTTGGAGGTTTTCCTGCCAGAAACGTCAGTGTTGGCGCAATTCCGGCCCGTTGCGTCGCGAGCGTCACTCCCTCGGGGTCGCCCGTTCCGGCCCGCCCGACGCCTCTCTCCTCTCTGTTTTCTCTGTTTGCCATACGAGCGTTCTCGACCTCACTTCCAGCAGTGACGAGGGGTAGAGCGTGGGCAGGGTGAGATGGGATGGACAATATCAGGCGAAGGAAATATAATAGGCTGAAGGAAATATAAGCCAACGGTTCCGCGCGGGTTCGGCCCGAGGAGCTGAAGCAGGGCTTATGGAAAGGGACCGGGAGCGAGGTGGAGACGATGGGACTCATCAAGATTGACGAGAGCAAATGCAAGAAGGACGGTGTCTGCGTGCGGGACTGCTTACCGGCAGTCATCAGACTTTCGGAGGGCAGCGGCTTTCCCGAAATGGTTCCCGGCGGTGAACACATCTGCCTCTTCTGTGGCCACTGCGTGACGGTCTGTCCAGAGGGCGCCCTCAGCCATGGAGGCATCCCTTTCGAGCTCACTTCTCCCATAGCCGAGAAGCTCGTGATCGATGAGGCACAGGCGGTGCAGTTCCTCAGGTCTCGCCGCTCCATCCGCTTCTTCCAGGACAAGCCCGTGGAAAGGGAAAAGGTGAGGAGGCTCATCGAGGTAGCTCGCTACGCGCCAACGGCAGGCAACAGCCAGACAGTGGAATGGTTGGTCCATACAGACCGGTCGAAGATCAGCGAGATAGCTGCCCTCGCCGAGGGATGGGCGCGCGAGGTTGTGAGAAACGATCCTTCCGTGGTCGCAACCCGGCCGTACCTGCCGAGGGTGGTCGCCACCTGGGACTCGGGCCGTGATTCTGTGCTGAGGAGCGCACCCGTGTTGATCGTGGCCTCAGCTCCGAAGGAGGCTGCCTTCGGTTTTGTGGACCTGACCCTGGCGCTCTCCTACCTGGACCTTCTGGCGCCCACCATGGGCCTCGGCACCTGCTGGGTCGGGCTGCTCCAGGGGGCGCTCCTCTCCTCGCCGTCGGTCAAGGAGGTAGTGGGCATACCCAAGGAGCATCCACACCACTATCCCATGATGCTGGGATACCCCGCGGTGAAGCACCACCGCCTTCCCGAGCGGAAACCGCCCAGGATCACCTTCGCCTAGGCCCTCGATTAGGATGTAATCGAACGTATAGCGCCTGTTGCCCGAAGGGACATAACAGGGATTTTGTGAAAAATTACCAAAAATCAGACACGAAAATGTTGCCGTCAGGGACATGTTTTCTCGTAACGCACCGATTATCCTTTTATAGTAAGACTTGATACGGCGTCGAGGGTCCGTCTTGTTCCTCGTGTAAACGATTTTAGGGGTAGCTGCTAAAGAACATGTGAAAGGAGAGACCTATGGCTGATGGGGATTGCTTTGGGGAGAGCTGGTCGGCGCGCTTTCTTAGCGTTTTGCGGATCATTGCGGCGTTTCTTTACATGCAGCACGGGGCTCAGAAACTCTTCGGTTGTTTTGCGATGCCTCAGATGCATTCATTCCCGCTGTTCTCATTTATGGGATTGGGCGGCGTACTCGAGTTTTTCGGCGGGATCCTCGTTCTGTTGGGCCTCTTCACTCGACCTGTGGCGTTTATCCTGTCCGGGCAA
This sequence comes from Syntrophorhabdales bacterium, assembly GCA_050012495.1. Lineage (GTDB taxonomy): Bacteria > Desulfobacterota > Syntrophorhabdia > Syntrophorhabdales > WCHB1-27 > BOG-1155. Next base: position 36,519 of record JBEKHB010000039.1, read on the forward strand.
ATGGCGGTCGCCTATTTCATGGTCCATGCGTCAAAGGGTTTTTGGCCCATACTAAATGGGGGTGATCTCGCAGCGCTCTGGAGTTTCGTCTTCTTCTATCTGGCTGCTGCCGGAGGGGGCGTATGGAGTCTTGATTACGTTCTGAGACGGAAGGGCCTTGCGTGAGATGGATATAGCGGATCGGCTCCATGAAGCAGGGGTCGTCCTTTCTTATCCTTTCCATCCTGTACGGTTTCACGAAGAACATGCCGGACGAGAGCTATTCCAATCCACAAAATGAAACCCACGATGAAAAAGAAAGGGAGTAAGGTTAATAATTCCTCACATGTGTCCACAATTCCTTCTACACCTTTTCTCGCCCGCCGTCAATTTTTCTCCTGCCTTTTGAGAACTGAGAAAATAGAATGGTTTTCGCGTGAGGTTGACGCTCTATTTCGCTATGAAAAGTCGGCCTTTTCGTATGTATTATTGCTATAAAAATTCTTGATAGGCCAAAACCTTTGTCTTGCAAGGCGATCTGCGTTACTGACAAGCGCAAAGAATGTGAACACCTCGAAACAACCGCACCAGCAGGCGTTTTGTCTCACGGAACACCCTTTTCCTTATCAGTGCTGAACGCTCCTTCCCGGCATAATGATGTCTAACTATACGGAATAACTAACGTTGCCTGTGTGGCACCACTCTTGCTTTATAAGGGGTGTGCGGTTAAGACAGAAAATAATAAAAAGGAGGGATATCATGGAAAAGAATGTCCTGCTGATCGATGACGAGGCATCCCTGAGAAGAAGCGTTTCAATCGGACTCATGCAGAAGGGCTATCAGACCGAGCCGTGTGAAAACGGAATGAAGGGGCTCAACACCCTGGAGACGTTCAGGAGAAAGCACATTCCCCTCAGTTGCGCGGTAGTCGATATTCGGCTTCCCGACATCGACGGTCTCAAGCTCCTCAAGGTCATAAAATTTAACTATCCGCAGCTTCCGGTCATCATCATTACCGGCCATGGCAGCGAGGCAATCGCCGAGGAGGCGAAGGCGGCCGATGCCTACCTGGAGAAGCCCTTTGACATGGACGAGCTTGCACGGATACTCGACGAGCTGGAGCCAAAGGCGGCCGGAACCGCGGAGGAGGCTCCCCGGGAAGGGACGGAGAAGAAGGGATCGGTCAGTATGTATGCGATGGTATCCATAGACAACAACGCCCATCTCCTGGAGGCGTACCGTAAACTCTACTTCCACGAGAACGTGCTCTACTGCGATGCTGTCAGGGGCAATTACGACCTCGTTCTTCTGCTCCAGGCGCCGACCTTCGATGAGATCAATGAGCTGGTTGAAAAGGAGATCAAGGCGATCCGGGGTGTTGCAGAGGTGTCTCTTCTGCCGGTGGGGACACCGATGTTTGGCGACAACGTGGTTAATATCATCGGGTCCGTGGACAAGGCCCTCGGCAGGGATGAAGGTGAGAGTGAGGCGAGCCAGACAGCCAGGCAGAGAATATCTTCCTATGTCATGCTCGAGGTGGAAAAGGAGAAGATGGAGGCAATCTACCCCACCCTCTACTTCAACAACCAGGTCGTCAACTGCGATTATACGGAGGGCAGGTTCAACGTCGTGCTGCTCATGAGGGGAACGAGCTTTGCCGAGATCGAGCAGACCGTTCGGAATTCCTTCAAGACCCTGGATGGGGTGTTGAGGATCAAGGAGTATCCGATCATCACCCTCTTCGAGGCGTGATCAGGCCCAATCTTGCGCCGTGCGACCCCCCCGGGGACTGTCTCTCCCAGGGGGGTCCGCCTGTCGGCTGATAAATTTGCCTTTACTTGAAAACATCACTCTGTTATAATCTATCCATCTGGTACCCTTTCCCATCAAATCGAAGATTGAGCTGCAGCCGGTACACTACATTACATTCCGCGGAGAATTAGCTTGGCCGATATCCGGATCGTTTCAAATCAAAGGGACACACTTCATAAGAGGGCCGAGAGGCTGCTAAGGAGAAATCCCGAGAGGATCTCAGGGATATCGGAAAAGAGCCTTCCTGAGCTGGTCCATGACCTGGCAGTGCACCAGATAGCACTGGAGCTGCAGCGCAAAGACCTCCAACAGGCCCGGCTCGGAATTGAAGAATTGCGCGCGGAATATACAAGCCTGTACGACAATGCCCCGGTCGGCTATCTGATGTTCGACAAGGAGGGGGTTATCTCGAACGCCAACCTTACTACGGAACGCCTACTGGGCGTCGAGAGAAAATTCCTCCTCAACAACCCCTTTTCTTCCTTTGTCCATACTGATTCTCAGGACGCGTTCTCCCTTCACTGCCGAAGAATAGTTTATTCAGAGGGAAGGCGGACCTGCAAGCTGGTGCTGAAGCGGGGAGACGGAACATACTTCGATGCGAGGATAGACAGCATCGCCATCAGGTTGAGGCGACGTATAGTGGTTTTTTCGGCACTTATCGATATCACCAAGCGGAAGATGACCGAGGTGCGGCTACGAGAGTCAGAAGAGCGCTACCGTGTGGCGATAGAGAACTCCAACGACGGGATCGCCCTTGTCAGGGGGGATCGCCACATCTATGTCAACCGGAAATTCCTGGAGATTTTCGGCTACCACAGCCTTGAAGAGGTGGTGGGAAAGACGCATTACCTTACCGTCCACCCTGACGACCGGCAAAAGGTCGTCGAGTACAATCGCAGGAGGCAGAGGGACGAAGCAGTCCCGGACAGGTACGAGTTCAAAGGGGTCAGGAAGGATGGTACGCCGATATACATCGATGCCTCCGTTGCCGCGATCACGTACCAGGGAGAACCTGCCTCACTCGCGTATCTCCGGGACATCACCAAGCGCAAGCACGCGGAAAGGGCTCTCCAGGAAAGCGAAGAAAAGTTCAGGCTCCTCTTTGAAAAATCGGCTGACCCCATACTTCTTCTGGATGGGGACACCTACGTAGACTGTAACGAGGCGGCCCTCAGGCTCATGGGCTGCTCCAACAAGGACCGGCTCATCGGACTCCACCCATGGGATATTTCCCCCACGCGACAACCGGATGGCCGCCTGTCGTCAGAGAAGGTGAAGGAACTGACCGATATGACCATGCGGCAAGGAATCAACCAATTCGAGTGGATGCGCCGTACCTTCGATGGAGAGGAATTCTGGGTTGAGGTGTCACACACGGTTATCCCCATACGGGGAAGACAGATCGTTTACAACGTGTGGAGGGATATCAGAGAGCGCAAGCAAGCCGAAGCGCAACTCAGAGAGTCGGAAGAACGGTACCGTGTAGCGATAGAAAGTTCGAATGACGGGGTTGTGCTGATCAAGGGAAAAGTGCTTCTCTACGTCAACCGCAGATTGCTCGATATCCTGGGCTACGATAGCGTCGCGGAGGTCGTAGGGAGAAACGTCGGTCTCGCAGTGCACCCCGATGATTACGAAAGAGTCATTGGCTATGCCCGCATGAGGGAAAGAGGAGAACAGGCGCCTTCACGGTATGAATTCAGAGCGATACGGAGGGACGGCGCCATCATCTTTGTCGAAGCATCCGTTTCCCGGATTACCTACCAGGGCGAGCCCGCTTCACTCGGGTATCTGAGGGACGTCACCGAGCGCAGGCGGGCGGAGAAACAGCGAGAGCTCGTCACCATGATCCTCCAGATACTCAACGGCCCCGATGACAGCCCGAGCGTGATACGCCGCATCCTTTTTCTCTTGAAAGAGCATACCGCTGTCGATGCCATCGGCCTGCGTCTGAGAAGGGGGGGTGATTTCCCCTACGCCGAAGCTATCGGTTTCCCCGAACACTTTCTCGAAGCCGAGAAGTTCCTTTGCAGTAGAAACGAGAGCGGAGGGATCGTTATTAACGACCTCGGCGGCCCACACCTCGAATGCCTGTGCGGGAGGATCATACGTGGACGGGCCGACCCTTCCCTGCCCTTCTTTACGAAAGCGGGCAGTTTCTGGACGAACAGCATGACAGGGCTCCCGGCATCCTTGAAAGAAGATCCCCGGGAGCGAATAAGGCCCTGTTGTATGAGCGAAGGCTATGAGTCCATGGCCCTCATCCCCCTCAGATCGCGAGAAGAGATCATAGGTCTCCTGCAGCTCAACGATAGGCGCCCTGATCGGTCCACCCCGGGGACGATCGAGTTTCTCGAAAGTGTTGCCGCGAGCATCGGCATGGCACTCGCGCGAAAAGAGGCTGAAGAACGTATCCACGCGAGCGAACGGAAATACCGCAGTATCTTCGAAAATGCCATCGAAGGGATATTCCAGAGCACGCCCGAGGGAAGGCTCATAAGCGTGAATCCCGCCCTTGCGCGCATCCACCGCTACGACAGTCCTGAAGAGATGATGCGAGACGTTGATCACATCGGGAAAAAGCTCTGGGTGAGCAGGGAAGACAGGGTGCGTTATCGGAATCTCGTCCAAAAAGACGGCGTTGTGAGGGCATTTCAAGCCGAACAATACCGAAAGGACGGAACCGCCTACTGGGCCTCCATAACTACCCATGCCGCCAGGGATACGAAGGGAAAACTCCTCTACTACGAGGGCATGATCCAGGATATCACCGAGAGAAGAAGACTGGAGGGCCAGCTCCAGCAGACCCAGAAAATGGAGGCCATCGGGACGCTCTCAGCCGGCATCGCCCATGATTTCAACAATATCCTCACCGCGATCCTTGGATTTGCGGACCTCGGTTTCGAGGACGCCCCGGCTGACAGCAAGGCGAAGCGGCATCTCGCACGCGTCCTTCGCGCCGCGCAGAGGGGCAAGGACCTGGTGACCCAGATCCTGTCGTTCAGCCGGAAAGGCCAGGAGGAGCTGAGGCCGACCCTGTTGGCCCCCGTCGTCAAGGAAAGCACCAAGATGCTCCGCGCTTCTTTGCCGAAGACCATAGAGATCCGAGGGGATGTCACGACCGAACCTTTGCTGGCCCTCGCCGATCCCACACAGATCCAGCAAATCATCATGAATCTGGGCATCAACGCAGCTCACGCCATGCGGCAGAAGGGGGGCCTGATGACCGTCGATCTTTCCTGCGTCACGGTCACACCAGACGACGCACCGGACGCGCGCTTGACCCCGGGGCCCTGCCTCAAGCTCTCCGTCGGCGACACGGGGACGGGCATGGACAGGGATACCCTTGAGCGGGTGTTCGATCCTTTCTTCACTACAAAGAAACGGGGTGAAGGGACCGGCCTGGGCCTCTGGGTGGTGCAGACCATTGTGAAGAATCACAATGGCGCGATCACGGTGAGGAGCGCGCCGGGGAAAGGGTCGACCTTCGAGGTGTTTCTGCCCCGGATTCCGGAACAGGTCCTCCCGGCGAGCGAGCCTCCCCTCTCAGCCCTTAAGGGACACGGCCGTCTTCTCATAGTCGACGATGAAACTGACCTTGTGGAACTGGAGAAGGAAATGGTTGAGCGGCTGGGGTACTCGGCCACGACGGTGATCGAGAGCGCCGCCGCCCTTGCCCTTTTTAAGGAGAATCCCGACAAATACGATCTCGTGCTCACCGACCAGACCATGCCGGGTATGACGGGCATCGACCTGGCGCGGGAACTCCTTTCAGTGAGGCCCGATATTCCCATCGTCCTGGTCACGGGATACCGCGATGTACTGGATGCAGAGCTGGCCCGCGAGGCGGGCGTGAAAGTAATCATTGCGAAGCCGATGACCCGGGCTGAAATAGGCCTGACAATAAAGCAGCTACTCACGAGAGACGGCCGTTAAAGATGGCGCTGTTTTTCTCGCACGCGGCTGAACGAGAGCAAGGGGGGTCATTAAATTATGAGTTCCCGATACTTCGTCGGAATCCACAATCTTGCTGTCGGTCAGCTTCATAGAGAGAATGTCAGTCTCCTTTTCGTAGGTTATCTTCACCATGCTAATTTACCTCTCCTTCGAGGATTTTTCAACCCGCGCTACTGCGCTCCAAGAAAGTGTGATTGCAAGACCCCACATCTAACGTTATTAAATCTTTCTTGCATTCACTTTAATAACTGAGTAAGATATGCAAGAAAGCTTAATAAGGGGCGGTAACATGCAACGGGGATCAACAGGAGATTATGTGCTCGTCTCCACGGTCGGGAACGAGCCGGTCAGGGCATTCGTGCCCCGCCCGCTTCCCCCTGCACCGCCCTTGGTCATCGATGACGCCATGCGGGATACCCTCGATCGCGCGCTCTTGGCCCTCGGTCGCCTCGATGGCGCCACAGCCCTCCTCCCCGACACCCGTCTCTTCCTCTACATGTATGTACGCAAGGAGGCCGTGCTGTCGTCCCAGATAGAGGGCACCCAGTCTTCCCTGTCGAACCTCCTGCTTTTCGAGCTCAAGGAGGCTCCCGGCGTTCCGCTGAATGATGTGGTAGAGGTCTCGAACTACGTTGCTGCTCTCGAGCATGGCCTCTCCCGCTGCAAAGAGGGCTTTCCCCTGTCGAACCGACTGATAAAGGAAATCCACGGAATCCTGCTTCAAAAAGGACGGGGCAGTGAAAGGTCGCCGGGAGAATTCCGGCGTTCCCAGAACTGGATAGGAGGGACTATGCCGGGGAACGCTGTCTTCGTGCCGCCCCCTCCCGATCGAGTGCCCGATACGATGTCCGCCCTCGAACTCTTCCTCCATGATCAGCCGGAGAGATCCCCCCTCCTCATCAAGGCAGCGCTTGCCCATGCCCAGTTCGAGACAATACATCCCTTTCTCGACGGGAACGGAAGGGTAGGAAGGCTTCTCGTACCCCTTTTGCTGTGCCTCGACGGCGTACTGCGGGAGCCCCTCCTCTACCTCAGCCTCTATTTTAAAACCCATCGATCCCGATACTATGAGCTCCTCAATGGGGTTCGGACCGAAGGAGACTGGGAAGCATGGGTCCGGTTCTTCTTGGAAGGCGTGCGCGAGACGGCGGAGAGTGCCGTTGGCACCGCACGCCGCCTGGCGGAAATGGTCTCCCGCGACCGTGCATGCATCCAGCGGCTGGGCCGCATTGCGGGGTCTTCGTTACAGGTGCATCAGGCTCTCCGGACGAGGCCCCTCACTACCCTGGCATCCCTTGTTACGGAGACAAACCTTTCTATGCCGACGGTGACCAAGGCCGTCCAGGCCCTCAAGGACGAAGGGATCGTAAGCGAGATAACCGGACGACGTCGGGGCAGAATTTACAGCTATGACGAATATATGGGTATCATGAACGAAGGGACGGGCCAGTGATCCGGGGCTGTGGAATGCTGCCGCCGCTACCGGTGCGGCCGGGCAACCACCGGGCCCGGCCTTTGCAGCGGACATTGCCCGGCATCACGGGGGTCACCACTGCATCGATCACCAGGGCGGTTCAAAAGACTGACAGCCTGGTCCGGTGGATGACAATGCACAGAATGAAACGATGTCCCCCCTCGAACAACGGAACAAACGGAACTATGTCCCCGTCGTCCGCGCCATTGCTGCGGAGCGCGGCGCGACCCAGCAAAGCAATAATGAGCTGGGTACCCCGCCAGTGGCCGATGTCTCTTCGGAGCCGCGCGATCCTCAACGTAGCGCGCTACGCCTCCGGTCGGCGGCTCCTCCATGTTACAAGATCCAGGTTGGCTTGCCGGCACCCCCGAGCAACGACCCTTCGTAAGTGGAGTCACCTGTCAGGGGGTGGTACTATCATCGAAATTTCCTCCGGCCGGAAAACAAATCACCCTTGAAGCATGTCTCTGGTATCCCCTGCCGTTGTATGCTCCGGCCGAAGACGAGCGTGAGGTGGACGGACGCTCGCGCTCCCTCTCCCTTGAGGGGCATAAGCGCTAACTTAAGCCGTCACCCCGGTGAAAACCGGGGTCCAGAAACCTTAAGTTGCCCTGGATACCGGCTTCCGCCGGTATGACGAATCGTCGC
>JBEKHB010000040.1:0-35948 GCA_050012495.1 Syntrophorhabdales bacterium
GTCAGGGCCGTGCCCACGATGATCTTCTTCAGGGACGGCAGAGAGCTGGGCCGCATCATAGAATCGCCGGCCACCACGATGGAAAACGATTTCCTCAAGATCATCGGAGCGGAGGAGGGGCGTCGGTGACTATCTCAACATTCGTTATGCGACAGCGAGCACAGGGGGTGAAACGGATCATTGAAGAAAGAAAAGGGAAAGTGTGATTGCAAGACCCCACATGTACGCTCATTCAGATAGATGAATCTGTGTAGACTCTGAAACTGACAGCCGGTGCCATATATCGTAACAGTTTGGGGAAAAGGCCGATGATGCGTTTTGTGACACTGCTCATTTTCATCGCAGTGGGCTACTTCATCTTCCATTACATAATAAGAATACTCAAGCAAGAGATGTATCAAAGAAGTGGAAGAGGCGGCTACGAGCAGCACAACTGGGAAAATGGCAATACAGAAGAGGAGTATCGACGGATTTTAGGGGTCACAGACAAAGATAGCCCGGCAACTATCAGAAAAAAATATAAAGAACTCCTCGCGAAATATCACCCGGACAAGGTGCAGCATCTGGGAGTAGAATTTCAAGAAATGGCCGAGAGGAAAACGAAAGCAATCATCCAAGCGTACGAGTTTTTCCGAAAGAAATAGTGGCGGAGGTGGCGCCGAAAAGCCAACCTTGCTGCCCCTCACCGGGGCTCGCGTTGTGCCTTCCCCGGCAAAGCCCGTGAGAGTCGATCCGCCTGGCCGGGTTACTTCAACTGAGGGTCTATGCCCTGGAAGCCGCATTCCGGTATGTAACAGGTCACGTTGATAAACTCGCAACTGTGGTGGCACATGGGACATTCCTCCGGCGGCTGCGGCGGCTGCAAGGTGTAGCCACAGTCATTCCATTTCCAGCAAGGTGTTGATGCCGTTTCTTTTTCTTCGGTCATAGATTCCTCTCCATACTTTGCTTGTGCCACTCATGCGTCCCCCAGGCGCCTTGGAGTTTTCCCAACCTTGTCCAAAATACGCGATGTTCACCTTTCCATCCCTGCTCGCCGTGGCAAGGGCGTCTAACCGGGGCATCTTATTGAAATACTCCTTTAGATCCTTCGACATACGTCCTCGTGAGGGTAATAGGTTCCTGGTATCCCAAACTATTCTCCGCATAGAGTTTAAGTGCAGGCATGCGTTGTCTATAGTGGTGTGACCTTTTTGCGTCTGTTTCGTTCGATAATGGTGAATCTCCGTGATGTCGCGTTTATTCACCATTTGTTTGAATGAGGGTGCAGATGCTTCCTGAAAGCCGCAACCCGCTAATACGCCGAGAAATTGAAGATTATGGATGGCAATCGAGACGTAAAGGGTGTACGGAGTGCGCCAATAGAAGGAGAAGAAAACGGCACCGGTTCCCTGTGGGCTTAAATACCGGTCACAGAAAAGGTTTGACGTTTCGGGGCTATTCGTGTGACTCTTATCCAATAACGAGCGGAGGGATAGATGGGACCCGAACCAAAATGTGACGTTCGGATCGGGAGGCTTACATTAGGACCCTACGCGACGAACAGTTACATACTGACCTGTCCCGAGACCGGAGATAGTGTGCTGGTGGACGCTCCCGCAGAGGCGTCCGCGATAGTAAGGGCGGCCAAAGAGACTAATCCCAGATATATATTAGTAACCCACAGCCATATGGACCATATCGGGGCCCTGTCAGAGTTGAAGTCCAGACTCAGAGTCCCCGTGGCTATCCACAGTCTGGACATGAAAGCTCTACCGGTACAACCGCAAATTCTGCTTGAAGATAGCCAGGAAGTGTTGTTTGGAAATGTGAGCCTGAAGGTCCTTCACACCCCTGGCCACACCCCCGGCAGCCTCTGTTTTTTAATAGGGAAACATCTTCTTTCCGGAGACACTCTCTTTCCCCATGGTCCGGGCAGGACCAACTCTCCCGCCGACTTAAAACAAATTATCAGTTCGATCACGGGTAGGCTCTTTGTCTTGTCCGATGACACGGAGGTTTACCCCGGTCACGGCAATTCGACCATATTGACGAAAGAAAAGGAAGAATTTGCCATCTTCTCCGCCCACTCGCATGATCCCGGCCTGTCCGGCGACGTCCTTTGGCTTTCATCCTGATTGCGAGAATAGCTGTTTCCGCTCACTACCGCAATATCTCCACCCTGTGGAAGCCTTCCGCCAGAAGGAAGCTCTCTCCCTCGGCTAACGACGTGGCTCTTTCCCTCAGCCTATTTTCCAGTTCCTCGGGCGGGATATGTCCAACCTGACTCTTGTGACACCGCAGCGCAGCCAACTTCGCATGGAAGGTATCCGTGATGTCGAAACGACAATTCACCTCTTCTGTACCCCAGAGTAAAACCTCATCGACCTTATGGGGATAGAGCCCCTCTTCCAACAAATCAGGGTAAGAGAGGTGATCCCTGGCATAGGGAAAGACGGCGTCCAAGGTGACCTGTCCGGTAATTCGGTGGTCCCGATGCCAGAGATAGCGCCGGTAAGGATCGGCCGTTACCACGGTCTTGGGCTTATACAGTCTGATAAACCTGACGATCTCCTTACGAAACTCGTGCGTATCTTCCAACCCCTGATCGGGACGGCGTAGAAATACAACTTCTTTCACGCCCAGCAGGTGCGCCGCTGCGGTCTGTTCCACCTCCCGAGTCCTGGCCAGCTCCTCCGGTTTGATATTTGGGTCACTCGTGCCTTTGTCGCCATTGGTGCATACCACGTACACGACGTCCTGCCCCTGGCCGACCCAGCGAACCACGGTCCCGGCTACTCCGTATTCTGCGTCATCCGGATGAGGGGTGACTACCATCACATGCGCCGCCTTTATTTCCACCGCCGAACTCCTTGTCGCGAAATTTTAAAGGATTGTATAATATCAGACCGATTGTTACAATGACTCCGGGTGTTTCAGCGAGAAATGAGTCCTGCCTCCTATATCATTAGAGACTACCAGGCCAGCGATCTCGACAGGCTGCTCGAACGCGAAGGCACGGCCGGAGCGCGAGACCAAACGGGCTGTATGATCTCACCTTCCGATTTGATCGAGAGCGTGAGTCGAGGGGATTACGGTTTCGTGAATGTTATTGTGGCAGAGAGAGCAGGAGAAATCATTGGCTATGCAAGCGTGACCCCGGAAGTCCAACTCGGGCGGGCCGTTCTCCGGTGGCGGGTGCACTCCGACCGCCGCACATGGGGGATCGCCGGAAAACTGGTTGATAATGCCATCTCTCATACCCTGTCACTAGGTATAAAGACAGTCCATGTAAATATCTGGCAAAACAGTCCCACGGCCAAGAAACTTCTCCGCATAAGAGGATTCAGATGCATCCGCCGATATCTCGAACTCAGGCTGGATCTTTCAAAAACCCCTTTGACGGCGATGGAAAAGAGCAGAATTCGATATCGCTTCTTAAAGCCCGGTGAGGAAGAAGGATTGACACATCTCCAAAACCGCTCTTTTGCCGGGGCCTGGGGTTACAATCCGAACACGCTCGACGAAATGATCTTACGAACCCGTCTACCCGGCTTTTCCAGGAGGGACATTATTATAGCCTTCGAGTCAGACAAAAAACCCATAGGCTATTGCTGGACCAAGACATACCTTTCCGAAGACAAGGGCCCGAACCAACGGATGGGGAGAATCCACATGTTGGGCGTGGACCCGGATTACCGGGGGAGAGGAATAGGACGCCGGCTTCTGGTAGCCGGCATTTCTGCACTGGCGCGCAAGGACCTTCGAATCATCGAGTTGACGGTGGATCAAGAGAATGAGGCAGCGTGTGCCCTTTACAGGTCGGTAGGATTCAGGGTCTGGAAAAGCAGCCTCTGGTATGAGATGCGCTTCACGAATCACCAAGAACGGTTCGGTATTCCGCAATGAGGGCATCTGTGATGTTAGGCCAGTCATACTTCGTGACGGAGGCGCGGACCAAACTCGTAAGCTCCTGATGATTGTTCAGCTTTGACATGAGTTGTGATATGCTGTCCGCGAGACAATGAGGATCGTTGTTTTTCACTAGATATCCCGTCTCGCCGTGCCGAATAACGATTTCCGCACTCCCAACTTTCGTTGCCACGACCGGCGTTCCGCAAGCAAGGGATTCCAACACTACAAGCCCGAAGCTTTCGTGATACGATGGGACAACGCACACATCGGCGGCACTGTAAAAAAAAGGCAGCTCATCGTGAGCGATAAGACCGAGAAAAGTAACAGAGTCGTCGATTTTTAAGCTCCGTGCCAGGTTCTTCAAGCGTTGTATCTCTGCCGGGCTGCGGTCATCACCGCCTATAATAACAAGCTTTATTCTTTGTTTACCCTGGAGACACGACACAGCCTGCACCAGCTTGTCGACGCCCTTCTCGGGAACGATCCTTCCTACAAACAAGATAATTCTGTCGCCATTCAGTCCCGTATAACTTCGTGCAATGGCTCTCATTATAGGCTTGAACAAACCCATATTCACGCCACAGGGTACAATGCTGACCTTCGCCGGCAAGGCCCCGTAATAGCGAATGAGTTCCTCCTTTCCCTTACACGTGGAAGCGATGATTCGATGGCAATCCCTGACGAGTTCTTTTTCGGCATGGACACGCAACTCAGGTTCGAGCTCGCCTATCCCGATAGCATTTTTGACCGCGCCAAGGGTGTGGAACCCCACGACGTGGGGCAGACCGGTCCACTCTTGCAATCGTTTACCTGCGAGACCCGAAAGCCAGTAATGGCTGTGAATCAGATCATACCGAAGTCCGTTCTGCTTGCTGAAATCCTCGATATTGCGGGCGAAATCATCGACATGATCATATATCTCCAATTTCCCTATCGCTTCCTCTCCCGCCTTGAGATGGATAAGCCGTGCATTTTGCCCTATTTCCACGACCTGATGGTGTATCGATTTGTGGCTGCGCGTGTAGACGTCCACCCGGTGACCGAGTTTCCCGAGTTCGCAAGCAACTTCTCGGATGTAGACGCTCATGCCCCCCGTGTCTTCTTCTCCTATCCTACCTAAGGGGCAACTATGAACGCTGAGCATCGCTATCTTCAATTCATTCTTTCCTTTCAAGTCTTGTTTCCCGGGTGCGGTCCGGTCTCATCTATCCTAAAGACGTGCGAAAGCCGTACAGGTTCACTTCCCTGCCTCCCAGATGATGCTTATACTCTTCCGCTCCCTTCAGGAAGTCGAATTTACCTCTCCCTTTTTCAATGCTGTCCTTGATGCAGAGGGCCTTGCAGATCGACCCCGCGCTTAGGGAACTGTAGTGAGGATCATACCCATTGTTATAAAGAAAGACTGTGTTGTTGTAGTCGAAACAGAGGACCGCGGCCACGGGCGATGCATTCAATTCCAGGATTCCCAACCGCGCGAGGCCGGCTTTCGCCATGCCATTCACGAGTGAGGTCAGGAACTGTTCCATCCTGGTGGTCAGGAATGTCGCTTTGTCCTGCCTGCTTTCCCGAAAAAGCTTCAGAAAGAGAGCCATGGAAAGAGAAATGGAATCCCAATCCTCGAAAACGCGGTAATTAATGTCGCCCGCCTCTCGCAACCTCCTCAGCTTGCGCCTTACTTCGTGCCGCTGCTTCTGCGTCAGCATGCCCAAATATTCCTCCCAGGTAGGGGGTAAGCAGACCTCTGAAGAAACATCCTTCATCTCACAGGCGAAGTCATATTTCAGATCTCGAACAAGGGGAAGCAGAGAGGACAGGACCGTCGAGCCGGGCCGCAAAGGCCCGAGACTTAACCTGCCGACGCCTCTATCCTTAAGGTTATCGAGCAAGACTGTGAAAAAATCGACTTCCTTCCCCGGGAGAATAATGAAGTCCAAATAGTCGCACACATCGGCGCTGCCGATGAAAGATGCCTCTCCGTCTTTCAACAAAAGAGGAGCAACACCGATGAGGACGTCGTCCCGCAGGACAGCAGCCAGATAAAGCTCGGCATCGGACCCGAATTCGTGCCACCACGCTTTGAGCCAGGGCGGCAAGACGAAGATGCAGTTCCACATGGAAGGGCACGGGGATTGGATCCAATAAGAGCTGAAACTGTCAAAATTCTCCGATATAACAACTTCGCCCGATCTGGACATAGATTGTGTTGCGCCTTTGCCAATTCCGATCTGTTCGGGTCTGTAGAGGCTCGCCTCAGACGCTAAGGCCGCATCATCCCCCTGATCAGTGCCACCTGGCCCGTGTGCTGCGCCTCCTCGATGAGAAGGTGCCCCACAACCCACGTCCCTGTGACAGTTCCCAGCCTGGGATGCTGGAATGTCCGAGCCAGGTTCTGGTCTGTCACCTGGTCAAAGTACTGTCGGGTAAGGGTGCGGACGGCGTCAAAATAAGCCATGAGGTCAGTGAGCGGGATATCCGGCATTGCCCGAACTTCCTCGATCGTCTGGCCCGCACCGGCACTCTCGGTGTCCATGCCGAAACGGCCGGCCCATCCGTCGGCAACCCACACCTCGGTGATTCCGCGCAGGCGACGGTTCACCCAGGCGTCTTCGACACGCGCCATATGCCACACGAGCCAGGCGATATGATTGGTATGCAGTGTTGGCTGCCACCGCGCCTCGGCAGGCGTCAAGCCGTCGATTGCCTTTCGCAGCGCTTCAAGATACTCCTCAAGCGCACTTCGGATAGCCTCTTTGAATAGGTTCATATCTTTTCCTCCCTCGACGAACGACGTCCCGGTTTTCCTTCGATTATTCCGACGCTCGCTATTTTGTGGGCGTTTTCCCTTGTCCCGGTATCTCTCCCGCCTTTCCCGCTTCAGAATCTTCCCTTGAAGATTCTTCGGAAGGGACTCGACGAATTCCACCGACCGAGGCGCTCTGTACCGCGCGACGTGCTGCCTGCACAAATCGATGACGGCCTCCCCGGTAGCTCTCCTTTTCGTTTATAAGCACATTGTACACCATTGTTCTGGTGTTTCAAAGAAAGTTGCTATGTTTCGCCACCCGGGGTGGCGCTTTGAGCTGGCCTTACTGTGTGAGCGTCGAAGGTTTTGTCCAATCGGGACTATCTTCCAGGCGCCGGTGTTCATATCCCGTTGGGTTTGTAGTATACTCACGTACGGCCATGTCGCTCAGAATGCAGATCGGCACCTTTCGCCTGCTGGCGCTCATCCCGCTGCTCTTAGCCCAGGCATACCTTTTCCTCCGCGCCCGAAGCGCAATCCTGTCCTCGCTAAGACAAGGTCGCTTTCGGTACGGGGTCATCATCGCGATGGGTCTGGCCATGGGCATACTTTCTGTCATGAATGTCGGTCCGGTCTTCAGGCGTACCGCATGGGTAGAGCCCTCGTGGGGGACACGGACCTTCCTCTTCTATCTCCCGGCAATATGGGCCTTCGGCTCCATCTTCTCCGCCCTGCTTCTGGGTCTCACCCGTGCTGTGAGCATGCTGACGAAGACGGCTATCCGACTCTGTCGTAAAGGCGTCAACCGGGAGGCTGCCCTTGGTCCGGACCCTGACCGCCGTCGGCTGCTTCGAGCAGGTGTGGTTTCTCTTGCCGTGGCGCCGTTCATAGTTTCCGGATACGGTGCAGCCTATGTCAGCAGGAAAGGTAGAGTGACAGAACTGACCCTGCCCTTTGGCCTGGCGATGAAGGTGGTTCAACTCACCGACATCCACGCCGGCGTTTACATGACCCGGGAGGATACACGGCGCTACGTCGACATGGTGGTTGCGCTCAAGCCGGACTTATTTGTGCTCACCGGAGACTTCATCTCGAACTCGATGGTCTTTCTCCCGGATTGCATGGAGGAGGTCGTTCGGGTCCGGGCCCGGTACGGGACCTTCGCCGTGGTCGGCAATCACGAACGCTGGTTCGGGAAGCCGAGCGCGCTTCGGGCCGTCTTCGGCAAGTACGATATCCCCCTTCTCATCAATACCCATCAGCTAATCCAGACGGAGCGGGGACCGTTCGCAGTGGCGGGAATCGACGACCTCCGCACCGGTCGCCCGTCCCTCGAAATGGCCCTACGCGGACTCGATTCTCAGGTGCCGACACTTCTTCTGTCGCATCATCCCGAGATTTTTCCCCAGGCTGCAGCCCGGGGAATCCCCCTGACCCTGGCAGGCCACTACCACGGAGGTCAGATCAAGCTGGGGGGAATCAGCCCGGCCCATCTCGTGACCCCCTATCCTGAGGGGTTGTTCAGAATAGGTCGCTCCTGTCTGTATGTGAGCCGCGGGATCGGCACGACATTTACCCCCATTCGGCTCGGCGTCCCCGCAGAGGTGACCCTGCTCCACCTGACGTAGCCCGTGAAGCAACCGGGGTTGTCCCCGGCCATAGCCTGAACGAGGCTGCTTTCAAAGATGCGCCACGGTCTCAACATCTCTCGGCTCGTGCTTTGGCTTCGTGCGATGCTCAAGAATAAAGATCTGGCTTGTGAAAAGCTGGGAGCCTGTCGATCGGGTGGACGCGGGGCACCCGAGCGGCCATCGGCGGGTCGATGGAGGGATCGATGAGATGTCGATGCACTGTGAGCCCTGTAGACCGCAGGCGTACATAGGCGGGGCAGAACGTGTGAAAAAATCGTTTGGGGACCCTTTGCCGTCATTCCGGTGGACGCCGGAATCCAGTCTTTTCAGTACGTTACAAAGGGTCGTCACCCCGGTTTTCACCGGGGTGACGACCGAAAGTCAATTTTTTCACAGCTTCGCACCTAGCTCCATATTGCCTTGCTGGGTCGCAAACGTCGGAGCGTCACGAGGCGAGCGGAGCGCCGCAGAGGGAGATTTCCGCTACGTGCGGCCGGCCGACTGACTAAGGACCGACCAAAAAGAAATATAGAGAAGAAAGCAATTATGATATAATAGAAGCAACCGGAGAAAAGGAACAATGAGCCAGATCAGAGAACCCTCAGTAAGCGGCAGCTTCTATCCGAGCAACCCGGACGTGCTCAGGGCGGACATCGAGGGGTATCTCGCGAAAGTCCCTGCCCAGGACCTTGCGGGCGACATCCTCGGTCTGGTCTTGCCCCACGCGGGCTACATGTACTCAGGGCCGACAGCCGCTTACGGCTACAAGGCCCTGTCAGGCCGCCACTATGACACGGTTATCATCCTCGCGCCGAGCCACCAGTCATTCTTCGTGGGCGCAGCCGTACAGGAGGCCGGCGGGTACAGGACGCCTCTCGGCGTGGTCGAAATCGACGAGGCCCTTGCCCGCGAGCTTAGCCGGAGCGAGGATATCGTCCACGTGGACCCGAAGATGCATCGGAGGGAGCACGCGGTAGAGGTGCAGATCCCCTTTCTTCAGTGCGTCCTCGCGGACTTCAGGATAGTGCCCCTGATCATGGGCAGCGCCCAGGACCCGCAGTCCTCTTTGGAGCTGGGCGGCCTCATTTATGACACCATCAAAAACAGGGAAGGAAGCTGCCTCATTCTGGGCAGCTCCGATCTTTCTCACTACTACACCTACGGTTTTGCGGTGGAGATGGACAGGGCCGCCATCGAGCTTCTGGAGAAATTCGATGTGGAAGGCATGTCCGGGGAACTGGTGAGAGGGAAATATGAGGCATGCGGCGCGGGCGCGATACTCGCGACCATGGACGTGTGCCGGAAGCTGGGGGCGGCTAAAAGCAAGGTGCTCCATTATGAGAATTCCGGTGATGTGACGGGCGACAGAAACGAAGTTGTGGGGTACGCTTCCTGCGTGTTTTATGGAGGAAAGTAGTCGTTGCCGGCAAGCAAGGCGGGGATAGACCTTCATTTCTCGGATGACGAGAGGCGCGTGCTGAAGGAGCTTGCGCGGGCCTCCATAGAGAAGGTGCTCTTCGGCAAAGAGGAGCAGCCTCCGGATATCCCCCCGGCGCTGAAAAAGAAAAGGGGGGCTTTCGTCTGCCTCAAAACGTGGGGGGAGCTGAAGGGCTGCATCGGTTATCTGCGGGGGCAGATGCCCCTCGACGAGACAGTGAGGCGGATGGCAGTCGAAGCGGCGTTCCACGACCCCAGGTTCATGCCGCTTGACGCTGGTGAGTGGGAGCATACGGACATCGAGATCTCGGTCCTCACCCCCATGAGAAAAATACGCAATATCGACGAGATCCGGGTCGGCGTCCACGGGCTCTATGTAGAAAGCGGTTCCTGCTCCGGGCTGCTCTTGCCCCAGGTTGCGACGGAGCATGGATTGGACAGGCAGACTTTCCTTGAATATACGTGCGAGAAAGCGGGGCTTCCGAGAGATGCCTGGCAGTCGGAGCGGACAAATATATACATCTTCTCGGCAGATGTGTTTTAATAACAGCAGAGCAAGCGTCCCTTCCTCTGTATGAGGGGGAGGCTCCATGAGCTTCGCTCATGGAGGGGGCGACGCTAGCCCCAGTAATTGCATGGGGAGTGTCTATGATCAATAAGAAGATGTCGATTGAGGAAGTAGTAAGGACGCACCCGGAGACGATAGTGATCTTCGAAAGGCACGGCCTGGGCTGCCTGGGCTGCCAGGCCGCCCTGTTCGAGAGCATAGAACAGGGGGCCGAGGTCCACGGCATAAATGTGGATGCCCTCATCGTGGACCTGAACAAGGAAGTCGGGCGTGATGCAGCCGCCGGCTAAAGGCGCGCAAGTCCAAGCAGGCCGGTGATTCACCCCGCTTTCTTTCCCTTCGTAAGAGAAACGCCCGCTTAGCCGCGTTTTTTAGGACCAATCATGGAGAGCATATGTACGATAATCCTTGCCGCAGGGGCGTCAGAGCGGCTTGGATTCAACAAGCTGTGCATAAGAGTGAACGGAGAGGCGGTCGTCAGGAGGACAGTGCGCCTTTTTATAGAGGCAGGGACAGGAGAAGTTGTTGTAGTGACAGGATTTGAGAGGGAGAGGGTCGAGGGTGAGCTTAAGGGGCTTCCAGTGACGTTCGTCCATAATGAACATTATGGGGACGGCATGTCCGCGTCGATAAGAGCGGCCGTGCCCGTGATCCGCCATGCGAGCCTCGCGCTCTTTCATCTTGGCGACAAGCCTTTTGTCGAAGCTGAGGTGATCGGCCGGGTGATGCGGGCGTATGAGGCCGGAGGCAGCTCGATCATCGTCCCGGTCCATGAAGGGATAAAAGGCCACCCGGTGCTCGTGGATATGCGGCGGCACTTCAGGGCGGTGGCCGCGGTCGAGGGCGAGGGGGGCTTGAGGGATGTGATCGCCGCGGCCGCCGGCCACGTGCGTTTCGTCGAGGGCGGGGAAGGGAGTCTTCTGGACCTCGACACCGGCGAGGACATCGCATATTTGGAAGGGAGGGGGTATTCGATTGAAAAAGGTTAACGTGGAGGACGCGGTGGGCCTCGTCCTTGCCCACGACATCACCGAGATCATACCGGGGGAGCGGAAGGACGTCGCGTTCCTGCGCGGGAGGATCATAGAAAAGGGCGACGTGGAGCGCCTGCTGGATTTGGGGAAAAGCCATATTTTCGTGACCGACGGCCGGGAGAGGGAAGTCCACGAAGAGGAGGCGGGCAAACGCATCGCACTGGCCGCCATGGACGACCACATGGAACTGTCGCCCGCCAGGGAAGGACGGATCAACATCAGGAGCAAGGTCAAGGGCCTTGTGGCGGTCGACCGTGCACGTCTCGACGAGATCAACAGGATCAAAGACGTGCTTTTTACGGTGGTGCCCGACAGGTATCCGGTGAAGCCGGGCGATATTGTCGCGGCCACGAGGATCATCCCCCTTTATATTGCGGAAAGCCTGCTGCAGAAGGCGGAAGGCGTGGGAAAAAAAGGGCTCCTCAGGATCCTCCCGTGTGCGCGCATGTCGGTCGGTCTCGTGGTGACGGGGACGGAAGTGGTCACCGGGAGGATACCGGACGCCTCGGCGCGGGTGGAGGCAAAGCTGGAGGCACACGGCCTCGAGCTGAGAGGAAAGAGGCTCGTCAGGGATGACGTCGGCCTGATCAGGGACGCGATCCTGGAGCTGATCGACGCAGGCAGCCAGATCATCGTGACCACAAGCGGCCTCTCCGTCGATCCCGACGATTTGACAAAGGAAGGCGTAGAGGCAACGGGGGCGCGGATCATCTCTTACGGCGCGCCCGTATTTCCCGGCGCAATGTTCCTGGTGGCCCGGCTGAAGGGGCGCTATATCCTCGGCGCGCCCGCCTGCGTCTACTTCAACACCCACACCATGCTCGATATCCTGCTGCCGAGGATCATGGCGGGCGAGAAAGTGACCGCGGCTGCGGTGCGCAGGCTGGCGTTGGGCGGGCTCTGCCTGCACTGCGACGTGTGCCGCTATCCGAACTGCTTCTTCGGGAAAGGACGGTAGCGTGAGAGGAAGGGACGAGAAAATTCTTCGGGAAAGGAGAGGAGCAGCATGAGAAGTCTTACCGTCGTGATCCTGGGCGCAGGCGAGATGGCCTCGGGCATTGCCCACCGCCTTTTCTCGTCCCATCTTACCCGCATCCTCATGTCGGAGATAGAGGCGCCGCTTACGGTTCGGAGGCATGTCGCCTTTTCGGAAGCGGTACATACGGGCGCTAAAGAGGTGGAGGGGGTGAGGGCGGAGCTGGCCGACTCGCCTGCCGGGGTTCAGGCAATCTGGGACCGCTGCGCGATTGCCGTACTGGTCGATGAGGAAACGGCTTTTCTGAAGACCATAGAGCCGGACGTGCTCATAGACGCGACTATGATAAAGAGGCCGAAGGGGTCGGTCAAGGTGCGTGTGCCGAAAGCCGGGCTGGTGATCGGGGTCGGTCCGGGGTTCAGGGCCCCCGATCAGGTGGACGCGGTCATCGAGAGCAACAGGGGGCATCACCTGGGAAGGGTGATTTACGAGGGGGAGGCGGAACGACATACCGGGACCCCGGGCGCCATCATGAATGCGACGAAGGAGAGGGTGCTTCGCGCCCCCCACGCGGGCATGGTCAGACCGGCGCGGGGGATCGGGGACATCGTGAAAAAAGACGACGTAGTGCTGTACGTGGACAAAACCCCGGTCCGGGCCGCGATAGACGGCGTCGTGCGCGGCCTCATCATGCCCATGACCGTACAACAGAACGAGAAGCTCGGCGACGTCGACCCGAGCGGCGACGGAGGCCACTGCACCACTATCTCGGAAAAGGCCCGCGCCATCGCAGGGGGCGTGCTCGAAGCAATAATGCACCGGTTTAATGGATAGGGGAACGATGGACGAGGCTGCCGTGTAGGGAGGGATAGAGTGGATATTTACGAGGCTGTTGAGGATTATCTGTCGAGGGGAAAAGGCGGCGCCATCGCCACTATCATAAAAAAAATGGGTGCGGCCCCCAGGGAAGCGGGGGCGAAGATGTTCATAGGGGATGACGGCCGCTTTTTCGGCACCGTGGGAGGGGGCTGCGTCGAAGCGGAGGTGTGGCAGGCGGCGAAGGACGTCGCGAGGACGGGAAAGGTGAAGCTCCTGCACTACCGTTTGGACGGCCGCATCGTCGAGGATGAGGGGATGATATGCGGGGGAAACGTCGATATCTTCCTCGAACCGGTCCTTGGGCGCTACAAAAACGTGTACGCGGAAGCGAGAGACCTTGAAAAAAAGGGAAAGGATGCGGTAATTATCACCAGGTTCTCTGAAAGCTCGTTTTCCAAGAGTCTTGTCAGGCCGGACGGTCAGGTAACGGGCGACGACCCGGGGGAGGAAATAAGAGAGAGTCTGGGATCATACCTTAAGGAGGGAGGGCCGGTCATCGGTGAGGGGACCCTTATCGAGCCGACAACGTCATCCGCGCTTCTTTACCTGTTTGGCGCCGGCCACGTTTCACAATACGTGTCGAAAGCGGCGACGATGGTCGACTTCAACGTGGTCGTGGTGGATGACCGTGACGATTTCGCAAACAGGGAGAGGTTCCCGGAGGCCAGCGAGATCATCGTTGACGACTTCCGGCACGTGTTCGGGCAACTCCGTTTTTATGGAAACGAGTACGTGGCCGTGGTGACGAGGGGGCACAAGCATGACGCGCTCGTCCTCGAAGAGGTATTGAAGAGGCCCACCCGTTACGTAGGCATGATCGGGAGCAAGAGAAAAAGCGCCCTCATTCTGGACCATTTGAGGCAGAAGGGCATCGATGAGGACGCCCTGAAGTCCGTTCATGCGCCCATTGGGCTTGATATAGACGCGGAGACGCCTCAGGAGATTGCAGTCAGCATCGTTGCGCAGCTTATCGCAGTAAAACGAAAGGCATGATTCGGGCCGCGTGCGTCCGCCGCCTTCGTGGACCCGGAAAGAGGAAAAAGGCTCAGTTCGCGCTCCAGCCCACCCGGGTCGTGATCCTGACCCTCGGTGTGCCGGGCGGCAGGGCGTTCAGGTTCATGACAAAGCCCCAGTTTCTGGTCGGCGGATTGTAGACCACCCCCGTATTGGGCCAGGGGGCCGTGGCCACCTGGCTCTGCCAGAGGCAGACGAGGGAGCCGCTGTAATTATAGGTGACGCCGCTCCAGTTCTCGAGGAAGCGCATGAAGTTCTCGAGGCCGCCGCTGTACTGGCTGCCCACCGTATTCGTGTTACCCGACATGATTGCCGAATTGACCCATGTTTCCGCGGCCGGTCGTGAGCCGATGGCGGTGCCGGCGCCGTAGCTGCTGCTCCAGTTGCTCGAAAGCACGGTGACGGCATCGGAGATGATGGCGGCAGGCACCGTCGCAGCGGTGTTGCCCGACTGGTTGTTGTAGTTCCCCAGCACGTACGTGGGGTTGGGCGTGGCCACCGTGAGCCCCACTGCCTGTCCGTTGACCTGGTTCTGGGGCAGGACAGAGCCGTCGATGAGACGGATGGCGCCGTTCGTGCTTGAGGAAGAGGCGTAGAGGATGCCCGGGTCGGAGCCCGCCGGCGGGTTCAAAAGGGCGGCCATTGCCCGCGCATAACCGGCCAGGGCACTCATGTTTATATCGAGCGTGTTCATCGTCGTCCCTTCCCGGTAGTCATAGACCGTGCCGGCCGTGACCACGGGGTTCTGGTTGTTTGTGGAGTTGCAGCCGGGGTCGATGATGAGAGTATTGCCTTTCTTATAGTTCGTGTTTCTGCTGCACCAGTTGAGGTTGGTGCCCGCCTCGTTGTAGGCCACGCCGTCCACGATCTTGAGGCCCGCCTGCTGGTACATGCTGCCCGTCCCCGTGCCGACGATATCGTAGGGGTCGCTCGTCATCCCCGGCACAGCGAGGGGCGTGATGCCCTCATACTGCGTCCTCACCCCCCCGTTCCAGGCACTGGCATAGTGATATTCGACCCAGTCCGGAACGCCGGGGTGGCCGTTGGTGTCCGTCACGCTGTCGTGGTCCTCGGGGGGATAATCCGTGGTATTGAACGTCGTTGACGCTCCTGTTTTATAGATGTCTGCGGGGTTGACCGCAGCAGAGCTGTCGAGCCGGTAGTCGAATATGTTCTGGGCAGTGGTGACGTTTGAATTGATCTGCAGCGTCGCGCCGTTGGAACCCAGGTAAAGGTTGCTGTTCGAGTGGACCCATCCGGTAAACGTCATGTTGGCGCCGGGGAAGATCTCCAGGATGCTGTTGTAGAAGACGCCGAACTGAAATATGGGGATGAGCTGATCCTCCACGTCGATGGTCACCGTGCTGGTCGCGCCCGTATTGTTGTCCGTCGCGGTCGAGGTGATCCGGTACATCTGAACGAAGGCGCTCAGTCCCGCAAAAGTGCCCGTGGCTGCCTGCTGAATGATGGTGGGCGCGCCGGCCGGCACGTACGAGATGGTCGTCGTCCATGTGTACCCGGCTATGGCAGGGTTCGCCGGAACGGGTAGGGCCGGGTCGAGGGCCGTCGCCAGGGCCGTGTACAACTGGTTCCAGGCGAGCGTAGCCCCCGCCTCTGCCGCGTAGAAGGTCCTGACCGAGCCCGTCTGGTTCGTGGCAATGCCGATATCGGTGATGATACTCCTGTTCGCGGCGAGACCGAGGACGGTGAGGAGCAGGACGAGGATCATCACGATGAAGACCACGAAGCCGCCCTCCCCTCCCCGGGCGGCGCCCCGTGTGCCTTGCAGGGAACGTCCTCTGCCGCCTCCTCTCATGGCCCCTCCCTTAACCATTCCGCCGGTAGAGCGTATCCGTCACCGTCGAGACAAGAGGCGCGGTGGCGCTGCTCGTCGAGCCCGTGAGGCTCACCGTGAGCGCCGCCGGATCGGCGGCGCTCACGGTGATCGCCATTACCGTGATATTGGAGGCGACCGCCTGGGGCCCGTTGCCGTTGTGCTGATCCGCGTTGAGGGTGCCGCCCGCCACGGAATAGGTGACCCACCGCAGGGGATAGACAGTCGCCTGAGCCGGATGGCTCAGGCTGAGGTTTCCGCTCAGCGTGAGCGTGTCACCGCTGATACTCGTCACCACCGCGTTCTCCATGCCCTCGATGCTGATATTCTGGGAAGCCGTAAAGCCTGCCCCCTCGCCGGCGGCAAGGGCAAGCGTGTGTGTCCCGGCCGCAGCCGCCGCGTTCAGGGTCGCAGGCGTCTGGCCGCAGCCGATGATGTCGATGGAGGTGTCGGTGATATTGAAGGGATTCCAGTTGTTGCCCGCGTTATACCAGGCGCCTGCATTCTGCCCGTTTATGGTCGACGACTGGGGGCCGAGGCCTGCGCTCATGATATCCCGCGTGAGACACTGGAGAGCGGCCCTCAAGTTCTGCTGCATCTCCGTGGCGCTGTCCTGGCTTCCGTAGGTCCTCTCCTGCGTCGAGGCGAGCGACCAGAGGCTGAGGGCGAGGATACTGCTGATGGCGAGGCCGATCAGAAGCTCGATCAGGCTGAACCCTGCTACACCTCTGAGACGACCGTGGCGAATGTGAGTGTCTGTCCTTTCCATGTCACCTGCACATTGATGGTTACGAAGCGCTCCGGCGCTGCCCCTCCGGGGGGGTCGCTTCTCCAGTAGGTCAGGGTCATGCCGGGCACCGCGGCGATAGCGACCTGCGTGCCGGCGGCGAGACTCGTAGGGAGCCCCATGATGGTCGCGGCGAAGGGGCTCAGGATGGGGTCCTTGAGGGTTTCCATCTGTGCCTGCGCCCGGGTCGTGGCGACCAGTGCCTCCCTGCCGAAGGCGCCGCCCCTGAGACTGACAATCTGCAACTGAGCCAGCATGAGGGCGCCTATGGCAAAGAGGAGAATCGCCACGAGGATCTCGAGGAGGGTAAAACCCTCATGGCCCGGCGCGAGGCCGCTAGGGTTTGACCTGGACAATCTGTACCCTCCCTGTCGTTGCCACGACAACGTTGTTCTGGTAATGGGTCGACGAAAGGCTCGCCGTAATTGCGGCCGTCGCCTGGCCCAAGGGCGAAAAGGTGGCGGTCGTGGCGCCGTTCGTCAAAAAAGCGAGGGTGACGCCGCACTCGTAGCCGGGGCTGGCCGCATTCGAAAGCTGGCGGGCGGCGCCGATCTGGTTCCACGCCGACGTGCCCGGATTCCACCCCTGCACCCAGTATTGGTTACTTGCCGGATTGAAGTAGACCTGATACTGGACATTGTCCGCAACGGCCTTCATTCTGGCGAATTGCAGGTCGCTCATGAGCTGCCTGGATGCAGCCTTCACCCGGTAGTCCTCGATCCAGCGGCTCACTCCCGGCGCCGCGGCCGCTCCCAGAATGCCGATTATCGCCATCGCGATGAGGAGCTCGATAAGGGTAAATGCCGGGACCGGGCGCGGGGAGCGGTCTCTCTTTACAGGATCAGTTGATGACGTCATTGATCACATTCGTAAGGGTGCCGTTCTGATCTATGGTCCAGGTATCGAGGGTCGCGTCACTATCGATATTTCCCTGGGCTTGCGCGGTGAAAACGGGCACATTCACCCCGTTTACCGTGGCCGTGCCGGCACTCGTAATGGTAAAGGCATAATCGCCAAAGCTGTTCAGCCATCCATAGGGGACGAGGGCGGCCGTTTCGGCGTTCGTCGCGTATGCCCCATTCTGAAACCGGTAGATCTCCTGTGCCTGCGCCACGACCATGAGCTGCCGCTCCGCGTCTGCCTGGCGCGACTGCGCGACATAGTGGCTATAGGAGGGCAAGGCAACGGCGGCGAGGATGCCCATGATGGTGAGGGCAATCAACAATTCCAGAAGGCTGAACGCTGCCTGCCGCCGCGTGTCCCAGCGGGGTCTCCGGGCGCCCGTCTCGCGACGTCCGGATCTGCCTGCAAAAGAGGCGCCCGCGGGTATCCCGCCCCTGCCAGGGACGTGACGCCTTGAAGTCGAAAGCGTCATACGCCGATCTTCCCGGATCACGCCATTTGCCATTATATAACTCCAGCCCTTTCGTAAGCAATAACTATGCCGCGAAGCGGGAAGGCGCCAGGGGCCGTATTCCGCAGCCGCGCCGTAAAAAGCGGATGCGCGCATCCGCCCCGGCGATAACAGGAGCATGACCAAAGAATGGCTCCTTAAGGCGGATGATTCCACGCATGCGGGCCGCTAAGGGACGAAAGGGTCTAGGATGGGCGGTTTCGCCCAGTCAGCTTTTCCGCGTGCAGAGGGAGCGTTCCGAACATACGGCCGGCCGAATAAACGTGAAACAGAGAGAAACATGCGGCCCTAGCCTATCAGTCTCGTAATTCTCGTGAAATAACCGGTGACGAGGAGCGCGCCCAGGACGACGAGGAGCGCGCCCAGGACGAGGGAGGTGTACCTCACCACGTGGCCGAAGCGCCGCATGAGGTTCATCAGCCTGGCGACGAGGAGCGCGGCGACGAAGAAGGGTATGGCGAGGCCGAGCGAGTAAAGGCCGAGCAGGTACATGCCCCCCAGGACCGACTTGCCCGTTGCCGCAATGATGAGGATGGAGGCGAGGACGGGGCCGATGCAGGGCGTCCACCCGAGGGAGAAGGTCACGCCCACGATAAAGGAGCCGAAGAGGTTCGAGGGCTTCTTTGAGACATTGATCATCTTTTCCCGGTTAAGGAAGGGGATCTTGAAAAGGCCGAGCATGTTGAGACCCATGATGATGAGCACGGCGCCCCCTACGATCATGATCCACTTCTGGGATGAGGAGAAAAGGCTCCCGAGGAAGGAAGAAGAAAGACCCAGGGCGATGAACACAAAGGAAAAGCCGATAATGAAGGAGACCGAGTGGGAGAGCACCCTCTTTTTGTGCCCCTTGTCGGAAAGGTCGCTGAAATCATGCACGGTGACGCCGCATATGTAGATGAGGAACGAAGGGACGAGGGGCAACACGCAGGGGCTGAAGAACGAACCGACTCCGGCAAAAAAGGCGATCAATCCGTTGACATCCACCCATTAATTATTTACTTTCTTACGGATTTTGTCAAATGAGATACGGGTCTATCGATATCGGGACGAACGCTGTCCTTCTGCTCGTGATGGAGTCGAATGGACAACTCGACGAGCTGTATGACGCCTCGACGATCACGCGGCTCGGGGAAGGGGTGCTGGCGACCGGCCGGCTCATCCGGCCCGCCATGGAGAGGACCGTGGGTGCACTCGTCCGCTACCGGCGCGTGCTCGACGACTACGGCGTGGAGACCCTGGACTGCTTCGGGACAGCCGCGCTGCGGGAGGCCGAGAACCGTGCGGAATTCGTCGAGATGGCGTGGCAGCGCGCCGGGATCAGGGTGAGGGTGATACGCCGGTACGAGGAGGCGTATTACACGTACCTCTCGGTGAAAGATGACCCGCGGATCGAAGGGGAGGAGCTTCTCATCGTCGATATCGGCGGGGGGAGCACGGAGATCACGCGGGGCACGAGGCATGGGTTCCTGGGCTACGTGTCGCTTCCCCTGGGCACGGTGAAACTGACGGAGCGCTTTATCAGGCACGACCCACCGCTCGCGGAAGAGCTGGCGAATCTATCCGGTTTTGTCCATGAGCAGGCGGGTCGCGCGCGCCGGCGGCGGGTCGGCCGGAAAGGGTCGGACAACCGGAGCATCGTCGGCATGGCCGGCACGGTAACGACGCTGGCAGCGATGGTCCTCGGCCTTGACGCATTCGACAAGAAGAAAGTCCACGGCATGGTCATATCCCTTGCCACGCTTCGCGAGTGGAGAGAACGCCTCTTAGCCATGACCGTCGAAGAGCGAAAGGGCCTGCCGGGGATGGAGCCGGGAAGAGAAGACCTTATTCCCCAGGGCGTGGTCCTGATGGAAGAGATCGTCGTTGCCTTCGGGGGCACGCAGTTTACGGTCAGCACGGCGGGGGCGAGGTATGGAGTGCTGTACGAGGCGCTAAAGCCGCTCAGGCGTCTTAATTGACAATGAGCGGGCAAATGACAATATTCTCCATAGAAGGGGTGGGGGCTAATATAAGGAGGCATTTCCATAAAGGAAATGTTTTAAAAGTGAGTATTTTCTGTTAGAATTTACCATGCCGAAGAGAAAAGCTGTAAAAAAGAGCGGCAGAAAACTCCCCTTTCTGGACCTGAAACCACGCAGTACCGACACCAACAAGGACAAAAAGACGAGAAATTTCACTTTTCTCTACTTTATCGTTGCCTTTGTCGCCATAATCGTCATCAACAGCTATCTGTCGAATACAGAGGTAAAAACCATCTCCTACAGCGAGTTCAAACAGGACTTGGCAAAGGGGGAGGCCGGCGACCTTGTCATAAGCAACGAAAGCATTCAGGGGACCCTCAAGCAGGGAGATAAGGCCGTGAAGTTCATGACCGCGCGGGTGGATGACCCGGACCTGATCAAGGACCTCGAGAAGAGCAGCGTCAAGTTCAGCGGCCAGTATGAGAATAAGCTTTTCAAGGGGATCATCTCCTGGATCCTGCCCTTTGTCATCATCATCGTCATCTGGAACCTCCTGATGAGGAGAATGGGCGGCGCGCCTTCCAGCGTCCTCAATTTCGGCAAGAGCCGGAGCAGGATCCTGGGGCAGAATGAGATAAACGTCACCTTCGACGACGTCGCCGGCGCGGAAGAGGCCAAGGAAGAGCTGAAGGAGATCATCGAGTTTTTGAGGACGCCGGAGAAGTTCCTGAGAATCGGGGGCAAGATACCGAAGGGTATCCTCCTCGTGGGAGCGCCGGGCACGGGAAAGACCCTCCTCGCAAAGGCGGTGGCAGGAGAGGCTAAAGTGCCCTTCTTCAGCATGAGCGGATCGGATTTCGTTGAGATGTTCGTCGGCGTGGGGGCGGCGAGGGTGAGGGACCTCTTCGGGCAGGCGCAGGAAAAGGCGCCCTGCATCATCTTCATCGATGAGCTTGATGCGCTGGGCAAGGCCCGAGGCCTGAACCCGCTCGCGTCGCACGATGAGAGGGAGCAGACGCTCAACCAGCTTCTCGCTGAAATGGACGGCTTCGACACCAAAAAGGGCGTGATCATCATGGCGGCGACCAACAGGCCGGAGATCCTGGACCAGGCCCTCTTAAGGCCGGGGCGGTTCGACAGGCACGTGCTCGTCGACAGGCCCGACATCAACGGCAGGGAAGCGATCCTCAGGGTCCACGCGAAAGGGGTGAAAATCGCCCCCGATGTGGACCTGGCCATGGTGGCCGCAAGGACACCGGGCTTTGTCGGGGCAGACCTCGCCAACCTGGTGAACGAGGCGGCCCTCCTTACCGCACGGAAGGCGAAGCCCGCGGTGACGAGCGCGGAGTTCGACGAAGCTACAGACCGGATGCTCGCCGGCCTGGAGAAGAAGCAAAGGGTAATGAACAGAAAGGAAAAAGAGATCGTGGCGTATCACGAGACAGGCCACGCGCTGATGGCGTCGCTTTTGCGAACGCCGGACCCGGTGCACAAAATCTCCATCATACCGAGGGGGATCGCGGCCCTCGGCTATACCATGCAGCGGCCCACCGAGGACCGCTACCTGATGACGAAGCAGGAGCTCCTTGATCGCCTCGCCGTCCTTCTTGGCGGCAGGGTCGCTGAAGAGCTGACCTTCGGGGAAGTCTCGACGGGCGCCCATGACGACCTTGCCAAGGCGACGGATATCGTGAAGTCGATGGTCAAGGAATTCGGGATGAGCGACAAGATAGGCCACATCACCTATGAAAAGGAAAGGAAATCGATGTTCCTCGATATCGGTCCCGACGCCCATTCCAGGGACTACAGCGAGGAGACCGCCCGGGAGATAGACAACGAGATCAGGCGGATAATCGAGGATGCCTATGAGCAGGTCAAGGAGACGCTCGGCGAGAAGAAGCGGCTCCTCGAGCAGATAGCGGGGATCCTCCTTGAGAAAGAGGTCATGGACGGGGAGGAGTTGCGGCGGCTCGTGAGAGAATACGAGGAAAAGGAAGGCGCGGCGGAAAGTGACAAACCTAAATATCGAAAAAAAACAGGTAGATCTCGTTAACGAGTCTATCTGCCTTTACAAGACGTGCTGCCACTGCCTGGATCTGCATAAGAGAGGGACGCTTACCTTCTCGGAAGTCGAGGAGTTTGTCGACGACAGGGGGAAGAGCTGCCTCTACAGGCTCAAGCAGATGTGCCACGAGCTGTTCAGAAATACCCCCGGGGCCGCCTACAAAGAGAAATTCTTCGATATCACCGTGGGCTACATTTTTCACGAGGCAATGAAGCTCCGGGAGTGCATCTACCAGCTCGAATACTACAAGCCCCAGTACAACATGCTCATCAGCTCCCCGGAGTTGACCCCGGCCGAAAAAAAGGTGATCCGCGAGTTCGACGCGCTGATCTTGAAGGCCCAGAAGAGGCTGAATGAGGGCCTCAAAGAAGTAAGAACGCTCCTCAAGGACCTGGTGGCGCAGGTGAAGGACCTGGTGAAGATCTACAGGAACAATTATCTGATGCCGCGTTTCCTGCTCGAAAACGAGCGGTCGTTCATTGCCATGTACGGGAAGAAGGGCTACCAGGACCTGCTTGACGATATCTACGACCAGGGCCGCACCACACTCATCTTCAAAGCGGCCCTCAGTTATCTCGGGAGTGAGTACTATCAGGTCGCGAGAAGCCTCTTCCAGAAGGCGATCAAACTGGACCGCGGAAATGTGGCCGCGAGGTTTCTTTTTCTTTACACCTCGGCCTTCAACTGCTACTTCAGGAACAGGTTCTCGATGGCGAAGATATTCGCCGAGGAGGCCCTGGCAATGCCGATAGACGGGCATAAAGAAGCCGAGACCTACGTGCAGTCTCTTCGGGATCTCCTGCCGGACCTCGCGAAAGAGATGGGACGGGCAGGGTAGTACTAAGGAGGAAAAGACGTGCCTATCTATGAATACAACTGTGAGAGCTGCGGAGACGATTTTGAATGCATCGTCTTCAGGACGGGCGAGGCTGTAGAATGTCCGAAATGCGGCAATAAGAGCCCCAAAAAGAAAATGTCGACTTTTGGATTTTCCACGGGCGGCAAATTGAAGCTCCCCTCAAGCTCCGGCTCAGGCTGTTCGGGGTGCTCGTCCTCAAGCTGCTCTTCCTGCTCATAATCGGTTTTGATGGCGCTCGACGAGACCGTGCGAAGGGTCATCAGGCAGGAAGGGCTGATCGACCCGGGTGATACGGTGCTGGTCGGGGTGTCCGGGGGGATCGATTCCTCGACCCTCCTCTTCCTGCTGGAAAGGATCAAAAAGGATATGGCCTTCGGTCTGGCCGTCGCCCACGTCAACCACCAGTTGCGGGGCGCGGATGCTCTTGGGGACGAGGCCTTTGTCAGAGCCCTTGCGGACAGGTACGGGGTGCCCTGCCACACTTTGCGGGCGGACGTCTTGGGCTACGCCCGGAAAAACGGCCTCTCCGTACAGCACGCGGGCAGGGACATACGCTACCGCTATTTCGACGAGGTGGCCGCGGCCCACGGCTACGGGCGGATCGCAATCGCCCACAACCGGGACGATCAGGTGGAAACGTTCTTGCTGCGCCTGGTCAAGGGATCGGGGCTTTCCGGCCTCGCTTCGATCCCCATAAAAAGAGGCCCTGTCGTAAGACCGCTCCTTCGCGCCTACCGCGCGGAGATCGCCGCCTTTGCGCGCCATCACTCGATAGCCTACCGGGCGGATTCATCGAACCTGTCGGAAAAGTACGAGAGGAATTTCATACGCAGCCGGATAGTGCCGCTCATGGAGCAGCTCAACCCGAGGTTCAAGGAGAAGATTCTTTTCCTTCTGGCCGACATTGCGTCGGTCAACACCGTGTTCGATGAAGAGGCGGCGGCTATCCTTGAGGGGCGAGGGGCCGTGCGGCCGGAGGGGGAGGGTTTTCGAGTCGGGGTCGGGGAGCTCTCGAATCTCCAGCGCGAGGTCAGGTTCAGGGTCGTTTCCCGCCTGCTCCGCCGGCTCTCCCCCCGGTTTATCGCACTGAGGGAGCACGCGCTCCTCATCGAAAAAGCGCTTTTCTCGGATAAGCCCAACAACATGGTGATGCTCCCCGGCGGGATAAAGGTCATAAGGGAATACGGGGACCTCATATTCACAAAAGAGGGCGACCCTGCGCCGGCGGCGGAAGTCTTTGAGGTCGGGCCGGGAACACATGCGTTTCCGCTCCTCGGCGTGACCCTCGACGTCTCTTTTGAGCATGAGAGGCCGAAGACGTTTCCGGAAGACAGGTATACCGCCTTTTTCGATGCGGGCAGGATCGCCGGTCTTTCTTTAAGGACGTTCCGCGAGGGGGACAGGTTCGTGCCGCTCGGCATGGAGCAGAGCGTCAAGGTGAAGGACTATTTCATTGCGAGGAAGGTGCCCGGAGGCAGGCGCAGGCGGATTCCCCTCCTGCTTTCAGGCGGCGACATCATCTGGGTCGTGGGGATGCGGATAAGCGACCTCTATAAGGTGACCGGGGCGACAACGCGTGTGCTGAGGGTAACGGCGCAGGTGCCTTTTGTTCCCGGCTCAACTTATGTCAAATAAGACATATTGAAATCCTGAAAAAAGGCATATACGCTAGATAAGAAGCATAATGAGGCCATCGGGGATAGCTTTCCCTCACGGCTCCTATTATGTGCAGGATTGTATATTTCTCACGACGGAGGCTCACTATGAGCAAGATGTTGATGATCTATCCGGACCGATGCACCGGCTGTCACAACTGCGAGCTCTCATGCTCGTTCTTTCATGACCGGGAGTTTCGCCCCCATACCGCGAGGATTCACGTTTCTTCCTGGGAGCTGGAAGGTTTTTCCGTGCCGACCACGTGCCAGCAGTGCGAAGACGCCCCTTGTGTCGCCGTCTGTCCCACTACGGCCATGCACGAGGACCCTGCCCTCGGCCGCGTCGCCTGGGAGGAAGCAAAGTGTATCGGTTGTCGTATGTGCACCCTCGCCTGCCCCTTCGGCGCGGTTGTCTATGAGAGCGCGAAGCGCCGGATCGTCAAGTGCGACCTCTGCGACGGCAGCCCCGAGTGTGTAACCTTCTGCCCCACGCGGGCGCTTGAATTCGTGGATGAGACCGACGCGGCAAGGTCGCGCCGGAAGGCCGTCGCCGTCGGGCTCAAAAAGAGCGTCGAGGAGGTGCGATGATGTACGGCTGGATTGGAAAGATCCTGAGAATCGACCTGTCGAGCGGATCGGTCGCCAAAGAGCCGCTCGATCCCGTACTGGCGAAGAACTACATCGGGGGGCGGGGCCTTGCGAGTTACCTCATGTTCACCGAAGTCGACCCCGGCATCGATCCGTTAAGTCCGCAAAACAAGCTTATCTTCGCCCCCGGGCCGCTCTCCGGCACCAACGCGCCGTCGGCGGGTCACTTCGACGTGGTGACGAAGGGTCCCCTGACGGGGACGATCGCCGCGTCAAGCTCTGGCGGCGTCTTCGGCCCCATGCTGAAGTATGCGGGCTACGACCTCCTCGTTGTGGAAGGCAAGGCGGACAAACCCGTCTACCTGTGGATCGATGACGACGATGTCTCCCTACGCGACGCGACGGCGTTCTGGGGAAAGCCGGTGCCGGAGACGACCGAAGGCGTGCGGGCCGAGACAGACGAGGAAGCCAGCGTGGCCTGCATCGGCCCCGCGGGAGAGAGGTGCGATCTTTTGGCCAACGTGATGAATGAGTATAGCCGGGCAGCCGGCCGGACCGGCGTAGGGGCCGTCATGGGCTCCAAAAACCTCAAAGCTGTGGCAGTCCGTGGAACCGGCGCGGTGCGCGTGTCCGATGCGGACGCCTTCCGTAAAGCCACGGTGAATGCCTGGACAAAGATAAAGAACCATCCCGTGGGCGGACAAGGACTTCGGCTCTTCGGGACGGATGTTCTCGTCAACATCCTGAATGAAAACGGCGGATTGCCGACCCGCAACTTCCGCGAAGCCTTCTTCCCGACGGCCGATAAAGTCGGCGGAGAATCCCTGTCAAAATATCTCCTCACGCGGCCTAGGGGCTGCTTTTCCTGCATCATAAGCTGCGGCCGCGCGACCCGGGTAACCAATCCGAAGTATACCGGTTACGGGGAGGGCCCTGAGTATGAAACGGCATGGGCTTTCGGACCGGCGTGCGGCGTCGATGACCTCGATGCCGTGACCAAGGCCAACTACCTCTGCAACGAGTACGGCATCGACACGATCTCCATGGGGTCGACTGTGGCCTGCGCCATGGAGATGTTCGAGGACGGCATTATCACGCTGGAAGAGACGGGGGGCATCCCCTTGACGTTCGGCAATGCGGAAGCCATGGTGGAGATGGTCCGTCTCACGGCCACAGGCGAGGGCTTCGGCAAGAAACTTGCGATGGGCAGCTACCGGATCGCCGCGAGTTACGGCCACCCCGAGTATTCGATGACGGCAAAGAAACAGGAAATGCCTGCCTACGATCCGCGTGCCCTTCAGGGGATGGGTCTCAACTACGCGACCAGCAACAGGGGAGGCTGTCACGTCCGGGGTTACACCACGGCCGTCGAGATACTGGGCAATCCGGTAAAGATCGATAATTTGACCTCGGAGGGGAAAGCCCAGTGGGTTATCACGTTTCAGAACCTGACGGCAGCGCTCGATTCGACGGGTATGTGTCTTTTTGCCACCTTCGGCATAGGCGCCGAGGAGCTGGCAGAGCTGACGAGCGCGGCCACCGGGACGGCGTATACCACCGAAGAATTCATGCGGACCGGTGAGCGCATCTGGAACCTGGAGAGGCTCTATAATCTGAGGGCGGGTTTCACGACAAAGGATGACACGCTGCCTGAGCGTCTCCTTAAATTCCCCCTTTCCGATGGCGCCGCAAAGGGGCATGTCAGCGAGCTTCCGAAGATGCTGCCCGAATACTACAGCTTGCGCGGATGGGACGCATCGGGCATACCGGGGAAGGAAACGCTCGCGGCGCTCGGTCTCTAGGTTGGGGCGCTAGGTTGGGGCTCAGCGCCCCCTCGGTCAGCAAAGCTGCCCGAGCCTCCCCGCTCACAACTGCTGGTGCGGGGAAGGAAACGCTCGCGGCACTGGCTCTCTAGATTGGGGCTCAGCGCCCCCTCGGCCGGCAAAGCCACGACCCGCTTCGCGGGTGCCCCGGCCTCCCCGCTCACAAGTGCCGATGCAGCGGGCAGAACGTGTGAAAAAATTGCCTTTTTGTCGTCACCCCGGCGGACGCCGGGGTCCAGGCCCTTTGTAACATACTGAAAAAGCTGGATTCCGGCTTTCGCCGGAATGACGGCAAAGGGTTCTCAAACGATTTTTTCACACGTTCGCAGGTTAGCTCCGGACAATGTTGTAGAGGGGTAATCGATGGACCATCTCATTATCGGCGGAGGTCCCGCAGGAATCACCGCGGCGGCGTGCGTGCGGCGTCTGGATGCGACGAGCCGCGTCACCGTGCTCTCGAAGGAAAAGGTCAACCCCTACGCCAGGATGGCCCTTCCCTACCGTCTTTCAGGGGAGATGGATGAAAAGCATATTTTTCTGCCTGTACCCGTTGGCGTCTCGCTGCTCCTCGGCCGGGAAGTTGCGAGGATTGAGCCTGTTCACCGCCGTGTCTCGACGACGGCGGGTGAGATGTTCACCTACGACAGGCTCCTCATCACGGGCGGCGGCGTCCCTGAAAGGCCGCGCGTTGCGGGCGCCGATCTGCCCTTTGTTTTTACCGTCCGGGACCTTCCGGACCTCCTCCGGCTGAGAGACCACCTTCACGGGCGTTCCGGGCGCGCCGTCATCGCCGGGGCGGGCCCGGTGGGCATGGAAACGGGAGATGCCCTCCACAAGCTGGGCATGAAGATCACGTTCGTCGTTTCATCGGACCGCATATTCTCCTCGATGCTCGACCGGCCGGCCGCAGAACTCGTCCGGCAGAGGGTCGAAGCGCTCGGCATCGAGATAGTGACGGGTGATGAGATCACCGGCATCCGGCAGGATGGGGAAGTCTCCTTGAGGTCGGGGGGAAAGAGGACCTGCGACGTCGTCATCTTTGGAAAAGGTGTGAGACCCTGCGTGGATTTCCTTGCGGGGAGCGGCATCGCAGTGAAAAGGGGGATTTCGGTCGATGCCTGCCAGGAGACGACCGTGCCGGACGTCTTCGCCGCGGGTGATGCCGTCGAAACGATGGACATCGTCTATGACGAGCCGCGGGTAAACGCCCTGTGGCCGGCCGCCGTGGAACAAGGCAGGACGGCCGCCCTGAACATGTCCGGGGTGCGGGTCGCATATCGGGGGAGCCTCGCGAGAAACATCCTCCGTGTATTCGGCATCTCCATATTTACCGCGGGCAGGAGCAGGGACGAAGGGCCGGGCGTTTACCGGGAGGAGGAGAATCGGTTTTACCGAAAGATCGTGCTCGAAAAGGGTGTGCTGAAGGGTCTTGTCTTCATCGGCGAGGTGCGCGACGAAGGGTTCTACGTGAACCTGATCACCCAAAAAGCTGACGTCTCCTCGCAGATAAACCGGCTCCTCAAAGGGAGCTACGTCTGGTCGCGCTTCTTTTCCCGTTCCATCAAGCAGGAAAAGTGACTTGTCGCCTGCGGGTTGACAAGACGGCCCGAGATAGTATTAAGTAAATAGAGGCATTTCACGGGAGGGGCTTATGTATTTCGAGCAGGCCGGCGTCGAGAACACGGAAAGGACCCTGGAGGTTGCTTTTCGCTACGCGAGAGACAACCATGTGAAGCCAAAGGAGTTCCGATGATCTCACGGAGAGCAAGGTCTTTGAAGCCCTCGCCGACACTCGCCATCGCGGCGAAAGAGAAGGCGCTCAGGGCGCAGGGCCTCGATATCGTCGGCTTTGGGGCCGGCGAGCCCGATTTCGATACGCCGAACCACATCAAGAAGGCCGCTATAGACGCGATCATGGACGGCTTTACCAAATATACCCCCGCCGCCGGCATGGAGGAGCTGAAGGACGCCATCATTGCCAAGTTCAAGAGGGACAGCGACCTCGAGTACAAGCGGGAAGAGGTCATCGTGACGTGCGGCGGCAAACACGCCCTCTACAATCTTTTCCAGGCGGTCTTCCAGGAAGGCGACGAGGTCATCGTGCCCACGCCCTATTGGGTCTCCTATCCTGCGATGATCGAGCTTGCCGGGGCAACGCCCGTCTTCGTGGAGACCCGCGAGGAGGAGGAGTACCAGCTCACGGCGGAGATGGTGAAAGCGCATCTTACAGAGAAGACCAGGGGGATCATCCTCAACTACCCGTCCAACCCATGCGGCGCCGTCTACTCTCTGCGGAACCTTGAGGAGATAGGCAAGCTCGCCGTCGAGCACGGTTTCTCCCTCATTTCCGATGAGATTTACGAGAAGCTCGTGTATGACGGTTACAGGCACACCAGTATTGCGTCTCTCGGGGGGCCTATCAAAGAAGCGACCATAATCACGCACGGCGTCTCCAAGACCTACTCGATGACGGGCTGGAGGATCGGCTTCGCCGCCGGGAACAGAGAGGTGATCCAGGCAATGAGCAATATCCAGAGCCAGAGCACGTCCAACCCCGCCTCAATATCGCAGAAGGCGGCGATAGCGGCCCTGAACGGGCCGCAGGACTTCGTCGGCTTTATGGTCGGGGAGTTCGTGAAGAGAAGGGACGTGTGTGTTGCGAGGCTCACCGGTATGGAAGGGGTGAGCTGCTTTAACCCCAAGGGGGCTTTCTATGTCTTCCCCTCTTTCAAGGGCCTTGTG
Source organism: Syntrophorhabdales bacterium (assembly GCA_050012495.1). Taxonomy (GTDB): domain Bacteria; phylum Desulfobacterota; class Syntrophorhabdia; order Syntrophorhabdales; family WCHB1-27; genus BOG-1155. Next base: position 29,908 of record JBEKHB010000040.1, read on the forward strand.
GGCAGGACGTACAAGGGGAAGAAGATGACCTCTATGGCCCAGTGGACCGATATACTCCTTGAAGATTTCCACGTGGCCGCGGTGCCCGGCGGCGAGTTCGGCACAGAGGGGCATCTGAGGCTTTCCTTTGCGACATCGATGGACATCATCGAGAAGGGCATGGAACGGATCAGGAAGGCGGTCAACGCCCTCGACTAGGGGCGGCCGGGGTCTTTTCGCGCCTGGCGCGGTCGCCGGGTTGTCGTCCGGGTCCTCACGTACGCGCGAAGTACGCTCCGGCCCGGACGACAACCCGGCTTCCGCCCCATCCATCGAAAATCCCTCCGGCCGGAAAAGATCGTCTGCAATTGCTTTCACCTACAAAGCTTCAACTCAGTTTGATATCGCTCCATCCGCCATTACCATCCATAAGGCGCTAAACTGTTGGATGCCAGGGCGCAGCGTTGAGAATGTTATAAAGGCATGGACGTCCTTGTGGGCTGTCTTCACCTGCTATAGACCTATAAGTAGGGTCTCGTTCACAAATGCTGCCGCTTGAAAGCAATAGGAGTGACCACGTTCTCACTTCGAGAATGAAGGCTTGATTCGCTGAATAATATAGACCTCAACCGTCGCCTTATCTTCGTATGGCAATGCTTCGGTAAAGGCTACAAGCGTCTGTGCCTTTTCGTTGTCGCCTATAGGTTGTAACTCTATCCATTTCACAAGTGAGAAGGGAATCTTGTTTCTGATCATTTGTTGATAACTCTTCTCTTCATAACGGCGGGAGCAACAAAGTTTTACCGCAGACCATGCTTGAGAGATGAGTTTCTCATCTCGTCGGATAATCTTCAGTAGAAAAAGCGCCAGTAAGGCAGCACTTCTTTCCATTGGCTCATCTTTCGGCAATCCCGTCAGTACCCCGCCAACTGATCTCTGTGACAAGGCATATACTGGATAGCTCATACTCGCCTCAAGTATTTCTGATGTGAATCCTTTTTCAACAACGGCAACCCACCAATCTGTGGCAATCCCTTGAAGAGGCGCAACATTTAAAGACGATTCGGCGAACTGACGTAGTAGAGTGCCGAGCGACTCGTCGTTAAGCATGTCCGCCTGTTTCGGGACTCTTCCCTCTGAGCGCAAAGATTCGATGAGTTCTTCAAGGGCAGACATTAAATGAACAGGTTCAAAAGGCACAATTCGAAAATTTAGCCGTATCATTCTTGCAAGAACCTGGGTCTCACGGCTCAATTGAACCCTACCCTTTTCCCTGAGCGCTCTAAGCAAGCTGATTGTACTGAATGTCTTTGTGCTACCATCCATACGGGCAGCGCACCTGGTGAAAACATCGTCAGAGTACAGGATCAATTTTTGAGAAGAAATCAAGCTTAACGATTCTCCGATACCACAACCCATTATCTGTCGAGGAGATGGTGTGACAGAAGTCACAATAATCGATTTCTGAGTGTCATTTCCGATACCCGAAACTGGAGAATAGGTGATGTGCCTAACCCGCACAAGCCTTTTGTTTGAGGCAAGCCAGGTACTAATACGGGTGGCATGCGGATGGGGGCCTTTGAAAAGGTCGTTCAGTTCACCACCTATAGCCCTCATAGTACCAAGTGAGATGATCACTCTATCGAGAGTTGTCAAGATATCTAAGATGTCCAACTCGGCCAGAGCAAGAAGGGCAACAATGTCCACGCACACCTCTCTGGCCATTCTTGCAGTGTTGTTCTCTTCTTCCAGGGGTATGTCGGGAGTCCAGATATGAACTGCATGGGAAGATACATTTGTTTGTGTGCATAAGGACCAATAAGAGAAGATGGAATCGGACATCCCGGCCCTTAAGGCAAAAGGCCACGGACCTCCCCGAGCCGCCATTTCGAGTTGTGCACGCCTGATGCGGCTCGGCAAAGTCTCAGCGGTTATAGTCGTGAGCAATTCCTTAGACTGTTCCTCCGGTGAAAGCGTGGTATCTATCTTGAACGACCGCAGGAAGGGAAACTTTGGATTCTTTTCCTTAAATTCAGTTAGTCTTCTCTTCTCCTCTTCGATCCAGGACTGCATCTCCTCGTCTATAGGCTCGGCCGATCTAGGCGCCAGTAACATCATCACCAAGTACCGGGCTTCTCGTTCTGGCTCTCGGTTCGGTATCGTCTTACCGAATCGGTCTATGTGGGACATAAGTTCTTTAACGGAGGTGCCTTTTCTCCTTTTCAGCTCATATAATTGGCAATGGATATCACCTATTTCACGCGAATCCTGAGTCTTGGTGATCGCGTTTGAAAAGAGCTTGATGGCATCGTCTATTCGGCCTGTCATCTCGGCCAGAATGGCGGTGTTCTTCAAGATCGCGTAACTTTTGCCGCCTACCCTGATGTAATCAGAGCACAGACGATATGCTGTTTCCTGGTCCCCCGTCCGCTCAACTGCCAGAGCTAAGTCATGAATAAGACTAGGTATGCCCGGATAATGTTTTACAGCCCGCATCAGTATATCTCTCGCCTCTTCGGGACGGTTGAGCGTGCCCACGGCAAAGGCATATTTAGAGTACTCTTCAGGTAACAACTCCCTCCTTCTGACGAGTTTTCCGAAAGCATCGGCTATTCTTCCAGCGTCTTCAACGATAGTTGGATCCAGGTATTCGATGAGGTGCGTTAGAATGACCACGTTATCAGGGTGGTCTCGAAGAGCCTTCTGTAGACTGTCCGAAATAGTCGTTCTTGGTACCCCATTCTTTCTCGCGATGTAACACTTGACGCCTACGGCCTCACCTATGAGGCCTTCACTTTCAAGCACTCTAATCTGCTCATCACTCTCCCTTTTTGCGCCGATTTCAGAGTAAGCAATAGCGCAGAGCGGGCGCATAATCCTCGCCTCTAACACATCTTCGAACCCGTCTTCTCGATTCTCGGAAATCGTTCTTATTAGCTCCTCGTAATCCTGAGATAGGTGTAAGGCCTGGCACAAGTGCTGAAGATTCAAAGAGCTTCGGTCGCTGGCATAAGCTTTTCGAGCAAAAGCCACAGCATTCTCAGGCTCCCCTTTTCCAATTAGAGCGGAAGCAAGAATGTCATTCATTTGCGGATTGTCTGGGTGCCTGAATAGGAAAGCCTTGGCGGCCACTATCGCCTCATCATACTTGCCGTGGAGCGTCAAAATCAGACAATGATTCTGCACAATTTCGGTCCACGCCAGTGGAAAACCCGTACTTGCAACTGCATCGAATGCCTGTCTATGATAAGAGTCTGCTTTTTGTAACAGGTCAAGATTTATAGTTGCCGGTCCTGCCAAAAAAGAAAACTGTCTGCTATTATCATAGCCTCCAATAGCCTTCAGAAAGAAAATCGATCCGGCGAGCGCATAGAAGAAGATGTTTAAGGTTATGCCGTCTCTTTCTGTCCGCTGTATTAGCTCAACGGCTTGATCATAGTCTTCGGCATCTCGCAGCACCTCCAATAAACAGGTCCTCGAATCAAGCGGCTCCTTTTCCCACAGCACGCTATTAGTAACGTATTCGACTGCACCTTTGGGCCCCAAATCGCGCGCCATCTGCATGGCCTTCAATCTGACGGCGAGACCGAAGGTTGGGTTGGAAGAGAGGAACTTATCGAGCCTTTCGCGCCACTCCGGCCTTGTGGTACCTCTCTCTGCCCCCTGATCGATGGAAAACTCTACCCACAGCACATTCGCAGTATACTTTGGTTCCGAAGGCCTGAGTTCTGATGCTGTAATGAAGGCTGGTAGGGCATTTCTTTCATCCCTCTGATGGAGCGTGAAAATGCCCTTATTGTTGAAATATGCTGCCTTCACACCATCCGATGCATATTCGATTTCATCTTTCAATTGCTCAAGCCTTTTGGCAGCTTCCTCGTCTTTAAAAACGTTAAGTAATAGAGATATCTCCTTGATGTCCTTCAATCGCCTTTGGTCATCTGGGGACAAAACATCTGACTGTTCCAACCCTTCAGTGGTAGAGGTCTCGATCAGTCCTGCACGGGCCAAGGTGGGCTTTATGGCCTGTTCAAATAAGTCTGAAACGGGCAAACTCCTCATTTGCTCCTGAGCAACACCGGAGGCAATTCCCATAACGTCTAGTATCTCGTTCCCGATCTTTATCCTGTCTCGGCGTTCAGAAACGTATTCCGATACCTTGGCAGAAACATTCTGGTCAATTGTCTGGTTCGTGGGTACTCTAATTGTTGCAGTTTCTTGTTGCTCCCAATCGGGATTCTTGTTTGACACATCTTCCATTGCCTCATCAAGCCATACCCAGTAAACGGGAGGGTCACTCATGCCTGTATCACACGCACAAACCATTGTTGGGTCAGAATGGCTTTGAAGAGAGTTGATGGTAGAAACTTTCAAAGTGACACTGACAAAATCTTCATCTTTGGAGTAAGAAGGGTCGCTGGAGCCCTTCATCTGTATGAAGAACGAGAGACCCTTCGTCCCGATCTCAATGAAGCCGTCCCACCCATAGTCATGAACAGGCGGCGTAACTATCCATTCTCGAGGGCAGCGGACGGTGAAGACGGCGAAGGCCTGTCTTCCTACGATATGTGATTCTGGCATTTCGGGAAATTTGTCGGCCATTCGTTCACCTCAATCGCTCAACAAAGCTTACTTCCCAGGGCCAGCCGTATAGAGCACGTGGTGGTTCTATCTAGTCTTACCACTTGAAGGTGTTGTGTTCAGAGAGACGCAGGGACATTGTTTCATTCTGTACATTCTCAAATGAAAAAGGCGAGCGCTAACGCGCAGCATCAGACGGAGTAAACTTTTCACAGGATGAACATATTGCATCTATTCCGTCGTTTTCAGGGAACGAAAATACTGGCTGCTTGCCGCCATGATATTCTCGCACGTTCTGCGTCGCTTCCTTCATTACGTCATCAGTTATGTGCAAGCAGTACGCACGACTGGCGAAAAACTTACAGTCTCTGTGTCTATTCAACGATAGCCTCCTTTCGGGTTCATTTTTGGTGCTGATAAATAATACACGCAATTCATGTTTTTCTCAACGAAGCCCCTGAATAGGTAGTGGGGTATTAATGTGTTGATACGGGAAGTATTTGCATATTAAGATATATAGATGATAATATATGTAGACATCTGAATATGTGAATGCGTCTATATGATAGTATTAAGATATATAAATATTAATATAGTTGAATGTATGTGGGAGGCGCCACAATTTCATTATGGCTTGCTACCTATATATATCTTCATGTTAACTACTTCAGGGCCGGGATACCACATTTGGTTAAAATCCCGAGGATCGGCAGCGATCCCCATTGATTGCAGCGCAGTACTCAGAATTCTTGCTGAATTATGTATGGTTGCGTCGGTGTTAGCAGAAATTCCAACTAGAATACCCTCCACGACGGTCTCACTCGCCACCATTTTTACAGAATGGACCTTCCAACCTGCGTTTTGCAAGCAATCACGTATCATTATGCTTATCCGTCTGATTTCAGACGTATCACCGTATGTAATAACACCAACTTCTATGCCGGAAAAGGGCCTTAATAGTGATGTCAGTCGCGCCTGTTGCTCCGCTGTTAGCGTCCGAGGAGCGAGCCGAGCTTCCAATTGCAGTCGTGATAGGTGTTCGAACTCTGCTTTTTCGTTCGCCTCAGCAGCTTTCTGGTTAGCTTGTGCAACTTCTCGTGTTGATTCAGCTATATCTGCTTCAAGCTTAATAATCTGCCGAGAAGCCCCTTTATTAACCCGCAATCCCGTCAAGATTGCACCAGCCCCGAATGCAAATGTTAAAAACAACATTACCAGTGAAGCAACCTGGAAAAAGGAGTACCAATCATTGAGCGTCATGGAACGTCTTCTCTTTATCACTTGCTTGGTTTTAGGACCACTTTCATTTTTGCGTAGGGGGAAAAGGGGACGTTCTTAAGAAAGTGATTCCTGAGAAGTAAACCCCTTTTCTGAAACGATTGATTTGTTAAAAGCATAGACAAAACGTCGTTCTTTGAAAAAAGGATGTCTTAACCGGGCCGAATAGCTCCAGACGAACGCAAAAAGACGATATGCAGCCG